>DAOUCA010000097.1:0-62787 GCA_034432375.1 Caldilineaceae bacterium
TGAAACCCCTAGTTTCGGCCAGCGTGCGTCGCACTGACGGAAGCATCTAGCGGACTGGAAGCAGTTGGCGGTCAGTGCGACGCACGCGATCCCGTTGGTCCGCAAAACTCCGGTTCTCATTCTGAACGCAGTATAAGAGCGAGAAGCCGCCTCAGCGGCTAGTTCCCAGCCGCTGAGGCGGCTTCTCGCTCTTAGGCAGCCATTAGAAATGGCTGCCCCCAAAGTAAAATGCGCCTACCCGCCCTTGGCCATCTGCCAGCGACCGTCGCGCTTCACCCAAACGTTAGTGACAGGGCTTGGGTCGCCATGATAGGGCTTGCCTTCGTAGATGCCAGTGAACGTGGCAGTGAAATGGATCGTGGCATGATCGCCATCAAATTCGACGGTCACGTCGGAGAAGACGGCCTTCTGCCCAAGATAGACCCCGCTCTTGATCCACGCCAGTTTCTCCGTCTTGACCAGGCGGCTTCCGCTGCTGGCTTCTTGATACTCATTGGCAAGCATTTGCTTGGCAGTGTCAACATCATGGAGGAAATCGGCGGCATAGTTCAATTGTTGTTCGGCCGCGATGAGTTCTTGCACTGCAGGGTCGTCTATTTCGGGAATCTGCACAGCCTCCGTCATCGGCAGCACCGGCTGCATCAGGTGCTCATAGGGTGTGCCGTCCCACATGATGTACGGTTCTGTCTGACTCGGTTCGCTGGCAAATTGAGAAGCGTTGAAACCATCCGGTGCCAGGATCATCACATGCGGCGGCGTGCTGATCCACGCCTCACCCGCGGCCGGTTCCGTCGCAAACGGGTCAGTGTTGGAAGGGTCGGAGCCACCTTGTAACATATAGGCGATGCCCGGACCGCTGATCTTCGGCTCTTTGCCGGCCATGTAGGCTTCGTTCCATGCCGTCCATACGGGATCGAAACATTCGGGATCGTTGCCCGGTGAAGCAGGCCAGTCGGTGAGGCAGGTCCAATCGTTCGTTCCTTCACGCAAGAGGACGGTGGGCATACCGTCAGTGTCCCAATCCATGATCGTGGCATCCTGCGCAACCACTGTAGGCGCTGCACTCTCGGCATTGGCGATGGCCGCGTCGCTACCGCTGGCCGTAGCTTCGGCATTCGCAAGCCGTGTGCTTTGCAGGAAGATGTTTTGCCAGCGGCCGGCGCGCATCTGCCAGATTGAAGTCGTCTCCTCTTCGCCTGCAAAGGCTTCGCCGTTGTGGCTGCCGGTGAACTCATTTACATAGATAATTATAGCTGTATCAGGCCCAAGGCGCCGCACTACCACGTTGTCATGCACCGGTTCGTCAAAGGTCAAGGAGCTATCGCCAACGACCGCCAGCAGATCCTCGCGGCCAAGCCTGTCTCCATCGGCGCCGATCATGATGAAATCCTCAGCGATCTCTGCCTTGGTCGCTGCCACGTCATGGGCCATGAGGTGATCCCAGGTCGTGAACTCTGCATCCATGATCACGGTCTGCAACGCCTCGTCATCCAGCACCGCAGCGTCCTGCATCGCACCCATGCCCATCTCCGGCAGATCGGCGACGGGGATCATGATATGTTGATAACCGGTGTCGGCGAACATGATGTAGGGATACCCTGACATGTGGTTGGTGCTGGATTGCGCGGTGTCGAAGCCACCGGGCACCACAACCATGACGTGGGGTGGCGTGCTGACCCAATCCTCGCCTTCCGGCGGGCTGGACAAGTTCGGGTCTGTGTTGCTGGCGTCGGAGCCACCCTGCAGCATGTAGGAGAGGCCAACCTTGGTGACGCCTTCCGTGTCGCCGATCGACCAGAACGCTTCCATCATGGGGTCATTGCAGGACGGGTCATTGCCCGGCGAGACAGCGCCATCCGGGTAGCAGACCCAGCCGTTCGTCCCCTCTTTGACGACAACCATCGGGTCACCCTCTTTTTCAGGGTTGCCCATGATCGTGGCGTTGAGAGCGACGCTGGCTGGGGCAGCGCGCAGGATGTTGGCCATCTCTTCATCCACATCGCCCATGAGATCATCCGGCGTCGACACGACGGGGATCATCAGGTGCTCGTAGGGGGTGTCATCCCACATGATGTAGGGCTCGTCCTGCTTCGGTTCGCTGGCATAGTCGGCAGCATCGAAGCCTGCCTCTGTGACAAGCATAATGTGCGGCGGTGTGCTGATCCACGCCTCACCCGCTGCTGGTTCCATCGCAAACGGATCGGTGTTCGAGGGGTCGGAGCCACCAGCCAGCATATAGGCGATGCCCGTCCCGTCGACGCCCGGCGCCTCTTTCCCCATCATCAGCGCCTTGTTCCAAGCGTTGAAGACGGCGTCGTAGCAGGCCGGGTCGTTGCCGGGCGAGGCGGGCCAGTCGGTGAGACAGGTCCAGCCATTCGTCCCTGTCCGCAAGACGATGGTGGGCAGGCCATCGGCGTCCCACCCCATGATCGTGGCATCTTGCGCGACGACACGTGTGCCTGCGCTCTCGGCATTGGCGATCTGGGCATCGACCTCCTCATCGGCCGGCGGTGCAGCTTGCGCAAGCCGTGCCCCACCGAAGGTGCTGAGCAACAAGGTCAGCACGAGCAGAACACTAAACCAATATAACCTTCGTTTCATACAGATTTCTCCTCTAGGAAAATAAACGGTAATCACAGCGTGAACTACTGCCCCACAGCGTCAACAGGCGTCCGGTGGACGCTGTGGAGAATCTACCTTGTTGCGCATGTAATCGATCAGCGGCTGCCAGGCGCTAAAGTAACGCGTCTCTCCGCTGAGCACATGTTTGACCTGCATGATCGGGCCGCGCCCACCGGGTTGCTCCGCGTCGCGCCAAAGGCGGACGGTGAACAACTGGGAATGGGGTTGCGGTTGGGGTGGGTCGGTGTCGTTGGGCATGGGCGGTTCTCTGGTTGCCTTCGAGCCACTGGGCAGCTACGGGACTATGATGGCAGAGTGGGCGTTCTAAACGCGTTCTATGTGAGCGTCGTGGAGAATTTGCTATGAGAGGCACAACTTCCATAAATATGCCGTTAGGCCGTTCCAAGAAAACGAATCCCGTTTTGTAGGGGCATGAGGTTGGGCGGGATGCCACTTCACTGGAGAATGTGCTGTTGCATCCGCTCAATCTTGTGCCCGTTCTAGGGATTACGTTTCTTGCAGCCGCCTTAGTGGAAACTGCCATTCCTTAGTTCTATACGTTCGCGAAAGGCTTATTGCTGACATCGATTCAAAAATTGAACCCTGGACTCTGCATATCGTCCTTTAGATTAGCTGCAGCGGCAATGCAATCGTCACCTATCGCCGTGCAATAGTTCCGACTTCTCTATTGCGGATACATTGTTGCAGTGGTGGCGTCCACGGTTCACCCAATGGAGTAATCTCGCAACCTGGTGGCGTAGATATGAATCCAGAGTCAATCAAACCTTTGGCACAAGTCTGAAATATTTTTGCAGACGCTTCTACCTTAGGTTTGTAAAAGACTTGACCAAGTCTCATCCAAATGCGAGATGACGGATTGTGAGGAGGCTCTATATAGAATACAAGGTGTTAAAGGATCAGTTGTAAAAGGGAAGGGAAAAGAGCCTTTCCCCGCTGTCGAACATTGTGAATAAATTCAAAGAACGCTAGATAGAAAGGCAACTGTTCTTTGGAAATACCCCGATGCGGACACAACCAGGAACGCAAGAGCGACCAGACGCCTTCAAATGGTATTGGTATAGATTTCACGGAAGCCGTCCCCATCTTCGTCTCGGGCATACTCGCCTTGAGAGTGCCCTGTGCAGTGAATGATGCCTAACACCGGAGGCTTCTCCTAGGCAAGGGTGCCACGACCGCGTTGTCCTTTGAGGCGGCGGCAACGGCTTTGGGATGGCCTTTGTGCCCACCAACGATGTATACTTCATCGCATTCGACCGTGCCACTGAGGCAGGGAACTTCTCGTCGCTCATGAATCTCTGTGCGCAACCGCGTGGGCATCTGCTGGGCATCATCTTTGTTCAGTTCTAACTCCTTGGCAATCTGCCGATTCGATAGGTTGAGACCCATCAAGTAAAGACAGAGCACCCAGACTGTGACCGGTTGGTGATGCCCGCCCAACACCGTCTCGCTCAAGTCATCGAACCGTTTCCCACAACTCCGGCAGCGATTGATTCGTGTGATGGATATCTTTGCGGCAGGCATCACTCTGGCACTGCACGCGCCGAACTCCTTGTAGCCACTACATCTGCCGCATCGCTTCGTAACATTTGGCTTCGTCTAGCAGGTCGTGTATCTTTAGCATGGATTAGCACCTTTCCTTTGTTTCTTCGTCGATTCTTAGGATAGATGCTAATCTTCCTTATTCACAATTTGTTATTTCATCACCTTGAAATCCATATTGAGCCAGGTTTTCTAGCCGTAAACATTTTCGACAACTTTAGGCTACTACAAAAATTCCTCCAGTCAACCATGTATACGATTGTATTGTCGTAACTTTCGGGCACGAGTTCACCAAGATCACCAATCTTGGGAATGATACGATTGTAGGTCAAGATGCTGGCATTGTTATTGATCCTTTTGCTCTTGATCTCATAACAAAATCGACTCAACGAATGTGATACGCACAAGAGAGTCGTTCTGAGCAATGGGAAGCGATTGTGAAGAAACGTGCCAACGTTCAAACTCCTCATACTCTTTAATGATAACGCGGTACTGACTACCCGCATCACGGACAGGAATTGGCAATGACCCATTCCACTCGACTTGCCTCACGTTATTGACATCCGACACAGATTTAAGAGTAATCTCTGAGCCTTCAATCGACTCCCAACCCAAATCTGGATCGGCGATCATTGCCAGACGACGCTCAACAACAGCGCTAACGCGATTGGTGGTCGTTTGTACAGTTCCGTCACTTTGCGCGCGTCCCTTGTATGCCGAGCCCGTAAGCGTTAGGTTGAGTGTTTTACCAGTCAATCCTGTACACTTAAGCGTGCGATTAGGCGGAAGTTGTGCGAAGTCAGCCAGTACGACCTCTGAGAAGTGTGACTCTTTGAGAGAAATCGGCTGATAACGAACCAAAGCCAAGCGAATGAAAGGAAAGTAAATCTCGCTACTGGCAAATTCAATATCTGCAAACCATTGATCACGATCAGGGTCGTATTGAGGAGCGTAGCAGACAATACGGGTGGCATCCTCTGTAATACTTCGATTAAGGAGCGTGTCGCTCCAATAAGCATTGACAACTCTTGCGGCCCACTCTTCATCCGTGACTTTGTCAGGTTTCAGTGCATCTTGTGCTCTGAATTTCCAAACCTGGTTTGCTTGCCAGATTGGGTCAGCGCCCCAATGGGTGATACGAGGATCTCGTTCAATCCATTCGTTACCCGAGAATCCAGTATCGATATCTTGATCGAATGCCTCGCGATCTGAATGCGTTGAAGTCACAATGCCGAGTAACTCGCCATCACCTGAACTGTACCACGGACGTTCAAGGTAGACACGCAGTCCGCAGATGCGCTTGCTGGTCACAATGTCTGCATTTTTCTCTCGAATCCAACGAAATGTCGGAATAACTAGCACGATTTTTGGCGTGAGTGGACGGGAGCGATTCGGGATGTCAAGTTCAATGACCTCGCTATCACGCGTGTAACTGGGTGTAGCTTGGCTTACAATTTCAGGATCAGGCGGGAAGAATTCCCGAAAACGTGTCAAACCTTGCAGGCGGTAACGGATATGCCGGTATTTGGTATCCTGAAACTCATGTCGCGTCACCCGCTTGATGCCAACGCTTTCAGATACAAAATTAAAGTCGCCCCTTGGTACCTTTGGATCAGATTCGGATTCTAAGGGAACTGTTTGTTCAAGCACAAGTTGCTGATGCGCCACCTCGGATTTTGGTGATGCATTAGCTGGTTCATCGACGTTTTGAGTCCATTCGGCAATAATGTCCAGCTTCACCGTGCTGAAAGAATGCGTCCAGAACTCACTATCAAGATCAACAAATGTGTTTCCCGTCAGGGCTCCATCATTAGGTTTGATTCGAAGACGCTCAATCGACGGAAATCCAATCGGCTGCTGTACCGCATGGACGAACATAATTGCTCGACTGGGTGTGATGAGCCGATGTACACCGTAGCGAACAGCATCTTCCACATTGCGCAGTGTATCTACTTCTACTGCTGGTGATGCTTCCCTGATCCATGCAAGTAGACCGTGATCATCTGTATTACCATAACTACTCAGTAGTACCTGTGCCGTGTGTGCTTTTGGTAGGAACACCGACAACAAACGCTGTTTAGTATCCCACTTAGGCTGTTGGTCACCTTCGACAATACGCAACTTAAACGGAAGTGCATCGGGCCAATCATTATCGCCCAAAATCGGGATATGAGTGACACTTTTGCCCAAATGACCCAAGACATCGCTGTATGGCGAATAATAGCGCAGAATGCCATCCTTTATCTCACCAACTTGCTCTACCGGTGCCCCAGGTAAATTCACTAGGGCGATCCCTCTAACAGCGGGATCCGGCAAATAGGGGAGAGTTAGCGTGCCATCAGCGCGTAGCATTCCTGGATCAATCGTTAGGGTACCTTCATTGTCAACGAAGGCACCAGCATCCTTCGTTGCTATCAACTTATAAGTGTCAGTTTTTGCGTTATCTCTGGCAGCGCCTTGTCCAATAACATTGTCGAAAACGCCGTACATCTCCGCCATCAACTGACTAGTTTGGGCAGGAGCCACATACCGTTCATCGCTGGCATTAATTTTCACGATGTCATCTTCAAGAGTGGTGTTACCTGTATGAATGACAAGTCTCTCGATGTTGGCACCTTGATCAGCCGAATTTTTAGAAGGATTGAGTAGGCGCGGTAGCACCAATGTGGGCGTCGTAAGCGGCTCAAAGCGTCGGAATGTGATTTCTGATGAAATCGCGTCCGGTTCGTCCGGCGCGGCTAATGTACGTCCATTCCCTGCCAGGTCGGCTAGACGTACACGCATGTGGTATCGGCGCCCAAAGCGTAGCCGTGGCAAAGACCCTGGCGGCGCGGTAGCGGTGAAATCAAGCGGAATATGTGTTTCAGCTTGTGTTTTGAGCGCGTTTTGATCGAGAAGATTACCCTGCGCATCCACCGATTTACCGGGGCGACCAACGGCGAGGCTCCAGCCTTCCCACTTGAAAAGCGATTCATGAAGCATATCCTTGGTTGTTGTACTCGACGTTGGTTGGGTTGTAATCGAAGGAACGCTCCAACCTTCGTCACAATAGCTGAACTGAATGACAGAACCGTCATTGCTTGGATATGCATATGTTCCATCGCGCTGACACAACGAGCGCCACCTTTGCTCACCGTCTCGAATATCGACCCGGAACCCACGGATAACATCTTCCATGTAGAGCGAACTGCTGGAATCAAATTGCTGACCAGTGACCAGTTTATCGTTGTTGGCGTCGGCCCTTTTTGATAATTCTAGTAAACTATGCAACCGATTGTTTTGCACTAGACCGATTCCAGCAGTCCGTAGCGCTGGCAACCCAACGAAGTCGCCATTCAGGTAAACTTTTTCGTCGCTCATCCCTCTCAGAGCATCACTAAAATTAGCGACTTTCAAAGCAGCCCCGTCGACATCGATCGGAATAAGTTCAAACTCTTCCTGCGATGTAAGCTTTAGGTATCCTCTAATAATCTCACTTGAGGTATTCTCACTTATTTGATAGTCTGTGATCTGCCCGTTTGCGCTCGGTGCGTAACTCCAGGTATATGGCGTCGTATTGAAAGTATCGATCCCGGGTGCAGGTGAACTCCAGTCCACAGTGAGCCAAGTATGAAAAGCATCGGAAACTGGGCTGGCATCGATTTCTAGGTCAAGGATGATCCCGAGTCGACGCAGGATTTCAGGGTACTGCCCAAGCGAACCCAAGATGGAATGGAAGTCGAATTGACACTCCGGGTCTGGCAAACGGTGGGCATCGCCGCTGGCGACGCCATAAAAATACTGTACTGATTCCGCGAAAAAGCCAATGGTTTTTTGCACTTTGTTAGCATAATCGCGGATTGGGTTTTCCGCTGCAACAGTAAATGTCTCAGTCGTGTACTCAATCACCTCAATGTCATCGAAGCCAGGGTCGAAGCCCGCGCTTAATTCGTGGAAATAGCTTCTTCCTGCGGCCTCCTCATTTCGGAGGCCGTTTGCGAGATCGATAAGACACTGTCTCAACTGGGCCCGCAACGGATCATCATTATTGTGTATAGCATCAACAATAATATGCCTGAATTGCATTGACGTTAGACTCTTTAGAAACTCTTCGGATTCGTTGGGACTAACGCTAACGCCCTCATCTTTGAAGAGATAACTCCATAAGTTGCCGCACGTACTTATGGGGTTGTAAGACCAGTCATTGATATCGAAAGGGGTGATGTCACTAAACCATTTTTCCTCGAGTATGCGTCGAAGTATTTCGTCAATTGACTTTCTGGTCACGAATGGTACCTCGCGCTGTTCGGTACGTGTTCTCACCAGATCATGGTCTGGCCCATACCCCATCAAGGTTTGTTCCTGGTAGATTTTCTTAATCGCGCCGAAGACATCGCTCACGGGATAAGTTGTGATCACGCGATCTCTGAGTCTGAGGCTTTCATAAGAATATGGACAGACACGCGTCTGAGGGGGAAACAACTTTTTCCACAGATCGCTGTCGAGCGTTGGGTTGAGAATGATTGGCTTGACCGAAAGGCTTGGTCCCAGATTAACGGTCAGTAGATTACGCAGTCGGCCTCTGATCTGCCGGGGCCAATCCAAAAAGTCTGGGAACAGCGCAAGCGTTGCTTCGCTTTCTGTCGTTTCCAGGCGCGGCGAGACGAACACGGAGAGGCGTAAACGACCATTTTTAGAAACACCATTAGGTAGCGCAGTCCAAGTGATGCTTTGTGTAGTCATCGTTTATATCTCCTCATCAAGCGAAAATGCGTTGCAATACGATCTCCAATCATCGATGGTCAGAGCGTCAGAAAATGTTGGGTCAGCACCTTCCTGTACATATTCGATACTGTAGTCGAGCTGCACACTTTTATGGAAAAAAAGCACCGAGATTTCAACCGTGATTCTGGCGGTGCCGAAGATGACCGCCAGCGATTTACCATCCCTAGTCTCCTTCTTGTAACCAAAGCCAAGATAAAGTTCAACCGAGACGGAAATGATCCCTAGAACTTCGACCTTTCCGCCACAGCGTAGAAAACCCTCAAATTTGAGGATTTTGTCCGTATCATTATCCTGAAGTCCGAAATAAAGTCCCGCCATCGCATAGATAACACCTTTTGCTACGACGAGATCGATGGCGAACACGCCACCGAACTCAATGGCAGCCTCAAGCAGCTTGATCTTTCCGTCAAAATCAAGTTCCATCCCGAAAAAGCCTGCACCACCAAAGATCGTCACTGCTACGGTAAAGGGATCGTTGCGTTCGGCAACGCGGAAAAGAAGGCTGACTTTGTCGGGGCCAAAGGGGATCGTTAACCCGACAGTAAGTTTTAGGTTGCGTAGCGTGAATACACCAAGTCCGAGTGGCGGGATATTTAAGGACACCGCCAGTTTAATATCGGAAAGTGATGGTTTGACAGCGAAACTGACCAGTCCCGTTGTCTTATCGTTTCCGCTATTCTCGTCTGACTTAAATTGATCCTTAAGTAAATCGCCAAGCTTGTTTATGAATTCGAGACCCTCGAGGAAACGCACACCACTAGGACTAGGTTTGACTTTAGTGCCTTTTCCTTTCTCAATCGTAAAGCCGAACGATAAAAACTGAAGTTGTATGATGGAAGGAATCTCTATTGCAAAGTCATTAAGCTTGACGTCAACCAGGTAGTTTGGGTTACTACCATCGACCGGAGTGGTTACTGTAACCAACAAAACAAGTGTAATGTCTTTGCCATCAATCTTCTTTAGTGGCCCCCACTCATTGACCTTGGGTTTAAGAACAAAAGTTATGCGGCCAGGCCCATTCTTCTCTGATGGCTTCTGAACACTGAGTCCCGGCACATCGAGAGTTGTTTTTAGTTGCTTAATGAAGTAGTCGGAAAGCGCTTTCTCATCGCCTGATCCAAGTTTACGCAATTCATCGTTAACTTTGTTATATGACTCGGGATCGAAATTGATCAGAGCATCTTCAGAGGATACTATCTGGCTTAGCTTAATACCTCCGAAAAGATTTCCATCGAGAAAAGACGTTGGCAGCGGCAGGGCACCAGCACCTGAGGCAAACGGCACTGGTCCCACTAGGCGAGAGAGACCAGTGAAATTCAACTCGGGCGTGGCAATGCCCGACCTCTCTGCCGGCATCTTGAAGTCGACAGCACTTTTGGTAAAAATCGCGAAAACTTGTTGTTTGTTATTTGATAAGTCTTTGGGAAAGCCGTGGTCGAGATACGTCTCTGCATACGCAATAACTCTGACAACATCCTCAGTTCGCCCCGTGATCTGCCCAAGTTCAGGAATACGAACCTCAGCCTCGATTATCAACGGCAGGAAGCCTCCTTGCATAGTAGCGTCCGTCATTTGTCCACTGAACCGCATGTGGTTCGTTACCAAAATCGAGTTGGTGGCGGTACTGTTTGGGTCAATATACGTATAGGCAATCCTTTGTGCCCGCATAGATATTTCATCCGCAGATTCCACAGTGCTTACGCCGCCTGCCGCTGCTGCCCCTGAAAACTCTGGTTTACCACTATCATAGAGAAATATTGCTTTCTGTGCCAAGTCCTCTTGGCTCGGTGTAAATCCATCGGGCAAATCGGGCACAAAAACAAGTGGCATTTGGAAGCTGATCGGCGTTTCATTCTTGTCGATACCTACAAGCTGAAACTCAATGCGCTGAGGGTTTTGACCAGTCATGGGCCAGAAAGGGGCTTGCTCTTTAATAGTTCCAGGTGCAAGTAGTGGTGTAACTTCGGTCAAGATACGAATACTCCTAAACGGGAGTTCGCGTCCACCATTACGGAAACCAGATGCAATCGGTTCATAATTGCGTTCTGATTCGCGTACGATAATGAGTTCATGTTTGAGTAGGTAAGCATCTGACGTAGTAGCATCCCCATTAAAGCCTTGCTTCTGAAAGATGAACTTGCGCTCAGATACACTGATTCGCTCAGCACGATGACCGAACGGAAATAAGAATCCTTTATTAACGATACGAACAAACTGATCACGCCCCATCGTCATGTTGTGGATCCATTTTTCGCCTGTCTTACCATCTGAGACGTCGCGCAGCTTGAGCCAGCCGCCGAGCGCGGAGAGCATGACGTTTTCAGCGCGGAGGTACCGATTATTACTTCCATTCAATTGGCTGATAACCGAGTCAATATCGCTAGGTGTGAGGGCAGTTGCAGTCGGAAGCAATATAGACGCTGACTTACCAACAAAAGGTGATGACGCGAAGAAAAGACGAGTGGGGGTGTTCGCATCGGCTACGCCTCCTGGATTGATGATAGTCCGCTTGACGTGCCACAACGGTGCGCGCCCGTTCAACAATGTCAGCGTATTCGATGGTAGCCACTGCACTGGGCTTACATTCGTACCTGGATCAGGTACTAAAGTAATATAGGTTGGCATTTCGAGCGCAGTTTGAACTGCATTGGGTGCAAGTACTGTAGCGTCGATCACCTGCTCGTCAATAGTATTGCGTACGGCAGATACAGACTCGGCTAATCCAGCCCAGTTTAGAAGGGAGCTTAGCGAAAAGTCAATGCCGGCGTCTGGGAAAAGAAAGGCGATACGGGAAGGACCCGAGAGGGAAGCGCGTATAATGAGTAGTCGTTGCTGAGCTTCATCCCACAATGGCGTGAATACACCAGGGGCTAATTGTCGAGACAAGACATGCACTTCCTCTTCACTTGCCTCAAGTCCAACCTCCTCCACAATATGCTGTGGCGGAAAGTTGACCACCATGTACGCGTAGTCAACCTTGTCGATCCGCTCGATTCGGTTTCCTTTGCGCTCTGCACCATAGAAGTCGAAGTCAAGTAGCAGCAGATCATCCGGGCGCATTACAGTAAGATGGTAGTCTGGCTTTGCGTCATCGTTGGTCTGCTGCAATGCGAAATCTTTGGCGATTCCAAACGAGGTAAGGTTTGTGCCGATACTCAGCGGGAGTACAAGCGCCAATTCTGTTGCATGGTTTGCCAACAGCAAGGCCGAAACCTTGAGAAAAGTTCGTCGAGTGATCCTGCCGGCCTTGAATGCTTCTGCAAGCCGCAATATCTGTTCATGAAAATCCATCATGACCTCCGTATAGCTTCTACTCCTCAAGTTTATGGATTGTTATGCTCGCTTATTCAACCAGACTAATTTTTGCTTTTCCATCTGATCGCCTCCGCGCCGAATGCTTAAATGCTTAGTTATGCCGCCGTGCAATGCTGAGTTTGAAGAAAAACTGTACCATCTTGATTTCTACCCCACCACTCCATAGTTGCCGCACTTTCTGCCGTCATCGCGAAAAAATCATCCTGGAAATTCTGTTCACCATTTCTAACTATAGCCAATTTCGCCGGACCATCCCACGGCATATGAAGAGAAACGGTACTGGGAAGCGAGTGACCTCTTTTAAGTCCATTTACAATGTCATGAGCGTCTAGTAACGGAAATTTCTTAAGTCGCAACTGACTGTGACATTAGATTTCTTCTTATCACATCGAAATCGGAGTTCACACAGATGCGTGGTGTGATAGGAACAGTCTCCACGGTGATCAGGCATATCATCGAGCGTTCTTTGTCGTTTCCTCGGTAGAGAATCCTTGTCGGAGATCGCGGAAGCCTTTACCAATTGCACCGAATACCTCGGGCAACTTGCCAACCCCAAATAGCATGAGAGCAAACACCAAAATGAGAATCAACTCGAATGGACTAGGTAAACCAAGCATGTATAGTGTTCCTTTCATCAGAGCGTTAGAGATATGCTTCGCATTCTACACGATACGACCGATACGGAAACACGAACGCAGTTTGCAGCTGTTTTCACCTTCATCGTCACCCGCTCTCTCCCCAAAACTCATGCGCATCGCCTCCAGAAACGGCTGCGTCAACCTCGCAATCTCGTCCAAATCGGTCGAGTATTTGGTCTCGCCACATACTCAACCGATCACCGCCACACCACCGGCGTGCCCTCGACTTCCTGCTGTTCAATCCAAACGCGCACAATACAGGCAGCGGTATTGCCTTCGAGTAGCACGATTTCTTCCCCTCCCAGCAGCCAACCAGGAAGTAACCTTTGCCACACATAGCGGTTGGCGGGGAGCGGATTCTTCGGCAAACAGCCGCCGCAGAATGACAGTTCACCTTGCCTGCGCCCTATTCTAGCAAACCATCATCACAAAATTGTCACTGCGCTGTCACCGGATTGTCACCACTGCCGGCCAGTCGATTTGCCACCTGGGTAATGTGCGCAACGGCCTTGGTTAGTTCAGCTAGCTGCTGTTGTACGGTGTGTAGTTCACGGAGCAGGTCGGCCATCTCTAGGTTCGGCCCGGAGCCAATCGTTGCTCCATTGGCAGGTGAACCGGCGAGAATCTGCCGGTAGAGGCATTGTGTCTCCGCCAGCGGCGCAACGTCCAACTCGCGACGCAGGCCTTCACGGCACGCTTCATATTGGCGCAGGGCGAGGGTCTGCTCGCCGCTGGCCAGGTAGAGTTGTATGAGCGCACGGTGGATCTCCTCTCGCAGTGGATCGCGGCGCAGGATTTCGTGGCCAAAGGCAATGCTTTGCGCAAAGTTTTGGTGGTCGGCATAATAGTGCATTAGCCGCGTCAGGCAGTTGAGATGGAGGGTGCGAAAGCGCTCGCGCTCACGCAATGCCCAATCCGCATAGATACTCTCCAGCAAGTCGCCGCGATAGAGGGCCAATGTCTCTTCAATCTGCTTGACCTCGGCATCTGTAAGCTGGACGCTGGCTTTGCGCAACAGGGGGCAGATGGGTTGTTCAAAGGACGCGCAGTCTAGCCAGTGCGGACTCTCCCAGTTAAAGCCCACTTCGCCACTCTTTTTGGTAATTAGGTAGCTGCCGGGCGTGATCCCGGACGGTTCCAACAGATGGCGGAGCCGCCAGACCGCGGTCGTTAGGCTGCTGTGGGCGCGATTGGGTGCGTACTCGCCCCAAAAGACCTCCATGAGCACCTCACGGGGGATCAGATGTTTCTGCAACAACAAATAGGCGAAAAAGGCTTGACTGCTTTGGGGGAGTTTTAGGGGCATTGTCGTGGCGGTGCGGACCACCGTGACATGTCCAAACAGGGTGATTCTAAGGGCTTCCATCTTGGCTCCTCTCAATCCTTAACCGCGCCATCCTTGACAGCGCCCATCCTTAAGCGTATGTGGCGGTATTAGGCTAGCAGACGGAGCGTTCTAAGTGCGTTCTATGGCGCGCCCTAATAGCGTAATTCCTTCTCCTCCCTATCCCGAACAACCTGTCCCTTGCGAAAAGACGCACTGCCACCGGCCATTCTGTCGCACCCATAGCGCCGACAAGGATTCAGACAGGGTAAAGGGTTGACCGTCGTAGGTGCCGGTTGTCGCCAGTGTGTAGACAACCAACAGGGCACTCGGCGTCACAGTGATCACCTGCATGGGACCAAAAGTGACAGCGTTGACGATGCGTTTCCAATCACCCACCAGTTGCAGCCAGCTGGCGCGCCCTATTAGAGGAGTGTCTCGCCATGGCGGCACAGTTACCTAATGGCAAACAGATCGCCTGGCAGCACTATCGCATGGGACAAGTGTTGCTCGATTCTGGCAACATCGCTCGCGCGTCTGAACATTTTAACGAAAGTGGCCGCCTTTGGCACGAACGCGGCGAGATCTTGGCCGCGGCATATTGTCAAAGTGGGCAAGCGAACTGCCTTCTCCGGCAAGGTGTCATTGCGCGCGCCAAAGCGTTATATCAAAGCAACTTGGAAATTTATCAACAGTTCTCCGCTTCCCGCGGCATCGCTTGGTCGCTGTGGAATTTGGCGCATGTTGCCGCACTCACCGGTGATAGTTCCAGTGCAGAACGACTACTAACTGCCAGTTTGACCAGCTTTCACACCTACCACGATACAGAGGGCATTGCGGCATGTGCGTTGGCAATGGCTGGAACCTGGGCTGTAGCACGCCAACCGATTCGCGTGTAATCGGCTTACCCAACCTCAATCACTTTCCCCTCTGTGGCGCGAATCAGGCGATCCTGTAGCACTGCCCCTAGCCCACCTTGGGCAAAGGTGTGAGTCAGGATCAGATCGACCCCGGCACGTTCCAAGACGCGCATCTGGGCAAATAGTATTTGGGCAATCTGCGCCAGATCAGCGACGGCGCCCAATGGCGCAACGGTCACCCCCAATGCCGTAAAGTGGGCCTGCCATTCGTCCTCGATCATCACGCAGACCTTTTTCCCTGCCTGCTGTGCTGCCATCACCTTGGCTGCCTCCCCGCGCAAGAGGCGCAATTCGACGCTGGGTGAATAGTATTTCAGCAACATGGCCGATGATGGGGCGGTTGCCGTCCCATCACGATTTGCATAGAGAGGGCTGTAGGTGACGGTGGGAGCCACGGCTTGAAACGCTTCAAACGGCAGACGCAGAACGACTTTCCTAGTTCCATAGCTTTAATTGGGAGGATATCAGCTGGGGCGGTCTAAACGCTTTCTAAGGGATATTCTTTGATGATAGGTTCGAGAAGGGAGGAGCCAATCGAGTACTGATACCCACGCCCATTCTCTGCGCCGCAGCCACAGGCAAAATTTCGGCGGCGGCTAGGTTGTGCCGGGATGGTAATCATGAAAGGCGAACAGCATGTCAAACTCACCGGTCGAGGCAAGTTGGGCAACAAGAAAATCGTACAACTGGTGATGCCAATGGAGGCTACATTCCCCCCGTTTCCGCGCAATCGGCTCAATCACATTTCGCCGCTGCTCGGTCAACCTTGCCAACACCCCTTCCGACCACTCTTGATTAAATCTGTTACGGATAAAGCGGGGGGAATAGCGATAGATCGCCCCCCGCCGATTGCCGGCAAATATATGCTCATTGCCCATCTTGATCCGGCAGACCAAGTTCCCGAAACCGATGAAACTAATAATGGGATTACCCGCACCCTCTTGGTGTTGGCCCCCGCTGTCGATCAGGTGCCCCCACGCGTCACCGGTTTTACGATCAATGACGGTGCGGCCACCACCAACGAACAAACGGTCAGCTTGCACACCACGGCAACCGATCCCGAGCCAGGCAGTGGGGTCGCGTCCCTGCTCTTTATCGAATTTGAGTATCTGCCCAGCGTCAATCGCGACAACGACCACAAGCGAAGCAGCAAACCACATCTATTTATCGGTTGTACAGCAGTAATGACAACGCATGGCGGATCTGTGATCCGCTATGCGGCAAACATCGCCATCACACAAGATCCCTTAAAAAATCCGTGATTGACACCCAGCCAAAACCGTGCTACTATGGCAACGTTGCCACATGGTAACGTTGCCAGCTCCCCAATTCTGGCAAACCGCTTTCCCCAATGTCAATTAAGTTTTTTAGCGTCACCCTGGGTAACAGGCGTTCCGTACGCTTGTCTTGAAGGAATCGCGATGGCAACGATCAAGGACGTTGCGCGCCGTGCCGGTGTCGGTGTTAGTACGGCCTCGCGCGTGCTGCGCGGCGAAGGCTATACCAGTGAGGAAGTACGCAGCAAAGTGCTCCGTGCCGCCGAAGAGTTGGCCTATATACCGAATCTGCTGGCGCAATCGATGCGCGGGCGGCCCACACGCACGATTGGTTTTCTGGTCTACGACATTGTCAATCCCTTTTTTGCGAATGTCGCGGCCGGGGTAGAAGACGCGGCGCATGAACGGGGCTTTAATGTCGTCGTCTGTAGCTCGCACCCGTGGCAGAGCAGCGCGCGGGAAGAGAGTTATATGCAGATGCTGGTGCAACGGCAGATCGATGGCCTTGTGCTACAACATGTCTTTTCTTCACCGGATTATGCGGCCCTCCTCGAACGGCATGGCATTCCGGCAGCGCGTGTGCTCAACCCCCAACCTGGCTATCCCTATGATTTGGTGCGCTGTGACACGAAACAGGCTACCCATGAATTGATCCGTCATCTCTTTGCCTTGGGCCATCGCCATATCGCCGCATTGGGACCAACGATGCCTTCCTTTCAAGGTAATGAACGGCTGTCCGGTTACCGCTCCGCCTTGATGGAGACTGGTCTGGCCGTCGATGAAGCAATCATTCTGTTGGAAGGGTGGCGGACACGCGATGGCTATGCGATGACGCACAAACTCGTGCAGCGGAGTCGGCCTGACGCGATCTTTGCTTTTGGTCCACGGATTGCGGTGGGCACGGCCTATGCACTACGTGAGTGCGGCTTGCGGGTTCCCGACGACATTGCCCTGGTCTGCATCGATGATTTCGGTATCGGCTCGGATCTGGATCCCTTTATGACGGTGGTGCGGCAACCGGAACATGAGATGGGGCGTCAGGTCACCGAGCTGTTGATTGAGCGAATTTTGGGCGCCTATAGCGGCCCACCGCGCGAAATTGTCTTGCCCGCACAACTGGTGATCAGGCGTTCTTGTGGGGCACGGCGAGTTGCGAATGGTGCAGTGGTCTCCCCGATGGAGAATCGGCTGACTGCTGGTCGCGCTACACCCGTTTGGGATGATGATTGAAGCCATCTACGTATTAGCCCGGAAGGTCTTTCGGTAAACTAGACCCCCACCCTCCCCCATAGTTACAATTGCACAGCGAAAGGAGGCAGCCGCCAACCGATCCGATTTATATGAGCGCGGCCTGATCCATGAAGTGGTGTGTGTCATCCATAGGAGTTACGCAGCTCTCTGGTTTCAATACGGCAAAAAGCCGCCTACTCAACCGGCACCCAGCGTACCTCCTAATCCATCCACCTGTACCCATAGAGATGCATTTTTCTTGAGGAGGAACCCAGAATGAAAAAGCAGTTGTGGTTCGCAGTGACGGTGATTATGGCCATGTTGTTGAGTTCGTGTGCCACCGCTCCGGCACCAGCCGCAGAGAGTGGCGACAGCAGCGCTGCCGCCCCCGCCGGCGGCACGACTTTTGTCGGTACCCCGCGCAATGAGACCTTGATTTTGGATAATTTGAGCGGTTCGCTCGAACGGCCAGATTTCTTTAACATTTATGCCCCTGGCGTCGATGCTGGGCGCGGCTTCCATGAGTTATGTACCGACCATCTGTGGGATATTGACACCACGACTGGTGAACAATTTGGCTCGTTGGCGGCTGAACTGCCGACCCCCTTGAATGATGAATTGACCAGCTTTGAGATCAAGCTGCGCGAGGGCATCTTCTGGGACGACGGCGTTGAGTTCACGGCGGACGATGTTGTTTACACCATGAACATGTGGCTGGAGACCGAAGGGCTGGCCATCCACGGCTGGGCGACCGACTATATCGCCGGCGTTGAAGCGACCGACCAATATACGGTGAAGCTCGATACGACGCGTCCACAGCCACGATTGGCCAAGGATCTTGGCGTCACCATCTGGGGCAACCGCCTCTATCCAATGCCCAAGCATGTGTGGGAAAAGGAAGATCCGACTACCTTTAGCTTCTTCCCCCCCGTTTGTATTGGCCAGTACAAGTATAAAGACCACGACCCGAATGGCAACTGGACGATCTGGGAATTGCGCGACGATTGGCAACGCACCAGCGTCGGTCAGATCACCGGCAACTCCGGCCCCAAATATGTGATGTGGAACTTTGTTGGCACCGAAGACAAGCGCATTCTGGCGATGATCAGCAACGATATAGACATTCTGCAAGATATCACACCCGAGTCGATGCAGGTCTTGACGCAGCGTAGCACGAGTGTACGTGCCTGGCACGCTGGCTTTCCCTATGCTGACTTTGATGATCCCTGCGAGCGTGGGATCGCCTTTAACAACTCACAAGCACCCTATGACCAATGGCAAGTCCGCTGGGCACTGGCCTTGGCGACGGATATTAAGAATGTCTCGCTGG
This sequence comes from Caldilineaceae bacterium, assembly GCA_034432375.1. Lineage (GTDB taxonomy): Bacteria > Chloroflexota > Anaerolineae > Caldilineales > Caldilineaceae > JAHBVH01. Next base: position 18,981 of record DAOUCA010000097.1, read on the forward strand.
CCACCTTTGGCGGCATGTTGCGCGTCTCACCGTTAGGGGTGCCGCCGGTCGCTGCCGTGCAAAACACCTACCACAAGCCGTTGGTCGAGCGTCTATCTGCCCTGGCCTTGCCCGATGGATATCAGCCCTTTGACCCGAATTTCGCCACCGACATGGCCGAGATCTTCAATCAGCAGGGTGTCGGTGGCGATCTGCCCACCAGCGCCGAAGAGTTGGTTGATCTCTTTGGCGTGGGTTGGTGGAAATATGATGTCGATGAGGCCGCCTCATTACTTGAAAGCGTTGGTTTCACACGCGACGCCAACGACAAGTGGCTGCTGCCCGATGGTTCGCCGTGGACGATTGCGATCAACGCGCCGGCTGATTTTGAAGTGCAATCCGGCCGTCTCGCCTTTGCCGTGGCCGACTCGTGGAGCAAATTCGGCATTGATGCCTCGGCCAACACGATGACCGCCGGCTCCTTCTGGAATGCCAGCTCCACTGGTGAATACCAGGCCGGCTCCTACTGGCCCGGCTGCGCCATTGGTCCAGACATCTTCCCCAATGTCAGCTTCTGGAATGAGAAGTATATCGTGCCCACCGGCCAACCGGCGCCTGGCGATCAACATCGCCACAGCAGCCCAGAGATCGCCGCCATCTTGAATCAACTGGAGCAGGTTACCTCTGACGATCCGCAAAATGTCGAGCTGAGCAAAGATCTGTTGATGCAGATGGCAACCGAAATGCACTGGATCCCGATGTTTGGCACCTCCAAATTTGTGCCGGTCAACGAGACCTACTTCACGAATTATCCCACCGCCGACAATTACTACGAAGGACCGTGGTGGTGGTGGTCGAACTTTAAGTATATTGTGGCGCATATCCAGCCGAAGCAGTAAGCATTTTTAGCTTTTTCGTAGGGCATGGCATGCCATGCCCTACGAAAAAGTGGCGAAGGAGTACTTCACTATGCAATTTGCGCGCTTTTTTCTATCACGGATCCTAAGCTATCTGCTCGTTGTTTGGATTAGCATTACGATTGTCTTTTTTGTGCCGCGCTTTGTACCCGGTAATCCGGTTGAAGCGATGTTGGGCAAGTTGATGTCCCAAGGCACGACGATGGATCCGGTCCTGGTCGAATCGATGCGCAAGACGATGACGCAGCTGTTCGGGCTCGAAGGGACGCTGTGGGAGCAGTACAGCGCGTTTCTCAAGCGGGTCTTTCTCACCTTCGATTTTGGCCCTTCGCTTTCGTATTACCCCACACCGGTGAGTATGCTGATTGCGCGCTCGTTGCCCTGGTCGATTGGATTAATGTTTACGGCACTGCTGGTCAGTTGGTGCCTGGGCAACTTTATTGGGCTGCTGGCCGGCTATTACAACCGTAAAGTTAGCTCGAAGTTAATCGAAACGGTTGCGATGGTCATCTATCCCATCCCCTATTATATCCTGGCGTTATTAATGATCATCCTGTTTGCCTATATCTGGCCGATCTTCCCCTTTGTCTTCCAGGTGAGTGGCGTACCGGGCTCGTGGCCATGGATCAAAAGCGTGGCCTACAACTCCTTTTTGCCCTTAATGTCGATCGTTACCGTGAGCCTTGGCTGGTGGATCATCAGCATGAAGGCGATGGCAATCGATACCAAAGAAGAAGATTTTATTCAATATGCGCGCTACCGCGGCGTTACCGACAACAAAGTGATGTTCGGCTATGTGGCGCGCACCGCTGTGCTGCCGCAGATCACCGTGCTGGGGTTGAGCTTGGGGGGTGTCTTTGGTGGCTCGCTGATTACCGAAATCCTCTTTGGCTATCCGGGCGTGGGCACGCTTGTCTATAAGGCGATTCTCGGCTCCGACTACAATTTGATCATGGGAACGATCAGCATTTCCATCGTTGCCGTGGCCACTGCCACCTTGATCCTGGATCTGGTCTATCCATTTATCGATCCGCGGATTCGCTATAAGTAGAGCCTAAAACGGAATGCGTGATGCCGCACTTCACGTTTTACGTTTTACGTTTCATGTTTCACGCTGTCATTGTTACTGAGGTGAACGATGCGTTTGATCAAACCGCGTTTGGTGATTGGCCTCATCATTGTGGGGGTATTTTTAGTCATGGGGCTACTTGCGCCGCTCTTTGCGCCGGAAGATCCCACGGCGTGGAATACCTATTTCCGCAATATGCCGCCCAGCGGTGAACATTACATGGGCACCAATAATTTGGGGCAGGATATCTTCTGGCTGCTCACCTGGTCGATCCGCAATTCGCTCTGGATTGGACTGTCGGTAGCCGCGCTGGCAACGCTGATTGGGGTCACCGTTGGCCTGCTCTCTGGCTTTCTCGGCGGCTTTGTCGATCGGCTGTTGACCTTGGTGATGGACACGGTGATCGCGGTACCATCCCTCCCCATTCTGATTTTGATGTCGTCGCTCTTGGGGGGGCAGACTTCACTGCTGATCATTGCTGGTGTGTTGGTGCTCTTTAATTGGCCCTGGCCGGGTCGACAGGCGCGCGCCATGTCACTCAGCTTGCGCGAGCGCGAGTTTATCAATGTGGCCCAAGCCTCTGGCGAAAGCACGCTCAAGATTGTTTTTGTGGAGATTATGCCCTTTGTGTTGGGCTGGGCACTGGCCAATTTCATCAACACGATCCTGGTTGCCATCTCAGCCGAATCGGGGCTGGCGATTATTGGCCTCTCCAGCCTCAAAGATGCCACGCTTGGTACCATGATCTACTGGGCCATGCAGCACCAGGCGTTGCTGCTTGAACAGTGGTATTGGATTCTCTCGCCGATCTTTGCGATTATGCTGCTCTTCATTGGGCTCTTTCTCGTCTCCACCGGCTGGTCCGATTACTTTGCAACCCGAAGAGGTCGTTCATGATCCGCATTCAACATGTCAGTCTCTTTTACAAAACAGTGCAAGGTACGGTCAAAGCGGTGGAAGATGTCTCCTTTGATCTCTACGATGGCGAAATTGTTGGCGTGGCCGGCGAATCGGGCTGTGGCAAATCGACGCTGATGAAGGGGATCTACGGCAACATTGAAGCACCAATGGTTTTGGCAGATGGGTCCATTGAACTAGAGGTCGAAGAAGCAGGCAAGCGCGAAATTATCCCGAGCAGCGACTTTCACCGCTACTGGTGGAAACATCTTTCCTATATTCCCCAGGCATCGATGAGTGTGATGAATCCGGTGGTGCGCATTAAGGATCAGTTCCTCGATTCGTACTCAATGCAAGAGCTGCGCAGCTACGGCAAGAAGGTGCTGCTCGACGCGATGGCGGCCTACCTGCAAGAATTGGAGTTGCCCGCCGATGTGCTCAACGCCTATCCCCACCAGTTAAGCGGCGGTATGCGCCAGCGGGTGATTGTGGCACTGGCGACCTTTGGTCAGCCCAAGTTTGTGATCGCCGACGAACCGACGACCGCACTCGATGTGGTGGTGCAGCGCGGCATCCTGACGATGTTGCGCAGCGTACAGCAGAAGGCAGGCAACACCTTTGTCATGGTCTCGCACGATATGGGTGTGCACTACCAGATCACCGACCGCATGGTGATCATGTATGCCGGCAAGGTCGTCGAAATCGCCCGGACTGACGTACTTTTTGCTCGTCCACTCCATCCGTACACCGAAATGCTGATCCGCGCCCTCCCCCGCTTGGGCGACAACAGCGAGCGCACCGGCATTAGCGGCCGCCCGCCCAGCCTGCTGAATCCGCCAAGTGGCTGTCGCTTTGCCGACCGCTGCTATTTGGCCGATGATCGGTGTCGGCAGGTAGAACCGGCGCTGCTAGAGTTGGAACCGGGTCATTTTGTGGCTTGTCTGAAACGGGAAGCAGGCAGTACGACGATTGCGCTAGAAGAAATGAGCGTGGCATGAGCGACAAATTTTTAGAGATCCAGGCGGTCAGCAAAGTTTACCGCACCGGCGGCATCATTGGTGGCGGCAAGTTAACCGCGGTCGATCAGGTGACCTTGTCACTGGACAAGGACAAGCCACAGATCCTAAGCATCGTCGGCGAGTCGGGCTCGGGCAAGACGACGTTGGCACGCATGGTGCTGCGGCTCATCCGGCCTACAAGTGGTGAAATCGTTGTCGATGGGATTGCAGCCAGCGGAACACTCTCGGGGTCGCAGATCAAAGAGTTCCGGCGCAAAGTACAACCCATCTTCCAAAATCCTTTTGAAAGCTTTAGCGGACGCAAGACGGTTGAAACCTATCTCTTCGAGACGGCGCGTAATGTCTGGGGCGCGCGTGGGCGCAAAGCGGCTCACGAAGCCGTCGACCAGGCGCTCGTCAATGTGGGGCTGACCGCCGACCGAGTAATTGGACGCTATCCGAATCAATTCTCCGGCGGTGAATTGCAGCGCGTCTCGGTGGCGCGGGCGATTATTCCCCACCCAGAATTGCTCGTGGCCGATGAGCCGGTCAGCATGATCGATGCCTCGTTGCGCATGAATGTCGTCAATCTCTTCAAAAAACTGCGCGATGACTTTAACATCAATATTCTCTACATCACCCACGATCTCTCCACCGCGTACTACGTCAGCGACCTGATTGCGATTATGTACCGCGGCAATGTGGTCGAGTATGGCCCGGCGACCACCGTGCTGACCAAACCAGCTCACCCCTACACCGAACTATTGCTCGATTCGGTGCCTAAAATTGGCGAAAAGTGGAGCGAATTGGTGCGTCTGCCTGACTATGAGACCAAAGAGTACAGCTACGTCGGCTGTCGCTTTGCTGGTCGCTGCCCCTATGTGCGCGATATTTGTCGTCAGGTTAAGCCGCCGCTGGTGGAAACCGAGGATGGGCGCGAGGTGCTCTGTTTTAAGTTGACCGATTATCGGGAGCCATAAATCTAGAAAGCAAATAGACAATGAACTTTAACGGCTTGGGACGCAATCTTGGGAATCTTTCCTGGCTAAGCGAGGCGGATACGCGCTCGATCAGCGCCGAAAATCCCACGGGCGGCAAGGGCATGGGGGGGATGGCGGAGGCTGACTTCAATGGGCCGGCGCGCGAACTGGGGCAGGGCTGGAAGTGCCGCCCCTATGTCACAGTGAATCCACAAGAGACGGTGATATTAGCCGACATTGAAGGCTCAGGCGCGATCCAGAGCATGTGGTTTGGCGGCAGCATCATGGATCGCGACTACATCCTGCGCATCTACTGGGATAACCAAGAGCAGCCGGCGGTCGAGTGTCCGCTGACCGATTTCTTTGCCATGCCCTACAGCCTGCAAAACCCCGAGCGCCCGACCGCCGGCCCGGTCACGCAGATCAACTCGCTGCCCGTCGCCGTCAACCCCAACCGGGCACTCAACTGCTTCTGGGAGATGCCCTTTCGCAAGCGCGCACGGCTGACGCTCGAAAATCGCGGACCGGTGCGCAAAGGGGCCTGTTTCTACCAGATCAACTACTGTCTGACAGCCGTTCCTGAACAGGCGGCTTACTTTCATGCCCAATTTCGCCGCAGCAATCCGTTGCCATACGGCGAAGTTTACACCATCATCGACGGCATCCAAGGTCGCGGCCACTATGTGGGCACCTCAATGGGTTGGGGCATTAACAACGGCGGCTGGTGGGGTGAAGGCGAGATCAAATTCTATATCGACGGCGACGGTGAATTCCCGACGATCTGTGGCACCGGCACCGAAGATTACTTTGGCGGTGCCTATGACTTTGACGTGGACGGCCACTATGTCACCTATAGCACCCCCTTTATGGGGATGCATCAGGTGCTCAAACCCAACGGGGCCTACGACTCGCAACATCGCCATGCCATGTACCGCTGGCACATCATGGACCCGATTACCTTCCGTCAGGATTTAAAGGTTACAATCCAGGCATTGGGGTGGCGCAAAGAAGGGCGCTACTATCCTGGCCAACATGACATCTGCTCGGTCGCCTACTGGTATCAAACTCTCCCAGCCCAACCCTTCCCCACTTTGCCCGACCGCAATGCATTGGAGAATGTATAGCGTGAAACGTGAAACGTGAGGCGTGAGGCGCGCCGTGCCACTTCACGTTTTACGTTTTACGCAGTTACGTTTTACGCATTACGAACCACAAAGGAGCCAAACCATGAGTGTCTTCAAAGGGAGTCCCCTGGGCGAGCTCGCCCGCATCCGCAAAGTGACCACGCGCCGTATCTCCAGTTGGGACCAGACGGGCGGCAATATGGATTTTCGGGTGGTGCCAGCAGGGGAGACGGTTACACTGGCGGATATCGCTGGGGCCGGCTGCATCAACCACATCTGGTGCACGCATGCCTGTGAGCAGGACGACTACCTGCGCCGCATTGTCTTGCGCGCCCGGTGGGACGAGGAAGCCGACTACTCGATTGAAGTGCCGCTGGGTGACTTTTTTGGCATGGGCCACGCGCAGACGGTGAACTTTTCCTCACTACCGTTGCAAATGAGCCCCGCCGACGGGCGCGGTTTCAACTGTTGGTTTCCCATGCCCTTTGGCACACGCGCCGAATTTTTTCTGACCAACGAAGCCAACGTGCCGATGAATTTTTACTACTACATCGACTATGAGCTGCATGACTCAATTCCCGATGACATGGGCCGCTTCCACGCGCAGTGGCGGCGCGAAAATCCAACAGCGGGCATCGCGTCGGCTGCGATGCCAGCCCTGATCGAGGAGACGCGCGCGCTCTTCCAAGGGAACAGCAGCCCGTTTGGCCAGGTGCCGGATGAGGTGATGGAAAATCTGGCTTACGAATTTGGGGGGCGCAACATCGGCGGCGAAGGCAACTATGTGATCTTGGACGCGGAAGGTACAGGCCACTATGTCGGCTGCAATCTCAACTTTCACAATTTGCGGGAAGGTGAGGAAGTGGCGTGGCCGGCAGAGCGCGGTTGGCCGGTGACCCAAGCCGAGTCCAAGGAAAGCACGCCGGCAGAGCGCATGGCCTTTTTCGGGCGCTTCAACTGGTACGGTGAGGGCGACGATATGATCTTTATCGATGGCGAGGAGTGGCCACCCAGTCTACATGGCACTGGCACTGAGGACTATTTCAACACTGCCTATTGTCCTGCCGTCAAGTATGACAGCCCCTATCACGGCCTGACCTTACCAGGCGGCCCCAACTGGAGCGGCAAATCTTCGTACTATCGCTTCCACATCGAAGACCCCATCCACTTTCGGCAGAGTATCAAAGTAACGATTGAACACGGCCACAACAACAACCGCGCCGACGATCTGTCAAGCACCGCCTACTGGTATCAGTTGGAACCACACAAGCTGTTCGCTGTATTGCCGCCCGTCGCCGAGCGATTACCGCGACCAGATTGAGCGCTAGTTTAGGCCAAACCAAATAAATAATTATCCACGAAGTCACACGAAGACACACGAAGAAAAAGCAATTCTTCGTGAAACTTCGTGCTTCTTCGTGGATAATTTAAATTTTGGAATAGCCTTAGAGACGACGGACGACGGTCGTCCGTCATCTTCTCTCACATCCCTGCCCGCTTACGCGCAATCGGCTCAATCACAGCCCGCTGCTGCTCAGTCAAGCGCCCCAACAAGCCCTCCGACCACTCGTAATTAAACCGCGTCCGAATAAAGCGCGGCGAATAGCGGTAGATCGCCACGCGCCGATTGCCTGGATTGGTCCGCTCGGCGGAGCCGTGGGTGAGCGCATCGGTAAAAAAGAGGACATCGCCCGCGTTTAGATACATCTCTTGCATTCCTAACGCCGTGCCAGCGGCCTGGTGGTCATTGATCGCCACCAATCCTTTCCCATCAACCTCCAGCCGCGGATGAATTTCCGTCGCCTTATGGCTACCAGGCACCAGCACAGTAGGCCCGTCCCCAGGGCCAATATCCTGCAGCGCCATGATCACGTTGATCTGGCCGACCATCCACTCCCCCGTGTTATGATTGCGAAAGGTGAGATAGCAGAGTGGCGTGTGGCCGCCACAGTGGATATAGAGAAAGCCCCCCGGCCCGCGCACGTTGAGAAAGTTTTCGTGAATCGAAATGCCATTAACCGGGTTGATATACTTCTGGGCCAATGGGAACCAGGTGGGATAATTGATTAACCGCTCAAAGACTGGCGCTCCTTCGATAATATTCTGGAAATTGACGCCATCGTCGGCACCATAGCTATGTAGCTCGACATGGCCAATCCACTGCTTACTCGGCGTGTCAGGGCGATCTTCGACATACACTGCATGTGCGTCAACCCAGGCGTTCATTGCCTGTAGATCTTCCGGACTAATGGCATTGCGCAAAATGAGATAGCCTTGCAGATCAAATAGATAATCCAGCTCTTTTTCGGTCATGGGTTGCTCCTTAATTTTACTAAACAGGTAATTTGCCTAGGTGGCACCAAGAAGGATGAAAATTTTTGCCACAGATGGACGCAGATGAACACAGATGAACACAGATGAAGAAATCAATATCTGTGTTCATCCGTGTTCATCCGTGGCCTATTTTCCCATCAGTTGGCGAAATTTCTTTGGGGAAGCGGTTACCGATTCGATTACCATAGGACTTACGTAGTTCTCTGGTTTCGATACGCAAAAAGCCTGCTACTCAACCGGTAACTTGCGTAAGTCCTAACCCAAAGTGTTAGATTGCCATTGTGCCACAGGCACCCTACCTTCATCAACCACCCAATGGGACGCACCCATGGGGGGACAATCCGAACAAGTTGCAACCCTCACGGCTTGATGATACACTTTATCCACATTTTTTCTATCCAGTTTTGTGCCCAAAGTGCTATATCCTAAAGCGAGGTGAACCGTGGTCGCAACCCTAACTGCTCCCCCCCAACTCTTGACCCAACCCAAACGCCAAGCGCGCCAACGTGAAAAGTTGGCTGTAATCGACTGTGACATCCACGCAGCCATGCCCAACGATGCCACGCTCTATAAGTATTTGTCTGCGCGTTGGCGACGGCATCATGAACAATTTGGCATGCGTGGCCATATTGGTGGGGCCTATCCACGCGCGGTGCCCGGTGCGGCGCGGGTGGATTCTTGGCCGCCATCCGGGTTGCCCTCCGGCGGGGATTTGGGCTTTATGCAAGAGCAGTTGCTCGATGAATGGAATATCGAATATGGAGTCTTGACCCCGCTCTATGGAGCTGGCGGTATGCTCAATCTGGAGTATGGTGCGGCGTTGGCCACGGCCATCAACGATTGGCAGCTTGCCGAATGGGTGGAGCAGGATAAGCGCTTGCGCGGGTCGATCCTCGTTGCCTATGAGGATGGCGACTTGGCCGCGCAGGAGATCGACCGAATGGGCGATCATCCCGGCTTTATTCAGGTTCTGATGGTCGTGCGCACGCGCGAACCGCTGGGCCATCGCAAATATTGGAAGATGTACGAAGCAGCCTGTCGCCATGATATTCCGATTGCGATCCACTTTGGTGGTTCCGGCGGCGGACCGATTACCGGTACCGGCTGGCCAAGCCACTATATCGAAGACCACGGTGGGATGCCCCAAGCCTTCTACGCGCAGGTCGTCAGCATGGTCACGGAAGGGATCTTCGAGCGCTTTCCTGCCCTGAAAATTGTGCTAATCGAGGGTGGCTTCGCTTGGGTACCACCGCTGATGTGGCGGCTTGATCAGACGTGGCAGCGCCTCAAGGCAGAAGTGCCACAGGTCAAGCGGCTGCCGTCGGAATATATCCGTGAGCATTTCTGGATTACGACGCAGCCTATGGAGGAGCCGCCACAGCGCGATTATTTCTTCCAATTGCTCGAACAGATGAATATGAATGACAAACTCATGTTTGCAACAGATTACCCCCATTGGGATTTTGATGCACCGGATCGAGCATTGCCGGAGGGAACCCCACACGAACTGAAGCGGGCGATCCTGGCGGAGAATGCGCGAAAGCTCTACCGCTTCTAGAGACTACAAGAGTGCCAGGGTGGTTACGCCCCCTGGCATCTCCCAGGAAGCTGGGGGCTTCCTGAAAGATTCACTCGTCCCCTGACCCACCATCCGCTTATCCCACTGTAACACAAATTCGATAGATATAGACCTTGCCGTAGTATTAATGTCCTGCACAAGTCCAAAATGGGACATAATTGGCGCAATATCATGTTAAAATGAATAAAATTTAAGGAATACAAAAAGTTTGCCCTATCTACAACAATAGGATTACAATAACTTTGGTCTTCTATAGCTTTGCTGACAAGGCCATAATGTGACAGGCCACCAAGCCTTGCATCTCCCCTGGGAGAGGCGAATACCATGCACCGACTTGTTCCGAAGTTTATTTTGGACCAGATGGCAGATAATCAGGTATCTGGGGAATTTCATGCCATTAGTCTATTTGTCGATGTCTCTGGATTTACGCCTTTAGCCACTGCACTCATGGAATATAGCACCGAGGGTGCAGAAGTGATTGCGGATATGCTACGTGCATCCTTTGAACCATTAATCGACATTATCTATGCGCACAATGGCTTTGTTGCAACCTTTGCCGGCGACGCATTTACAGCTTTATTTCCGACCTCCCTTCCAACTGAACTATCCCACACGCAGAATATTTATCACCAGGCCATCACGGCAGCATGGCAATGCCATAACTTCGTCAAAGACAACGCGAATCAAATGACCCGTTTTGGCGAGTTTGTCTTTGCGATCAAGATCTCGATTGCAGATGGGATGGTAGATTGGAAAATCTGGCAAAGCGCTCATGTACCAGGGGCAAACAACTGGCAACAGCGGGCTGCATATTCTTTTACCGGTGAAGCGCTTGATTATTGCTTTGCCGCAGATGCAACAGCGCTCGCGGGCAGCATCGTGCTCACGCCAACTGTCTACCAATCTTTGCCCCCAGACGCTCTTTGTGGAGAATGGGTAGAAACATATTTTCACCTAAAAGAGTTAAATCCCGCTCTTGTCGATCAGGTGCCAAGCCACAACCACTTGCCACAGCCGTCCATTCCTGCGTTGGTAGAACAGTTCTTCCCACCTGCCCTGTGGCAGCGCGCAGCCACAGGTGAATTTCGCCAAATTGTCTCCGTATTTATCAATCTGGCCACATTTCCCCAGGGGCAAAGTTGGGTCGCCTTTCAAAATTGTCTCTTTGAACAAATTGCTCAATATGGAGGTTATCTCTGTAGCATTGGGCGTACCGGCTACTACGATCGCACCTGTACGATTCTCCTCTTCTGGGGTATGCCCGCAAGCTATGAAAACAATGTTACGCGGGCCTTACGCTTTGTTCTCGCACTACGACAAAGTTCGCCAGTTTCGATGCGAGTCGGCATCACCTATCATCTGGCCTATGCGGGCTTTATCGGCGGCGCGCATCGCGCAGAATATACCTGTTATGGTGTACATGTCACGTTGGCAGCCCGTCAAATGACCAGCGCGCCTTGGGGAGAAATCGTTCTTGATGAAGCTACCGCCGTCCAGGCCTACAAAGATTTTCACCTACTTGCCGCAGGAAATCGCCGCTACAAAGGGTTTATTGATCCACGGCCAATCTATCTACTAGATAACCAGTATGAACATGTGACAGAGACCTATGATCGCGTTCCCCTCATTGGACGCGAGCGCGAAATTGCAGAACTACATACCTTCGTACAACCTCTTTTTGCGGGTCATTTTGGCGGTCTTGTATTGGTCATGGGTGAGTCGGGCATGGGCAAAAGCCGGTTGCTGCGCGAGTTTCGGCGCCTTATCACAACAGCACCCACTGTGTCAAACCCTGTGCCAAACCCTGTGTCAAACCCTGTGCCAAACCCTGTATCATCTACGCTACGACAAAGCAATCTAGCAGAAGAGCCCTTTGCTGAAGGCGCTAGCAATCCGGAAGCAGGCCGTACACTACCTGTTCCAACATGGTACTACTGCCGAAGCGATGAGATCTTACGTCGGCCACTCCACCCGTTTCGCTATTTTCTTCGGCGATATTGCAATCAACTGATCGAACAAGATCCCCAGTCGAACCGCCAACAATTCGTCGAGAAATTTGATGGACTCCTTGCCGCAACAGCCGATCCCACTTTGGCAGGTGCATTAAAGCGAATACGTCCAGTGCTAGCCGAACTGATTGAACTGCCGTGGGAAGATCCTTTCTATCAACAGCTTGAGCCTGCTCTTCGCCTGGAAAATGTGCTCGAAGCGTTAATCACGCTTCTCAAAGCAGAAAGTTGCCGTCACCCCCTGATCATCCATTTAGAAGATGGCCAATGGCTTGACGCAGAGTCTCGATTATTCTTAAAACGCTTGATCCGCAACCTGGATGGCTATCCGCTGCTACTGCTGATGACAACAAGAGCAGGGGACATCTTTGGAATAACTGCGGCAGAGACCGACATTGTCACCCAATTTACAGATATTCCACACCAGGTTTTGCAACTGCAACCCTTATCGCAATACAGCCTACGGATGTTGGCAACGGCCCTGTTGACCAGCCCCCTCACCCAATCGACGTTGGGGCGATTGTATGAACGCGCCAAAGGGAATCCTTTTTTTGCCGAGCAGATGTTGCTCTATTGGCAAGAGCAGGATCTGCTCCGATGGGGTGACCAAGGCTGGCAATTTGAAGAGTCACTCATCACATCGTTTGAAGGGAATTCGTCACTGTCACCCGATATTCGGACGCTGTTGACCGCACGTCTCGACAAATTACCCATTGCCCTGAGAATGGTAGTTCAGGCGGCATCGATTTTAGGCAGCGAATTTGATCATGCAGTGTTGGCGCACATATTGCAACAACAAGGTCTTCCTAGTGATTGCATTTCAGCGATTGAGCAAGAGGGCATCTGGCATTTGGTTGGCCCCACAATCTATCATTTCCATCACGCGCTGCTCCGGGATGCCGCCTATGGAATGCAATCGCGCACACAGGTCAAGCAAATGCACCTACGCGCAGCCGCGGCCATTAAAGCAATCCACCAGCGGGATGTACGTCCCTATTACGCGACCTTGAGCTACCACTATCACGAGGGGAATGATCAAGAGCAAGAGTGCTACTATGCCAAAAGCGCCGGCAGGTATGCCGCGGAGAATTACCTCAATGAAGAGGCTGTACGCTTCTTTGATCGCGCATTGGCATTAACCGCCGATGATGCGCTGACAGAACACTATGAGCTATATACTCAGCGCGGCGCAGTCTATCAATGGCTTGGCGACCGCCATAAAGAATATCAAGATATCCAACAACAGTGGAGAATCGCCCAAACGCTGGGCAACCAACAGTGGCAAGCCGAAACGTTGCTGCGAGAAGCAAATTATGAACGGATCACCGGGAATTACGATGTCGCAATCGACCATTGTCAACGGGCGATCACATTGGCGACATGCCTTGACAACCTTAGCCTGCAAGGTGATGTTTGCTTCATGTGGGGCAGGGTCTTGCGCCATCAGGGTCGTTATCAAGAAGCACAGGTGCAGTTACAGCGTGCACTAAACGCCGCCGATCGCGTCGACGAACCCTCTCTTGAGGCAAATGCTCTTTATGAGATCGGGCATCTTTACTATGTACAAGGCTCCTATGAACAAGCCGCACTCTATTACAGACGCGCCGAAGTAATTTATCAACGAATTGATGACAAAAAGGGCCAAATTCACTGTTTATTAGTCTTCGGTGCCATCGCCTATGGCAGAGGCATTTTTGCGGAAGCGGAAGATATCTATCAAAAAGCGCTCACGATCACACGTACGCTCGGCTGGAAGCCTGGCGAGACAAGCTGTTTGAGTAGCCTGGGTAACACCTATTTTGACATTGGTGATTTTACAACTGCCCACGCCTATCACGCACAGGCGCTGGCGATATGGCAAGAATCTGGCGATCGCGAAGGGGAAGCAGCAAGTTTGGATACCCTCGGCCTGATTGCACACCATCAAGGGGATCTCGATGGTGCACTACATTACTATCACGGCGCACTGACCATTCAACAAGAGCTTAGCGATCAGCGTGGAGAAGCATATACGCAAACTCACCTGGGTTATACAGCGCTGGCCAAAGAAGAGTTTTCACAGGCGGGCGACTGTTTTCAGCGTGCGCTGGCTATTCGCCAAAAGCTGGGGGAGGAGCGCGCGGCGATTGATAGTTTGGCCGGCCTGGCATTGGTACAATGGCAGGTTGGCGAATTGTCTGCTGCCACGGCAACCATTCGGACCATTGTGGAGCAACTCGAGCGCAAGGGGATTGACGGCTTGGAGTTTCCCGTCCAGGTTTATCTAATCTGTCATGAAATCCTTGATGCCGCCGCGGCAGATCAAGCCCAAGACCGAACGCTCGCAGAGACGATACTGCGCGCAGGCCACCAATTGATACAAAAGCGCGCCGCACTCATCAATGATCTCAAACTGCGTAGACTTTTTCTGGAACGGATCCCAGCGAATGCGCGGATTGTTTCGCTGTGGCAACGGCACCAGCCAGGCAATGATACGCGGTAGCCTAGCTGGTGCAAGTTATTACGCTCATCAGCCGCGCCCAATGGGCACCCGGGGAAAACAGGACAATTTCTCAGCAGCAAAATCATCGGTTTTCCCTCTTTTCACAGATGAGCCAGGTATTATCGTCGCAACAGTGGCAGGAAGAGTTGATATTCGACCAAACCGTCACCTGTCCCCGGATTAATGTCATCTTCCGAACCCTGCTCTTTTTGCCAGATATCCTCTGGGATTGTTTGTGCTGAAGCGGCTGCGACCGCAAGCGCTCGATAGTGCGCCTGTTGATTATCCCACGCCGGTTGCTCCACGAAGCGCCGGTCATTGAGCAAGAACGTGATTGAATCTCCTGGTACACCACAATAATTACCTTGTACCGCGGCGGCAACTTGAATTTTATAGACCCACGAGCCGGCCAGTTGCAGCAGCGTGCCCTGCCCGCAAGCCTGCCCATTAACCGTGGCAATGAGCACCATACCATCGCTAAGCGTCAACATATCATCACCAGTAATGGGACCGAAATAGGTTGCCGGCGGCAAGAGAGAGTTCGTCGCAGCAGCGGCGGCATCGATGCCATTGGCCGTGCCAATTTGCAGATACGGGGTAATTGCCTGCGTGGCATAAAGCCAGTAGGTGTGGCCAAATTGCAAGGTTGACAAATCATTTATCCACGGTGCAAAATCGGGATATTCAGTGGCGACCGTCGCGTCGTAAAGTCGCCACGGTGAGTCAGCGGTTCCGCCACTACTTCCACCATTGAAATAGACCGACGTGTACGCGCCTTCGATAGAGGCCAGCGCAGTCGCCACGGAACGTTCGCCGGGGATGGGATAGGCGAAGAGATTCCAGGTTGGTGTAAGCGCCGGCATCTCCACCGTTGCCATAAGTGCAAAGATCCCTTGCCCTTGGAAGCTATCCTGTGGCATACGGGCCGCGGCCATATTTTCATCCATATCCAAATCGGTCGCCAAGCGCTGCCACTGCGGCGCTTCACCGTTGCTCTCGGCATTGCGCCAATAGTAGACAGCCAGGGTATGCTCATAGCCCCTGGGTACCTCTCGCTCCAGATAGTGGAAAGCAATAGTGCCAGCAAAGCTCTTGGTGCCAACAAAGCGATACCCTGCGCCGATCGGGGTGACCCACAGTGGCAGATTCGGGAGTGTGGCAAGTGCTTGCAGCGCGGATGCGCCACTATCGCCGAGAATATCCGCCACATCGAAGATGGTTACCTTGCCATCTCCCGATGCAATGGGTGCTGCCATCGAGCGGCTATTGGCTCCCCATGCCCGCCGATTTGCATAAGCAGGGGGGCGCATGTTTGGTCCCCACACATGTCGGTCCGCATAGGCAGGGGGGCGCATGTTTGGTCCCCACCCGGGGCTCAGGTAGAAATGGGTAATCGCCTCGCGAACGGGTTCGCTGTTCGCAATCCACACACGGGCAAAGCCTTCAAAAATTGGCACATCCAGAGAGATAGTCTGCTGAAAGAGATGAGGGGTTGCACTATTTTCCGGCTGCAGAAGAGTCCACGGTGCCGTTGACGGCACGCCATCAGAAGATTCACGGTCCGATGGGAGGAGTTGCAAGCGCAATTCTTCCCCTGGATTAAGGGGCTGCATAACATGGATTTCCAGGGTTGTCGAGTTGATGGGCGTGACTGTTATCTGCGGGGCCCAGCCGGATACGGGGTGTAGTCGCACCGAGGTACTGTCGGCAGTGACGGTTTCACAACCAACTTGTGCAAGTTCACCCGTACCCTGAAAAACGCAGAGCCGGTCACCCGCTTCGGCACCGCGGACCTTGATCCGGTCGCTGCCCGCCCCGGTTGACCCCAGGCTGATGAGCTGATCGTCTTCAAGTTGTGGCGTGCCTCCTGTCTTGATCAGGTAGCCTTCGGCTTGGCGCAGCCGCGTGATCTCGCCACCGCTAGCGTCGCGCAGGTCAAAATTGCGGGCGGCCAGAACAGGCGCGGCGGACGGCGTGCGGGGCGCTTGAATGTGCACACGGGTGACCTGTAACGGCAACCGTTGTGGCCCAGGATTGACTGCGGCAGCCGTGGCTGGTATCCGCAACCACGGCAGAAAGTGCTGAACGGTTTCCCAATCGGCGCGCCCAGTGGTATTGGCGGCGATGCTCTTGTACAAACAGTCAGGCTGACTGTTCCAGCGGTCGCGAGTTAGGAATTCGCGATAGGTCTCTTCATAGGTATTGGTCATGAAACTGCCTTGGCAGTCGATCTTGTGCAAAACACCTTGTTCTAGCCCCAAATAATTATCCGGCAGGAAGAGCAGATAATGGGACAACTCATGGGCAAAGGCCAACCACCAATCTTGGCGTAGTTCGGCTTCATTTTCGCCAAAGGGATCCCAATAGGGTCCCATGTGAATCTGGCCCGGCCAATAGGCATTGGGGATGAGCCCATTGATCCCACTTTCGGCCGTCGGCGTAATGACAACACCCCCCATTGTCGCGCGCGGGTTAATGCTATTGCTGGCATAGATGAGCACATTGGCATTGCTCCAACCATCCTTGGCCTGGGCAATGGTGACATCCCCCAATGCGACTTGCCCATCGCTCACATCGAACAAAACTTCCGAAGCATTTTCAATGGCATTTTGCAGATCAGCAAGAAAGGTGCCATCATTGCGCGCATCCCACTCCAGCGCAACACGCAGATGAAAGAGGGTGAGCGGATTGGCGGCGGAGACGGTCAGGGTTTGCACACCGGCAGCCTGCACGATAAAGGCGTCCAACCCTGTCACCGTTGGCGTAGCACTGCTGTAATAGAGCGTAAAGGCATGGGTCGTACTGATCGGCTGCAAGGCAATGAGCTGATCACCAGGGGTGAGCTGCCCTCGGCTCTCAATAAAGCCAAGCGGATTCGTACGCACGGGAACGCCATTGCGCAGCGGGAATGTGTCGGCTCGTGCGGTAGAACCTGCGGGTACTTTATAGAGCAGGGCACCGGCAACCGGCGCTCCGGCACTGTTGATAACCCGGACTTGCGTGCCACGTACCCGCAACGGATAGGTTTCTGCCGCAGCATACGGGCGGGCGAATGGTCCTGGGCGGCCATTGCGCAGCGGCAGAGGGCTGGGGATTGCTTCAATGCGCAGCACAACCAGGTCGCTATGGCCCAAGAAATTGCTGCCGTAAACATCCCAAGTAAAGGTATGGGCGGCAGCACCGGCCCCATCGCGCGTTGTCAAATTTTTTGTAACAGTCGTCGCCGTAGGCACGGCTGGAAACCATTGTCCACCCCCATTAAGCGAATAGAAGGCGTGAATATCAACGGGCTTCGCCTCGGGGTCAAAGAGGGTAAAGGAAAAGGGAATTGCGGCCTGTGCAAACGTTTGTGGAGAGGCGTATGGTCCAGCACCAACCGTCCGCCCACGCTGGGCGACAACGATCTGTGGTAGACGATTGGGCGCGGTCAATGGCGCAACGCGTTGCCCCGAGAAGATACAGTCTGTCAGTGTAGGGAGCACGGATAGGGGTTGGAGATCGGCGACCAGATCGAGGTCGCCATCGCGGTCGAGGTCACCAACCGCAATGGTAAAGACACGTGCGCTCGGATTGGGCTCCGCAAATGCGGGAACCGCAGTAAGCTGCCCATCACCGTTATTTGTATAGAGTGCATCGGATTGGCGCTGATTGGCGGCAATCAGATCGAGATCACGGTCGTGGTCCAGATCGACCAGCAAGATCTTACTGGTCTCATCGGGTAGTTGCCCAAGCAATTGCGCTTGGGCAAAGCCGCCGCTGCCATCGTTATAATGAATCGCGTTGAGTTGCCCACGGTTGCCCAACACAATGTCAAGTTGCCCATCGCCATTGAGATCTCCAATAGCAATGCTCAGGGTACGATCGGTACCTGACCCCAGCGCGTGTGACTCCGTAAAGTGGCCGGAACCGTCATTCATGTAGAGATAATTCTGCTGTCCTTGTTGCTGCCCAGTCGCTTCTATGGCGTTGGCCACGACAATATCGAGGTCGCCATCGGCATCGAGATCACCCAAGGCAATATCTTGGGTATCATCGACCACTGTACTGAAGGGCTGACCGGCGGAAAAGTGGGCGGCGCCATCATTTAGATAGAGCAAATTCTGACCGGGGTTTGCGGTTGCGGCGGCTGCTGAAGAGCCACGCCCTAGCACAAGATCCAATTGACCATCGTTGTTGATATCACCAGTGGCAACCGCCGTGACAGGATAGGAACGCTCATCCAACGTTGCGGTCAGCACAAATTGGCCATTGGAACTCTGGGTGTAGACCGTGGCGGCACGGCTTTGGTGCGCCGCAATCAGATCCAGCCGGCCGTCGCCATTCAGATCTGCCGTGGTCAAGTGCGAATCGAGATCCAATAGGAGGGGCAGCGAGATTGAGGGTTGAAAGTTACCTGTTCGATCATTCAACAGGAGTAGTCCACTCTGTAAAATCAGATCTTGGTAGCCATCACGGTTCAGATCGGCCATCAGTCGTGGATCAAGCAGTAGCAAGTTCGATGTACAGCGGTCAAAGAATTGAGCAGGCTGACTACGATAGATCGCATTTGCGCCAGCTGTACCAAAGAGTATGTCCAGTAAACCATCGTTATCCAGATCAGCCACGGCAAGATCGCGTGCCCCTATTTGAGCAGAGCCGACATTGAGTGCCACAAACGAAGCCGGCTGCAAGAGACCACCCGTGCCATTGTTTAGATAGAAGCGACTCTGCCCATCGTCTGGACGTTGTGTGTCGGCAACGAGGCCAGTGGTGGCAATATCCAAGTCACCATCGTTATCTAAATCGGCCAGAGTCAAATTGCTTGCCGCGGCACTATCTAACGGGATCGAGGTAAAGCCAAGCAGGCCGCGGTCCAGCAGCAAGCGCAGATCCTCACATCCACTCCCCGAACAGCCCGCCGCGACGGTACTGCTCATGACGAAATCTAGATCCCCGTTACCATCCAGATCAGCAGCGGCAAAACGCTGATTAAATGGTTTGCCACCCGGCAGATTCAGCTTTGTGCTGACGAACGTGCCACTGCCGTTATTGCGAAAACGATAGAGCGAGCTACGGGTGGGCTGAGTACTATCGCGTTGCAACAGAAAGAGATCGAGGTCGCCATCACGATCGTAGTCGATCAGATAGGGGCTAAAGCCAGCGGGTAATGGTCCACCTTCGGTGAAGGCGGCTTGCCCATTGTTGCGATAGATCGTGCTTCCCGATTGGGCACGGGCGGCAATCAGGTCATAGTCGCCGTCGCCATCCAGATCACCGATGGCTAGCTGATCACCAGCCGCCGAGGCTGCCGCCAAGGTCTGCTGTGGCGCAAAGTTGTCGGCACCATTATTGATATAGATGACCGTGGGTGCGCCTAGATTGTACGTGACGAGATCAAGTTTGCTGTCGCCATTGAGATCAGCGATAGCCAGGTCAACCGTCTCTTCGGTACCGCCGAAGGGGATCGTTTTGACAACGTTCCCGCGCGCATCGTTCAAATAGATCATATTCTGACCACGATTGCCTACGACGAGATCCAATGTGCCATCGCCATTGAAATCGCCAGAGCCAACAGCCAGTGTATCATCATTAAGTGGCAAATAGGTTTGGAGACTAAAACTGGGGGTAGCACTTTGGGCATAGAGGATCACATCGGGATTGGTCATCTCCCAGAGGATTCCTAAAACAAATATGAGAAACAAAGGATGCCATTGCTGTATTCGCCGGCTAGTGGCACGATATAAATATTTGTCGCGGATCATAAGATGGTTCCTCCGATTCAGCAATAGTAGCGTTATCAGTATAGAGAAACATTTGGTTTCGAACCGAGTGGAAACTTGGATACGAAAATGGCAAGCAAATTTGATGCTTGTTTACATTATGCATCAAAAATTTATACTGTTTATTTGCGATTTGCTTACAATGCTTACAATTACATTACCCATTGTGCTTTCTTATAACTTTTCTCATTCACAAAGATAAGCTATACTTTTCCTGTATGCTCCCTTTTTCTACAAGCAATAATGAAGAGTACATATTGAGCCCATGCCCAAACATATTATTGCCACCGTCGATGAGATTCCCCCCGGCCAACGCAAAATTGTCGAAGTGGCCGGCCGTTCGATCGGCGTCTTCAATGTCAACGGGGACTTCTATGCCATCCGCAACAGCTGCCCCCATCAAGGTGGCCCCCTCTGCACCGGTTATCTCACCGGTTTTATCATGGCCGATAGACCAGGCGAATACAGCTACACGAAGCGCGGTGAGATTGTACGCTGTCCCTGGCATGGCTGGGAATTTGATGTCAAGAGCGGCCAATCCTGGTTCGATCCGGTCAAGATGCGCGTACGCAGTTACCAGATAGCCGTGGAGACGCTTGGACCAGATGCGGTAACACCGCCCGCGCCGGGGCTGGAACCGGGACCCTATGTAGCCGAAACCTATCCAGTGACGGTCGAACAGTCATACGTGATGATTGAGTTGTAACATCTTGTGCCTATCCGCTCCCCACTGCTCGAGTTAGGCAACCAATGACAATCAAATAAGTATTTCGCTTGCCAAAGGAGGCTCCCCATGGACAGCACCGGGATCATCAACAGTCCTTATCCAGATGTGACCATCCCCGATGTTTCGTTTACCGACTATGTCTACCACCGCGCGCAAGAACTAGGCGACAAACCGGCGTTGATCGATGGATCAAGTGGACGCACGCTTACCTATGGACAAGTCGCTGGTGCAATTCGATTGGTGGCAGCGAGCCTGGCAAAGCGCGGCTTTGGCAAGGGCGATGTCTTTGCAATCTACAGCCCCAATCTACCCGAATATGCGATTGCCTTCCACGCGATCGCCACCTTGGGTGGCATTGTGACGACCGCGAATCCACTTTATACCGCACACGAATTGGCCCATCAATTGCAAGATGCCAATGCCCAATATCTGCTCACTGTACCTCCCTTCATGGAGAAAGCGCAGGAAGCCGCACAGATGGCTGGCATCAAGGAGATCTTTGTCTTTGGTGAGGCGGCGGGCGCAACGCCCTTTACCACCCTCTTGCAAAGTGACGGTAAGGTACCCGCTGTAACCATCGCCCCCGATGATGTTGTCGCGCTGCCCTATTCCAGCGGCACGACCGGCCTGCCCAAAGGAGTGATGCTCACCCACCGCAACCTGATCGCCAACATCGCCCAATTAGTCGGTATGCCCAAAGATGAGTGCACGGTGCGCGAAGAGGACATTCTCATGGGGATCCTACCTTTTTATCACATTTATGGCATGATCGTGATTATGAACTACGCTCTGCATGTCGGCGGGACGGTGATCACCATGCCGCGCTTTGAGATGGAGCAGTTCCTGGGCTTGATCCAGCAGTACAAGATCACCTACATGAATCTGGTGCCGCCGATTGTCTTGGGTCTGGCCAAACATCCCCTGGTCGACAACTATGATCTTTCCTCGCTGCGCACGATTATTTCCGGCGCGGCGCCGCTCGGTGCCGCGTTGGAAAAAGAGTGCAGCACGCGCCTCGATTGCATCGTCTCGCAAGGATACGGCATGACCGAGGCCAGCCCCGTCACCCATTTCCGACTTCACGGCGACGGCGCGCATAAGCCAGGCAGTATTGGCCCGGCCATCCCAAATACGGCATGCAAAGTGGTGGATGTGGTCAGTGGCACAGCGCTGACCAATGGCGCAGAAGGGGAACTGTGGATTCGTGGCCCGCAAGTGATGAAAGGCTATCTCAACAATCCGACCGCGACACGCAATACCGTCGACCGGGAGGGTTGGCTGCACACCGGAGACATCGGTTATGTGGACGACGAGGGTTTCTTCTACATCGCCGATCGCTTGAAGGAATTGATCAAATACAAGGGAATGCAAGTGGCACCAGCCGAGATCGAGGCAACGCTGCTGACCCACCCGGCGATTGCCGACGCCGCGGTGATTGGCAAAGCCGATGAAGAGGCCGGTGAAGTGCCCAAAGCCTTTGTCGTGCTCAAGGGCGAAGTGACCATCGAGGAGATCATGGCCTTTATTGCCGAGCGGGTGGCACCCCATAAACGGGTGCGCGAGGTGGAAATTATCAGTCAGATCCCCAAATCGAGTTCGGGAAAAATTTTACGGCGCGTGTTGGTGGAACAGGAACGCGCCACGGTGTAAACTAAGGAGGGTTGTTAGCGTTTTGCAGGGCCACGGCGTGCCGTGGCCCTGCAAAACGCTAACAACTTCTTAAACCGTTAACCGCCGTCCCCGCGCCACAATCGGCCAGCGCTCGACAAACTCGTGCTCTTCATTGATGACATTGGCTTCTTGGTGCAGCGCCACCGTGGGGCAGACATGCCAGGGCACACCATAAAGCACGTCACCCACCTCGAAGCCATGACCGTCGGGCAACTCAATCACTAGATGCTCTTCATTCTGCCCCATAAATTGGGCCTCCGGTGCGTTGAGAAAGCGCACCCGTTTATCCAGCGGGTTTTCTGCCGCGACGGCTTTGTGACCCAAGTCAATGCAGAGTCGGTTCGGGCCCGGTTTGCTGATCACCCGCGTCAGCAGCACGGCAGCACAAATAAAGGGTTGGTCGGGACAGGAGGTGGTATAGCCCATATCCCAGAGCGAGTAGGTGCCGGGACTCAAGTCCACCCCACCACGCGCGGCATGGGTCGGAAAGGTGGGCGTCCCACCGGCAACGATATTCGGCACCGGCAAGCCATCATCGGCTAGCTCTTCAACCATCGTTTCGACCGGCGCAAACGCGGCATCGGCCCCAGCACGCCGTTCGTCCGGCGTGAGGCCGCCAAATTGGCCGTCGTAGACGTGAAGACCAGCAAAGTGCAGACCTGATGTGTCGCTGATGAGCTTGGCCAGTGTTTCGGCAGCGGTGCCCGGTTGAATCCCCGAGCGCTTGTTGCCATTGTCGATGTCGATCCAGACATTCAGCTGCACGTCAGTCTCGGCTACTTTGGCGGCAAGTTCGCGCAGCGTCTTTTCATTATCGATCAGACAGCCAAATTGGCTATCGGGATAGGTTTCTGCGAGTTGAATCAACCGATCTTGATTGGGACCGACCGGTTGATAGGCCAAGAGAATATCCGACACGCCACACTGCGCCACCATTTCGGCTTCGGCAATCGTGGCACACTTGAGTTTGCTGATGCCGTGGGCCTGATGCATGGCCACAACTTGCGGTAGTTTATGGGTCTTGACATGGGGGCGCAAGCGCTTAACATCGCCGGCGATCGCGATCATCTGTTGGATATTCTGCTCGACGCGGTGGGGATAGATCAACAGGGCGGGCGAGGCGATTTCATCTGGATTGTTGAGTTCAAACCAGGAGTGTTGTGAATCCGTTGTCATTACCTATTCCTTATCGTATGAGCCGGTATGGCGTCTGATGAGCCGGTACGGGCAAAAATTGCTCTGCTCGTGTCAGATCATAGCATAAAGTCTGTATAGATCTAAATGAGTTGTAATTACCAAACTCATATTACGCATCTTCCCACAAAGGTGCCACGCTACTCGAGTACGCCGCATCCCCAGATGCGGGTCAATCCGCATCTGGGGATGCGGCGTACTCGAGACCGGCATCTTTACTGCGTAACATGAGTTACCAAAGCCTCAAGGTGATGGCGCGGGCCGAAAAAGTTTCAGTGATTCACGATTTCAAAGCAATCCCTGTCATTCTGACAACTCTGCGAAGAATCTGCGTGTGACAGTTCAAGATTCTTCGGCAAACAGCCGCCTCAGAATGACAAATCGGGAACGACTGAGTTTATAAGATAGACAATGTGTGACCAGTAACGGCCACCTCGCGCGCCCCAAAGTTCATTAAAGTGAAACACAGAAGGAAATTACTCATGAGTGAAAAACCAAAGATTAATGTCATCGTCCATCTGGAAGATGATCTCATGGCACAACTTCATGCCGCGTGTGAGGTCCGCTTGATCGACTTTGCCGCGCCACGCGCCGACTTGCTGGCGGCGATGCGCGATGCGGAAGGCGTTTTGCTGACACCGCGCGTGCGCGGCGATGCCGAATTCTTTGATGCCGCGCCCAACCTGCGCGTCCTCTCGACCACCAGCGTCGGCTATGATCCCTTTGACATTCCCGAAGCAACCAAACATGGCGTTGTCGTCTGCCACACCCCTGGCGTCCTCACCGATGCCGTCGCCAATTTGACTACGGCGATTACACTAACCTTGGCGTTGCGGCTCAAAGAAAATGAGGCCCATGTACGCAGCGGCGGCTGGGCGCGACGTGAGCCACTGCCGGGTTTGGGCATCGACCTACAGGGCAAAACCTTTGGCGTGATCGGCTTTGGGCGCATCGGGCAAGAGGTGACGCGGCGCATGCAAGCCTTTAAAATGCGAACGATCTGGTACGATGTCTTTGAGACACCGCACCCCAGTGCGCCAACCAGCGAATATCGACCTCTTGACCAACTGCTGGCCGAAGCCGATTTTGTCAGCCTGCACACCAACCTCGATAGCTCGACGCGTCATCTCATCGGCGAGGCGCAACTGGCGAAGATGAAGCCAACCGCGTACCTGGTCAACACGGCGCGTGGCGGCTTGGTCGATCAAGCGGCACTGACCGAGGCGTTACAGGGCGGTGTCATCGCCGGAGCTGGGCTCGATGTACTGGAGAGCGAACCGCCCTCGCCAGACGATATCATCTACACGCTGCCGAATGTGGTCTGCTATCCGCACATTGGCTCGGCAACCCACGAAACCCGCCGCGCCATGCGCGAGTTAGCAGTGGAGAATTTGCTGGCCGTGCTCGCCGGTAAACGCCCGCCCGCGCCGGTCAATCCTGAGGTGTTGGGGTAAACAACCGATCTTTGTGGATACGGATGGTTGGAAACACGGATTTTTCTTTGATCCGTGTTTCCAACCATCCGTATCCACAACTTACTCAAAATATTGCAGAACGGCCTGCGGTGCCATCGCCATCAGCCCACCATCGACCGGCAACTGAACACCGGTGATCCAGCGTGCTTCGTCGCTAGCGAGAAAGAGCGCAGCCTGGGCAATATCCCAGGCATCCCCTTCAGTACCCAACGGCGCGGCTTTGCGACGTAGCTCGCGCATCTCACCCTCGGCGCGCCCGGCCACCATCGACGAGTAGATCATCCCCGGCGCGATACAGTTGACGCGTATCCCGTCGCGCCCATGATGCAGCGCCATGTTGTGCGTCAACGCAATGACGCCGCTCTTGGAGACGGCGTAAGGCGCGTTGTTCCAGAGGCCGGGGCGGATACCGTCGACCGAGGCAATGTTGACAATCGCGCCGCCCCCCGTGGCAATCATCTGTGGAATGGCATGTTTACTCGTCAACATCATGCTCTTGAGGTTGATTGCCATCACCTGATCCCAATATCCTTCCTCGACTTCGGTGACCTTACCGTTGCCACTGACCCCCACGTTGTTACAGAGAAGATCAAGCCGGCCATAGGTGGCCACGGCGGCTGTGACCAAAGCGCGACAATCCTCTTCTTGCGCAACATTGGCTTCAATGACCAACGCTTCACCACCCGCTTCGACAATCGTCTGGCGCGTCAGTTCCGCGTTATCGCGGTTGAAATCAGCGATGACAACTTTCGCCCCTTCCTGGGCAAAAAGTGTGGCCATCGCCTGACCAGTGCCCACGGCAGGGCCGCGTGTACCTGCACCAGTAACAATGGCAACCTTACCCGCCAATCGGGGGACTCTTGTATTTGGAATCATCATTCTACATTTCCGTGAGTTTTAGGATTTAAAACAGATCGATCCACGAAGAGGCACGAAGGCACACGAAGTAACACTGACCCTTCGTGTTACTTCGTGTGTCTTCGTGGGCATTTTTGTCGTCGTCGGTATCACTCAGGTCTCTACGTAGGTGCTACGTAGAGATGCCCAACCAGCCGCGCGTCAGTTGGAAATCGACATTGTTTTGCGCCAGCGTGAGCGGTTGATACTTACCGGCCAGGGTGGCCACGAGTTTTTTATGGATCCGTTGGGACCACTTGGCGGGATCACCGCGCAGCTGCAGATCAGGGTTGCTCTGTGCATCCTCATCGGCCAGGGTCAAGACGGGGATAAAGGGATGGCCAGGTCGGGACATGGTGGTATAGGCCAGGATCACCGCGGCGCCGGTTGCGCCCAAGCCCGTGAGCGTTTCCGTCCAGTGCTCGGTTGGTGTTTCCATCAAATGAAAGCCAGGCACTGCGACGGCTTGGCCATACGCCAGCGATGGCTGCACCGACTCGGGCAGATCCAGAATGGCATCAAAGGCCGGCGAGCGCAATAACCGACTTTGGCTGGGCACTACGACAGTGCCGCGCTCCCGTAGAACCAGTTGTGCCACATCAGCCAGCGTGGCCGCGACATGCTCATTGACATCGCCATCAACCAGCAGTGCAACTGACGTAGAATGGCGTGGATGGTGTGCGGCCAAGGGTCGGTCTGTAGCTTGTGCAAAGTAAGCCCGCATCTTCGCCAATGCCTTCTGAATGCCCCCATCCAACTGCACACTGGCCCACCCAAAATCAGCGGCATCGAGACCCGCTTCCGCCAACAGCGAGTGCAGGTAATCGTTGTGCGCCTTCTCGCAGCCATGCTCCAAAAAGAGACAGCGGTTGACGAGCGGGTGCGCGGCATAGCCGACCATCGTCTCGGCATAGACCTCGCGCGTCGACGCAAAGGCGACGCCGCAGCCCTCGGTGTGGATTAAGGTGGCATAATGCGTTGCTGAGTCATTCTTTGCCAGTTGCCGCGCCGCCAACCCTGCAATCTGCCCCGAACAAAGACTCGTCGGCAAAATCAAATTGACGCGCGGCTGCACGGTCGGCAACCACGCCATCCCCTTCGCTCCTGTCTCCTTGTCTCCCGTCGCCTTTTCTCGTCTCTCCCCCTCACCCGTCTCGACCGAAATCGGCTGCCCATCCGGCTTCGTACGCGCCAAGATCAACGGCAAGCGGCTGCGATCGGTCTGCTGCCAGTTGCGCCAGATCGAAATCTGCGAATGGCCGGCCAACTCACCGCAACTTTGTTGTCCCGAGGCAATTGCCACGAGCAGATCTACACTTTCTGCGGTCAGCTCTGCCATTGGCGTCCCGTCCAGATATCTCCCAGCGTTGATATCCATCTCCGCTGCCAGCAATGCGTAGCGCTGCGTCGTGGTCATCACCTTGATCGTTGGCACAAAGGGAAAGTTGGTGATCGAGCCGTTGCCGGTGATAAAGATAATCAGATTCGAGCCGGCCGCAACCTGGCCAGCGATGCTCTCCAGATCGTTGCCGGGGCTGTTCATGAAATAGAAACCAGGCTCGATCATCCGTTCGGCGTAATCGACTACGTAGTCAATGCAGACATCGGGGTGCCGTTTGAGCGCCGCGCCAAGCGACTTGAGCGCAATGTTATAGAGGCCGCGCAGCTTGTTCCCGCCGGACGGATTGCCCTCTGCCGACTGCCCGTGCCAGGCGAGACGTTCTTTAAAAAGTTCGACAAAGTCGAGAAATTTCTGCGCCGTCGGGAGGTCGCGCATATTTTGCAGGATATACGCCTCGGAGCCGATCAACTCATCGGTTTCGGCGAAGTTGGCGCGACCACCATAGCGGACAACTTCCTTGGTCATCTCCGATGCCAGCGGGTTGCCGGAGACCCCGGAGAAGGCATCCGAGCCGCCACATTGCGTGGCAACCGAGAGATGGCGCAGCGATTGGGGGGTGCGTGTGCAGGCGTTGGCCGCCTGTAGCCACGACGTAATCAACGCGCTGGTATGGCTGAGATCGGCTTGCCAGTCACCACTGAGCGTGTAAAAGCCATGGGGCAGATCGGCGACCGGATAGTCGTTCTCCTGCAGGAACTGTCGCAGCAATGCATTGTTCACAGGGTCGTCGGCAAGATCGACAGCCAACACTGCCGCCACATTGGGGTGGACCATCAAGCCGGCCAGGGTACGCAGCAGCAACGCGCGGTTATTGATCGCTGTATAGCCGCTGCCCTCGGTGTGGGCAATCGGCACAATGCCGTCGATATTCGGGAAATCCGCTACCGATGGCTGGAGCGCATCGGCCACCGCGCGCACAAAGCCGGCAGTGCTGGAGGTGGTGCCAAGGATCACCACCATGTTGCGCGTGCCCACACCGCGGTTCCCGGGCCGTCGATAGCCCAGAAAGGTACGTTCTTCAGGGTAAGGTGTCACCTGTTGGCCGGGCTGAAAGGTCGCAGGATCCAATGTGTGCGGTGCAATTTGGTCACAGAAGTTGGCTTGATCGGGCAAGGTATAATCATGCGACCGCCCGCGCAGTGCGTCCAACATTCCGTCATTGCAAACATAGTCACCGGGCGCAATTGGCTGCGTGGCGATGCCAAAGGGCAACCCCCACGAAAGCAGCGCTTCATTGGGCGCAATCGGCGCGATGGCAAAGCGATGACCTTCGGGGATAGTCTGATTGACGGTGAAGGTGCTTTCGGCACAGTCGATCACGGTGCCGGCGGGTAGACGACCGGTGGCAATGGCAACGTTGTCGCCGGGCAGCGGCAACCGGCCAACCGCGGCAAAGGGGAAACATCTCTGTTCATCTCTATTTATCTGTGGCAAAATGCTCATTCTATCTCTTCCCAAAGTAAACGTTCAAAGCCAATTGCGACGATGGCAAACGTACGCAATTTCAGGCGATCACCATAGTTTACCCGTAGCCCCGTGCGATAGATTCCGCTTGTGCACGTGCGGCGGCAAACTCTGTTTTGACTTCGTCATAAAAGTATACCATATTTGTGTAATGGCCCGCATGTCGATGAGTTGCACATTATCGTGACCATGATAAAATTTAACGGAGCGCAGTCTAATTATATGCTGACGCTTTCATCATTCGTCATTTCTTTCCACAAGGCAAAATTAACCAGCTATGCGCATCTGCATTCTCGACAGTTCCTATGAACTCTCTCAATCGGTCTTTAAAGATGTTGATATCCCCGTCGACCCACAACGCTATCTGGTTGGCCATCAATGTGAACATCAGATGATCCACAAAGCGACCGCGGTGCAACAGCTCTTTGAGCTCGCCAAGCAGGGCTTCGACCTCTTTCTCAATCTCTGCGACGGCGAGTGGGACGAAGACCGCGCCGGCATTGAGGTAGTGCAAGCGCTCGAAAAGTTGGGCCTCCCCTTCACTGGTGCCGACTCGACCTTTTATGGGGTCAACCGGGAAAAGCTCAAGATGGCCTGTCACTTCTGGCAGGTGCGCACACCAGCTTCCGTCTTTGCCTATGATGAAGCAGGGATTGCGCTGGCAGCGCGCAATCTGCGCTACCCGATGCTCGTCAAACATTACAATGGCTACGGCAGCATTGGCCTCACCGCCAATTCACGGGTGACCGATGAAGCGGCACTCTATGCACAGACCCAGATCATGCTCGACAGCTATGGCGGCGCGCTGATTGAAGAGTTCATTGACGGGCGTGAATTTACCGTGCTCGTCGCCGAAAATGCCGATGATCCCGCCAATCCCCTTGCCTACTTGCCGGTTGAATTTTGCTTTCCGGAGGGCGAGACCTTCAAGCATTTTGGCGTCAAGTGGGAGAGTTATGTCGACATGAAGTGTGTCCCGGTTACCGATCCGGCATTGATCGAACCGTTACAAGCGATGGGCCGCCGCGCCTTTTTGGCCGTCGACGGTCGCAGCTATGGCCGCTGTGATATCCGTATGAATGCCGAGGGGGAACTTTTCTTGCTGGAAGTGAATCCCAATTGCGGGATCTTTTATCCACCGGAAGCGATGGGTAGCGCCGATTTGGCGCTTTTTAACGATGAACGTGGCCACCGCCACTTTGCCGACGCAATCATCCGCGCAGCGCTAAAGCAGCGTCAGAAGGCGCGAAAAGTATGGCAGGTCGTACTCAATCCGGCGATGCGCCCTGGTGTCTATGCCACAGGGCTCATCGCCGCGGGGGATCGCATTGAAGCGCTTGAAGAGCAGCCACACCGCCACGTCAGCAAAAGTCACGTCTTGCAGCATTGGGACGCGCAAGCACAAGCCTGGTTTCGCCGCCACGCCTTTCCCCTCTCCGACGAGATCTATCTGCTCTGGAGCCGCGACGCCGCGGAGTGGCTACCGCTCAATCACAGCTGTGATCCAAACGCATGGCTCGAAGGTCTCGATTTGCTCGCCCGACGCCCGATTGCACCAAGCGAAGAGATCACAATTGACTATGCGACATTCCGCAACGAGATCATGGACGCGTTTACCTGTACCTGTGGTGCGCCGGATTGCCGCGGTTTCATCCGTGGAACCGACTATCGCGAGCCATTTGTCGAACGTTACGGCGATCACATCTCGGACTATGTACGGACCAAGCGGCAGAGCTTGTTGGTGCCGGTGCTTTGACGTTTCCTAGATGGTTGCTTATACTACATTTCTGTCCAAAATTCTCTGTTCCCGCTGGGCTACAACCGAATTTGCGGAGAGGTTCTAATCCAAACGTTTTGGGTTGTACGGATGAGAGTAGAAAGTCAACTATGAAAACTACAGACTGGATTGTAACGACAGCAGACTTACAGGCTGATCCTGCTATCATTTTGAAGCATGCCAAGGAACGCCCACTCATTGTTACTGATGCAGGGAGACCGTCAGCCTATGTTTTAAGCGTCGAGCTTTTTGATGCCATGGTAGAACGTTTGGCAGAGTTGGAAGAGAACGAAATTTCGCTCAATATTGCACAGGCAGAAGAACAATTCTCTTCCGGTCAATTTGTATCACTGCAGGAAGCGATGGCTGTGCTTGAGGAAAAGTGGCAGCGCGATGAGGCTATCAAGTAAATGAGATCGAAGTGCTTGTTTCTCACCGGGCACTAGCCCACCTAGCCGCGCTACCGGCAAGTACAGGACGCTTGATTGTACAAGGAATTATGCGTTTGGCGAGCTTTCCAGAATCCGCCCCATTAATGCAACAACGCGATTACGAACAATATCAAAACCTAATCATTCGTGACCATCGAGCGGTCTATCGCTACTTTGAGGATGAGCAGCAAGTCCATGTTTATTGTATTTTGCATCTCAGAAGGCGACTGCCGCCACCCGAATTTTTAATTTATCAACTCTTTTAGTTTTGAGGAACCACCATGCCCAAAGCGATCTTTTTTACCCGCCTTCCCGCCGACACCGCCGCCCTGCTCACCGACCAAGCTCCACCGGAGATCGACGTACAGACCTACCCCATGTCCACCCCGGATGACGAAAAAGCGAAGCTGGTCGCCGATGCTGATTTTCTGATCCTCTTTCCGGGCCATGTGGTAGACTCAGTCTTACGCGCGGCAAAAAAGGCAAAATTAGTCCAACTCGTCAGCGTTGGCTTTGACCAAATGAATCTACCCCTTTGCCAAGAGCTTGGCATCCCCGTCGCCACCAATGGCGGCACCAACGCGCTTGACGTGGCCGAGCACACCATTGCCATGATCCTGGCGCTATACCGCCGCTTTGTCGAGATGGATCACAATGTGCGCACGGACAACTGGCGTGGCATCGACTCAGGCAGCACGACTTACTGCATTGATGGCAAGACAGTCGGGTTGATTGGCTTTGGCCAAATTGGTCAACGAGTCGCACGGCTGCTGCGGGCCTTTGGTGCCACCGTAATCTACTACGATGCCTATCCGGCGAAACCAGAAGTGGAACAGGAAATTGGCGTAGAACGGGTAGCGTTGGACGAACTGCTACGGCGCGCCGATATCGTCTCGCTCCATGTGCCGCTCAATGAATCGACGCAGGGGCTGATCAATGAACAGTCACTCGCCTTGATGAAGTCCAATGCTATCCTCGTCAACACCTGCCGCGGGCCCGTCGTTGACGAAGCAGCGTTGGCGGCTGCGCTGCAACAGGGCCAAATTGCCGGTGCCGCGCTCGATGTGCTCGTCTCCGAGCCACCGGCCACCGACAATCCACTTCTGCAACTCGACAACGTGCTCTTCACCCCCCACACCGCCGGCGTCACGCGTGATACGTGGGCGCGGCGGGGCAAATTTATCTTTGCCAATTTGCAGCGCGTTTGGACCGGTGATAGCGCATTGGCAACGGTCTAAGGCCAATCCAAAATTCACATTATCCACGAAGAGGCACGAAGAGGCATATTGTCTTCGTGCCTCTTCGTGGATAATGATAGTTCTACTATATTGAGAATTGCCGTTCTAGAACAGAAGTGCTGTGTTATAATGGTGGTCAGCATTAGCGGGAGAAGCGGAGCGACAAGGAGCCACCATGCCAAGTCCATTTCCAGGGATGGATCCCTATCTTGAAGATCGTTCGTTATGGCCAGATGTTCATTCCTCGCTTATTACCTATATTCGAGAGGCATTACAGCCTGCCATTCGGCCTAAATACATTGCGCGCATCGGCGAGCGCATCGAGGTGGCGGCATTGCACAAGGGCTACATCCCTGACGTGCTCATTGTCGAACCACCACGGAACCCTGTACGCCTAGTACCGACGGGCGGTGCTCTGGTTACTGATGAGCCACTGGCTTTTGAATTTCTCGATGAAGAGCGTCATGTACCTTTTATTGAAATCATTTACCGCGAAACTGGCGATGTGGTGACGGTCATTGAGATATTGAGTCCAGCCAATAAAATTGGTGATGGCCGGGAACAATATTTGCAAAAGCAGAGTGATCTGCTCTCTACACACACCAATCTCGTCGAAATCGATCTACTTCGTGCCGGTCGGCCCACATCACTGGCCAGAACAGCAGCAATTGCCACGCCCGCCGATTGGCGCTACACGGTCAGCATCAGCCGCGCCCAAGGTCGGCAACGCTTGGAGGTTTATGCCTTTGCGCTTAAAGACCGTCTGCCGCGTTGCCGGATTCCGCTGCGCGCCACCGATGCCGATGTGGGGTTGGATCTACCGGCTATCTTCACCCGCTGCTACGATGTTGGCAGCTACGACCTGATGATTGACTATACGCAAGAGCCTCGCGCCACATTGAGCGAGACGGAAGAACGTTGGGTCAACGCCCTGCTGACAGAGCAAGGACTGCGCGCAAATTAATGCATCATCTGTAGATAAATTAAGAGAAATATGAACCAAACCATCAAAACCACAGCCTTTACGAATACAATCTTTGCCTGCCTGATCGAGACCTTTGAAGAAGTACGTGGTATCTATCTCGACAAAGGCACGTCACTCTTTGAAACGTTGCAGAGCATCAGCGCGGCTGAAGCATCGATTCCAGTGGGTGGGCGTTGCGCCACATTGGCTGCGCAGGTGGATCACACGCGCTACTATCTTGATGTCCTTGAGGTCTACATGCGTAGCGAGAAGCCAGAGAATGTCGATTGGCGCTGGATCTGGGAAAATGTCGGGCCGGTCACCGATGAGGAATGGCGTGCAATTCAAGAACGCCTGCACACATCTTATACGCGGATCAAAACAGCGATGGAAGAAATCGAAAACTGGGACAACGAAGATGCCATCGGCGCCAGCATGGCGTTTGTGATCCATACGGCCTACCATTTGGGTGAGATCCGCCAGGCGCTCTGTGTGCTGAAGGGATAACCATCGATGGCCAAAGAGGCACCGGGAAATTCGGTTCAGCCGTTGACAGTTGATGAATGGCGGGCGTGGTTAGCCGAACATCACCAACGCGATAAAGGGGTCTGGCTGGTCATGTACAAAAAGGCTACCGGTAAAGCACAAGTCGATTATGAAGCAGCGGTGGCCGAAGCCCTTTGCTTTGGCTGGATCGACAGTAAAGGCAATAAACTTGACGATGAGCGCTCCTTGCTCTGGTTTGCACCGCGCAAGTCCCGCAGCGGCTGGTCCCGCCCCAACAAAGAACGGATTGAACGCATGATGGCGGCTGGGCGCATGACCTCAGCGGGCCTGGCCAAGATCGAAGCGGCCAAGGCCGATGGTTCGTGGGAAGCGTTGGATGCCATTGAAAACTTGGAAGTGCCCGCCGATCTCGTGGCGGCGCTAGCGCAATATCCGACTGCCCCCGCCAATTTTGACAGCTTTCCCCGCTCGGTCAAACGGGCGATCCTTGAGTGGATTGCTAACGCCAAGCGCGCCGAAACCCGTGCCAAACGGGTCGCCGAAACCGCCCAACTCGCCGAGCAAAATATTCGCGCCAATCAGTGGCGCCAGTAAAACATAATACGCAACCAAAGGAACAAACGATGAGTATCGGCCAGACTTTCCCCGCCGAATGGCAGGAATTTCCAGATCCAATCAGCGGTGTACCCGTGCAGCAGTTGACCAACTACAAGGGGCACAGCCACCATTTCTACTTTACTAATCCCGGTTGGTATGCGAATGATACGAAGCTGCTCTTTGCCTCGGATCGCAACAATCGCAGCAACCTCTACAGCCTCGACCTCGCCAGCGGTGAGATTACGCAGTTGACCGATCTCGAACCGGTGCCGCTGCCGCGCGAGGTTGAGTTCCTGCGCTCCTGCGTCAGTGCGCTGAACAATGAAGCCTACTTTTGGCACGAGTACGACTTGATGGCGCTCGATCTAGCAACGCTGGAAACGCGGCTGCTCTACACCATGCCCCCCGGCTTCGATGTTTCGATGATCAATGTCACCGCCGATGGCAAGTACGTCTGTGCCAGCATTTCGCAGGATATGTCCGACCGCTTTCCCGTTGACCTGCTACGCGGCTATGTTGGTTTTCGCGAGACGTGGGAGGCCAAGCCGCTCAGTCGCGTCATGCGCGTGGCGGTCGATGGCAGCGGGGCAGATGCTGTCTGGGAGGAGAATTATTGGGTAGGCCATGTCAACACCTCGCCGACGCAGCCGCATCTGCTCACCTTCTGTCACGAAGGGCCGTGGCATCTGGTCGACAATCGGATTTGGGGGCTCGACATGAGCAGCGGCAAAGTCTGGCCACTACGCCCCCGCGAAGAGGAGGGGGAGACCGTCGGCCATGAATATTGGCACGCCGACGGCATTCACATCAGCTACCACGGCCACAAACCCAACGGCCACAAGTTCTTCGGCCAGATGCGCTACGACGGCAGCGAACAACAGGAGTACGCCTTTCCGTTTACGACCGGCCACATCCACTCCAATGATTTTCGGTTGATCGTCGGCGACGGCGGCAAAGTCGTGCGCCTCTGGCAGTGGAACGGCAACGGCTTTGCCAACCCCAAAGTGCTCTGCCAACATCGCAGCAGCATGCACATCCAACAGACCCACGTCCATCCGCGCTTTAGCCCGGATGGCAGCTATGTGCTCTTTAC
Organism: Caldilineaceae bacterium; assembly: GCA_034432375.1. Lineage (GTDB taxonomy): Bacteria > Chloroflexota > Anaerolineae > Caldilineales > Caldilineaceae > JAHBVH01. The sequence continues at coordinate 54,545 of DAOUCA010000097.1, forward strand.
GAGTGATGTGTCGGGCTATGGGAATCTCTATCGAGTGGTGGTGCCGGAGGTCGATGGGTTGCCGGATGTGGTAGAATAGCAAGACAAACGACTGCTGAGCAGGAGCCCTCTGGTTTCGCGCCCAAAGGCTCCCGCTCAGTCGCCAAGCACGGCGTAAGGCCTATCCCTGTTTCCCTACCACCGATCTTCGCCTATTCCTTGATTAACGGCAACAACGTCTTGGCGGTCTCTTCCACGAGCCAACTGTAGAACTCGTCGCTCAGCACGCCGCTGCCGTGGTCTTCGATAAATTTGAGTTGCGCTGCTGTTAGCTCTTTTTCAGCACCGGCAGCCGCGTTCTTATAGGGATTGGCGGGCGTGCGGTCCAGCGGGGCGACAAATTCAACCGTCAACGCGCCGTCATACCCCACCGCCTTAAGCGTCTGTACAATCTTGGGCCAATCGAGTGCGCCCATGCCACAAGCCATGCGGTTGTTATCGGCGACGTGAAAATCGACCAACCGGGCGGCCGATTGGCGAATCGCCTCAACCATGTCCGCTTCCTCGATATTGAGGTGGAAGGTGTCAATGCAGACGCCACAGTTGGGGCCGACTTCGGTGGCAAGCAGTACCGCCTGGTCGGCGCGGTTGAGGAAGTTGGTCTCAAAGCGGTTGAGCGGCTCCAACGCCATGCGCACACCCTCGCGTTCGGCATAGGGGTAGATCTCGCGCAGCCCTTCAACCGCCCATTGCCACTCCTGCTCCGGCGTATCCATCGCCTGGACTTTGCCGACTTGCGACGGCACAATCGTCATCTCGTGGCCATCCAGTTCCTTGACCATCGTGATACACTCTTTGATGTAGGCAATGCTGGTGGCGCGGACTTGTTCCTCGGCATGGATCAAATCGCGCCCCGCAAACATCAGGCTGACCGATCCCCAACAGCGCAGGCCATGTTCTGCCAACAAGCGCTTCACTGCTTTGGTATCATAGATTTCTGGTTCACCACTGATTTCAATACTCTCATAGCCATAGCGAGCGAGGCGTTGAATCGTCGTTTCGATCGGTTCAGCGCGCATCCAGTTGTGCATCGACAGGTGCATGGGAAGCCTCCTTGGGTGATTCTTTGGAACGTATCATTGGGTTGTATATGCAGATTTGTATACACGGATGGGGAGAACACGGATGGGGGTAGATAAGGAAACAAGTACACTGGGAAACAAGTACACTGGGAAACAAGTAGAATAGGAATAGGCAAGCAGCATGAAGCTGTTTACATGTCTACCTATTTCCCTATCTACCTGCACTTACTCACCGACCGCAACATCGGCAAATTCCTCTTCACCGTAAAGTGCGGCGGCCGGCGATACATGGCTCCAGGCGATGAAAGCCAGGGTGGAGAAGAGCAGCAACAGAAAACCGTAACGATAGCCCCAAAAGAACCAGGGTTGGAACATGCCGACCACGCCGATCACAATACCGGCGATAATCACGCGCTCCACACGCGTAAAAGTCAATTCATCGATTTGATCGGTCAAACGCTGGGAAAGCCGGCGAATGAAATAGATAAAGGCACCGAGGATGAGCAGGAAACCGATAAGGAAATAAAGTGCTTGTAGACCCATAGATTCTTCCTTTTTTTTTTACTTTACCGCAACCCGCCGTCCACTGGGATCAAAGTAATGGAGCCGCTCGGGTACAACGGCAAAACGGACCGTTTCGCCGATGCGGTGGGTAGCCATACCACTAACGGTACTGAGCAATGTCTGTGTGCCCGCTTTGATATACAAAATAGTCTCCACACCCAGTGGCTCAATCAACACTACCTCGCCGGTAAAGTTCCCCTCTGCTTCGGGACACACATCCTCCGGGCGGATGCCAATCGTACATACGTTGGCAAAATCACTGGCAGCTGTTGCAGCAACGGGAAAGCGGAGTGGGCTGCCCGCAACGTGTAGTGCACTTTCGCTATACGTAGTAGACAACAGATTAATGCGCGGTGTGCCGACGAGTTGGGCGACGAAGAGGCTCGCCGGCCGATCATAGATGTCGCGCGGGGTGCCAACTTGCACAATTTGCCCTTGGCGCATCACGGCGATGCGGTCGGCCAAGGTCAACGCCTCTACCTGATCATGGGTGACATAAAGCGTTGTGCTCTGTTGGGTCTTCTGGATGTGCTCCAGTTCGACGCGCAGCGACTCGCGCAGTTTGGCGTCAAGATTGGAGAGCGGCTCGTCCATCAGAAAAATGCGCGGTTCACGCACAATGGCGCGGCCAATGGAAACCCTCTGCATCTCGCCGCCGGAGAGCCGTTCGGTCTTGCGGTCGAGCAAGTGAGTAATGCGTAGCTTCTCAGCCGCTTCGGTCACGCGGCGCTCGATTTCAGCCGCCGGCGTGCTGCGCAGCGGGGAACGCAACGGGAACGCCAGGTTATCAAAGACGGACATGGTCGGGTAGAGTGAGTACTGCTGAAAGACAAAGGCGATATCGCGCGCCGCGGGCGAGAGATCATCCACCGGCTGGTCGTCAAAGTGCACAGTGCCGGTATCCTGTTTCTCCAAGCCGGCGATCACGCGCAACGTCGTCGTCTTGCCGGCCCCGGTTGGTCCCAGCAGCACAAAAAACTCGCCGTCGTGAATATCAAAGCTCACATCGCGCAATGCAATCACATTGCGGAATCGTTTGGTAATCTGATCAAGTCGAACATTGGCCATAGTGATTTTTGAGAAAAGAATGTATACACGGATGGGAGGAACACGGATATTTTTATGATGTACCCTTTTCCAAGAAAAACAATGATCCACGAAGCGTGCTTGAGCGGCAACAATCCTTCGGTGTAAAGTTTTACGAAGAACAGCTTCGCCTTCGTGTGCCTTTGTGTGCCTTTGTGTGTCTTTGTGTGTCTTTGTGTGACTACGTGAATCGTCTTGATTTGGGTTTAGTCTTATCTCTGTTTTTCCCATCCGTGTATACGGTTTTTGTGAATCTACGCATCCGGCAACGCAATCGCGTTCTCTGTCTGGGGATCAAAGAAGCGCACCAGTTGTGGATCGAGATCGAAGCGCAACGGCGTGCCGATGGGATAGTCGGCCTGACGGTCGGCGCGCAGGTGGACAACGGTCTCGGCGGATTTACCATCGAGTGTGAGATGGAGTACAGTGTACGCGCCGTGGAGATCATCGGCGTAAACGTTCCCGACCAGCGCGCCATCGGGATGGATCCTTGCCGCCTCGGGGCGAAAGCCAAGAATGACTTCGCCACCGCGCTCGCCATTAGCAAGTAGTGCGCCAAGACCATTCTGCCAGCGCGCCGGCGGCGGGAGTAGATTGGTGCCCGGTAGGCGCACTGTTCCGTTATCGAGCTGCCCCGTGACAAGATTCATGCCGGGGCTGCCAATAAAGCGGGCAACAAAAAGGTTGGCGGGGTCGTAATATACCGCTGCCGGTGTCCCCACTTGTTGCACCTCCGCCGCGGACATGACGACAATGCGGTCGCCCATCGCCATTGCCTCGATTTGGTCATGTGTGACGTAGACGGTGGTGGCATGTTGGGCAAGATGCAACCGCTTGATCTCGGCACGCATGGTCGTGCGAAAGTCGGCGTCAAGCGCGCCGAGCGGTTCATCCATCAGAAAGGCCGCGGGGCGACGCACCAGTGCACGTGCCAGCGTCACCCGCTGCCGATCACCGCCGCTGAGATTGCCGGGACGCAGATTCAGTAGGTGTTCGATCTGCAAAAGGTTGGCCACATCGGCCACGCGCTGCCGGATCTCGGGGCGGGGCACCTTTTGGGCTTCCAACGTAAACGCAATATTGTCGCGCACGCGCATGTGGGGGTAGAGCGCGAAAAATTGGAAGACAAAGGCAATGTCGCGATCGGCCGGATGTGCCCACGTCACATCCCGGTTGCCGATCTGAATCGTGCCTGCGGACAGCGCTTCCAGACCGGAGATCATGCGCAACGTTGTCGTCTTGCCACAGCCGCTGGGGCCGAGCAATACCACAAACTCGCCGTCGCCAATCGTTAGATCCATCGGCTTCACGGCGTAGACATCGCCAAACTTTTTTTCAACCTGAGTTAATGCAATTTGTGCCATAGAAACATTTTGGATCCACGGATGGGAAAAACACGGATAAGGTATGCGTATTTCGTGCTTAAAATAGTGAAACTATTGCCGGATCGCGCCAAAGGTCACGCCGCGCAAAAGATGGCGGCGGAGCGCGAAGGTGACGATGACCACGGGGATGAGGAAACCGAGGGAGCCGGCGGCAATGGCGGACCATTCGACGCCGCCACGCCCCAAGATTGTGGGGATTGTTGGCGGTGCGGTGCGGGCGGTCTCGGTGGTGAGCATGAGCGCAAAGGCATATTCGTTCCAAGCAAAGATCAGGGCAAAGACGGTAGTGGCGGCAATCCCGGTGACCGCTTGGGGCAGCACGACTTTGCGGAAGGCTTGCAGCCGTGTATAGCCATCGACCATGGCGGCCTCCTCATATTCGCGCGGGATCTCGTCCATAAAGCCCTTAAGCAGCCAGACAGTGAGGGAAAGGTTAAAAACCGTGTAGAGCAGAATCAGGCCGAGGTGCGTGTCGTGGAGACCGATGCTGCGATACATCAAGAAGATAGGAATCGTCACGACCACCGGCGGTAACATACGGGTGCTAAGAATAAAAAAGAGCCAATCGGCCTCCCCTGGCACCTTGAAGCGGCTGAAGGCGTAGGCGGCCAGCACCCCTAAGATTACGGCCAGGATCGTCGAGCCGCCGGCAATAATCACCGAGTTGCGCAGCCGTGCTACATACTCACTGGGTCCGGTGATGGCCTGTCCATTGTCCAGTGCAATTTGTTCATACCAAGTCAGGTCATCACGCTCCTCCATGCGCCGAATCCGAGCCTGATTTAACACCGAACGGTCACTCAACAAATTGACAAACCCTTCCAGCGTGGGCGTGAAGAAGAGCTTGGGGGGAACAGACACAACATCGGTGCGCGATTTGAACGCGGTTGCGCCCATCCAGTAGACGGGGATCAGGCCAACCAATGCAGCAACGATCGAAAGGCCGATACGAACAGTACGCAGCGTGCGGGCACGCATCCCGACTTTGTCCACGCGCGTTGAGTAGTTGACCGGATGACTTGGCCCTTGGCGATGTGCCGATGTGGTTGCGTCTGGTGGGGTGACTGCTTCGGTTGCCATCGGGTTAGCCTTCCTTGATCTTGTTGAGATAGCGGATGTAGACGTTGCTGATGGCGATGATCACCACAAGCACCAAGTAGGCCAAGGCACTGGCCTGTCCCGTGCGCCACTGTCCCTGAAAGGCCATGCGATAAAGATTTACCGCCACCAATTCCGTTGCATCGCCCGGACCACCGCCGGTCATGCCCATTACCAGATCAAAACTTTTGAAGGCCTCAATCGTGCGAAAGAGCACGGCAATCAGCAGCAGCGGCATGACTTGGGGCAACGTGATCCGCCGAAACTGAAACCAGCCGCTGGCGCGGTCGATGGCGGCGGCTTCGTAGAGATAGTCAGGAATCGCATTGAGGCCGGAGAGACAGAGCAACATCACAAAGGGTGTCCACATCCACACATCGGTGATTACCACGGCCCAAAGTGCCAGGTTACCGGTGGCCAGCCAATCCGGTGCCGTAGCAGGATTGGTATAGCCGAGCATATAATTAAAGATGCCAAAGCTGGGGTTATAGATCAATTTCCAGAAGAGGCCGACAACCACGGGCGACAGCATCATGGGAATTAGAATGAGCGTGGTAACAATACCGGAGCCACGCCACTTCTCGCGCAGCAACAGTGCCAGCCCAAAGCCGAGGATTGTCTGCAAGCCAACGGAGAGGAAGGCAAAGCGACCGGTGGTGGCAAAATACTTCCACATTTGCTCGTCATTGAGCAGCCGCCCAAAATTTTGCAGCCCCACCCAAACCGGCGGCTCTGGTGTAATTGCCGAGAAATCGGTGAAGCTGAGATAGAGGCTATAAAAGAGCGGAAAAATATTGAGCAGGATCAGCAAAATCAACGTCGGCGCAATAAAGAGCCACTGTATCGTGCGGTCGCTAATCTGGCGCGGTTGGCGCTGGGCGGGGGCAGCAACAGTTTGGAATGGGAACATAATTGGTGTAAGGATATGGGCGATGAGTGAAACGTAAGGCGGCAGAGCCGCAACAAATTGTAAATAGTGAACGGTAAATTGTGAATTGTGAATGCGTCGGCTCAACCGAAAAATGTTCGCAAACCCGCAAGGTTTTGTCGAGTAACGACGTAAAACGTGATGCGCCAAGTTGCGCATCACGTTTTACGTTTCACACTTTGCCTGTTATTCAGAAATGTACCCATTTTCGACGAGAATGGCGTGGTGCTCTTCGGCCATACGATTCAGGGCTTCTTCGGCAGTCCCTTCGCCGTTGACGATATAGTTGCTGAGTTCCCGTTGGGTGATTTCGAGCAACTGGCCAAAGATGGGAATGTTCCAGTAGTCCATCACAATGTTCATCGTCTCGGCAAAGGCGGCGTTGTAGGGGGCAACCTCTAGAAATTCTTGCGAGGCGAGGACATTGGTGTTGCAGGTGTAGCCGCCGTATAGTGCCCACTCTTTTTGAATCTTTTCTTGCGCAAACCAGCGGATGAACTCCTTGGCGGCTTCCTGGTGGTCGGCATCGATATACGAAACAATGCTCAACCCCTGCCCCCCCAATGCGGCCCGGCGCGTACCATCGGGGCCGGCGGGGTTGGCAAAGTAACCGGTCGTTTCGGCATTGGGGTTGATCGATGGGCTGGCTAGCGCTGGGAAGAAGGCAAAATAGTTCATCGCCATCACAGCTTGACCGTTGATAAAGGCATCATTTGTCTCTTGGAAGAAGGCGTTGCCCAAGCCGGGCGGAGAGCAACATTCGTAGAGTTCGCGGTAGTACTCCAACGCGGCAATTGCTTCCGGCGAGTTGACAATGCCCATCACGTCATTGGTTTCGGCATTCTGCCAGCGAGCACCATAGCTAAACATCACATTCTCGTAGCCCATGGTGATGGCGTCATAATCTTTTTGCGTGTAGATGGCGGCCCCATAGATCCCCTCATCGGGACGAGTGAAGAATTTGGCAATGTCCATCAGTTGGGTCCACGTTTCGGGCACGGCAAGTGGGTAGCCATATTCCGCTTCAAATGCAGTTTGTTCCTCTGGATTTTCAAACAGATCCATGCGATAGGCCCAGCCGTCGGCGTCGCCTTCGGTTGGGTAGGCCCAATATTGGCCGGAACCGGCGGGGTACTCGCCATAGTAGGTCAAGGTTGCTTCTGTCACCGTATCCGCAATGCCCTCATCGACTAGAAAATCAGTCATTTCGAGATAGTGCCCCTGTTCGGCGCCCTGGCCCAACCATTGGCTATCGCCAACAATCATGTCAAAGCTCGTCCCCCCGGCCGCAAATTCGGCAAAGGCGCGGTCATAGAAACTGCCCCACGGCTCCTGAACGACATTGACGGCGATGCCGGTCTGCTCCTCGTATAGGTTGCCAATCTCTTGCAAGTAGTCAGCAGGGTCCCACTGCGCCCATAAGATGGTCAGTTCGGTAATGTCACCAGCGGCAGCACTTGCGGTGTCATCGGCGGCAGTACTACTTGCGGTATCAGCGGCTGCCGCATCAGTGGGCGCGGCGGGTTGTGCACAGGCAGCAAACACCAGCGTCAGGCTAAGGAACAGCATCCAAACAGTGCGTCGAATCATAGCTTCTCTCCTTCGGTTGCGGGTAATAGGTTGCCAGATAAAGCATACAGTGCGAACTGCGTCTCGGAAGCATAATATATAGAAAAGCCTACTGTGCGAACTGCGTCTCGGAAGTATAATGTATAGAATTGTCACACAAATTATGTTGGTACAGGTGGAGGAAATTAGGGATTGACATTGGATTGACATTGGATTGACAGCGGCGGTGCTGCTTGATCAATTGGGGAGTGGGCAAGCCAGCTGTCGAATTGTAGGTAGTATTACACAGGGAGTAGGAATTGTCAAGCGTCATTTTGTACCAGGTGCGTCCCCCTTTTGGATACCGTCGTCTAATTCAATAGAGGAGCAAAATCCCCTAGCCGCTGCACCTAGCGGGTACTCGGGCTTCTCGTTGATCAATACCTTCGCCAATTTGCCGAATTGCTCCCTCTGGGCGGAACGGTCTGAATGCGCCAGATGAGCAATTAGAATGCTGTATGGGATTTGCCAGAGCGAATTTAAATGGCTCACAGTATAAATTCCATACCCCAT
>DAOUCA010000098.1:0-57696 GCA_034432375.1 Caldilineaceae bacterium
ATGGGGTATGGAATTTATACTGTGAGCCATTTAAATTCGCTCTGGCAAATCCCATACAGCATTCTAATTGCTCATCTGGCGCATTCAGACCGTTCCGCCCAGAGGGAGCAATTCGGCAAATTGGCGAAGGTATTGATACCCGCAACAGATTTATTGTCGATTCCTGTTTTAGCTTCATCTTGACAGTAGGCCAAGTCATCTATTAATTTGGCATATAATCGATTCGATTCTGTTGTGTATTGGACAAAAACGAATTGTCCATTGGTGTCTTGAAAAATAGTATCGGGCGTCCCCGCTCTTGTCTTATCCTTACCCAATGTTGAGCCACGCGTTTCGAACAGTTTATATCCCTTGCTCTTTAACAGATATACATCGCCGACCTTTTGAAAACGACCCCCTTCAATTTCCGTTAGTGCTTGTTGAATTTCGTTTAATTTTGACATACGAAATACCATGTTTTCATACTACCTAGGACAATTGTCCAGGTTACCGCAATAAATATTAGAGAACTCACCCAGCCAATTTAAGTGTGCGCTGATTTACTATATTGGGGGGGACATCGTTGCCCATATGTAAGCAAATATTTCTTTCGAGCAATTATAGCGAATTGTCTCATGTTCCACCAGTCTGCTGGAGATCACAAGCTATGGTTGTACAAGCTAAACGAAATCAGCTTACTCGACCACCACACTCCCACATTCCACACTCTTCTCAACCGCTTGACCACTGCCATCGAGCAGCCCAATACGCACCGGATAGGTACGGGCCGGCGTCACTGGGTTGAGGTTGATATCAACTTCATCGCGCATGATCGTGCCCGGTTGCCAACCCCTGGTGGGCCAACGGCGCAGCGCTTCGTTCTCGCGATAGAGGCGCACGCCCCACGCGCCTTCTGGCCCAACGACTTCTGCGGAGGCAATATAATCATCCCCAATGGGGCCGACGGCGCGCCACCAGAGGCGTACGTGAACCCAGCCGCTGGGCGGGTGCATCATCGTTTCCTGGGCAGCAACAACCGGTGTCAACAGCTCACAGGCGGCTAATTCGAGGCCGGGGGCTAGGGTTGCTGCCGGTAAGTGCACCCCATCGCTGAGGGGAGGCAACCGATCAAATTGACTCTGTAGCGCAAAGCCACTGAGCTTTATGCCAGTGGGATAGAGTTCTGTTACCAACGGGAAGCGGGCCTGTAGCCAGCCCTCCACCAGATGATCATCATCGACCGTTTCCAGATGGCTCTGGGTGAGCCAGAGTGTTGCCGTCCCGGTGTTGACAATCCCTTCTAGCGGTGGCGCAATGACCGTGTCAAGCTGCTCCGCAGTGAGCGTACCCCCGTAGGGATAATAGAGGGGCAATTCGACAAAAGGGAACCGTTGGCGCAGATACCATTCTAATGGCAAATGCGTGTAGTCGACGTGGGCGACGACCGTATCGCCTAGCGCGGGATTGTGGGTGTGATAGTCAGCAATATAGGTGGCCGCGGCCCGCCAATTTTCGCGATACATGGCGGGGGTCCATAGATGGGGCAGGGCCGATGCCAAACAACAGAGTGCAAGGGTGCCGCTCACCCAGCCCGGCCAGTGCCACCGTTCGCCCAGCGACACGACCCCGCGCGCGGCGGCCCAGAGCACAAAAGGCACGAGAAAGAGAAAGTAGCGATCCTCGGTAAAGATCGAGGCGCTACGGCTTTGTAGCAGATTCCCGATCAGTAGAGGGATTGCGATCCAGAGCAAAAGCCAGGTGCGGACTGGTCCCCTGGCTACGGACTTAGTTGGCAGCAAGAGACCGAGTGTGATTAGCAGCGTGAATCCGAGCAAGATGGAGAGTTCGACTGCCGGCGGCCAACCGACGCGCCAGATCGTAAAGAGGCGGATGAGTCGCCAGAGATTGGGGCCGAGATGGGCAAAGGCTACACCAGGGTCGCCTTCGCTACCATTGACTCGCCAAGCGTTGTAGGCGAGGGGCAAAAAGAGCAAGCCAGCACAGCCAATGGCTACCACGCCTGACCAGAAGCGATGCCAGCGGTTCGGTTGTGGGGTCTGCCAGGGCAAAAATAACAACGTCAATCCAGCAGCCGGCAGCAAGAAGGCGCTGAAAAGATAGCTGTAGAGCGCCGCGGTGGTTGCCAATACGAACCCCACCCACCAGCCCAATTGGCCTCCCTTCGTTGGCGCCTGCCACGCCTGCCAGAGTGCGAGTGCGCCGACCGTGAGCCCAGTTGTCGCCGGTTGGAACATGCGCAACTCTTGGCTATACCAGGTGAGGAGTGGGCTAAAGGCGACCAGGAGTCCCGTGAGAATGCCTACCGAACGGCCACTGAGCGCAGTGGCTAGCTTGATAATCGCCCAGACGGTGATCACACCAAGGAGCGCGCCAAAGAGTCGCAGCGCCGCGTCGTTGTGATCAAACCCGATCCAACCGAGGAAAAGCTGCCAATAATGGAGACCGAGATAGTAAACCGGTGGATGTTTATCTTCGAGCAGCGGGAAGGTCTTTTGCCAGATGAAAGCCGCATCACTGCCGGCCCATTGGAGGCTGACAGCTTCGTCAAACCAGATGCTGTGGTAGCCAAGGTGCCAGACGCGGACTAAGGTGGCAAGTAAGACAATGGCGATGTCAGTCACCCGATTGCTGTGACTTGCCTCCCCCAGCAAGGTTGCCATGCGTTTGGGGAGGCTCATCACCCAATGGTTGGTGGACGCTGCTTTTGTCAACGTGGAGAGAGGTCGATCGGCCATGCGAGCAGTTTACCTGCTTGCCTGTCTGCTCTGCAAATTAGCGCGCCAACTGATACTTTTCTATTTGTTTAGGATCTACGCAGCCCTCGGGTTTCGGATAGTCTACCACTGTGGAGTTGTTCTTGTGAGCAAGAGTCTACTTTCTCCGCTGTAAATTGGCTGAACAACTCTTTACAGAGAGACTATCTGGTTTCGATACGGCAAAACGCTGTCTACTCAACCGGCGTCCTGCGTAAGTCCTATTGTTGATTCTCGCTAGGGGCACCTGAATGGCATTGGCGATTTACTGTGCAACGGGGCCAACGTGAAAGAGCGACAGCATCTTTTTGTTGACCATGACAACCGAAGTGGTTATCGCTTTTTTCTCATCGCCACCATAGACAATGGTCGCATCGGTCACGGCAAAGAAGTTTTTAAGATCGCGCGAGAGAATGGCCGAAGCCTGGCTTGATGCGCGCGGCAGATGAATGGCACCATGAATCCGCAACGTTTTTAGAACAATGGATGCTTCACAGAAATCACGCTGCACACGGTAATTTTGCCGTCTCATAGGTGCTTCGTGCGTATCCTGGCGCAAGAGGCCAAGCAGAAGATTCTCCTTGACGATCGTTGCATGGGGTAGCTCTTGCACAACACCGCTGCCGTCCACGGTTGTGGAAACCTGGACATTGCGTAAGCTTAAATAATCCGTCAAGGAGTCATTCATAATATCCTGCAGCCGACGGCCACCGGTTGCCAGGTCACCTAGATAGGTAAAGTGTTCGGTTACCAATGCCACCGGTATCTCTTGTTGGGGGGAATACATAGTGCCTCCATCTAAAATTCAACAAATAATCCGCCAGGACTTATGTCGTTCGCTCATCAGCTGAAAGTGTGAAAACAGAATAATTTTCCAGCAGCAACTCATCGATTTTCACACTTTTCACAGCTGTGCCTAAGCAGTTCGCTGGTCGAGTAGGCGGTTTTTTGCCCCATCGAGATTGAGAACTGCACAAGTCCTGTACACGACAATATACTCCGTAGCCGCACATTTTAACAGTTGACACACAACGTAAAGAGTCGTTTTATGGCGCTGCTCGGGTTAGCACAATTCTATCACGTAGGCAGGCGATAGGAATGGTTAGCCCGTAGCGCCTTTGACACTCCAAACGGCACCCGTTGTGTAGGTATTGCGTTCTGAAGACAAAAATTCAACCACTTCTGCCACTTCTTCTGGATCGGAGTACCGGCCAATCGGGTTACCCGGATTGGCAAGAAATTCTGCCGAAAAACGGGGAACGACCATATCGGTTAATGCACGGCCAGGTTCCACCCCATTCACAAAGACATTCTCTTTGGGATAGGCATTGCCCAACGCCCCGACCAAGGAATAGACGGCCCCCTTGGAAACCCCGTAAGGTACCTGGTTGGTGGCACCGTGACGCGCCCCCGATGTGATCGTCACGCAACGACCCCATCCGCCACGCAACATGTGTGGAATGGCCGCCTGATGGGCATAGTAGACGCCAAACAGATTGATCTTTAGTACCTTTTCAAACTGGGCTGCATTCTGCTCTAGAAAGGGTTTTTCCCAGCCCAAGATGCCGGCACAACAGATGAGAATATCCAGACGTCCAAAACGTGCCACCGTTTGTTGCACTGCGCTGTGAACGGCGGCTTCGTCGGTGATGTCTGTGTGCAGATAGAGGGCCGATTGACCGAGCGCCTCGACCTCTTTTACAACGGCTGCACCTTCCTCATCGAGCAGATCAACGATAACGATGTCACGCCCTTCCTCGGCAATCCGTAGGGCACTGGCGCGTCCCAGACCGCGGGCACCACCAGTTATTAGCGCAACACGTTGCTCTTTGGGGGCAGCAAAACGTAAATTCGACATGGCAGTTCTTCTCTCATTGCATGGTTTGGTACTTCTGATGGTTTCCCTTTGTTCTATGCAGGACTTACGCAGCGCGCCGGTTGAGTAAGGTGCAGTTCCCTGTATCGAAACCAGCGTGCTGCGTAAGTCCTACTATGTAAGAACCGGCATAGTATAACAGATATCTAGCATAAAGAAGAGCAGGATAAAAGTCAATGGATAATCCAACGGACAAAGTTGCAGTATCCTTACGGGAATGTGTTGGGCTCTACCCATTGGGGGGCAGAGAGCCCTGCCGAAACTTTGGGCCGCAACTTTGGCTTCCCCCGACTAAATCAACTATAATCAGTCGACTATTGTTTCTAAAGTGAATTCTGTTTGAAAATAACTGGATTATGACAGCCCATTATGACAATTCCGGCGCAAAGCAAAAATTGGGTGATCCATCCGACTGCCCCTGCTAGTTTTTTTGACAGTGTAAGTGAACACTGGTTATTGGCCCAAGTGCTTTACAATCGGGGGCTGCAAAGCCGCGAGGAAGTGAACGCCTTTCTGACCATTGATGATGCCATCCGTGAGAATCCCTATAAATTCGCCGATATGACCGCCGCGGTTACCCGTATCGTCAAGGCCATTGAAACGGGAGAGACAATCTGTGTCTACGGTGACTTTGACGCCGATGGCGTGACGGCAACTACATTGCTGGTTAGTGCACTACAGGCCGTCGGTGGCCGTGTTGGACCCTATATTCCTGATCGGGTCGATGAAGGGTATGGGCTGAATCTCGATGCGATTGAGCGGATTGCCCAGCAAGCGCAACTGATTGTGACGGTCGACTGTGGCATGCGTAGCATTGTGGAAGTCGAACGAGCACACCAATTGGGCATTGATGTAATTATTACCGATCATCATTCGGTGGGCCCAACGTTGCCGCCGGCATTGGCCGTCATTAACCCGCGCCGTAAAGATTGTCCCAGCAGATCGGTACGGCTGGCCGGTGTTGGGGTTGCCTATCGCTTGGCACAGGCTGTGCTGCGTGCCGTCGCCAACAAGCGGCACGCTAAATTGTCTGAGGATCAGATCCGCGAAATCGAAGTGAGTCTGCTCGATCTGGTCGCCATTGGCACCGTTGCCGATATGATGCCACTGCTGGGCGAGAATCGCGGTTTGGTGCAGCGTGGTCTTGTCCAACTCAATGCGCTCCAGCGGGTTGGGTTGAGTGAACTCTGTGCCCGCTCTGATTTAACCCCAGGCCATATTGATGCGACCGCCATCTCGTTTCGCATTGCGCCACGCATCAATGCCGCTGGACGGATGGCCCATGCCAAACTGGCCTATCAACTCTTGCGCACCACCGACCCAGTGCAGGCCTACACCTTGACCAATGAATTGGAAGCGCTCAACCAACAGCGGCGTACGCTCACCGAGCGCGCCCAAGCGGAAGCGGAAGCGCAACTCGCCAGCCAGCAGAGCGAGCATCCTTATCTCTATCTAATTCATGGGGATGCATTCCCCGCCGGTATTGTGGGGCTCGTGGCTGGGCGGCTTACCGAACGGTTTTACCGTCCGACGTTGGTGGTTGAAGAGGGTGAAATAGAATCGCGTGGTAGTGCGCGCAGCATTCCCGAATTTGATATCAGCACTGCCCTAGACGAAGTAAGTCGCTTGTTGGTGCGTCATGGGGGCCACAGTCGCGCCGCTGGCTTTACGATCAAAACCGCGCAGTTGCCCGATTTGGGGGCGGCCTTGCGTGAGATTGCAGCGCGTGAGCTGAGCCAACATCCTGCGCTCCGCCCCACCTTAGAGATTGATGCCGCGATTCCTTTAGAAGAAGCCAACTGGGGGTTGCACGGTCAATTTGCTCGGTTGGAGCCAACGGGACAGGAGAATACACAGCCGGTGTTGCTCTGTCGCCACCTGCGGGTACGCGAAGCACGCCCGATTGGAAGTCAGAAGCAGCACATGCGCTTGGTCGTTGATAGCGATATCAATACCACCGTGATGGATGCGGTTGCCTTTCAGCAGGGCCATTGGGCTTCTCACCTGCGCGAAGGTAGCCGGATTGATCTGGCTTTTCAACTAGATGTAAACGAGTGGCAAGGGCGACGGCGCTTGCAACTCAATGTACAGGATCTACGGATTAGTGAATAGGAATTGCACGCAATGATGTTTGGTAATATTTCATCCTCCCTTAAAGTTGGCATTCTCTTTGGTCTGATTGGGATTGCTTTAACCGTCGTGGGTATTGTGCGCGGGAATGTGCCTCTCCACCCGGCCAGCATTGGGATGGCATTGTTGATCGGCGGCGGGGTCTGGTTTCTGGTGGCGTGGGCGGTCGCGACCGCTGCCGCCGATGTCGATCAGGATATTGCAACAGCAGATAATAGTACAGATGGACAATCGGTGGAGCCGTAAAAGTAAGGCGGTGAAGCCACAATAAATGACGAATTGTCAATTGCTAATGCCCGATTTAACCGTACATAACAGATAACAGCAAAACAAAAGGAGCACCTACGTGCAACAGGAAAACCTGCGCCATGTGCGCGCTGTCCTCTTTGACATGGATGGAGTCGTCTACGTCGGCAGTCAACCACTGCCGGGGGTCCAAGAGATCCTCAACTATCTCGATCAATCTGGACGCAAATGGCTCTTTATCACAAATAATGCCAGCAATACTTCGCAGATGTTTGCCGATAAATTGGCCAACATGGCCATTGCGGTGGAGCCAAAGCGGATTCTAGGCAGTGCGGAGGCGACTGCTGCTTGGTTGGGTGAACATGCGCCGGCGCGCGGCAAGGTGATCATGGTGGGCATGGAAGGGTTGCGCACGGCTCTGCTCAACGAGGGATTTACGCTGGTTACTGATCCCTTTGAGGCTGAATTTGCCGTAGCAGGGATCAATTTTAATCTCGTTTATGAAGAAGTGGCGAACGCTGCGTTGGCGATCCGCAATGGTGCGCGCTTTGTGGGCACGAATATCGATCCCACCTATCCAACCGAGCGCGGGCAGATCCCAGGTACAGGGAGCATTATTGCCATGCTCAAGGCCGCCACCAGTGTGGAACCAGAAATTGTGGGCAAGCCTTACCCAGGGATGTATGAGCTAGCCATCCATCGCTTGGGTGTGGAGATGAGCGAGACCTTAATGGTCGGCGATCGCTATGAAACCGACATTGCCGGTGCGGCCAAATTAGGGCTCGTTACCGCTGGCGTCCTCACCGGGATCAGCAGCCGCGCCGATTTCGAAGCAGGCGATCCACCCCCAACCTATATCCTCGACGGCTTGCCAGCCTTATTAGAAGAGTTCCGTCAGGCGGATCAGGGGTAGAGAGACAGGAGACAGGAGACTATGCACATTACCGTACAGACGACACTTTGTCTCCTTGTCATCTTGTGACACTGTTGGCCTACTTTACAATCTAGTACAGTGCGGCGTAAATAGACCAATAGTTAACTTGGAGATTCTTCCGGGCAAAAAGCTGCCCTTCAGAATGACAGGACTCTAGGCTTATTTACGCCGTTGCGTACTAGCCATGTCACTCCTGCCCCCACCTCCGTGAGGGTAAACTCTGGCAGGAGTCCACTTCATCAACATGGATTCCTCGGGTGCCCGCTGGGCGCGCAGGAATGACAGCATCACAGTGGAGCGTAAGGACTTTCGTAAGATAAGCCAACAGTATCACCTTGTCACCTTGTCACCTTGTCACCTTGTCACCTTGTCACCTTGTCTCCCCCTCTCTCGCGCCACCAATGACTTTTTGACGCGGCGCGAAGCGGTGCGTTACAATGACCGCATGAATACATTGATTTCATCAGCGCCGCAGACCGCAGATCAGTCTACCTCTACAGCAATCCCATTGGTCGATGCACAGCAACCAGATACGCTAGCGCGCGTCCAATTGTTAGATCTAACTGCCGAGGAGTTGACCGCTTATATGGCTGAGCTTGGTCAGCCAAAATTTCGCGCACAACAGCTGTGGGAGTGGCTCTACAAGCGCTATGCAGCTGACTTTGCCGAAATGAGTAATCTGCCTAAGGCCTTGCGCGAGCAGTTGGCCCACGTGGCAACGATCGACCCCCTTACACCCGTGGCAGAGATGACCTCTCTGGCGCGCGACACGCACAAAGTGCTCTTCCAGCTACATGATGGGCAGACAATTGAAGCGGTGCTCATGCTCTATGAGAAGCGGCGCACGCTCTGTATCAGCAGCCAAGCCGGCTGTGCAATGGGCTGCACCTTCTGCGCGACGGCAAAGGGTGGCTTGGCGCGTAATTTGACGTCGGGTGAAATTATCGCCCAGGTGCTCTACTTTGCGCGCTATCTGGCCAATGCGGATGCTGAACCAGCGTTGGATGTGGAGCGCCCAAGCCATGTGACCAATATTGTGTTCATGGGCATGGGAGAACCGCTCCACAATTATACAAATGTCTGGAACGCGTTGCGCCGCTTAACCGATGCGACGGGCTTTGGATTGGGGGCGCGTCATATTACGTTGAGTACGGTGGGGCTGGTCCCGATGATCGACCGGATGGCGGATGAGCCGTTGCAGATTAATTTGGCCGTTAGCCTTCATGCGCCAAATGATACGTTGCGCACGGGGCTAGTGCCCGTCAATCGGGGCTATGGGGTTGATGAGCTATTGGCGGCGGTGGCGCGCTATACTGCAAAGACAAATCGCCGGGTCACCTTTGAGTACGCGTTGATGAATGGGATCAATGACACCCCAGCATTGGCAACCGAAATGGCCGAGAAGCTGGCACCTTTGCTCTGTCATGTCAATGTAATCCCGCTCAATCCGATTCCAGATAGCCCCTATCAGCCGACCAGTGATGCCGATACGGAACGGTTTGTGCAGATTTTACGCGACCATGGGGTGCCGGCAACCGTCCGACTGCGTCGTGGAATTGAAATCAATGCGGGGTGTGGACAGTTGCGGCGGGCGCTCAAAGGATAGGCTAATTCCTTTGGCTCCCGATGGCTGAACTTGTCGAAGCCCACCTCTGCCTTCGACGAGTCCCTCAATCGGCTCAGGACGAAGCTCCGGCGACGGCTAAGTGGTTACGGTAAAGCGCAAAAAAACGGGCGATTGACGCAAGATCAACCACCCGTTCTCTTCTTACAAAGACAGCTATGCGGATTAGGCACTTTTGGAGATAGTGCGAATGCAAGAGGTACAAAGGCGCTTGGAAACGCTTTGCCCCTTTTCCATAACATTAATCTTTTGTACATTGACATCCCAACGGCGACGAGTCGCCTTCTTGGACCAAGGACGATTGTTACCAAATTGGGGACCACGTCCACACTGTTGACACTTTGCCATAAATCAGATTCTCCCTAACGTATCTACTGCTTAACGTAACTATTACTTATCGGTTAATCATCAACAGCTATGAGCAAAAATAGGAGTGATCTCCAGAAATGCTGATGCCAGAACTACTGATGCCAGAACTACTGATGCCAGAACTACTGATGATGGTTAGAAACACAATGCAATTCAGCGATATGAGTTTTTGCAATAAAACCGCAACCTTTTTATGCTAACATATTGACGATGACCCTGTCAAACTTTATGAGATACAAGTAGTTTGCAAAGAAAAAGAAAGTATTATGGGAAACGTACGAATTGTCACGGATAGCAACGCTTTTCTGCCGCCTGATTTGCAGGAAAAGTATCCAATTGAAGTTATTCCACATCGGATTAAAATTGGGGGAGCTTTTTATGAAGAAGACGCCGATTTTACAGCCGACGATCTCTTTGAAAAGTTGAGTGAGGCGCAGGCGAGTGGGCTCAGTCGTCTGCCTGATATTACCCCCCCCGATGTCAATATGATTCTTGACTATTACACTGGCCAGCATCAGGAAAATGGTCCACAAAAAGATGCCGAACAGATCGTCTCGATCCACACCAGCGGCGAATTGAGCCCGATGTGGAATCAGGCGCGCCGTGCCTCGGAGATGTTGCGTGGGCGGTACACGATTCGTGTCTTTGACAGTATGAGTGGCTCGTATGGGCTGGGGTTACTCGTCGAGATGGCGGCAGAAGCCGCGGCGAGAGGGGCCAATGTCCACGAGATTGCGCGCATTATCAATGGCGCATCGCCCCATCTCTATATGGCGATTTTCTCAGAAAGTCTGCATTATTTGGAACGCAGTACACAACTGAGCGCTTCGCAGAGTATTCTGGGATCGATGCTGGGCATCAAAGCGATGTTGATGATGGAAGAAGGCAAGTTGATGCCCTTGGAAAAGGTACAAACACGCGATGAGGCTGTGGACAAGCTCCAAGAGTTTGTTGTCGAATTTGCCAGTGTCGAACGAATTGGGGTGATGCACCATGCCTATTCGCAACATAGCGAAATGCTGATTGAGCGGTTGCATGAGACCCTACCCCATGTACCGATTATCAAGCTCGATTATCCGCCCAGTCTTGCGATCCATGTCGGCCCCAACATGATTGGTGTGGTTGTCTATGAGGGAATGAATTAATCTAACCTGCGTTGCTTTGAAGATAGAGATCGGACTTGACGGAGCTATATCGCCGAGTGCTAGAAAGTAACGCGCTAGCAGGAGTAATTGTTACTTTTTGTGCGGCTCGTGTATACCGGTAGCTTGATAGAGCAAGATGGCCTCAACACAAGTGATTTCTATTTTCAAACTGAGCAAAAGATAAGGAACAGACCACTCGTGGCTAGTTCAGCAATTACACGTTTATTACGTGTTCTAGAGTTAGAAGAGAAACAAGGTTGGCGCAACCGTGCCGTGATCGGCGGTCTGCAAGCGATGAGTGAACGCTGGCTTGATGATGCACGCGCTGAAGAGCTTGATCAAGAGATGCTCGAAGCAACCGTCGCGCTCATGGCGCATTATGAAACCGTGGCACCCCGTGGACGGGCCGCTGTGATCGAGAAGATCCGAATGGCACTTTCCGGCAATGTGGAAGATTACGACGATCTGCTTGACGGTGTCATTGAGCGGGATGATCTCCCAGAGGAGGCAGGTGAGAGTGTCGAAGCCTATGAAGACGAGTTTGATGAGGACTTTGACGACGATGATAGCGACGACGGTGATAGCGACGACGATGACAATGAAGATGACAATGAAGCTGACGACAGCGATGAAGATGGTGCAGGTGGTAGTGGGAATCGGGTAAAGCAGCGCTCCGCAGATCGGTCCACTAATCGGGCAACAGAGCGTGCGCAACGAAGTGCTTCCCCGATTGGAGCCCCGGAAGCAACCAACGTTGCCCGTGCTCGCGTACGTAAGCAGAATCAGAGCCAGCAAAAGCAGACACGCGTGAACCGTAGTCCGCACGATCTGCAAGCGCCGTTGACGCTCTTGAATGGCGTTGGGGAAGCGACCGCGGAGGCGTTGGCGCGACTTGGCATTAATCAGGTGGTTGATCTGCTCTGGCATCTGCCGACACGCCATGAGGATTATAGCGCGCTGCGTACCATCGACCTGCTGGAGGTGGGCGAACAGGTGACTATCATCGCCAATTTGTGGGAAGTACGCACACGTAAGGTTGGCATCAAGCGCGAAATGGTGCAGGCAATCCTCGGGGATGGCACCGGTACGCTCCACGCAACTTGGTGGAACAAATATATCGCCAAACAACTGAAGCCCAGCACAACCATGCGTTTCAGTGGTAAGGTGGGGCTTTACATGGGGCAAAAAACCCTAGATAATCCTGTCTTTGAAGATGCCGACGCCGACATGGTTGCCACCGGTCGGTTAGCACCTGTTTACCGGCTCACAGAAGGATTGAGCCACAAGCGAGTGCGTGAACTCATCCGGCAAGTGTTGGATGAATTTGTCCACTTCATGTCGGATCCGTTGCCCAAAGCGATCTGCGAGAAGTATGAACTACCCGATCTCAGCACTGCCCTCCAGCAGATCCATTTCCCGGATGATGCGGAACGATTAGCCGCGGCACAAAAGCGACTTGCCTTTGAAGAGTTCTTTTATATTCAACTGGGCGTGCTCCAACGGCGCCACGATTTGCAACAGGTCAGCGCGCCGGCCCTGGCCAATGATGCTGCGCTCATTCAGCAGTTTCTTGACCGCCTGCCCTTTCAGATGACTGGCGCACAGCGGCGTGTACTTGGTGAAATTGCTCACGATCTGCAGCGCACTGTGCCGATGACCCGTCTGGTGCAGGGTGATGTTGGTAGCGGCAAGACGGCGGTTGCCGCCGGTGCCATGTGGATCGCCGCAGCCAATGGGAGCCAATCCGCGCTGTTAGCCCCCACGCAAATTTTGGCTGAGCAACATTACCGCGGGATCAGCCAACTGCTGAGCGGTGCAACGCGCTCCGACGGCCAAGCTCTCGAAGTGGCGCTGCTCACCGGCCGTGTCACTGGCCAGGAGCGTGAACGGATTTTGACCGGCCTCCGCGAGGGCACGATCGATATTGTTGTCGGCACCACCGCGCTGATTCAAGAGCAGGTGCAGTTCAACAATCTGGGCTTTGCTGTTGTCGATGAGCAGCACCGTTTTGGTGTGGAGCAGCGGGGTGCGTTGCGGACCAAAGCAGAGCATCAGCCCCATCTACTGGTGATGAGCGCCACGCCGATTCCGCGTAGCCTCGCTTTGACCGTCTATGGCGACCTTGACGTTAGTGCAATTGACGAGATGCCACCGGGGCGCATGGAGGTGAAGACAAAACGCTTCCGCCCTCGCGAGCGCGAGCGACTCTATCACTTTGTGCGCCGCGAAGTGCAGGAAGGTCGCCAAATTTTTGTCATCTATCCGCTGGTCGAGGAGAGCGAAAAGCTCGATGTTGGCTCGGCGGTCGAGGAGCATGCGCGGCTGAGTCGTGAAATTTTCCCCGACTTGCGCCTGGCGTTGCTGCATGGCCGCATGAGTGGCGCCGAAAAAGATGAGGTTATGCAGGCCTTTGCCGACCATGAATATGATATTCTGGTCAGCACCAGCGTGATTGAAGTGGGCATTGATATCCCCAATGCATCGGTGATTCTGATTGAAGATGCCGAACGCTTTGGCTTGGCCCAACTGCACCAATTCCGCGGGCGCGTGGGGCGCGGCCAGCATCAAAGCTACTGTGCGCTCGTCAGCAAGGCCGACGGCCCCGATGCCGAAGAGCGGCTCAACGCGCTGGAAGAGACCAATAATGGCTTTGAGTTGGCGGAGAAGGATCTGGAACTGCGCGGTCCCGGTGAATTTTTGGGTACACGCCAGAGTGGTCTGCCAGAGCTACGCATTGCCCACCTGAGTGATGTGGTCACCTTGGGCATGGCCCGTGATGCCGCCCAAACACTCTTCGCACAGGATCCCACATTGGAAAACCACAGCCTTCTCCAAAAGCAAGTCTGGCGCTTCTGGCGCGGGCAAGGGGATGTGAATTAGTACGTGTTGCGTATTGCGTGAACGTTCACTGACTCATCTCCGCTCGTTCGGTGTTTGATGATCTGGGCTAATTGATTGACATGGGAAAATAAGAAAAGGGGTGCAGTATTTAAACAATACCGCACCCCTTTTATGTTGCTGACAACATGCGTAGCACAGATGGTTTCGCAAGAACATTAAGTAAGGTTCAGTAAACGTTCACGCAACACGCAACACGCAACACGCAACACGCATCAAGTTTTTACCTATCAAATCTTTGGAATCTCTCGCGCATACCACCTGGTCTGGCGCAGAAAGATGTAAAAGGGAATTCCCCGCCCCGCCCAGAAGCTGACGGCATCGGTGAGGATGGCACGGGCCTGCTGCCAGGCGGGGCGGTCGTTGTGGGGGAAATACCAGACGTTGTCATAGATAAACAGATAACCTTTGGCCGGTATCCAACTTAGGTCACGGATACATTCCTCGAAAGCATCCCAATTCTGGCCATAGTAGGCAGGGAAGGCCATCGTCGCCCCAGCCATGCGCAGAAATGCCTCCTTACTGGTGACAATCTGACCTTCAATGTAAAAGCCACGCCAGCCCACCTTATTGAGTGGGGCCACAATATGGTCGGCATTGAGCTCGGAGCGCAGCCGATAGATGCCCGGCGCAAGGTTCCCGGCTAAAATCGGCTCGACGGGATTGCTCAGGTTCGGGTTGAATTTTGGCAGCATCATGGCAATACCACCCAACTAAATGAGTCATAGTGATCATCGGTGTAGTAGAGTTCGCCATCCGCACCGGCGATCACTCGGCGTGCCCCTCGATCGCGCGAGCCGGGGGTAATTACGGTATATTCACTGTAGTAGTCGCGTGCTTGACGTGGCAGCAAGCCTTCGCGGTTTTGAAAGGTGATCCCATCGCGATCAAAGGGAAATGGGCCACCTTGTAGGATCAGATCAATCGTCTCCACGGCTTCCGGCGGCAGATCATCAAGCGCCATTACCGCCATACCAGGGGGGCCGGCGCGTGGCGGATTGGTGGGAGTAGCGCTCGGTTTTGGTGATTTGGTAGCGGTTGGTTTGGGGCGCGCAGTTGCCGTAGCTGTGGGTGGAGCGGTTGCAGTCGCGGTGGGTGGTGCTGCAACGGTGGCAGTAGGGGGCGTTGTTGCCGTGTTCACTGCCGCAAGGCGTTCTGTGGCGACTGCGTTCGGTGCTTCGGTGTTTGGTGCTTCGGTGGTTGGTGCTTCTGATGCAGCCGCTTCTACGGTCGTAGTGACAGTGCTACTACCTTCGAGGATAACTTCTTCTGGGGGTGTTGCACTTGCCGAGGCATTGGCGATAGGCGTGCCGCTTGCCGTAGTGTTGTTGCCGGGCAGCGAGCCGGTTAACCACCAGTAGGCACCGACGATCAGAATGGTGATGAGCAGGGTGCCGACGCTGTACTGTTGTTTGTTAGATGAGTTTGGTGATGAGTTCTTTTGGGTCATGGTGCAAGTGTTAGCTGGAAAGGGATGAAAGATGATATGGTCAATTATGGCTCTTCGCGCCATAGTGGATCAGTTTGCGAATTCTCTGGAGTGAACGCTCGATGGCGCAAACACAACTCGTGTACTGAGCCATCAACACGCGTAGAGCCCCAATTATACAATGGAAAGAACAATTTACGTATTTCGCTAATCCTCCTCAATCATTGCCGCAAAGTACTCTAGTAGATTGCGATGGGCAAAGATGTAGCCACCGCCTACCTTGGGTAGGAAATGGCGTTCGGTGGCGGCATAGTCGAGGAAACCAGTATAGTTCAGCGGTGCGTCGCCTCGAATCCACAGCAACAAACGCACAATGCAATGTTGAATCGCTGCTACACCACCGAATCTAAGACCTACCAATAATCCAATTAATATTGTCCAGGTATTCTTGTCACCATCATATGAAATTACTACACAGTATAGCAAGAAAGCAGATCATGGCAACAGAAATGCGCCACTTTTTCGGCACTTGCTCCCCCCTCAACTTTCCGGTACAATACCGCTACCCCTACCACTACCCATGCGCGTCATCGCCGATTCCGCACGGAGTTTATCGACTCTTTTTGCTATTCTACACTTTCCCATCTTAGAAATGGAATTGCTCTATGTTCGACGTCCTCATACGCAATGGCGTCATTGTCGACGGCGCGCAGACGCCGCGCTACCAGGCGGACCTGGCCATCCAAGCCGACCGCATTGTACTGATTGGCGGGATCGCCGCTGATGCCGAAGCCGGCACGGTCATCGACGCCGCCGGCCAGATCGTCGCTCCCGGTTTTGTCGATGTCCATAATCATTCCGATGGCTGGCTCTTGAAAACGCCCCATCTCTTCTCCAAGACGAGCCAGGGCTTTACCACCGAGGTGATCATGGCCGATGGCATCTCCTATGCGCCATTGACGCGGGAGACGGCGGCCGATTGGCTCTACTACATGCGCACCCTCAATGCACTGCGGCTGGAAGAATATAGCGGCTGGGAAACGTTGGCGGAATACATGGCGTTGCTCGATGGGACAAATGTCCAAAATAGCATTCCACATATTCCTTATGCCAATCTACGCACGTTGGCTTGTGGTTGGGGCCGCGCCACACCTGATGATTTCCAGATGCGCCAGATTGTTGCCGAAGTCGAAAAGGGCATGGCTGCTGGCGCCGTTGGTCTTTCCACTGGGCTCGATTATGTGACACAACAATTCGCCACCACCGACGAATTGGTGGAAGCTTGCCGCGCAATGGCACCGCAGCAGGGGCTCTATGTCAGCCACGTGCGCTACAAAAAAGGCACCTTGGCTGGGATTCAAGAAGCGGTGGAGATTGGGCGGCGGGCCGGTGTGCCGGTGCACATCTCTCATCTAAAAGAGACCACGCTTGCCGAAATTGAAGCGGTACTCACCTATATTGATACGATTGCGGTGAATGAAGTCGATTTTTCATTTGATGTCTACCCCTATCTGCCCGGTTCCACAATGCTCAACTATCTGCTTCCCTATGAGATATGGGTTGATGGCCCGCTTGGGGTGCTCCCCAAATTGCGCGACCCCAAAATTCGCGAGCGCTTTGCGCAAAGTTTAGCCTTTACGCCTTTAGATGAAACGTACATTGCCTGGGTGCCTGGGAAGGAGAATACGAAACATCAAGGCAAAACATTGGATCAGTATGTCCGTGAAAGTGGTAAATCCGCTGTTGATGCCCTTTGTAATTTGCTGATTGAAGAGAATTTGGCCGTGCTCCTCGTCTTTCATCAAGGAGATGACCGGTTGATTGACCCGTTCCTGCAACACCGCTGCTACATGATGGGCTCTGATGGGATCTATCATGAGGACGGAGCCGTTCACCCGCGGCAATATGGCTCCGGTGCTCGTCTCATTGGGCGTTGCGTGCGCGATTGGGGGCTTTTTGGGCTGGAGGAAGCGGTTTACAAGTTGAGTGGTCACCCAGCCAAACGTTTTGGGCTGACCGATCGTGGGGTTCTGCGGGAGGGCAACTTTGCCGACATTGTGCTCTTTGATGCGGACCAGGTGCAGGATCAGGCAACTTATCTGGAACCACATCGCCAGGCAACAGGCATTGATACTGTTGTTGTCAATGGCACCTTGATTATTCGGCATGGGCAATCGCTTGCAGGGTTGTCGCACCCATTGCCGGGTCGTGCGTTACGGTTTAAGGCATAGCAGTTGATGAGCATCCGCTCCATTTTTGTTGATGAGGGGTTACGTAGCGCGCTGGGTGAATAGCCTGTTTTGGCCTAGTGAGGGCGCGCAGTGCGTAGCTCTTATGAGAATCCGTCGTTGCTGATATTCCCATTCGCCCAAAGTTACAAGATATTCTTTGTTTGACATGATGGAGTGAGGGAAGCTATGATTGGGCGATAGTGCAATCAGTAGGACTCATACAGCGTTCGGTTTTTATCGGGCCCAACGTGGCTCACCCCCCAAGGCGCGGTGTGTCAGTCCTAATCAGAGTATAGTCCGCCAAGGAGTCGTGTGTTGATTCGAGAAAAATTGTTACAAATCGGAACCTCGCTGGCAGCGCTAATTGTTCTCAGCAGTTGTTCGCTGCTGCCAGCCAATCGTACGCAGCTTGCTGCGTCGGAAGCGCCCACGCCCACCCCAATTCCCACACCAGTGGTGCCGGTGAAACCGACCTATAAAGTACAAAAGGGTGAGATTGTTGATGAGATCACCTTTAGTGGGCGTATTTCACCTGTGGTGGAAGAGGAACTCTTTTTCCGTGCCAGTGGCCGCGTACGCGCCGTTTTGGCCAAGCGCAATGACATGGTCGAAGAGGGGCAGGTCTTGGCCGAGTTGGAGATCGATGCGTTGGAACGCGATCTGCAATCGGTGCAACTAGAATTGGAACGTGCCAATGTACTGTTAGAGGAGGCACAGCGCGATTGGGAGTATGAAAAAGAGGTCGCCCAGATCTCTTTGGAAAAGGCCCAAAGTCAACTCTCGACGCTGCAAGCCCAGAGTTCACCCAATGCCGCATCTGTCCAAGCGCAGGAGTACGAAGTTCAACTTGCGCAGCTTGCGCTCGATAAACATATTAGCGATGGAGTGAATCCTCTACTCGTCAATGATGTGACACGGGCCCAGCTAGACGTAACAAAATTAAACGCAGAAATTGCCGAAGCACAAATTATTGCCCCCTTTGCCGGGCAGTTGCTCTCGCTTTCATTGACCCCTGGACAGGCCGTCGAAGCGTTTCGTCCGGTTGCCACCGTCGCTGATATCAATGACTTGGAAGTGACGGCCGATCTGTTGAGCAATCAGATGGAAGACTTGGCCGAAGAGATGCCGGTTAAGGTGGTCTTAGTGAGCCGTCCCGGTGTTGAATTGACCGGCCAAATTCGCCAATTGCCCTATCCCTATGGCAGCGGCGGCGGTGCCACTGCCACCATTGAAGATCAGGATAAGTCTACGCGCTTTACGCTCGATCAATCGGCCGAAGAGGCGGGCTTTGATATGGGCGATCTGGTGCGGGTGACGGTTGAATTGGAACGGAAAGATGGTGTGCTTTGGGTACCGCCACAAGCGGTGCGCGTCTTTGATGGACGGCGCTTTGCCGTGGTAATCGATGGCGAAGCTCGCCGCCGTGTCGATGTCAAAGTGGGCATCGAGACACCGGATCGCTTGGAAATCGAAGAAGGCCTCGAAGAAGGCCAAATAGTCGAAGGACAGTAGCCGTTTCATGAAGTTTGTAACGCGTACGCTGGCAATTTTCGCCGTCGCTGTCCGTCGCTTGCTCTCGCAGCGCGGTCTGGCGTTGGCGACGGCTGTTGGTCTGGTTGCATCGATCGCCCTGGTGATGAGCGTGCCCCTCTATACAGATGCTGTTTACTACAGCATATTACAAGAGGAACTCCGCCAAAGCGATAAAGATGATGCCTCCCTACAACGGCCGCCCTTTGCATTTATGTTCCGTTATGTTGGCTCGCTCTATGGCATGAAAGAGTGGGACGACATTGTCCAGGTTGATAAGTATCTTTCCGGCCCGGCGGTAGAGGCATTGAGGTTGCCCCACCGTCTTACCGTGCGCTATGCCAAGACAGATAACTTTCGGCTCTTTCCGACCGAAGATGCTGCCTATGCTGATGTGCGCGATCCGTTGGCTTGGGTTAACTATGCCTTTGTCACCGACTTTGACAAATACACCACCATGGTGGAAGGCACCTATCCAACAGCAGCTAGTGCCAATCCTGATGATCCGGTTGAGGTTGCGATCAATGAGGCGATGGCGCAAGAGCTGGGGCTTCAGGTTGGCGAATCATTTCTCACCTTTCGCCGCGTGGAGCTGGAAAGTGGCTCGCGTGTGGTGCAGATTCCCGTCCGCCTTGTTGGTGTTTGGCGGGCAACTAACCCGTTGGATGAGTTTTGGTTCTATCGCCAAAGCGTTTTTGATAACCAACTCTTTGTGCCGGAAGCAACCTTTCAAGGGCGCATTTCCGGCTTGCTCAATGATGAAGTGGCCCAAGCGCTCTGGTATCTGATCATGGATGGCTCCAACATTCATGCCGGCGATGTTGGTTGGTTGACGGGGAGCATTCAACAGGTACAACAGCGGGCGGCGACCTTGTTGACCAATACGCGTCTGGAGGTTTCGCCATACGACGCCCTCAACCATTATCGCATCTCGACGCGGCTGCTCAATGTGCTACTCTATGCCTTTAGCATCCCAATTGTCGGTCTGCTTTTGGCCTTTATTGGCTTGGTGGTTAGCCTTGCTGTCAATCGCCAACGGAATGAGATTGCTGTTCTGCGCAGTCGCGGGGCAACCGGCTTACAGATTTTGGGGATTGCGGCCTTGGAAGCCTTTCTATTGGGCGCGATCGCGTTGGCGGCAGGAATCCCAGTTAGTGAAGGCATCTCGCGGATCATTGGGGCCACGCGTAGCTTTCTAAACTTTTCAGTGGTCAGTGATCTGCGCGTCAATATGACCTTTGCAACCTTCCGCTTTGGGTTGGTTGCGTTGGCCATCACGCTGATTGCGCAGGTTGTCCCCTCATTGGGCGCGGCGCGCTATACGATCGTCTCCTACAAACAGGAACAATCGCGTAATATTAAGCCACCGTGGTGGCAACGGGCTTGGCTCGATATCTTACTCTTGATCCCGGCGGTTTATGGGGCCTATCTCTTGCAACAGCAGGGGACCATTGCCGTAATGGGCGAAGGTGGCTCGGGCAATCCCTATGAAAACCCGCTGCTCTTCCTGGTGCCTGCGTTGATGGCCTTTGCCCTTACACTCTTTATTCTACGGCTATTGCCCCTTGTGATGAAGGTGATCGCGTGGTTAGCTGGTCACACCAATAGTGTTGGCTTTCTGTTAGCAACACGCTATTTGGCCCGTGACCCTGGCTTCTATACCACTCCGCTAGTGCTACTGATTCTAACCTTAAGTCTCTCCGCCTTTACCGCATCCTTGGCGCAAACCTTAGATAACCATCTCTATGATCAAAGTTACTACCGCACGGGTGCCGATGTGCGATTGGTTGAGTTGGGGCGCAGCGATTTGCCGGCGGAAGGTGGTGGTGGCGCTCCCACCGGCGAAGGTACGACGACAACCAGTAGTAGTAGTAGTGGTACTGCTGCCACTGCTGCTGCCGAAGGACCAAGTTGGGTCTTTCTGCCTGTCTCTGAGCATCTGCGGGTGCCAGAAATTTTGGGCGCGGCCCGTGTTGGTGACTTTGGTGCCTCTGTCCAGGTGCAAGGTTCGTGGACAGAGAGTATGTTCATTGGCATCGATCGGATTGATTTCCCCAAGGCTGCCTATTGGCGCCGTGATTTTGCGCCCGCAAGTTTGGGCGCGTTGATGAATGCATTGGCTGTTGCGCCAGATGGTGTCCTGATGAAGCGCCAGTTTATGCAGGAAAATTCGATCCGCGTCGGCGATTCGATTCAGGTGCGAGTGAGTACCTATGGTCAGCGCGCCGATATGACTATGAAAGTAGCCGGTGAATTTGATTACTTCCCGACGTGGTATGAAGATGATCCACCACTAATGGTCGGCAACCTTGAGTATCTCTTTGAGCAAGTCGGTGGAGAGATGCCCTATGACGTGTGGGTCCACACGGTGCCCAACGTTGATTTTGAGAAGATGGTTGTTGATTTGCGGGCACTGGATTTCTCGATTTTAGATTGGCAGTCATCCACAGTTCGCATCGCAACGGAGCAAGAAAAGCCAGAACGCCAGGGGCTCTTTGGGGTACTCTCTGTGGGTTTTCTCGCTGCCGCGCTGCTTACTGTGTTGGGCTTTTTACTCTATGCGCTCTTCTCCTTCCGTCGTCGATTTATTGAATTGGGGACGTTGCGCGCAATGGGGCTTTCATCGGTTCAGATGACAACCTTCCTGGCCTGGGAGTTGGCCTTTTTGATTATCCTGGGGCTGCTGGCTGGGACGTTCCTGGGTGCGCTGATCAGCGAAGTCTTTATTCCGTATCTGCAAGTGGGGGCGGATGTGCATGCAACAACCCCACCCTTCGAGGTGCAAATTGCCTGGCCGGCAATTATGCGGATATACGCACTCTTCGTTGGCCTCTTTGTGGTAGCGCTTGCCGCGCTGGCTGGTCTGTTGCTGCGGATGAAGATCTTCCAAGCGATTAAGCTCGGGGAGACGGTGTAAATTTGTTGCGTGTTGCGTATTGCGTAAAGAGAGACGCGTTGCTGCGATCTGTGCATGTCACGCAGTACGTAACACGTATCTAAAGGAATTCGTATGAGTGATCCATTTATTTTATGTGACGGGCTCGTCAAGATCTATAAAGTTGCCGATCTGGAGATGGTGGCGCTGCGTGAGTTGAATTTGACGATAAATAAAGGTGAATTGGTTGGGATTATTGGTTCGAGTGGTAGCGGTAAGACGACGATCATGAATATTCTCGGCGGGCTTGATCGCCCTTCGGCTGGCCGTGTGATTGTTGATGGCCACGATCTGCTACGCATGACCGACCGCCAGATGAACCGCTATCGCCGGGAAAAGGTCGGCTTTGTCTGGCAGCAGAGCGCACGTAACCTTGTGCCCTATCTTAACGCCATTGACAATGTGATGTTGCCGATGACGTTGGCAGGGATCACCGGCAAAGGCAAACGGAAACATGCCGAGGAACTGTTGGACCTGGTGGGGCTGCGCGAGCGGATGAAGCACTATCTACCTGAGCTTTCCGGTGGCGAGCAACAGCGTGTCGCGATTGCTGTGGGGCTGGCAAATAATCCTACCCTGCTGCTAGCCGATGAGCCAACCGGCGAAGTCGACTCGGCCACTGCCAAATCGATCTATGACACCTTTCGCACATTGACTGGCGAGATGGGGATTACCACGCTGATTGTCAGCCATGATCCGGGGATTGCGCGCCAAGTGGAGCGGGTTGTCGGGATTCGTGATGGCATGTTGGCCAGCGAAACGTTACGGCAGACGCGCACGACACAGGCGGAAGAGGTGGATGAGCACGGCACCGTGACGACTGAAGCCCAGGAAGAGCATCACTATGAAGAGTTGGTGGTCGTTGACCGGGCAGGCCGCTTGCATATTCCCAAAGAGTTTCTGGAGCAGATGAATATTCGTGGCCGTGCCCAACTGGAAATGACGGAGAATGGTATCTTGATCCGATCCACTGAACAAGATCGCGTCGAGGTTGAGGTGACCAAGCAGCATCCGACAC
Organism: Caldilineaceae bacterium; assembly: GCA_034432375.1. Lineage (GTDB taxonomy): Bacteria > Chloroflexota > Anaerolineae > Caldilineales > Caldilineaceae > JAHBVH01. Next base: position 23,119 of record DAOUCA010000098.1, read on the forward strand.
AACAGAATGAAGCGAGCAATCTCTTGGGTCGCTTTGGGTTGCGCCGCGGCAAGGTTGCGGATAAGACGCTGGTTGAGCAGCAGAAGGCTGAGTAAAAGTGATGACAATCAACGGGATGACCACTGGGACAACCACTGGGACAACCACTGGGACAACCACTGGGACAAACAACGGTGCCTATGCGATTGAAACGATCGAGTTGCGCCGTATCTATAAGTTAGGTGATCAAGAAGTTCATGCCCTACGTGGCGTCAATCTACAGATTGGCAAGGGCCAATTTGTCTCGCTCAAAGGACGTTCGGGTAGTGGTAAGACAACACTGCTGAACTGTTTGAGTGGGCTCGATCAGCCAACCAAGGGAGTTGTCCGCATCTTTGGCGAAGAGATCGACAAGTGGAACGAGCGCAAGTTAACTGCGTGGCGTCGACAACAGGTCGGTTTTATCTTTCAGTCGCTTGGTCTACTGCCGGCTCTTTCTGCCTACGAAAATGTCGAACTGATCCTGCGCATGAACAAAGTGAGCCCCAAAGAGCGGCGCAAAAAAACTGAGGAATGTTTGGAGTTAGTCGGGCTGACCAAGTGGCTCGATCACCGTCCTTATGAGATGTCTGGTGGACAGCAGCAGCGCGTGGCCATTGCGCGAGCACTTGCCAACAGCCCCAGGGTGATCATTGCCGACGAGCCGACTGGTGAATTAGATAGTAAAACTGGCCACGAGATTCTCGGTCTCTTTCGATCGATTGTCCACGAGCGGCAGATGACGATGCTCATGGCTACCCATGACAGCCTTTCGGATCAGTATGTTGATCAAGTGCTGCATCTGCAGGATGGGCAGATTGCACGAATTGAGATCCCTGAATTTGATCAAACCGAAGCGGCACACGATGTTGCCGATGAAGCCCTGGCCGCTGTGACTACTGAGGTTGACGACATGGCGGTAGAGGCATAATGCAATAGATCTGTAGGCCCGATTCTTTATTCAAAAAAATAGTGATCCATAGGAACCTAGAAGGCATCAGCCACTTGCTGATGCCTTCTAGGTTCCTATAGCTATACTGCGTTCAGAATGCGAACCGGAGTTTTGCGGACCAACGGGATCGCGTGCGTCGCACTGACCGCCAACTGCTTCCAGTCCGCTAGATGCTTCCATCAGTGCGACGCACGCTGGCCGAAACTAGGGGTTTCATTCTGATTTGCGTATAGCAGAGGTATATTTTTGAACGCGTCTTAGAAGGTACTCTCTGGTGTGGTTGAAGGACACCAGCGTGATGCCAATAGATAATCAACGAGGATCGTCTGTGCCTCTCGGGTGCCAATGCGATTGAGCGCATCGACGGCATTGGCGCGCACATAGCGGTTTTCATCTTGAAGCGCTCCTTGTAGGGCTGGCACCGCGGCCGCAGCATCCGCGCCCAATCGGGCCAAAGAGAGTCCACTGGTAAAACGCACCTGCCCGTCACTGTCTTGTAAGGCTTGTGCTAACGCAGTCACCGCACGGTCCATCGCCGGGCTCGCACCGCTGAGGCCCAAAGTCCCTAATGCTTCGACGGCATTGCGGCGCACCCACTCCGACTGATCTTGCGTACAGTGTGCCAATTGTGTAGTTGTCGCTTCCGCTCCGTTCTGTGTGCTCAGGCCAATCTCACCCAGCGCAAAAGCTGCGTAGCCACGCGCTTGTTCGGATGGATGCTCAAGATGTTTGATCAAACCGTTGGTGGCTGTCGCGCCCACCGCGGCCAGACCATAGGCCGCGTTGCGGCTGCTATCTTTCTGTTCGCTAGCTAGCGCCGTCAGCAGCGCCGCGGTTGCAGCTTCTCCCATATTGGCCAATGCATAGGCCGCATTGAGCGCAACGGGTTCATATTCATCGGCCAATGCAGTGGCCAGGGCTGGAATCGCGTCACCGGCAGCGCTGCCCAGCAATCCGAGGCCATCTGCTGCGTGTAGCCGTTCTTGCTTGTCCCCCTTTGCAAGCGCATCTACCAATTGCCCAAGATGGCCGCTTCCTCCTGCCCCTTGCTCTTTTGTCCCACCCAACCACTGCCACTGATGTTGCCAGATCGATTCGTGCTGGTTTGGTGGTCCGTCGCCATTCATCTGCTGCCAAGGGCGGCCGCTGTGATCCCACGTCGGCGTGCTGGGGCGCTCCATCCGTACGAATTGAAATTTGAGCATTGAGCGCGTGCGCTCCGCCGAGAGGTTGGCGCCGCCACGATGCCACAGATCATAATGGATCAGCGCGAAGGTCCCCGCATCGCCCTGCATGTGAATATCTTGTTCCCGATCGTCACCGGTGCGGTTGTTGTAATATTGCGTGCCCGGCATCAATTCGGATGGCCCCAATTCTTCGTCAACGGCGTGGTTATAGTAGAAGATCATTGCCCACCATTGGTGGTGATTACGGACTTTGGCATGGCCCCAATAGCTATCCTTGTGCCAGCTCTGCACCTTGCGTCCCGGCAATGTAAAGTGGCAATGGCGGTGTGGGTGCATTAAGTAATTGGGCCCAAGTACGCTAGTCAACGCGCCTTGGATCGTGGGATGGCGAAACACTTCGGGCACTTCGGGCACACGGGGCAAAATATTGTTGCCGGGGTTGCCCTCCTGGGTCATGACATCGGCAATATGTTGGCTTAATTTGGCATGAAACTCCGCGGGAAAATCGGTTTGCAGAATCAAATAGCCGTGAGCAATGAATTGGCGCATCTGATCATCGGTTAATAGAAGCGGTTGGGACATAGCAGTGGTTCCTTTGAATCATTGTGGAGTTTTTTAATAGGGCTTATGCAGTTCTCTGGTTTTGATACGCAAAAAAGCCTGCTACTCAACCGGCGAACTGCGTAAGTCCTAATTCATTTTTATAGACGACGGCGTTACCTACTTGCTACCAATGATAGGGGCTTTTTCCGTTTCATGCAAGGTGTCCAATATTTATGATGAGTAGTACATTTGATTGAGCGTGATTGCACAGTAAGGAGTAATCGGTTGCTTATGGGCATGAGTGAGCTGCTTGCGTGGGAAAGTAAAATAATTTGTGTGGATTATGTCCAAAACGGCTGTCGAGTGGTCATTAACTACATAATATTGTAGAGAAGAGATAGAACTCTAATACTATTTACCTCTCGCACATTATCGATTATCCTTTATCTTGGGGATCGTAATTATTTTGTAAACATGAGTCAAGTATAAATTAACAATGGTCAAAATTAAGCGGACAAGAATTGTGCCCTCGTGTGGGTGGCATCAAACCCAGTTTACACCTTTGAAGTGGACCGTGAAGGTGCAACTGTTGTGATGATTGTCCATAATGCCCTTCAATGCAGGCTATCGATAGCCAGGTTATGGGCGTGGTTAGCACCTCCCAAAGATCTGGGTACAGATCAAAACCGTACGGAGCGCAATGCCTATTTTATCTTGGTCGTCTCCTTACCAGTGACAATTTTGTTGCCGAGTTTTGCTGTTTGGTTGCGTCCCCAAGAGAACTTTGAAGGTCTGATCATTGGGTGGTCAATGGCCCTGCTCTTTGGCGTACTATTCCTAGTGCTCAAGCGTGGATGGGTGCGCCTCGTCTGCCATGTGATAGTCATCACTACCATGTCCTCAGCGATTATAGGAATGCTGCTCAACGGGGGTATTCGCGATTTGACCGTCATTATGCTACCTATGATCTTGCTCTTTGCCAGTGTACTCTTGGGGAGCCGGTCAGTTCTGCTCTATGGCGCGTTAATCGGGCTAATGGTGATCGGCCTCTATGTTGCAGAGATTACTCATCTGATTGTTAGTAAGCGCAACGACATGATTACCCTGGATAGTCTCATCCTTGTATTGATCACGCTCGGTTTGATGACAACCTATCTCTATTTGACCTTTGCGCAGCTTGTCCGTAATACACACCAGATTCACCATCAAGCCGAATCAGTAAAAGAGACTGTCGATAAGTTGCAACAAATCCGTGTTTCATTGGAGCAGCGGACGACTGAGCTAAGTTTGACCAATGAGCATCTGATTGCAACACAGCGGCAGTTGGTAGAAGCGGAAAAAATGGCATCGCTTGGCAGCTTGGTTGCAGGCGTGTCGCATGAGATCAACACCCCATTAGGGATTGGAATTACCGCTGCTACCACTCTGGCAACCATGACGGATGAACTGCAAGCTCATTATCAGAGCGATGATGTGCGCCGTTCCTATTTCGAGGAATATTTAGCTAACGCTGCTGAAAGCAATCGGTTAATTGTCAATAACCTGCTGCGCGTTGATCAGCTTGTGCAAAGCTTTAAGCAGCTTTCCGTGGATCAGCTCACGTTGGAGCGGCGTAAATTTCAATTAAAGACATACTTAGAAGAGATCGTCCGGGGACTCGATCCCATGTTGCGTAGTGGCCAACATGTGCTGCACATCTTCGTTGATGAAACCATTACGATCAATAGCTATCCGGGTGCCTTGGCGCAGGTGATCACCAATTTGATTGTCAATTCTGTGATGCACGGGTACTCCGAACGATCCCACGGTAACCTCTGCATTAGCGCTGCCGTCGCTAATACACGCCTCCACTTAACCTATCAAGATGATGGGGTGGGGATAGACCAAGCGCATCTTACAAAAATCTATGAGCCTTTCTTTACTACGGCACGCGATCGTGGTGGCACGGGGCTTGGCTTGCATATTGTCTATAATCTTGTTACCCAGAAACTTGGCGGCACCATTCGGCATGAAAGTGAACATAATGCGGGAGTCACCTTCTATCTCGATCTGCCCCTATATGTATGTGAGGAAGAGAAGGTATAATGGCGAATGAATTGTTGTTTTCCCACGCGGATCTGTCGACTCAATCCATGCGATACGATGACCAACTTGTCTTTGCCGACGAAATAGCGACTGATGAAGCGCGCAAGCGGAATGGATTTGCTCGTTCTGCACTTCCCACGACAACGATGGTGGTACAGGATCGAAGCACGCCCACTGCCACAACGCCATCGCAAGCACCGCCAACTAGAATAGAACAATTTGTGCCTTGGAAAATTCTAATTGTCGATAATGAACCAGGGATCCATCAGGTAACAAGGTTGGCTTTACAACATCTCACCTATGCCGGGAGCGAGTTGGAATTTTTGTCTGCCTACTCGGCGAAAGAGGCTGCTGCCATTATGGTCGAGTCTCCAGATGTTGCCGTTGTCTTGCTTGATGTTGTCATGGAGACCAATCAGGCCGGGTTAACCTTTGTACGCTATTTACGGGAAGATCTGAACAATAAGCGAACACGAATTATTTTGCGCACCGGTCAGCCGGGTGAAGCGCCAGAAGAAGCGATCATTCGCGAATATGATATCAACGATTACAAGACCAAGACGGAACTGACAAAGCAAAAGCTCTGCACCTCGGTTCTTGTCTCATTGCGCACCTACGAGCAATTTTTGGCATTTGAGGCCAACCAACACGAGCTGGAAGTGCTCTCGGCTCATCTTAAAGAGCGGAACAGCGAACTGCAGCGTACCAAAGATGCTGCCGAAGCGGCTAGCCACGCCAAGGATGAATTTCTCTCGTTGATGAATCATGAATTACGGACCCCCCTCAATGTCATCTTGATGCGTGCCGAAATTCTTGACAATGGCGTCTATGGGCATCTCTCGGCCAAACAGAAAAAATCGATCGAGCTGATCAAGAATAGTGGGCAACATCTCCTCTCGATTATCGATGATATCCTAGATCTGGCCGCTATTGAGACTGGAAAGTTCGTCGTCACAACACGACGTGTTTCGGCCAAGGATGCCTGCACACAAAGTATCAATGCCGTGCAAAGCCTGGCCGATGACAAGCAAATTAACGTGAATCTGGTGATGGAACCCGAAGATACCTTCGTCTATGCCGATGAGCGTCGCCTGACCCAAACCATCGAAAAATTGTTGCGCAATGCCATCAAGTTTTCCACAGCCAATGCCACAATTGGGGTTGAGCTTGTAGAAAATCTGAGTGCAGGTGTCATGCAAATTACCGTTTGGGACGAAGGGATCGGTATCGCATCGGCCGATATGTCACGTCTCTTTCAACCCTTTGTTCAACTTGAACATAGCCTTACCCGTCGCTACGAAGGTGTTGGCCTGGGGCTTTCGATTGCTTCGCGATTAACACAGCTAATGGGCGGGATAATCACTGTAGAAAGTAAGCCGGGCAATGGCAGCCGTTTTACGCTCGCCCTTCCGCTGGTAACACAACCCTCCGCGAGCCCACAGTCACCAGTCCGTGCCATGCTCTAGCCTTCGGCCATTGCCAAACCAAGTAAGATTAGGCGCGCGCTCGCTTCATTGGTAGCTAAGGGTATATTGTATACGTTACAGATCCGCAATAGCCCTTGGATATCCGGCTCGTGTGGGTGGGCATACAGTGGATCCACCATAAAGATCACCCCAACCACTTTGCCCTCTGCCACCCGAGCCGCAATCTGTGCATCTCCCCCATAAGGACCACTCAACATGCGCTCTACCGAAAGGCCGGTTGCTTGTTGAATCCGTTCCCCTGTTGTGCCCGTTGCAATCAGTTGAAACGATGCGAGTAGATGGAGGTGCGCACCTAAGAAGCGCACCAGATCATCTTTTTTGCCATCGTGGGCAATTAATGCTATCGTGGACAAATTGTTTACTCCTGTTTCTGACGATTGGCTTCTTTGAAATCGCAACTTCACTTGCTGGTTGGCAAAGGTGCTATTCCCAGGTTTACCAATGGCACAGTTGCTGCTGAGGAATGAAATAGACCTTCTGTGATAAATCAATTCAATCAGACGCCAGCAGACCTTTTGATCTTGGTCGCCGTTTTATTACCACCCAAAACATTAGATGTCTTTGGTACATTGGTTGATGAGCGTGTGATCGAGACTCCTTATGGGGCCGTCATGCCATTGGGCCTGCGTACGCCTTCCTCTGGCCCTTCCGTGTGGGTACAACCATATACTGGTGGACCCAATCGAACAGATCCGCGGGCGATGCTTTACGCTGCCCAAACATTAGGCGTAAATTACGTATTGAACTGGGATGCTGGGATTGCGGTCAATCCGGTTCTTCAACGCGGGCAGAGTACGATTGCGGTTGATTTTATTGACTGGACACGTCATCAACCCTCCACCTTTGGCAATCAGATCCAACCGGACCGAGCCCACGAACGCCGCTTACGGCCCCCAACTTTTTGCCCACACATGATTAACACCCTCTTTCAAGTGTTGCCCGATGCCGTTGGAGCCATCTATCTCGGTGTGGATGGCCCGCGTCGCGAAACTGCCGCCGAAGCGCGCCTCTTTCGCCAAATGGGGGCCGATGTGATCGGCCAAAATCTTGTGCCGGAAGTTTATCTGGCGCAAGAACTAGGGATCTGTTATGCTGGACTGGTGACAGTTGGTGATGCCAGCGCCGATCAATTGGGCCAACCACCACACGGCGAAATGCGTGCCGGCATGGAACAGATTATACGTGCACTCCCAGATTATGTGAATTTGCTGGGTGCGCTGCCAACATGTAATTGCAATAGCTATTAATTGGCCGCACCACAGAGGTAGGCAGCCAAGAGTAGCGATCAATCTTGCCGGAGATGGATAAATTCCCATGCGCAAGTGCTGTTCGCTACTGCGTATACACAGAGGAGATGATTGTGGCTTTACTATACGGTTTCGAATTGCTGCGTGATGAGACGATCGATGAGTTGAAAATACGTGCGCGCATCTATCGCCATCTGCAAAGTGGTGCCGAAGTGATCTCGCTTGAAAATGATGATGAAAATAAGGTTTTTGGGATTACCTTTCGCACGCCGCCAACAGACTCGACCGGGTTGCCGCACATCATGGAACATGCTGTGCTCTCCGGCTCGAAAAAATATCCACTCAAAGAGCCATTTGTACAATTGGTTAAAGGCTCACTAAAAACCTATCTCAACGCCAGTACCTATCCCGATAAGACGGTTTATCCAGTAGCCAGCACCAATCTGCAAGATTTCTATAATCTAGTCGATGTCTATTTGGATTCCGTCTTTCATCCGCTCTTAACCCCCAACCACTTGGCCCAAGAAGGGTGGCATTACGAATTGCCCACGCCGGAAGGGCCGTTAGCATACAAAGGGGTTGTCTTCAATGAGATGAAAGGGGCCTACTCCTCGCCGGATAATCTACTCTTTCGCTATGCCAAGCAAGCGCTTTTCCCCGATAATGCCTATCAATTTGACTCGGGTGGGGATCCCAGCGAGATCCCCAACTTGACCTACGAACAATTTCGTCACTTTCATGCCACCTACTATCACCCCACCAATGCGCGCATTTACTTTTACGGTGATGATGATCCCGACAGCCGTTTGCGTTTGCTCGATGAGCGCTTGCGCGACTTTGAAACCATTGCGGTTGATGGCGAGATTGCACTTCAAAAACCGTTTGCCCAACCACGCCGGCGTGAATTTACCTATGGCGTCGATGGGGATACCGAACTTGAGAAGAAGAACTTTGTCCAACTCAGTTGGCTCTTGCCGGAGAATGAGGATCGCGCGTTGATCATGGCCTTGAGCATGCTCTCCTATGCGCTCCTTGGCACACCGGCCTCCCCGCTACGCAAAGCCCTCATTGAAAGTGGCTTGGGCGAAGATGTCACCGGGGGTGGTTTGGGTACTTATCTGCGACAGATGGTCTTTAGCGTGGGCTTAAAAGGGGTGGCTAGCGCCGATATCGAGCGGATCGAGCCGCTGATTTTAGATACGTTGGCTGCGCTTGCCAAGGATGGCATTGAGCCCGCTACCATTGAAGCGGCGATCAATACGATTGAATTTAGCCTGCGCGAGAACAACACCGGTTCCTACCCGCGGGGGCTTAGCCTGATGATGCGCGCACTCTCCACATGGACCTATGGGCGTGACCCGCTCATGCCCCTACGCTATGAGGAACCGCTGGCCCAGCTCAAAGCGCAAGTGGACGCGGAGCCTGGCTATTTGCAGTCGTTAATCGACCAATATCTACTGCACAATCAACATCGTAGCACCGTGATTCTGCGCCCAGATCCAGCATTAAATCAGCAGATGGCTGCCGCCGAAGAAGCGCGCCTGCAACAGGCTACCACTGAATTGGATGAAGCTAAACGCACCGCGATCATTGAGCAGGCGCTGGAACTCAAACGGATCCACGAAGCACCGGATGATCCAGCCGTGCTGGCTGCCTTGCCCATGTTGAGATTGGCGGATCTCGACCGGGCGGTGAAGAGCATCCCATTGGCAATCGAGCAACAGGAGGGCGTGGAGATACTCTATCACGATCTCTTCACGAATGGTATTCTCTATCTCGACGTTGGGTTTGATCTAAAGGTTTTGCCACAGGCGTTGCTACCGTATGTCCATCTCTTTGGGCGAGCATTACTGGAAATGGGCACGGCAACCGAAGATTATGTCAAGCTGCAACAACGAATTGGCAGCAAGACTGGCGGTATCTGGCATTCAGTAATGGTTTCTCCGCAATCCCACGCCGCCCCACACAGGGGTGAGCAAGGCGCTGACACCGACCCCATTGCAAAATTTTTCTTGAGCGGCAAAGCAACTGTAGCCCAAGCACCTGATCTGCTAACCATTATGCAAGACATGCTCTGCACAATCGCTCTGGATCATCGCGAACGCTTTCGGCAGATCGTGCTCAAAGCCAAAGCGCGCAATGAATCCGCCTTGGTCCCCTCCGGTCACAGCGTCGTCGGTGAACGCATACGCTCGTCCTTCAATACCGCCTATTGGGTGGACGAAGAGATGGGTGGCATCAACTATCTCTTCTTCGTACGCGAGCTGTTACAGCGGATTGACGAAGATTGGCCGGCGGTGTTGGCGCAGCTAGAGGCGGTGCGCCGGCACTTGATCCGCCGCGATGGCTTGATCATCAACGCCACGCTCGATATCGATAACTGGCGACTGCTCCAACCACAGGTCGATGCGTTTATTGCCGAGCTGCCCCAAATGATGCAGCCGAAGGCCCAATGGCAGCCACATTTTGATGCGAGTAACGAAGGCTTGATCATTCCGGCTCAGGTCAATTATGTTGGCAAAGCGTCCGATCTATATGCGCTCGGTTACCACTATCATGGATCGGTCAATGTGATCAGCAACTTTGTGCGTACCAGTTGGCTCTGGGACAAGATCCGGATGCAGGGCGGGGCCTATGGCGCCTTCTGCCGCTTTGGCAAACAATCGGGCGTACTCACCTTCCTCTCTTATCGCGATCCGAATCTGCTCAAGACGCTCGATGTCTATGACCAGAGTGCCGAAGTTTTACAGGCGGTTGATCTCAATCAACAGGAGTTGACACGCAACATCATTGGGGCGATTAGCGCCATGGACGGCTACCAACTCCCCGATGCCAAAGGCTACACCTCCATGGTGCGCCATCTTTTGCAGGAGAGTGATGCGGACCGGCAGCGCACACGCGATGAGGTGCTAGGGACGACCTTGGTCGATTTTCGCAACTTCGCCGAAATCATTGATGCCGCGCGTGCCAAGGCACGCGTTGTCGTGATGGGATCGCAACAGGCACTGGCCGCCGCCAATGCCGAGAAGGGCGACTGGCTCAAATTGTTAAAAGTGATGTAATCGCAATTGCCGGCGCAACTCTGATCGTGTCAATGTAATCATGGCTCATCCGGAATTGAGGGGGTTGAGATGGATTCTTCCAGGAAGAGACAGCAATTTGTCGGTCTGGGCAGAATCGTTGCGCCTCTTCCAGGAAGGGTAACCCCATAAGATCCAATAGAACCGTAACCAGTTTATCCGCACCGCGTTTAATACTGCCCAAAGTCAATCTTGGGTATTGCATCCCTGCGCAGGCAGGAATGACAAAATGCCCGCTTACTCACTTTACTCATGTTACGCACTGTTAGCCGTAGAGAAACGGGCTACTCGTGTACTCCACATCCCCGGATGCGGAGTACACGAGACTGTGATGCCTACTGCGTAACATGAGTTACTTAAGTTGTATTTAATAGGGCCAAACCAAAGGAATAATAATCCACGAAGGAGCATGAAGTTTCACGAAGAAAAGTCAACCCTTCGTGTGTCTTTGTGCGACTTCTTGGATTATTAGCATTCGGGAATAGCCTAAAGCGCAATGCGTGATCAAACACACGGTCACAATCAGATAGTTGTGATATACTTTTGCTTCTTTCGCAACTGCTCACCGCCAATCAAGGCAAAGAGCAGTTGCCACTCGACAATCTATGTCGTTTCATGTTCATGTCCCGTCTGAAAGGCAAAGGTGCTCGTAAAGCGAAATGCATGATGTTTCCCTGGTCACGATTGCGGCTTCGCAGTATCCGGTTGAATTTGTTGGTAGCTGGAAACGCTATAGCGCAAAATTGGAGCAGATGGTTCACGAGGCCGTGAATCAAGGCGCACAACTTGTGCTCTTCCCCGAGTATGCCTGTTTAGAATTGGCATCTTTATTTCCCCCCCATGTCTATAGCGATTTGCAACTGCAATTGGTTGCCCTGCAATCTCTGCTCGCCGATTTTCGGCACTTACACCGCCGGCTAGCCCAAGAGTATGGCGTCTATCTTGTCAGCAGCAGCTTTCCGGTGCGGCTTGACGATGGTACCTATCGCAATCGTGCCTATTTCTGCGCCCCCGACGGCACATTGGACTATCAAGATAAATTGATTATGACCCGTTGGGAGCGTGAGCAGTGGGGCATCAGCCCCGGTCACCACATCAAGGTCTTTCGTACCCGCTTTGGCATCATTGGGCTGAACATCTGCTATGATTCCGAATTCCCGCTGATCGCCCGTAGCCAGGTGGAGATGGGCGCTCAACTGATCTTAGCCCCCAGTTGCACGGATAGCTTGGCCGGTTATCACCGCGTGCGGATTGGCTGCCAGGCACGGGCGTTGGAAAATCAATGTTATGTCGTTATGGCCCCCGTGGTTGGCGATGGCACTTGGTCGTCGGCAATCGACAACGGCTATGGCGCGGCCGGCGTCTTTACACCGGTTGACACCGGCTTCCCCGATGATGGCGTGCTTGCCCTTGGCGCACTCAATCATCCCCAATGGTTGATCACCGAAGTTGACCTGGCCAAAGTTGACCATATTCGCCAGCATGGGTTGGTGACCAATCATGCCGATTGGGCAGGCCAACATCGGCTCACGGCCGAGCCGCTGCATGAAGATTGGCTGACGCCGGCATTGGTGACGACAATGATCCACGATCGCAAGTTACATAATAAAGTGTTGCAATCAACGACCGATTCACTCTACGCAATGCAAACCGTTAATTAATCGACCTATGAACCCAATCCGTTTAGCGCTCATCGGTGCCGGCATCTTTGCCCGGGATGCCCATGTGCCTTCCTTGCTCAATTTGCGTCAACAGTTCACGATTACTGCGGTCTACAGCCGCTCTGAGGCGTCTGCCCGCACCTTGGCCGATTTGGTGCACGCTGCGCACGCGCCAACCGCGCCAACCACCACCCCGCCGGTCGATGAGATCGCCGTTTATACCGACCTGTCCGCTCTGCTGGCAAATCCAGCGATTGATGCGATCGATGTGGTCCTGCCGATCCCGGTGATGGCCCCAATGGTGGCCCAGGTATTGGCAAGTGGCAAACATCTGATCAGCGAAAAGCCGCTGGCTGCTGATCTGGCCACCGGTCGTCAACTATTGGCGCACCATCGCGTACCAGAGCAAGTTTGGATGGTCGCCGAAAATTGGCGCTATGAATCCGCCTTTGTCGACGCGGCCAGGCTCATCAAAGAGGGGGCGATTGGTCGTCCTCTTACCTGTCATATGGCGCTCTTCCTCCCAATGGCGGAGGGCAGCAAGTATTTTGGCACAACCTGGCGGCGTTCGGCGGATTTCTTTGGCGGGACGTTGATGGATGGTGGTGTACACCACGCGGCCCTACTGCGCATGATTCTCGGTGAAGTTGCCGAAGTCAGCGCACAGACGGCCCATACCTCTCCCCATTTTGCGGTAGATGAGACAATGAGCGCTACATTGCGCTTTGTCAATGGCGCACTCGGCACCTATTTGGTGACCTACGGCTGGGGTGCGCCTTGGGGCGGCGATCTCCATGTGGTGGGCGATCAGGGTGCGCTGCGGGTGCAACGGGGCTTGATCGAGCTGACAGCGCAGGGAACGACGCAGACAATTTCCTGCCCCAAATTCGATGGGGTTGAACGCGAGTTTGCCGCCTTTGCTGCCGCCATCCAGGAGGGTATTCCCCATCTCAACACTGCCGAAGAAGGGCTGCGCGATGTGGCAGTGGTCGAAGCGATGATTCGCTCGGCCGAGATGCGACAAGCCGTGCAACTTTAGCGCTTGGTAACGCCTATCCCTCCCAGCCTCCCTCGCGCCCAAGGGGCACCCGAAGGGAGGGGCAATACTCCCCTCCCTGATGTCCTTACCTTTACCCACATTGCTGTGTGTCAGAGGTGGCTAGCGTTCCGGGGACGGCCCGCACGTAGGTTCGTTACCCAGATTTTCTCTGGGCCGTCCCCGGAACGCGGGTCTGCGTGCCCACTTATGGGTAATGGTAAGCCTGATGTCGGGGAGGGGCTGGGGTGGCGTTAGCAGTTACAGCGCTTGCTAAAAGTCTGTTGACAACCCCTCGCCCTCATGGCATAATCTAGCCAACTTCTATGGCTTAACCGGATCATCCACGATCCACTCCGCACTTCGAGAAACATAATTCATTGCCCGTCGCTACTCCCCTTGCAGCGGGTTTATAAGGAGCAGAAAAATGCGCCGTTTCGGTCCTGTACTGGCTGTTGTAGCACTGGTGACCCTGCTTTTTGCACCGCTTCTTCCTGTCGCGAGTGCTGCCCCTTTGCCTGAAGCTTTGCAACAAGGTGAGCCGGAAGCGGCCTATGTCCCCGGCCAACTGCTCATTGGCTTTCGCGATGGCGTCACCGACGAACAGATCGCCGACTTCTACGCCACCTATGGGCTGGCCGAAAAGGATGATCTCGATGCCAATCCCGACGATGCGGATCAGGGAATTCGGCTAGCCGCGATCCAAGTCGATCTGACGGTCGATCTGATTCAACTGCTGGAGAGCGACCCGCGCGTGCTCTATGCCGAACCCAACTATCTGCTGCACATTGCCAAAACGCCCGATGATCCCGACTTTGATAAGCTCTGGGGACTGCACAATCTGGGCCAAACCGGCGGGACCAATGGAGCTGACGTCGGCGCAATGGCGGCTTGGGATATTGCCACCGGTTCACAAGAGGTCATTGTGGCAATTATCGATACAGGGATTGACTTCAACCATCCCGATCTGGCAGCCAACATTTGGGTCAATCCTAAAGAGTGTCCCCAGGGCTATGGCAAGTGCACCGCGGACGGCAAAGATGATGACAGCAATGGTTATGTTGATGATTTCTATGGGGCCAACACCATCACCGACAATGGCGACATTATGGATGACTTTGGCCACGGCACCCACGTGGCCGGCACGATTGGCGCGGTCGGCAACAATGGCATCGGCGTCGTCGGTGTCAATTGGAATGTCAAGATGCTGGGCTGTAAATTTCTCAGCGCCAGCGGCAGCGGCTCGACGGCCAATGCCATTAAGTGCTTCAACTATGTCAATGAGCTAAAAAATAAACAGGGCTACAATATTGTCGTCACCAATAACAGCTGGGGCGGCGGTCTAGCCTCCGATGCGTTGCTGGCCGCAATGGGCGGCCCCAATGCACCTCTTCATATCTGTGCCGCTGGCAATGCCAACAGCAGCCGAATTAGCTATCCCGCCGGCTATGATCTTCCGAACATTATTTCAGTCGCGGCCACCGACCATGATGATCTCTATGCCAGCTTCTCCAACTGGGGGGCCGATTGGGTAGATCTGGCTGCCCCCGGTGTCGACACCTATTCAACGGTGCCGACCGGCGCTTGCACAATGTGTGATTCAAGCGGCTATCGCAGTGCCAGCGGCACCTCGATGGCAACGCCCCACGTCACCGGCGCGGCCGCACTGCTTTGGTCTAAGTATAAGACGCTGACCATTGAACAGCTCAAAAATCGCTTTCTCTCGGGGGCGGACCCGCTCAACGACCGCAGTAAAAGCACCTTGACCAATGGTCGTCTCAACCTGCTCAACGCCATGGAAGAGGATAGTGTGCCACCGGCTACGGTGACGAATCTTGCCGCCAGTAGCGTGCTAATGACGCAGGTAGACCTGACGTGGACCGCCACGGGGGATGATGGGCTGCAAGGGACGGCCAATGCCTATGACATTCGCTACGCCTCTTCGCCCATCTCCGCGGCAACCTGGGAGAGTGCGACGCCCGTTGACGATGAACCGGCACCACAGCCTGCCGGCGCAATTGAGCACATGACAGTCACCGGTCTGCAACCAGCGACCACCTACTACTTCGCGATGAAGGTGATGGACAACGTCGGCAACGAATCCGAACTGTCTAATATTGTGGTCTTTGCGACCAGTGCCGGCACCATCGTCTTTGAAGATACCATGGAGAATGGCGTCGGCAGTTGGACGACCGAGGGCGATACAAATCTTTGGCATCTCTCGCAACTGCGCTCGAACAGCCCAACGACCGCCTGGTATTATGGCAAAGAAGAGACGCGCAACTACGAGACCGGCGCGCCCAATCGTGGCTATCTCATTTCGCCAGCGATCAATCTGGTTGAAGCGGATGAAGTGATGCTCACCTTCTATGAATGGAGTCAACTTCAGGAAAATGAAGAGTTTGACCGTACCCGTGTCCAGGTTTCCACCGATGGCGAATCCTGGCAGACAGTCTACGAATCGCATAATACCAACGATGGCTGGGTTAAACGGACAGTCAGCCTGACCCCCTATATTGAACGCAGCGGCGTGGTTCACGTGCGCTTCTGGTTCGACACCGTCAACGATCGCTTTAACACGACCGAAGGTTGGTTTGTTGACGATGTGCAGGTGTTGGTCGCAAAGGCGACACGCCCCGGTGAAGAGCAGCCAATGGCCAATCTTGTTATGCGGGCTGAGAATATTGGGTTTGGTGGCTACACCACACCGGCCAATCCCCAAGGCGCGCCAACCGCAGGGGACAAGGTGGTGATCCATGTGGTCGTCCTCAACAACGGTCGCAGCGAGGCCAACGATGTGCAAGTGTATGTGGCACGCCTCCCCGATGGCGGAGCGGATGCCCGCGCGCTTCCAATCGGTCAGCCACAGACGATTGCGACGATCCCACCGGGGGGCAGTGGCGTTGCCGAAGTGGTGCTCGATACCGCTACCCTCAACGGGCTGGCGGTTGGCGAACATACGATCCAGGTGACAGTCGATCCGGCCAACTTTATCCCCGAGGTGAGTACGACAGACAACCGCGCCACCAAAAGCTTAACCATCGCTCCCCGCCCGGCGCCGAACTTGGTGATCGAGGCGACCAATATCGGCTTTGATCCGAGCGCACCCGACCCCGGTGATCAGGTCACTATCCATGCTACCATTCGCAACGATGGCGACGCCGAGGCAACCGATCTCCAAGTGCAATTTGTTGATGCCACCGGTACCAGCACCGCACCGATTGGGCCATTGCAGACGGTCGACGTGATTCCTGCTGGGGGGAATGTGACGCTGCAAGTAAC
Source organism: Caldilineaceae bacterium (assembly GCA_034432375.1). GTDB lineage: Bacteria > Chloroflexota > Anaerolineae > Caldilineales > Caldilineaceae > JAHBVH01. The sequence continues at coordinate 39,697 of DAOUCA010000098.1, forward strand.
CTATGATACCAGTGGCCTCGATGGAGGGCGCGATGTCGGTGTCGTCGTTGATCCCAATAACACGATCAGCGAGAGCAGCGAAAGTGATAATCGCGCCGAAAAGCGGCTGACATTGACTGCACTGTCCGCACCCAATCTTGTGATGCTCAAGACCAACATTGGCTTTGATCCTGTCACGCCCATTGAAAGCGGTAATGTGACCATTCGCGCTACCGTGCTCAACGATGGCAATGCCGAGGCGACCGATGTGCTTGTCCAATTTATCGATGGTACGCAAAATGCCTCGACGCCAATTGGTGAGCAGCAGACGATTGCTTCGATCCCCGCCGGCGGCAGTGGTATCGCCGAGGTTACCTACGATACCGCGGATAAGGCTGGGGATCGCAAGATCAAGATTGTGGTTGATCCCCATAACTTTGTTGCTGAGTCCAAAGAGACCGACAATACAAGTGAAGAGACGCTCCAAGTGGCACTGCCGCCGACGCCCAACCTGGTGGTGCAGGCCGGAAATATTGGCTATAGTCCGGCGACGCCCGTTGATGGGGACGAGCTGACTATCTATGCGACGATTGTCAACAATGGCAATGCCGATGCCAGCGATGTGCAGGTGCAATTTGTCGACGTGACCGATGGCAGCGCATTAACAATTGGTGAACGGCAGACGATCAACAGCATTCCTGCCGGTGGCAGTAGCACCGTTCAGGTCATATATGGGACAGCCGGCAAAGATGGCGAGCGCACGATCCAGGTGGTCGTCGACCCAAGCAATCTGATTGCCGAGACGGATGAAACCGATAATCTGGTTAAGAAAAGTCTGCGAATTGCGGCGGCGGCCATGCCCAATCTGGTGATGTTGGCGAGCAATGTGGCGTTTAACCCACCGGCGCCAATCGACCGCGATCGCGTCACCGTGCACGCGGTGGTGCTCAACGGGGGCGCGGCTGATGCCCATAATGTCCTCGTCCAATTTATCGACATGACAACCGGTGTCGCCGTGCCCATTGCACGCGAACAGTTTGTCGAACTGATCCCCGTTGGCGGCAGCGCCCATGTCGAAGCGACGATGAACCTTGATGGCCAAAGCAGTGACCGCAAGATTCAGGTGCTTGTCGACTCGAACAATCTGATCGAAGAGAGCAATGAGCGCGATAACACAGCGACCAAGAGCTTGGCGGTACTTGCTGCACCGGCCCCCAATCTGGTCGTCCACGCCGAGAATATCGGCTTTGGTTCACAGCCGCCGCGTGTTGGCGAGGCGGTGACGGTGAGCGCAGTTATTCTCAACAATGGCACGGCTACAGCTAGCGGCGTGGTTGTTCAATTCACCGATGTGACCAATGGTCGCGCCGTGCCACTTGGGGAACAGCAGATAATTGACACCATTGCACCGGGCAGCAGCGGCGTGGCGACGGTTGTCTATGACAGCAGCCTGCTCCTGTCGGCATTGCCCAGTGGCAGTAGTGGCGCGTTGTATACGCGCCAGATCCGTGTCACCGTCGACCCCAACAATTTTATTGCCGAACTCAACGAGATCGACAACAAAGATACCGCCTTGCTTGCGTTAGCCCCACCGCCCGCCGCCAATCTCGTTGTGCAGTCAAATAATATCGGCTTTGATCCACCGGTGCCGGCTGAAGGTGATCCGGTGAGTGTCACGGTGACGATTCTCAATGCTGGCTTGGTCGACGCCAGTGATGTGTTGGTTCAATTTGTCGATGTGACAGAAGGAGGCATGGTGCCAGTAGGGGCCAAGCAGACGATCCCGCTGATCGGTGCTGGTGGCAGCGCTACTGCCCAAGTAACCTACGATACGACCGGCAAAGAAGGGGCTCGCAAGATCCAGGTGCTTGTCGACCCGCACACCGTGATCCCCGAGAGCAACGAAAGCGATAACAGTGCGATCCAGACGCTAACGGTGATGCCTGCACCAGCGCCAAATCTCGTGGTGCAGGCTGCCAACATTGGCTTTAGCCCAGCCAATCCAATCGATGGCGCAACGGTCAACATTCGGGCCACGATCCTCAACACCGGCAACGCCGATGCCCATGAGGTGATGGTGCAATTTATCGATGCTACCGTCAACGGTGGCACAAGCGGTAACGGTGGCTCGCCGATTGACGCCAACCAGATTATTACCAACATTCCCCCAGGCGGGAGCGCCGTCGCAGAGATCAGTTACAGCACGGCCGGCAAGGTGGGGGATCGTAAGATTCAGGTGATTGCCGACCGCAACAACTTGATCATCGAGCAGAATGAGAATGATAACAGTGCCACCGCTACGCTGAGTGTCGCTGCACTGCCGGCACCGAATCTGCTGGTGCAGGTGAGCAACATTGGCTTTGATCCGGCGCAGGCCAATCCTGGTGACCAGGTGACGGTCTATGCCACGGTGCTGAACAATGGCAGTGCCGATGCCACCGATGTGCTTGTGCAATTTGTCGACGCCACTAACAGCAGCGCCCCCAGCCCCATTGGGCAGCCGCAGATGATTGAAGCAATTGTGGCTGGTGGGAGTGCGACCGTCCAGATCGTCTATGACAGCACCGGGTTGAGTGGCGACCGCAAGATCCAAGTCGTGGCCGACCCCAATAACTTCATTCCTGAGACCAAAGAGAGCGACAACAACGCCACCAAGACGCTGAGCCTGGTGCCGGAGACGGCCCCTAACCTGGTGATGAGTAGCAGCAACTTGACCTTTGTGCCCAATGAGCCGACGGAAGGCACCTTTGTGACGATCCGGGCTTTGGTTATCAACGATGGCAACGCCCCCGCTGCCAATGTCGTGGTGCAATTCCTGGACATCAGCACCGATAGCAGTGGTGTTGCGATTGGCCAACCACAGGTTATTGATCTGATCGGGGTTGGTGGTAGCGGAATTGCCGAGGTGAGCTACAACACTGGCGGTGCCATCGATACCAGCGCCGCTGAGGATGCTCAGCGTGAGCGTAAGATTAAGGTTGTGGTTGATCCAAATAACTTTATTGCCGAGAGCAAAGAGACTGACAACACAGTGAGCAGCAAGACGTTGACTGTGGCCGCAACTGCCGGGCCCAATCTGGTTATGCTTGCCGGTAACATTGGCTTCAATCCCGGCGGGAGCCCTGGGGGGGCAGTTGAAGGTGATCGGATAACCATCCACGCCGTAGTGATCAACAATGGCTTGCACGATGCCAATGATGTGGCGGTGCAATTTGTCGATGTGAGCGGTGGGACAAATGTGCCCATTGCCCCACCGCAGGTGATCGACACGATTCCCGCCGGTGGCAGCGGCACGGCCCAGGTGCTCTACGACAGCAGTGGCCAGAGCGGCGAACGGCGCATCGAAGTCAGCGTCGATCCAAACAACTTTATCCCTGAAACCAACGAGGCTGACAACGCCGCGGTCGGGTTGGTAACGGTGGCTGCACCGCCCGCACCGAACCTAATGGTGCTCGCCGGTAACCTCAAGTTTACCCCCAGTTCGCCGACCCAAGGCGACCCGGTAACGATCACCGTGACGATCCTTAATGGTGGCAACGCCGATGCTACGGATGTTGTGATTCAACTGCTCGATGTGACGGGGGGCGGTGCCCGACCGATCGGCACTGAGCAACTAATTGACAGCCTGCCCGCCGGCGGCAATGCTACGGTCGATCTGATCTATGACAACACCGATCAACCTGGCGAGCGCGAGATTCAGGTTACCGCCGACCCGAATGACGCCGTGCACGAATCCGACGAAGGGGACAACCGGGCAAGCAAATTCTTGACCATTTCGCCACCGAAGATCCCGAATTTGGTGATCCGGCCAGCTGATATCGTCTATAGCCCTGCCAAACTCGTTGCTGGTGACGAGATGCAGATTACCGCCACTGTGCGCAATGAAGGTAATGTCGAAGCGTTGGGGGTTGTTGTGCAGATCGTCGACGCTACCAATGGTAGCGAACCAATTGGCGAGCCACAGACGATTGAGATTATTGCGGCTGGCGGCAGCAGTGCTGTGGTCGTACGCTATGATACGACCGACAAGGAGGGGGACCGCCGCCTGCGCATCACCGTCGACCCCGACGATGCCATCTTCGAGACCGATGAGACCGACAATGAAGCGGTCAAGAGCTTCCGTGTCGCTTCGCCCTCGGAGACACCGCCCGACCTGCCCAACATCGTGATCTTTGGCGGCAACATCAAGTTTGAGCCGAGCAGCCCCGCCGTAGGTGAGCCGGTGACAATGACAGTGAATGTGCTCAACCAGGGCACGGTCGCTGCCGAGGGGGTGCTGATCCGGGTGATGGATGTAACCGATGGTGCCTCCGAGATCCTTGGCGAAGAGCTGATCACCGGGACAGTGCCGGTGGGTGAAGGCACGGAGATCAGCATGACACTCTCTACCGAAGGGCGTGAGGGAACGCGCACAATCCAGGTTACTGCTGATCCGGATAATGCGATCGAAGAGTCGAATGAAGAGGATAACCAGGCGACGAAGACGCTAACGGTGCGGTCCGCAAGCGCGGAGAGCGGGGCGGAGGGGATAGCAACAGTCAATAATCAATTGCCAATGGTTACTGCGGGCGCGGTCGAGGCAGTCGTTCGTGGTCAATTAGCAGGTGACCCTAATCTGTCCATCACCATCGATGAAATCACCGCCGAAGCTCTTGGTGTCTCGGACACGCTCTTGACTGTCGCTGCCACCATTCGCAACGCGGGTGATGCATCCGTAGCCAATGTGTTGGTACAATTCGCTGATGACGAGTTGAGTGGCTTGCAGCGGTTGCCCACCGTAGCACCCGGCGCGGCCGTGCCAACGAGCTTTAGCTTTGTGCTGCCGGGGGGCGCTGCCCTGGCCACAGTGCAGGAGATTGCCGTAACGGTCGATCCCTATGATGTGGTGGCCGAGGTGGATGAAAATGACAACGTGGCGACGATGGCGGTCGATATGGCGGCGTTGGGGCGGAAGGAGTTGGAGGTTTCGGTCGTGCAGTAAGCTGACGTTTGGGTTTTGCGATTTTGCAGGGTTTTAACCCTGCGCTAACAGCGAGAAGCCGCCTCAGCGGCTAAGTTTCTAGCCGCTGAGGCGGCTTCTCGCTGTTAGTCGGCCAATTCTATTGGCCGTTTTTCGCCGGTTCTCCTTTTGCCGGCCTCAGATTGATCCTTCGTTTCGTGTACCCCGTATCAATTGTTGACCCAACCATCATTTATCAACCCACACTTCTGTCATTTGACCATTGACGAGCAGGTAACAAATGTTGCATTATGGTACAGCGGAGCAATGAGTACTTCCTGATCCATTTTTGCCGGAATGTGCAGCCATTGGATCATTCGTTGTTCTATAGCGGATTTTCTGTACTGTACAGAGATTCATACAATTTTATACTGTGGTTGAATTGAGAAGGGGAGTTTCTATTCCAGAAAAACTCCCCTTCTCAATCAGAGTAGCGTATAATGGAATTAACAAGGCAAACGCATGATTTCCCCCCACCATACCTTTGGCTTTATCACCATCGAATCATCTAGCTCCTACACAAATCTACTCTTGCTTGGGGCCAACGATGCTGCTACCCAGTTCGGCTGTAGCCTGGTCACCTTTGGTATCAATGAGCAGACCATGCAGGCGAAGGTCGGCACATCCCAATTTTATGAAAAATTAGGCAATTTGGTTGATTTGGAGATGCTCGATGGACTGCTGCTTTGGACAGCCGGGCTGTTGCAAGATCATGAGCGTGTCGGCGAATTGCTGCGTCCTTATGCGACACGGCCCGCCATTAGTCTCGGTGTTGAGTTACCAGGTGCCTACTCCGTGGTGATGGATGGTTATCAGGGGATGTTTGATCTGGTTAGTCATCTCATTGCAACATGCAATCGGCGCAAGGTTGCCTTCATTACCGGTACCCCCACTAATCGGGACGCGCAGATTCGTCTGGCGGCTTATCAGGATGCCTTGCAACACCATGGGCTGCTTATTGACCCAAACGCGATTGTCCCAGGTGCCTTCCGTTGGGATTCGCGTGCACGAGGCGCGCAGGCCGTCTGCGAGCTGCTTGACCAGCGTCACTTTCGCCCGGATGCAATTGTGGCCGCTTCCGACGATCTCGCCATTGGTGCCATGCAAGAGCTTCAGCGGCGGGGCATTGTCGTGCCAGAGGAGGTCAGCGTCACCGGTTTTGACGATCTACCTGAAGCGGCCTTGCTCGATCCGGCGCTGACAACTGTTTCCCAGTCGGCCTATACCTTGGCTGGACGGGGCATTGGGATGCTCGTGTCTATTCTACGTGGGGAATCGATCTCTCGCTGTGTAAAAATTCCGACGCAACCCGTGATTCGTCAGTCATGTGGCATCGGCTGCCGCTCTACTATGCGACAAGGGCATGTTGCCCCTCTCTTTGCCGCAGACCAAGTGACGGTTGCGAACGGCCCAACCAGCAGTAATATCGGCAACGCAATAGGCGAGCAGCGCCTCCCTTTGCCGCTCTATTTTGTAAGAATGCGCAGCCGGTATCATCAACTCCTTGAAGACGCGCTCGCAGTACAAGTTGGCGATAATTTCGCAGAGGATAGAAGCAAGACCATTGTTTCACTCCTCGAGGGATTTGAGCAGAGTGTTCTGACTACGGCTCCACACCCTCTGCAAAAGAGTGTGGAGCAGCTTGTGCAGCGCATCAAGCAAGAGGATCTTCTGGTTGACTGGCAGCAGGGAGTTTTGGCACTACTACAACAATTCGACAACGATTGCACCGCAGCCCGATCCGCGACTGGATCGCTTTTGTTGGATCCAACGCAGCAACAGCTCTTGCCCTGTTTCTGTCAACTCCTCGTGGTGCAGGTACAATATCACTTTGAAGCCGCGACCAACCGAGTCGCTCGTCACCAATATGCGGTGGAAAAACAGCAGTTTGCGCTCTTGCACATGGTTAGTCGTAGTTTGTTGATGCCCTATGACCCAGAACTGTTGGTTGCTATTTTTCAAGAAAAATTGCCACAACTGGGCATCGATCTCGCCTATGTCGCCATTCACGAGGCATTTGATGCCACCACCGATCAGGCACGGTTGCTGGTGGCCTATGAAGAGAGCGCGCCACCCCAGCCATTGATTACCGATCAACTCTACCGTGCGGCGGAATTGGCCTCAGGGACGTTGATTCGTCAAGGGCGGCACCTCAATCTGATCTTGATTCCACTCTATTCAACCAATATCTATGCCGGTTTTGTCCTTTTTGGTTTTCGTCCGCGCAGCTACCAATTCTATACCCAATTGGCGAGTATGTTAGGGTATAGCCTTATCAGCAGCATTTTGTATGATGAAATGCGCGTCTATGCGGACCAGTTGGAAGAGCATGTCAGTGCTCGTATAGAAGATATCCAGCATGCCAATCAACAGCTACAGAATGAAATCGCGGAACGTACACGTATTGAGGTGGAGTTGGAAAGAGCCTACCAACAGGCGCTAGAGAGTTCACGCCTCAAATCCGAATTTTTGGCCACCATGAGTCATGAAATCCGTACCCCCATGAATGGTATTATGGGGATGACCGAGATCCTCTTGGAGAGTGGCCTCGATGCGGAGCAAGTTACGTATGCTGCCGTCGCCTATGAAGAGAGCCAAAAGTTACTGGCGATCATCAACAGTATTCTAGATTTCTCCAAGATTGAGGCGGGCAAGATTATCTTGGAGTCAGCACCCTTTGCACCAGCCAGTGAATTGGAAAGTGTGATCCGTCTGCTCACGCCGAAAGCGCACAGCAAAGGCATCGGGTTATTTAGTACCGTTGCCACTGGTGTTCCAACGGAAGTCATTGGGGACTCCACCCGTCTGCGCCAGATCTTGATGAATTTGGTCGGGAATGCCTTGAAATTTACCGAAACCGGTGAGGTCGCCGTTACGCTAAATTGTTTGGCGCACCCGCAGACTCTTGCCCCAATCTCCACCGATGAAACCGCAGGCGGGTTGATCGCCTTGCAACTGACGATTCGTGACACCGGCATTGGTATGTCCGCAGAAAGTATGGAGAACCTCTTCCAAGTCTTTATGCAAGCCGACAGTTCGACGACACGTCGCTATGGCGGCACGGGGCTGGGATTAGCAATTACCCAGCGCTTGGTTGATCTATTGGGTGGTCGCATTGAGGTGGAGAGTCAACTTGGGGTTGGCTCAAAGTTTACGGTAACGATTCCCTATCAATGTAGTGAAGCGATCTATCGCGCATCAATTGGCCGCACTGCCACCCCATCAAACGGCTTTGCGCTCATTGTTAGCAACACCAATCATCTTTATCAAGAGATCGAGGCCTATCTCACCACCTGGCAGATTGGGTCCGAGCAACATTGCCAACAAACCGGCGGTAACGCTGCGCTCTTGACCTATTTGCGACAAGTGATAACGGGAGATAAGTCAGCGCGTTATCTGCTGGTGGAGCAGCAGAGTGTCGAGTTAGAGCCATTCACCTTGATCCGTTCGATGCGCGCCGATCCGCTGTTAAAGAAACTGGCAGTGATTTTGATTGCACCAAACGGGCTACCTTCCTTTCAACGAAAGCAATTATTGGAATCCGGCTTTGATGGCGTGACCCTGTTACCGGTTACCCAATCTGCCATCTATAATTTGCTTACGCCATTCCTACCGCAACCGCTTGCTGCCGATAGTGCTGACCCTGCTGCTGAGGAAAAGGCGGCTCCACTTGACGAGCCAAAAGCAGAAAACTTAGTCCTGGTGGTGGAGGATTATGTCAACAACCAGCGTGTTGCGTTGGCCCATTTGAAAAAACTTGGCTATGCCGCCCATGTTGTCGAAAATGGCGAGGCGGCGGTCAACGCCATCACCAACGGCGACGGCCTCTATCGGTTGGTGCTGATGGATTGGCAGATGCCGGTGATGGATGGGCTGGAAGCGACCCGTAAGATCCGCGAGTGGGAGAGTGAGCACGGTGGCCATCTGCCAATTGTCGGCATGACGGCCAACGCCATCAAAGGATCACGCGAGAGTTGCCTGGCCGCGGGGATGGATGACTACCTCAGCAAGCCGGTCCGGCGCGAGGAGTTGCAGGCGCTACTGACGGCATGGATGCCAGTGGCGTAGGGAAGAGTGGGGTAGGGAAGAGTGGGGTAGATCAGTGGGTATGGCCTTGTCATGCCAACGTAGCGCGTTGATTTACCCTTTACTTCATCTTCAACTGTTCTTCGACCCTAGCAATGAGTGTCGCCGTTTCTTCATCTTCAGGCGCTTCAACTTCACGATTGTCTAAGAACCCCTGCATTGCATCATGCTCAAGTGTTCCCAGTCGTTGCAAAAGCGCGTTGAAGCGCTCTACTTGTTGTTGGATCGCTGCATCGGGGAGTACTTGAACTGTATACGCTGATTTTGCATTTCTGGTAAGCGTGTAGACGACATACTGATTTAGCGACACCCCTTCTTGCTGTGCCTGTAATTCAAGATCGTGGTGTAGCGTATCTGGCAGGCGTAATTTTTTGTATAGTCAATGCGCAAATCATAGCGCGCTTGCTGGTAGATTATCTCTAGTAGCTGTGCCAAATCAAGCAATGGTTCCTCATAGCCCCGCAGCAATGGCACAGGAAACATAGGGATAGGCTGGGTGACATTGAACGGATAGAGATCGCCGCGTGGTCGCTGCCAGCCCTGGCTAACCAGAATGCGATAGTGATAATTCTCGTAATAGGGCGCAATATCAAAGGGACGACCGCTCCGCAATAGATCGATCTCAACCAAATTAGTTAAGGATTCATCCTTGGAAATAGATAGTCATTCATTTTCTGGACTGTGGTATAATGCAGATAGAGGTTTGATAATGTTGATCAGGAGCAAACGCTATGACTGTAGAAAAAATTCCCATCAACGTCCCAGAGCCGCTCTATCTGCGGCTGCAAGGTATTTCTGTGTTTGCCCACCGCAGTGTTGAAGAGATTCTTACATCTGCTGTTGCTGTTGCATTGCCGCCATCACCGGATCTGCCGCCTAGCGTTGCCAATGAGTTAGCCGAAATGATATGGTTGAGTGACCAAGCGCTTTGGGACGCCACCATCCCAACATTTACTGCAAAAGAACAGACGCGCTTGGCGGAGTTAAATGATCTAGAAGATACACGAGCATTGCGCGTGGACGAACAACAGGAACAGGCGCAGCTATTGGCTGCCTATGAACGTTCGGTGTTGCGGCGTGCACAGGCATTCGCAATTCTGTCGCGGCGCGGCCATCAAATTCCACAACTCAAAGATTTAACGATACCACTGTGAGCAGCGCGTATATTCCTCGTGCTTTACATCGTTGGCTCACATCACTGGGGAATCTTTGCGAGTACTGCCAAACCTCGGAACGGATAACAGGAATTGCCCTTGAAGCTGATCATATTCACCCGCGCTCAAAAGATGGCAATACAAGCCGCACGAATTTGTGTCGCGCTTGCTCTACTTGCAATACAAATAAAGGTGACCAAACGGAAATGCTGGACCCTGAGACAAACGAGATAGTTTCGCTTTTTCCATCCACGAGCACAGCGATGGACCGACCATTTTGCATGGAGTGCAGGGGGAACGATAATCGTTGGTCTGACACCAGCCGGACGTGCCACCATCCAAGCACTGAAACTGAACAATCCGAGAATTGTGCGCTCAAGAGCATTGTGGGCAAGTGTCGGCTGGCATCCTCCCAATGAATCCAATCTGTAAAGGCTACCCCCGAAACTTCGCCATCTCCTCTACCCCACGCAACTCGATCAACTGATCACGCAGCGCGGCGGCCTTCTCAAATTCCATTGCCTTGGCTGCGTCCTTCATCTCTTTTTCGATCTGCTTGATCAAGCGGGCCAGCTCATCGCGTGGTAGGCTGGCGGGATCAAGCATCGTCTCTTTGGCGCCACCGTCGGCGTTGTACTCTGGCTTGCTCTCCGCCAGCACCTTGACGCGGTCGGTGAGGTCGCGGATGCTTTTGACGATGCTCTGCGGCTCGATGTTATTCTCCAGGTTATAACGCAGTTGGATCTCGCGACGGCGGTTGGTCTCGCTGATCGCGCCCTTCATGCTGTCGGTCATCTTGTCGGCATAAAGGATCGCGATACCCTCAACGTGGCGGGCGGCGCGCCCCATCGTCTGGATCAGCGCCCGCTCACTGCGTAGGAAACCCTCTTTGTCGGCATCGAGAATCGCGACAAGCGTTACCTCGGGCAGATCCAGCCCTTCGCGCAGGAGGTTGATGCCGACCAGCACATCAAAGACGCCCATGCGCAGGTCACGGAGGATTTCCACGCGCTCAATCGTGTGAATATCGCTATGCAGATATTGCACTTTAATATTCAACTCGGCCAGATACTCGGTTAGATCTTCGGACATGCGCTTGGTCAGGGTGGTGACCAGCACACGCTGTCCCTTGGCAACGCGAATTTTAATCTCACGTAGCAGGTCGTCGATCTGTCCCTCGGTGGGCCGCACCTCGACTAGCGGATCAACGAGACCGGTGGGGCGAATGACCTGCTCCACCGTCTGCTCGGCATGTTCGACTTCGTAGGGGCCAGGTGTGGCGCTCACATAGACAACGGTGTTGAGATGGGTCTCAAACTCTTCGTAGCGCAGCGGTCGGTTGTCGAGCGCGCTCGGTAAGCGGAAGCCATAGTCAACCAATACTTCTTTACGCGCCTTGTCGCCGTTGAACATGCCGCGGATCTGTGGCACGCTCATGTGGCTCTCATCGATAAAGAGCAGCCAATCGGGCGGGAAGTAGTCGAGCAGCGTCCATGGTGTGCTGCCGGCAGGGCGCCGGGCGAGAGGCCGGCTATAGTTCTCTACGCCGTTACAATAGCCAACTTCGCGCAACATCTCCATATCATACATCGTGCGCTGTTTGATGCGTTGCGCTTCCAGCAGCTTTCCCTGTGACTCAAAGAGCGAAACCTGGGCGAGCATCTCCTGCTCGATCTCCTCAATCGCCTCGGTCAGCTTCTCTTGCGGCGTGACAAAGTGCTTGGCCGGGTAAACATCGAGCGTCTGGTGGTCGGCCAGGATCTCGCCGGTGAGCGGGTCGATCTCGCTGATGCGCTCGATCTCATCGCCCCAAAGGCTGAGCCGATAGGCAAATTCCCGCTCGGCGGGCTGCACTTCCAACGTGTCGCCGCGCACCCGAAATTTGCCACGCTGCAACGTCTGATCATTGCGGTCATAGTAGATCTCCACCAACTGCTTGAGCAGTTGATTACGCCTGATCATGTCGCCCACCCGAAAGTGGACCGCGGCCTGCCCATAATCTTGCGGACTGCCTAAGCCATAGATGCAGGAGACCGAGGCCACAATCACCACATCGCGTCGGCTAAAGAGCGAACTCGTTGTGGCCAACCGCAGCCGGTCGATCTCCTCGTTGATCTGGGCATCTTTCTCAATAAAGGTATCCGAGCGCGGAATATACGCTTCGGGCTGATAGTAGTCGTAGTAGGAGACGAAATATTCAACCGCATTATTCGGAAAGAACTCGCGGAACTCGCTGTAGAGTTGGGCGGCGAGTGTCTTGTTGTGGGCCATAATCAGCGTTGGCTTCTGCACCTCTTCGATGATTTTGGCCATGGAAAAAGTTTTGCCCGAGCCCGTGACGCCAAGCAACACTTGGTGCTTCAACCCGTCTTCAATTCCACGCGTCAACCCAGCAATCGCCTGCGGCTGGTCGCCCATTGGCGCAAAATCACTCACAACTTTCAGTGGTGGCATAGGTGTCGATCTCCCCGTTTTTTGTCCATCCAACCCACATATCGAACATCAGTTCTTAAGGGCTAAGTATACCGCGGATGCGGCGGTTTGTCCAGTGATTTCACCCACCATTTATCTCTATCTGGCCAGCAGATCGACCAGTAGATCGGTCAGCAGATCTGGGGCATCGTACAATAAAGATAACGCAAAGTACGGACGTTTTTTGGGTGGATTTAGCGTATAATCAATGGGTCTCTAATCAATTGCGCAAGGAGCCTAGATGAACACTTATTTTACAAATCTGATAACTTATCTGCCATTGCTCATCACCTATGGGGTGGGGCTGCGCTTGGCGCTTGGGCGGCGCCAAGCCCAACCACGCGCCGCAGGATTGGCGGCATGGGCTTTTGCCTTATTGATCGGTGAATTATTGGTCGGCAATCTGTTGACAACCTGGTTGATCAATGCCCTCAATATGCGGACTGGTAGCGGGTTACTGGGGAATAGTGCACTACTACTCACGCTGATCAGTGGCGTGGGCATTGTGCGCGTGCTGGTGCATACGCTGGGCATTGCGTTGTTGATTCGCGCACTCTTTCCACCCCTGCCCGATTATGTGGCTCCCACTTGGCTCCGTTGGACATCTGGTATTCTAATTGGCCTCATTGTTGGCGGTCTCACCGGCGGGCTGTTTGGTGATGCGATTGGCGCGGCCTTCGATATTTCTAACTTTGAGGGAGGCCGAGGCTATTTTGTGATCTTTCTGATTATCCCCGGCTTTGCCCTGGTTGGTGCGATCCTTGGCGCGCTGACCGTTGGCTTGTATCGTCGCACATAGGAAGTGCAGGTGGGCAACCATAGCAAATGATCCACAATTGCTGGGTTGCAACAATTCCCCAAAGATCGTATCCTTGCCACAGATGCCAGTTATCAATGCATATAAAGGAGCCGATCATGACCACAACCGACCTCTGCTTTACCCCCGCCACCGAACTTGCCGCCGCCATCCGCAACCGTGAACTCTCGCCAGTGGAATTGACCGACGCTGTGCTGGCGCGCATTGACGCGCTCAACCCCACCCTCAACGCCTTTCTCGCAGTGGATGGCGATGGCGCGCGCGCCGCGGCGCGGGAAGCTGAAGCCGCCGTTAAACGCGGGGACAAACTTGGCCGGCTCCACGGCCTCCCCGTCTCGATCAAGGATCTCGAACCGACAGCTGGCTTGCGCCATACCTATGGCTCCAAATTCTACGAGAACAATATTGCCACGACGGATGGTGTTGTTACCGAACGGATCAAAGCGGCCGGTGGCATCATCACCGGCAAGACCAATACCCCTTTCTACGGCCATAAGGATATGACCGACAATCTGCTTGGCGAACCGTGCCGCAACCCCTGGAAACTCGACCGCACGCCCGGCGGTTCCAGCGGGGGCGCGGCCGCGGCGGTGGCCGCGGGGATGGGACCGCTCGCCCACGGCAGCGATGGTGCCGGCTCAATTCGCATTCCCGCCGCGCTCTCCGGCGTTTTTGGCATGAAGGTCTCCTTTGGCCGCGTCCCCAACTTCCCCAACCCCGACATCTGGACCGGGCGCACCCACCAAGGGCCGTTGACGCGCACGGTGGCCGACGGCGCGCTCTTTTTACAGGCGCTGGCTGGGCCGGATGTGCGGGATCCGCTTTCGATTGACAACCAGCCGGATGATTATGTGGCCGCCGTGGCGCAACCCTTTGAAGCGTTGCGTGGCTTGCGCATTGCGTGGAGCGAAGACTTTGGCTACGCCGCGGTTGATCCTGAAGTGCGTGCACTAACACGCGTTGCCGCCCAACGCTTTGAAGAATTTGGCTGCCATGTCGAGGCGGTCGACCCCGGTTGGTCTGACCCGCGTGATATCGGTGGGCTGGCCTGGTGTGTCTCCTTTGCGGCGCGACTGGGGGCGCAATATCGCCAGCAGCCTGACTGGTTTGAACCATCACTGGCCGCGATGATCGAGTTTGGCTTGCTCGCGACAGGGGTCGATTATGTCAATGTTTCCCTACAGCGTACCGCGTTTCAGCAGCAGGCCCAGCGCTTCTTTACGGATTACGATCTGCTCCTCACGCCCCAGATGCCAACTGGTGCCTGGCCAGTCGATCAGCCGCCAGCCACCATTGAGGGCAAACCAACCCCCAGCATGTTTGACCGCCTCGCCTTCACCTTCCCTTTTAACATGAGCGGCCAGCCGGCGGCGAGCGTGCCCTGTGGCTTTACGAGTGAAGGATTGCCTGTTGCATTACAGATTGTGGGCCGCTGGCACGCCGATACGCTGGTGTTGCAGGCCGCAGCGGCCTTTGAGCAGGCGCAGCCGTGGGCGGGGTTTTGGCCGGAACTGTAGTCATCTTACATCCAATTCCCAAACATCTGTGGCCAATGCCACGCACGCGGCTTGCCCCCAACGTGAGATGCTCCCGACAAATAGGGTGCGTCCCATTTTGGGGGGATTGGTCGAGCATGAAAAACCGATTTGTCTGAGCACCCCCGAAAATGTGGTACGCACCCCGACAAATAAAGATGGTTGCATCCTTTCATCATCTCTTGTATAATTGTTGCTAGCTCTATTGCTCTCCTGCTGCGCCTTGCTTGCAAGATGCAGCAGGGTTCTATCGAAGCTCCCCAATCAACTTACTTACATTTTATATTGGCTCATCTGTGAAAAGTGTGAGTTGCCGGAGGCAATGGTGTACCGCTTTGGTGCTCAACTCACACTTTCGGCTGATGAGCGTTTATATTGTACGGCCTTTTCTCTCCCAGACGGTGAAGAAGTTCAGTCTTGTCATGCGTTCACCAGCCTGATCGAACTTAGCCACATGGCTCTGGTCTGCTGCCGATGGATGCGCTCGGCTGCAATGGTCCCTCCTGCAGCCCTGTAACGAGTCTGCGCGCAATGGGATTACCTCAGCTGCTGGGCAGGTGTGCTCCTCAGCCTGTCTTGCCTGAGTGAACCAAAATTGTTCGATTGTTTGGCCTGCGTTAGTACTGTTTCCACAAGGAGGAACCATTGATGATGACCGAAACAAGCAGTCAACCCCCATCGAATGGATTGTTCACCCGTCGTACGTTTATGAAAGCCGCGGCGGCCGCCGCCGGTGCCGCGACAATTGCCACCTCAGCATTGGCACAGCAGGGGCGTGATTACGGCCCCAGCGCACCGCCCTCGGCCTACCCGGAACCAGATGTAATCGTCCACGATCCCGATCGCTTCACCGCTAAAATTGGTAACACACCCATCCAGCGGCTCTATACGGGTACCTTATGGGCTGAAGGGCCGGCGTGGAACAGTGTGGGCAAATACCTGGTCTGGAGCGACATCCCCAACAATGTGCAGATGCGCTGGCTCGATGAGGATGGCCATGTCAGCAAGTTTCGTAATCCTTCTGGCAACAGCAACGGCAACACCTTCGACTGGGAAGGGCGACAGATCTCCTGTGAGCATGGTGGCCGCCGCGTTGTCCGCTATGAACATGATGGCAGCGTCACCGTGCTCGCCGATGAATATGACGGCAAGCCCTTCAATTCGCCGAATGATGCCGTGGTCCATCCCGATGGCGGTGTCTGGTTTACCGATCCGCCCTATGGCAGCTGGGGCAATTATGAGGGTAACAAAGGAGAAATCGAACTCAAGGAGGCGGTCTACCGCATCGACCCAACCTCCGGCGAAGTGGCGCTAGTCACTGACGAAGTGGATAAGCCCAATGGCCTCTGCTTCTCACTCGACTACAGCCAGCTCTTTGTCGTCGATACCGGAACCGGCGAACTCAAGGTGTGGGATATCGACAATGAGACTACCCTGAGCAACGGCCAACTCTTTAGCGACCTAACCTTTGACGGCAAACATGTCGGCTCCGATGGCGTGCGCGTCGACATCGATGGCAACATCTGGGCTTCCGCGGGCTGGAATGGCTGGGGCTTTGATGGCGTCAACGTGCTGGCCCCCGACGGCGAACGTATCGGCCAAATTCTGCTGCCGGAGACCACCGCCAACATCGCCTTTGGCGGTCCCAAGCGCAATCGTCTCTTCATGGCGGCCAGCCAGTCACTCTATGCAGTTTATGTCAATACACAAGGCGCGCATATCGCGTAGGTTTGACGACAGGCAACCGAGAAGGGATCAGTAAGCCAGGACGGCGGACGAAAGCGGCCTTACCGCCTTCGTCCGCCGTCCTTTTGTTTGCTAGGTGCCGTTGGCGAATTGATTATGGGGATGAATCCCTTTGCTGACACCGAGAAGTGCCCTCAGGCACTGAGGTAGATACCTATTTTCAATTGGCAGAGACATTGCGTACCGGCGCAATGATGAGCTTTTTTCAGCAATTTGGCGCTTATCCATAGAAAGGCTTTTCAAACCGTAAAAATCGTCTTTTGTCACGAGTGGGGAGGTGCACACACTTCAGGCTCGGTAATAACCAGAAGTGCGCATTAGGGTAACCACAGTCTGAGAGGGTTGAACCGCATTCGCTGGGCGGTTACCCAAACACATTCTCCGAATGTATAGCGCTCTCAGCCGGGGGTCGCCGATTCATCAACCATGTCCACTATGTCGCAAAGAACCAATAACTATTGATGATGAATTTTCCTACAACGCCATCTCCAGCCAAAGGACGTTGCGAGGACGTTCGTATTGTACTGTATTGCAGACGGTAACAAGCAGCAATTTTTCTCCAAAGGAGGTAATTCTCATGTCGGTCCAGAACAAACTCATCCTCCGTCGCTTTTTCGAAGAACTCTTCAACCCGGGCAATCTGGCCGCCGCTGATGAAATCGTGAGTACAACCTACATCAATCACAATCCTGCCCCGGCGAAACCCCAGGGCGTAGGGGCTTGCCCCAATTTGTTGCCGCGCTGCATGCCGCCTTTCGCGATCTGAATTTCGCAATTGCGGATCAGATTGCCGAGGGGGACAAAGTGACGACCCGCTGGAGTGTCAGCGGTATTCATCAAGGGACGTTTGCCAGTATCCCTACGACCGGCAAACCGATCGCGATCATAGCGATCAACATCCACCGCGTGGTCGATGGGCCAATCCAAGAAGGCTGGCTCAACTGGGATGCACTGGGCCTGTTACAACAGCTTGGGGTGGTGTCGGTATAACGGCTGCAATGGTACAAATAATATTACTATCTTGTCTCTATAGTTTGTGATATACTCGTGCAACCACTTTAGAAAGATATGTTGCACTATACTCAAATCAGAATGAAACCCCTAGTTTCGGCCAGCGTGCGTCGCACTGACGGAAGCATCTAGCGGACTGGAAGCAGTTGGCGGTCAGTGCGACGCACGCGATCCCGTTGGTCCGCAAAACTCCGGTTCTCA
>DAOUCA010000099.1:0-204991 GCA_034432375.1 Caldilineaceae bacterium
TCGCCAAACCTTGTTTTGGCGGAAATTTCCAGATGTCATTCCTGCGCAGGCAGGAATCTACTCGTGTAACATGAAGATGGATTCCTGCCTGCGCAGGAATGACGGCTCTAATTTCTGAAATTGGCGAAGGTATTGCTTGCGCAGAAGCGCGTTTCAACGCACTGTGCCTACCAGCCAGCCATCTCAACGCTTGTTGTTTCGTGTTAATCCTTCAGCCCTTCAGCGCAATGAAATTCAAGGAGAACTTTGTGTGACGACTGTCCGCCTGGCCGTGAACGGCACATTGATGCGTGGATTAGCGCTCAATGACAATCTGCTCAATGTGGGTGCAACCTTTGTCTGTGAAGCGCAAACCGATGCCCACTACCGCCTTTGGACGATTGCCGATCGTCATCCTGCCATGATGCGTGTTGCCGTTGGTGGCACTACAGTGGCGCTCGAAATCTGGGAACTACCAGCTGCCGCGATTGCAACGATCTTGACACAAGAGCCGGCTGGTCTTTGCATTGGCCGCATCAATCTCGATGACGGCAGTAGTATTCTAGGGGTATTAGGTGAAGCCTATCTCTGTGATACGGGGACAGAAATCACGCAGTATGGGGGGTGGCGCGCGTATATGGCCACAAAAGCGGGCAAAGCAGAGGATACCCAATGAGTGCACAACAGGAACAACCAATCTTAGAGACCCGGGGCCTGACCAAGCGCTTTGGCAATTTTGTGGCCAATCGTGGGATCGACCTCACCATCTATGCGGGTGAAGTCCATGCCATTCTTGGCGAAAATGGGGCTGGCAAGAGCACGCTGATGAAGTCGCTCTATGGCTTCCACCAGCCCGAAGAGGGCGAAATTCTGCTCAAGGGCAACGTTGTGACCATTCCAACGCCACAGGTGGGACGCGATCTGGGCATCGGTATGGTCTTTCAAAATTTTACGCTGGTACCGGCAATGACCGCGCTGGAAAATATCGCGCTCTTTCTGCCCGATGGCAAACGAAAGCTTGACTACCGCTCGATTGAACGACGCGTGGCCGAGATGGGTGAACGCTACGGCTTGACAATTGCACTGCGCAGCCGGGTTGCTTCGCTCGATATTGGGGAACGACAGCGGTTGGAGATCCTCAAGGTTCTGCTCAGTGGTGCACGGATTCTGATCTTTGATGAGCCAACCAGCGTGTTGCCGCCGCAAGAGATTGAGCGCTTTTTCCAAGTTCTCCAACGCCTGCGCGCGGATGGCTATGCTATCCTCTTTATTACCCACAAATTGCCAGAAGTGATGGCGATTGCTGACCACATCACCATCTTGCGTAGTGGGAGTATTGCCGGCTATATGTCACGGGCTGAAGCATCGGAAGCGGCAATTGTGCAGATGATGTTGGGCAAAGCGCCGCCACCACCGGCCACCCGTGAAGGGGCGGATCGTCGCGCCGACCTATTGGCGGAACTGCGTGATGTCGCGGTCGATTCTGCCGACTCCAATGGTCGCCGTAATGTGCCGTTGCAGTCGATCAATCTGCAACTTTATGCCGGTGAGATTGTCGGGGTGGCAGGAATTTCAGGCAGCGGGCAACGCGAATTGGGCGATGCACTGCTGGGCTTGTTACCCTTGCAGCATGGCGAACGATGGATTGGCAAAGAGGCGGCGACCAGTTGGAGCGCTGCGCACATTCGGCGGAGTGGCATCTCTTGCATTCCAGAGGATGCCTTGCAGATGGGTGCTGTGAGCGGCATGACTGTTTCCGAAAATATGATCTTGGGGGAACAAGGGCGCTACAGCCACCTTGGTGGCTTGGTGATGGATTGGCGCGGCGTACGCACGGCAGCCACCGCAGCGTTGAATAATCTTTTTTCCACCAATCCCCCCCGGCTAGAGGTTCCGGCGGGGACGCTCTCTGGGGGCAATTTGCAGCGGGTAGTCGTTGCGCGTGAGGTTGCGCGTGATCCGCAACTCTTACTGGCCTATTACCCAGCGCGTGGTCTCGATGTGGCCAATGCGGAGGCAATGCGCCAATTGCTGTTGCGCTGTCGTGGGCAAGGGGCCGGGGTGCTCTTCTTTTCGGAAGATTTGGAAGAGCTTTTTGCACTGAGTGATCGCCTTTTGGTTCTCTATCATGGGAAACTCGTTGGCGAATTGCAGCCACAGGAGTATGATGCACAACGGGTCGGTTATTTAATGACAGGGGGGGCTTAAATGACAACAATTAATCAACCGCTGCCCATCGTGTCGCGCCGGCCTATGATTGGCGCGGTCGGCATGGTCATTTTGCGTCCGATTGCGGCGCTTGTCACGGCGATGGTGCTCTTTGGCATTGTGCTACTATTGGTGGGCAAAGATCCGATCCAAGCCTATATTGATATCTATAAGAACACCTTGGGCAGCCGTTATGCCATTTCGGAGGTTCTGGTCAAGACAATTCCGCTGTTGCTTTGTGCATTGGCAGTCTTACTTCCGGCCCGGTTGGGGCTTGTCAATGTCGGGGGCGAAGGACAGCTATACATGGGGGCTTGGCTGGCCACTTGGGGCGCGCTGACTTTTGGCGATCTGCCCCAGCCCCTGGGCGTGCCGATTGTCTTGATCCTGGGTTTTATCGGTGGCGGTCTGTGGGCGGCCATTCCCGCTTTTCTGCGGGCCAAGGGCTGGCTCAACGAAGTGATCTCGACGCTGCTGCTCAACTATGTGGCGATCCAGATCATCAACTACTTTGTCTATGGCGCTTGGCGCGACCCGGAAAGTGCCAATTTCCCCCAAACCGTCAAGTTTGCCGATGGCTATCGTATTCCACAACTGTGGGGCACGCGGATTCATCTGACCCTTCTGGTTGGATTGGCTGCCGCGCTGCTGATCTTTCTACTGTTGCGCTACACACGGTGGGGCTATGCCATGCGGGCGATTGGGGGCAACGCCGAAGCTTCAAATCGTCATGGCTTCCCGATTGCCCAATATTTGATTGTGAGCATGTTTATTGCGGGGGGCCTGGCCGGCATTGCGGGTGTCGGTGAAATTATGGCGATTCAAGGGCGCTTACGTCCAGGATTTTCGCCCGGCTATGGCTATATCGGTTTTCTGATCAGTTGGCTGGCCGGTCATAGCCCCTTTGGGGCGATTGTCATGGCGTTCCTGCTGGCCATTATCGCCCTTGGCGGTGATACGCTGCAAATTACGCAGAGTGTGCCTTTTTCAACCGTAAATATTCTGATGGCCTCGATTCTCTTTGTCGTGCTGGGTAATTTCTTTGGGAAAAAGGTAGACAGGTAAACAGGGAAACAGGGAAATAGGTAGACAGGTAGAGAGGGAAATAAGTATTACTTGTGTACCTGTTTCCCTGTTTACTTACCTACCTCTTTCCTTCTCTACCTCTTTCCCTCTCTTTAATAACGGAGCAACCATGTTAACGTTTATTGTGGGTGTTTTGACAGGGGCCATTGGGGCGGGGACATCGGTGCTCTATGCCGCGCTGGGCGAAGTGATCAGTGAACGCGCTGGGGTGATCAATCTTGGTGTAGAGGGCGCGATGCTGATTGGCGCGGCTGTCGGTATTGCGGTGACCGCACAGACGGAGATGGCCTTGGTGGGGCTGTTGGCCGGAATGTTAGCCGGTGGTCTCTTTAACCTGCTCTTTGCCTACCTCGTGGTAACACGGAAGGCAAATCAACTGGCTAGTGGCCTGACCTTGGGCTTTTTGGGCATTGGCTTGAGCGCGTTGATCGGGCGACCCTACGTTGGTCAATTGGTGCAAGGGTTGCCCAAGTTGCCCATTCCCTATTTAGCGGATCTGCCCTACTTGGGGCGGCTCTTTTTTCGGCATGATATCCTCATCTATGCGGTTGTACCGGTGGCGATTCTGCTCTCTTGGCTCTTGGCCAATACCCGTTGGGGTCTGGCGCTGCGCACGGTGGGCGAAGATCGGACCGTTGCCTATGCCGCTGGGTTGCGTCCGGCGCTCTTGCAATATCAGGCCATCTTTATTGGGGGGCTGCTGGCTGGGCTAGGTGGTGTTCATCTGGCGTTAGCCTATACCGGCGTTTGGGCCGAAAACATGACTGCTGGGCGAGGCTTTATTGCGGTGGCGTTGGTGATCTTTGCCGGCTGGAGCCCAACCCGCGCCGTGTGGGGTGCCTTGCTCTTTGGAGGTGCCTTGGCCTTTCAGTTGCAATTGCAGGCCCGTGGTGCACCCGTCTCGCCCTTTTTACTGGACATGTTGCCATATCTGCTCACGCTCGGTGTATTGCTTGCCTTACGTAAGCGAGCGGGTTATACTATGCCCGCGGGTCTGGCCGCGGTCTTTGAAGGGATGCGCTAACGACTCATCCCACCCCAACTTCCCCAATAGTAGAAAGAATTGTCTCCTTTCCGTGTTTGGTGGTAGTGAAGAGGATGTGGGTCGTACTTATCCAGTTTAACCTTTAATCAATCCCCTAATCACAATATTCAACTAGGAGTAGAGAACGATGCAACGCAAATTTATGGCTTTCGCGCTGTTGTTGATCACGCTGTTGATTTTTGCCGGCTGTGCTGTACCAGCGACAGCCCCGACCGCTGACGAAGGTAGTAGCACAGATGCTACCAATGAAGAAGCCGCCACCGGTGAAGAATTCATTGTCGGTGCTCTCCATGTCGGCTCGATGAATGATGCCGGCTACAATCAGGCCCACCACGCCGGCTTGATCGCCATGACCGAAAATCTGCCCAATGTCAAGCTGATCGAAGCTGAAAATGTGCCCGAAAGCGCCGATGCTGAACGCGTCATGGAAAATATGATCCAGCAGGGAGCCAAGATGATCTTCCCGCAGAGTTTTGGCTATCTGGACCCCGCCCTCAATGTAGCCGAGAAGTATCCCGATGTGATCTTTATGCATCCGGCCGGTTTCAAGTTGGCTGACAATCTGGGGACCTATTGGGGCAACAACTTTGAGGCGATGTATCTGACCGGGATCGCCGCCGGCGCGGCCACCGAATCAAATAAGCTGGGCTTTATTACCGCCTTCCCGATTCCCAATATTCTGGCCTCGGTCAATGCCTTTCACTTGGGTGCTAAGTCGGTCAACCCCGATGTCGAGACAACATTGGTGATCAATGGCTCTTGGGTCGATCCGGCTAAGGAAGCCGCCGCCACCAATGCATTGGCCGACGCCGGTGTCGATGTGGTGACGATGATCGTCGATTCGCCGGTGACCGTCGTCAAGACGGCAGAAGAGCGGGGCATCAAGGTTGTCGGCTTCCACTCTGACGCGCTCGAACAATTTGCGCCCAATGGCTGGTTGACTGGTGTCGCCTACACCTGGGGTCCGCTATATACCCGTCTCGTCCAATCGGTCATGGATGGTACCTGGACGAGCGAGCACATCCGCGGTGGCATTGAGACAGATTATGTTTCACTCGCAGCCTACGGACCTTCGGTCACCGAAGAGACTAAGCAGCAGATTGCCGATGCCGAAGCAGCGTTGGTCAGTGGGGACCTCAAGATCTTCCAGGGTCCGATCCTCGACAACGAAGGCACCGTGCGGATTCCGGAAGGCGAAGCCGGCGGTATGGAACTGCTGGATACGACCGATTGGCTGGTTGAAGGTGTGATCGGGCAGACGGAGTAGGGCGAGTGGTAGATCGGTAAAACGGTAAATCGGTAGACCAGTAAATTGGGAGACAGGGAGCACCAGGCTTTTTGTGGTTGGTGCTCTTGTCTCCCTTTTTTTAGATGCTGTTGGCGAATTCCGTAGGCGGACCCTGAGCTTGTCGAAGGGGGAGCCTACGGAATTCGCCATACCATGTGTATATTTTATTTCTTGGCATGGCCAAATAGACCTTTTGCAAAAGAAAGCACGGTACTAAGCATGACGACGGTTACGATTCCTGCGGAACCCCATCCGGTGACGATTGACCTGACGGAAACGGCGTTGGTGGTGATTGATATGCAGCGCGATTTTCTTTACCCCGAAGGATTTGGTGCGCTTTTGGGCAATGATGTGACCTTGCTGCAACGCACAATTGCGCCGATCCAGCAGGTGCTGGCGGCGGCGCGGGCACAAGGGATGCTGATCATTCACACGCGCGAGGGCCACAAGCCCGACCTGAGTGACTGCCCACCCGCCAAACGCGATCGCTGGCCGGAAGGCACGCGGATTGGCGATCCAGGACCAATGGGCCGTATTCTCATTCAGGGCGAAAAAGGGCATGGCATCATTGACGAAGTCGCACCGTTGCCCGGCGAGATTGTCTTGGATAAGCCGGGCAAGGGCTCATTTTATGCCACCACTTTGGATGAGATCCTGCGTGAGGCGGGCATCCACAATCTGCTCATCACCGGCGTGACGACCGATGTCTGTTGCAGCGCCACGGTGATCGGCGCGAACGACCGCGGCTACAACGCGATTGTGCTCGCTGACTGCGTAGCCTCCTATAGCCCAGAGCGCCACGCGGCAACACTCGCAACCATCAGCGCCCAAGGCGGCATCTTTGGTTGGGTGACCGAGTCGCATAATCTACTTGATGGATTGGTATCGCAGATCTAAGGCCATGTCAAAATTAAAATTATCCATGAAGAGCACGAAGTTTTATGAGAAAAGAGCAAGCCCTTGGTAGGTCTTGGCGTGACTTGGTGTGTCTTGGTGGATAGTTGGTTCTTTTGAATGACCTAAAACGCGTTTTAGCAAAAATGCAATTTGCCTTTTCCTGTTAACCGTGCTAAACTATGTTCAGTCAGGAACAGCGTGCGGATTTATCCGCTATCGGGGGAACGCTGTTTCTGACTTTTTTTATTGGCGTTTCTCCTACCCCGAAATCGTTGCCACCCAACCCGAACTCGCATCGCAATAGATAAAACCCTCGCCATAATTAGAGAGGCAGTGGGGTTCAGCATGTGGTGTCGGTACTTCAATTCGATCTAACTCATGGCCATCCGTCAGATCGAGCTTGACGATCACTCGATTGGCAGTGTGAACCACCCAAATACCATCTTCGACGCGCACAACGCCGTGGGCGCGCTGATAGGGTAGCGCGATCACCTGTTGGATGCTCCAGTCGCTGATGCGCATCTTGGTCAGGGTTTGACTTTTGAGCGTCGTCACCCAGATGGTGTCCGCCTCGAAGCGGTCGATCTCCAGCCCGTGGGTGCCGCCGCCACCGGGCAGCGGATAACGCTCCAGCGTGGCACCCGTCTGCGGATCGACCTTGAGGATCGCGCCATCATGGGCGTCGGCATCGTTGGGACGCGCCGGGCGCCAGAGTTGGGCCCCGCCATTGGCCGCCAGCCAAAGCGCACTGCCATCCCAGCCGAGTCCGCTGGTGTTTGAGCACTCAGTCGGGATGTCATGAATATAGCGCGGCACGTTGTAATAGTCGATGGGTGCATTCTGATCGACCAGCATGACGCGGTCGGTGATCTGGTCAACAATCCAGAGACCCTGGTCGGTGATCTGGATGCCATTGGGCACGCCATAGGGGGCGCGGAAAAGATTTTGGATGGTGCGGCTCATTGGGTTCTCCTTGAAATTGGGTTGATCGTTTCATCAGTGACATTCTTTCCAGACAGGGGAAATTTTCTTGGTTCAATAGGATCTCACGGGGTGACTCGCTTTGGTTTCGATACGCCCCCTACTGCCGGGGCTACTCAACCGCCGCTAGCTTATTTCAATCCCCTGAAAGCCCAAAGAAACATTTTCTTTGGGGACACGGATTGTGGGAAACACGGATAACGGTCTGATAAAATCCGTGTTTCTAACAATCCGTGTCCATAATCAGTAGACCGCAATCGCGAAGTGAGCACGCCTACGTGCGAAACCGGGATCCCCATGGGGAGCGGCACGTGGGCGTGCCTACTACGCTACGGTCTACTGATTATGGAATGCTTGTAAAATACGCAATTACTCGGGCAGCTCCCACTCCGCTATCAACCTATACTCCTCTTGGCCGACCACCTGTGAGACGACGAGGCGACTGCCAACAAAGAGTGGTTGGGGGAAGGGGAGTGGCTGCGGCGTTGGCATCAGCGCTTCTGTATTCCCTTCCAGAACAGTAATCAACTCCACTGGTTCTTGATAGTGGGGAGTGAGGCCATTCTGCAGCACTGTTCGACGTACGATTGTATCGAGTATTTGTAGTGGTTTGGTCCGTTCTGCGCGGCATTTGAGGATCTCTTTTCCACGAAACGCTGAATAGAAGGACCGTAGATCGACGCCCACGATCGGCACAGGGGCAAGCTGCGCCGTGGCTGTTTGCAGGGCATTGACCACCGCTGCCAATTGTGCCTGGTCCGCACAGACAAAGCGTTGCAAGCTGACATGGAGCGGATCTGTTCGGCTGCCACCGTGTATCTTCTGCCATTGATTCTGCCACGCCGTCTCTGCGCTGGTCAGTGGCGTAGAGGGGGTCAATAGCACAAAGATGTCGTCTATTTGCGCTGCACGCATCGCTTAGATCCCCGGTACTGCCACGCCCGCTTCCTCGGCAGTGGCGACCAAAGCCTGCCAGGTCTTCTCTTCAATAAAGATCCCCTCGGCTTCTCGTTGACGGCGGGTATCCTCCTCAAGCTCGCCAGGCAGGTAGATCTTCGCTGTGCCGGGCATGGTGGGGGATGATTTCACCCAGTCGATCAGCTTTTGCACTTCTCGCTTGTACTCGCCAATGTCAATAAAGCTCTCGATCTTGATCGCCAACGCCAACCAGCCGCTGCCGCCGCGCGTCGGCTGCGCCGTGCTACAGCCGGCCCAAGAGAGGCCACCGGCAATCGCATCGATCATCATCGCCAATCCATAGCCTTTGTAACCCAACTCGCCGCCTAGGGGTAACATGGCCACTTCGCCATCGCGAAAGAGATTGGGGTCGGTCACGCTGTTGCCCTGCGCATCGACCAGCCAGCCTGCTGGTAGCTGCTTGCCGCGGGCGCTTGCCACATCGACTTTGCCGCCGGCGGCCATGCTGGTGGTCATATCGAGCATCAGCGGGGGACCGTGGAGGGTTGGCACGCTAATCGCAATGGGGTTGGGGGGCAGCCGCCGTGCGGTGCCGCCAAAGGGGGCCGTAAAGCGCGAACCGCCGTTGAGCATCAGAATGCCAATGCAATCCTGTTCCGCCGCCAGCGGTGGAAACGCACCCAAGCGCCCAATGTGGCTCGACTGATGGACGGCGACCGCGCCCAAGGTGTGTTGCTTGGCGCGGTCAACGGCCCATTGCATCGCCTGATAACCCATCACAATGCCAAAGCCGTTATTGGCATTGACGGTCAGCGCGGCCGGCGTTTCGCGCACAACGGTATGATTGCCCACCGGTTTGATCGAGCCACGGCGCAGGGCACTGATATAATTGGGGACGCGGATCACCCCATGCGAATCGTGGCCGACGAGGTTGGCCTCGACAAGATGGTGGCTTGCCTGTGTAGCCTGATCGGCGGGGACCCCAACGGCTTGAAAGAGTTGGTCCCCAAAGGTTTCTAGCGTTTTTGATGGAATGGTTGGCATGGCACCCTCCTTGGTTGCACAGCACAAACCGGTGCATCGTGCGTATTGCTCTGGCAAGCGGCGCACGTTTCAGCCCAACGGTAAGTCTGTACTGCTCTATGCGTGACGAAAGTGGAATGGGGTTAGATTGGCTTGCGACAAACAGACTGCAACGCAACAATAGAGGCAGTATAGCCGCGCTGAGAAATATACGCAATCTGTTTTTCCGTGTGCGCTTGTGAGTGTAGACATCATAAATGGTCAGACTGTGATATACTTAACAGCAGATGAATTGTAGGTAGACACAGATAGTAGGCAAAGGGGAAATCGCGTGGTAGGAACAGCCGAAATTCTTGAACAGATTCGTCCTTTGGTCGAGGAATTGAACGCCGAGGAACGGCTTACGTTAATTCGTTCCATTGCCCAAATGGCGTTCGTACAAGAACGCACTCTACCTGTAGAAGCATCTGGTGATGAAGGTGCCGATTTCATGAGCGCCGAGCAAGAGGCGTGGTATGCTAAGCCGGAAAGCGAGCGTGCTCTTTACCGCGGTCAGTATATTGCCATTTATCGGGGGACTGTGGTTGATAGTGATAATGATCGCACCGTTTTACTGCGTCGGGTACGTGCGCACTATAGAGGGATACCCATTCCTATTCTTTCCGGCGACGAAACTGCAATCCCGGAATATCGTATTCGTAGCCCACAGTTAATCCGCTCATCACTCACTAAAACAACAGAGCATATTCAGTAGCCGTTCACTTATGTCATACCCTTTCCGTGGTCAGCCTCCTTGGCTTTTCCCATCATTGCCTGTCATTCTGCATGATAATGATGGCAATGCACTTTCTGATACGCTTTCAACTCTCGTTGACACTGGTGCCGATGCAACATTAGTTCCCGCACACTATCTGACGGAGAGTAACGCCGACCTATTGCAAATAGCGCGAATTCGTAGCCATTGGGGGGAGGCACGTACAGTAAAGCTCTATCTCATTAACTTATTGGTTGCCGGTGAACATCTTGCTGGCATCGAAGTGGTTGCCGACGATCGGGGTGATGAAGTCATCTTGGGGCGCAATGTGCGGAACAAATTGCTTTTGCTCATAGATGGTCCTCGACATCAAACTGATGTTTTTACACGTCGCCCGCAGCGGCTGTAAGCATATTGGGTATTGCTGTGCCTTCTCCCATCCATCTCCACGTCCACTCAACCTACACCTTGCTTGGTGCCACCGCATCCGTGCGTGCCCTGGCCAAGCGTGCCGCCGAAGAGGGGCTCACCCATCTGGCGCTGACCGATAGCAATGTGCTCTATGGCGCGGTGGCTTTTCAGCAGGCCTGCCACAAGGTGGATGTAACCCCGATCCTGGGGATGACGCTGACGATTCAACTGCCAGAGGGGCTTGACCACACCAGGCATACCGACCAACTCGTGCTCATCGCCTGTGGGCCAGCGGGCTATCGCTCGCTCTGCCGCCTCTCCTCCGCGATCCAGGGCAGCCCTGATCGGGAACAGTTGGCACAGCAGGGGGTGCCCTGGTCACTGCTCAAAACAGAGCGCGCCGGGCTGGTCTGTATTGCCGGCGGGCGACGCAGTCCGTTGACCGGCTGGCTCCAGGAAGATGAGGGCAAACGGGCCTCCACCTATGTGGGACGTCTGGCTGGTCTCTTTGACGAACAGCTCTATCTGGCGCTGGAACTGCACCAGCCTGGGGATAGGGAGATTGCCCAGCAGGTGGTGGGATTGGGTAAGCGCTTTGGCTTGCCAACGGTGGCGGTACAGCCCATTTATTGCTTGGAGGCACAGGAACGACCACGCCTGCGCTTGCTGGCTGCCATCGACCGCAACTGTCGCCTCGAAGAGGTGACGCCGGAAAGCCTACCCGATGGCGGTGATGCACAAGTTGATCTCCATTGGCTTAGCCCAGTGGAGATGGCCGAGCGCTTTGCCGCCTTCCCCGACGCGTTGGCCGCCACCCAAACCATCGCCACCCAATGTGAGTCGGCCCTGCCCGACGGCCGCCCAATTTGGCCCGCACTAAAGTTGCCCGACGATGTCACACCCGAAAGCGCGCTCATCACCCAAGCCGAAGCTGGCCTCATTGAGCGCTATCACCCTCTCTCAAGCGCCCATTCGGCAATCACCGCGCGTCTTCAACAGGAACTCGCCATTATTAATACCGCTGGCTACGCACCGCTCTTTCTGCTGGTGGCAGAGATTGTGGGTTTTGCGCGCGATCAACGGATTCCCGTCAGCACGCGCGGCAGTGTTGCCAATTCGCTCGTCGCCTACTGCATCAACATCACCACGGTTGATCCCATCGAACATGATCTGCTCTTTGAGCGCTTTCTCAATGCCGAGCGCACCAGCCCACCCGATATCGATCTTGACTTTTGCAGCGTGCGCCGCGATGAAGTGCTCGACTATGTGCGGCGTACCTATGGCGAAGATCGGGTGGCCCTGGTGGCCACGGTGAGCACCATGCGCCCGCGCTCGGCGCTTGGCGAAACGGCCAAGGCGCACGGGCTCAGTGAGGAAGAGGCCAAAGCCCTGATCAAGCTGATCCCCGATCGTTGGCACCCCGACCCGCGACGGCAGGTGCGTAGCTCGCTGGAGATTTTACTTGAAAAGGTGACTGACCCGCAGCAACGCAACGTGGTCACGGCGGCCTATGAGATTGTCGGCCAACCGCACCATCTCAGCATCCATCCCGGCGGCCTCGTGGTAACTCCCGTCCCGCTGACCGATATTGTGCCAGTGCAGTGGACGCCAAAGGGTTTTACGATCACCCAATTTGACCACGGCGAGGTGGAAGCGATTGGCTTGCCCAAAGTCGATCTATTGGGGATTCGCGCACTGACGGTCTTGGCAGAAGCGACGCGGTTGGTGCACCGCCACTATGATACAGATTTCCAGTTGGATAGGTTGCCGTTGGATGACGAAGCGACCGCTGTACAACTCGCTACCGGTGAGACAGTGGGGGTCTTTCAGTGTGAATCGACCGGTGCACGGCGCACCTTGCGCCAACTCAAGGTGCGGACGGTGCAGGATCTGGCGGTGGCCAACGCCTTTTTTAAACCCGGACCGGCGACGGGTGGCATGGCGGCTGCCTTTGTGCGGCGCTATCGAGGCGAAGAAGCCGTGAGCTATCTCCATCCGACCCTAGAGCCGATTTTGGGACCAACCAAAGGGGTCCTGATTTTTCAGGAGCAGGTGCTGCTGGTGGCGCACACGATCGCCGGCCTTAGTTGGGCCGAGGCGGATGAGTTGCGCAAGGGCATGAGCAAATTTCAACCAGAGGCAATGACACGGATGCAGGCGCGCTTTGTTGAAGGCTGTCAGCGTGCGGCACCGAATGGCCCCGGCTTTACCCCCGAACAAGCCGCCACCCTCTGGGAACAGGTGCAGGCCTTTGCCGGCTATGGCTTTAATCAGGGACACGCCACCGCCTACGCCGATGTGAGTTATCGTTCTGCTTATCTGCGCGCACACTATCCAGCCGCTTTTCTGTCCGCGCGGCTGGCCAACTACGGCGGCTTTCACCATCCGGCGATCTACATTGCCGAAGTGCAACGGCTGGGGATTCCCGTGCTGCCACCGCACATCAACCAGAGCCGACGCCACTTTACCCTTGCCTTTGCTAACGGTGATCAACACCAACCACAGCTTTGGATGGGGCTGGGACAGGTGCGCTCTCTGCGGCGGCAGAGTGTGGCGGCGATCATCAAAGCGCGCCGTGAAGCGCCTTTCGCGGATTTGACCGATCTCTGCCGGCGGGTGGATCTGCAGCGCAAAGAGCTGGCTCACCTGATTCAATGTGGCGCGCTCGATGGGCTGGGTGCCAGCCGTGCAGTACTACTAGCCGAGGCAAAAGAGGGGAGCACGCAGCGCTTTCAGCTAGCCTTTGCCTTTGACGAGCCGCTAGTGGAAGCTGAGTCGCCCGCAGAGCGGTTACAGTGGGAACGGCAGGTATTAGGACAACCGGTGAGCGTGCATCCGTTGGCAACAGTCGCCAACCTACCGAAGCCAACCATCTCCTTAGAAGAGGCTGCAACCCAAATTGGCAAGCGGGTGCAAATCGCTGCCGCGCGCCTCCCCGGCTGGACCGGCGGCAAGGGCTACTTTGTTGATGATGGTAAGCAATATGTGGTGGCGATTGGGCAGGAGAAGATGGCGAAGCCAAAGCCTTGGGTGCCGATTCTGTTGACGGGGCGTTGGCTGGTCGATGAGTGGGGCGGGGGATGGTTGCAGGTGGAGGGGTGGCAGGAACTACCCTGACGCTACCCGTTGGACAGATATCGGATGAATCCGATGTCGGCCAAGCAAAACCCGTTGATGAAGGTTAAATAAATGTTGCGGTAAACGAATCCGCTGCGGCTTCGACAAGCTTAGCCTCCGCTTCTACCGAATTCAATTCTTAACCTTTATAAACGGGTTGATCGTATCAGCCGCCAGCGGAAACTAGCGGTGTCAACTATGTGCTGTTATAGCGTTTGTTGGAACTTGTGCACGGTACTGCTTGGTTGTTTTGCCCTATCAGCGGTATGATAAGCGTTGAGGATAAAGCAATTGGCCGATCGTGCGTGGCCTTATCTCAATTGCATTGCAACAAGCCACGACGGCCTGCCTTTCCCTGATGAAAGAGCGAGACTGTCTTGGGAAGCAGAGAAAAATCGGGCAGAGAGATGATAAATGACCTAGTGATCGACCATGAACCGGATGCTACAACGGGGGCGAAAGCGGAGCTGCTGCGCCTCTCCGTTGTCATTCCGCTCTACAACGAAGAAGAGAGCATCCCACAGTTGCGCACGGCGTTGACCGCTGCGCTAGAGCGCTTTGGCGAACCCTATGAGATCATCATCGTCGATGATGGCTCGCGCGACCGGAGTTTTGCCATTTTACGCGATTGGGCGGCGGAAGATCCGCGACTCACGGTGATCCGCCTGCGCCGAAATTTTGGACAGACCGCGGCCTTTTCGGCTGGCTTTGACCACGCCCGTGGCGAAATCGTTGTCACGATGGATGCCGACCTGCAGAACGATCCCGATGATATTCCCAAGCTGATCGCCAAGATGGATGAGGGCTTTGACATTGTCAGCGGCTGGCGGATCAACCGGCAGGATCGTTTTCTGGATCGCAAGTTGCCGTCGATGATCGCCAATCGGCTCATCTCCAATGTGACCGATGTGCAGCTGCACGATTATGGTTGCTCGCTCAAGGCCTATCGCCGCGAGGTGTTGCAACATGTCAAGCTCTATGGCGAGCTGCATCGCTTCATTCCCGCGCTCGCCAGCCAAGTTGGCGGGACTGTCTCCGAAGTGGCGGTCAACCACCGCGCACGCCAATTCGGCACCTCTAAGTATGGCATTAGCCGCACGATTCGTGTAATGCTCGATCTGATTCTGGTCTGGTTCCTGGGAGCCTATTCGACACGCCCGATCCATGTCTTTGGCGGGGCTGGCTTTCTTTCGGCGGCGATTGGCATCCTGATTGGTCTTTATCTCACCGTTGTGAAGTTGGGGCTCGGTGAAAATATTGGCAACCGTCCGATGTTGCTGCTGGCCGTGTTGCTCGTTGTAATTGGCGTGCAACTGGTGACAATGGGACTAATCGGCGAGATGACGATCCGCACCTATCATGAAAGCCAGAATAAGCCGATTTATATTGTGCGAGAGGTGGCGGGAGTGCAAGGTAGCAGGTAGCAGGTATGCAGGTGCCACCTGCTACTTTCCACCAATCCGTATATCCGTTAGATGCACCCAATCATCGACGCGGTTGCCATTTTCATCGAGGATGCGCAGGCGGTCCCCGGTTTTGAAGTCATACATCCCCGTGTAGAGCGGATAGAGACCGTCGGGGGCATCGGCTTTGACGGGGATCTCGTGGATATCGGTAATCAATTCCCCGGGATCCCATTGCCATGTCTCGCGACGGCCACAGATCGGTAGGCTGTCGAGCTGTGCTACCATCGTGCCGTTGCCATAGAAGGATTGGTTGAAGACGGTGTAGGATTTGTCGATGGGCCGCTGCGCCCGCCAATAAAGGGTAAGCGTGATGACATCGCCGGGCTGGAGTGGCTGCGGATAATCGATATCATATCCTTCCAGCCAGATCTGATCAGCCAAGTTGAGATGGAGCGGATGGCCAATCGGTGGGTTGACGACCGGATAGGTCAAGGGCAGATCGGGCGTTGTCAGCCAATCAAACTGTGTCGTAAATTCTTCGAGTGGTAACGTGCGGAGGGCAAATTCTTCGCCTGGTAGCGCCCGTTTGTAGATCACCATGCGATCCTGGCCATGGATCGTCACAATTCCCCAGCGCTGAAAATTATTGAGCGCCAGATTCTCCATCATCGACTGATAGCGTTCTGGGCTAACTGGCTCAAAGCTTGAGGTTTCAAAGAACCAATCGGCCGTGCGCTCACATTGGCGTTCGCCGCGCGTATACCACATCGGCCCCCACTGCTTATCCTCATTGTTCTCATAATCACCAGCGATCGTGTCACCGCCATAGAGCGCCCCGGCGACCTTCCAGCCGGCGGCCAGCGGGAAGCCAAACATCCCCAGGTGATCGGGCCGATCATAGGCGGTCCAATAGCCAGGGGGACGGTCTGTATTCCACAGCCGTAGCACTTCAACACCATTATAAATAAAGTAAAAGTAGGCGTAGACGCCAAAGAGCACGGCGCAGACCGTGCCAAGCGAGACGCCGATAATGTTGATCGCACTCGCTTGTAGATGCTCTTCCAACCACACTTTTCCCCGCGCAACAGCCAACCCAATCAGCAGCGCCCAGGGCATGAAAAAGATGTAGATGTGCGTACGCGGTTTGAGGGTGAAGAAGAGTGCAAAGAGAAAGGGTAGCCCAAACCAGAGCCATAGCGCATGTTCATTGGCCGGTAGCTTGAATGCCAACAGCGGCGGCAGCAATGCCAACCCAAAGAGAAGAAAAGTGTAATCGGTCTCACTCACAACAAACCATTGAGGTTCCGCAAAGACGACAACAAGGCCGGCTAACAGAAGTACACCTAACGCACCAGCTAATCGGCGTACCCACAGCTTTGCATAGATCCCAATCAGCGCGCTGATCAACACGAGCATGCGCAGCACTTCGTAATAGGTGGTGTTGTAGACAGTACTGCGCAGGAAGTAATCGGCCAGATTGTTGTAGGGGAAGCCGCTGTCAACATCCGCACCGGGGATATCGAGCCCAATGCGCCGCTCGGTGAGATAAGTGAGCGTGGCACCGAATTGGGGATGGAGCACAAAAGGCACGTAGAAGAGTGCCAACATGGCAACGCCAATCGTGCCGGCAATCAGTGTGGCAACAATGGTCTGTTTACGCGCATTGGGATGGCGATAGAGCAGTACCCCTAAAAAATAGAACGCCGGTAGCATTGCCAAGGCAGCTTCGTAGTGCGAATAGAGGCCAGTCGCCAGCAGCAGCGCAGCCAGGGTCAGATAGCTGGTCAAGGCAACGGGGCGTACAGTTAGTCGGTGCAAAATCAAGACCACACAAGCGGTCATGAGAATCACCACACTCTGGTACTGTACAATGCGCGCAAAGCCAATATAGTAGCCATCGAACATTAGCAGAAAGGCAGCCACAAAGCCGATGAGGGGACCAAAGAGACGCCAGCCAAGCAGCCAAATTGCAAAGAGTGCCACAAAGCCGGCAATCGCAAAGGGCAGACGCGAGGTGGTTTCGGTGAGATGGTTGCTGAGGCTGTAGATCACGGTGGGCAGTAGAATTTCGGTTGGCCCCTTTTTGTGGATCAGCAGCACATCCTCGTAGCCCTGAATGACGGCCGCGGCGCGCAGCACCGCGCGCGCTTCGTCGCCGTGGTATTCGGCATAGCCAAGATTGGGAAAGCGCAGGAGCGCACCACCAATGGCCAGCACAAGGAAACCGCTGATCAGCCAACGGCGAGTTGGGGATGGTGTGGTGAAGCGGTCTTTGTCTGTAAATAGATCGTCTGCAACCGGAGCCTCAGGCATCTTTGGCGTGCGCCACCAGTAGAGCGCGAGCAACAGGAGGAGTAACCCATCAAAACCGGCGTATATTTGCCAGGCCATGAGCCCGCCAGGCAGATAACTCAGCAAGAGCGAGACAAGAACCATCACTGTGTAGCTGGTGGCAATGGTATAAAGGATCCGCTCCGCGCGGCTAGGTTGCGCAAGACGCCGGTCGAGCAGCAGTTCGATGAAAAGTGTGGCTGGCAACAGGCCAGTTAGAATCAGCGTGGCAATTGCCTGTGCCAGCAGCTGTGGCCACCAGAAGAGGATGGCATGGGCCAGCACTGCTAGCAGAAGGATTGCCGTGGTAA
Organism: Caldilineaceae bacterium; assembly: GCA_034432375.1. Lineage (GTDB taxonomy): Bacteria > Chloroflexota > Anaerolineae > Caldilineales > Caldilineaceae > JAHBVH01. Next base: position 17,756 of record DAOUCA010000099.1, read on the forward strand.
GTTTTACCTTCATAACTCAGTTAATACATTTCTTGTAACTGCGCCGCCATCTCGAAGCTGTCACGCTGTAAGCGTCTTTAGCTTCGCTACATTGGAGATGCTTACAGCATGACAAGCCGATACACAAGAGACCGGCTGCGTAGTTGCCAATTCTTAATTGGGCACGGGATGCAACAGTTCCAGCCGCCATTCCCACACCGGCCGGCTAAAAACGAAAACCATTTACCTATCTACCTATCTACTTTTCTACTTGTCTACTTGTCTACTTGTCTACTTGTCTACTTTTCTACTTTTCTACTTGTTTCCACAGTTCCCATCACCGTACCCGATAATACCCATAGTCAGGCGTCTCTTGCACTGTAGTGTAGTGGGCAGCGAGATAAGCGGCAAATTCGGGGTCGGCCAGCAGATCGTCCTTAAAACGCGTGAGCAACACCTGCTCGGGTTGGTAAGTTTGCATCACGTCGAGCAGGATCTGATTGTTGAGAGTTTCGCCAAAGAAGCGTTTGCGCGAAAAGACGGCGAGCTCTGGGGGGACACGTAGCCCGGCATAAAACGGGTAGATTGCCTGGTCGGCAAAGACCCAGCGCGTCGGCGCAGCCTCGCTTTGCAGCAGCGCCACCACATCGGCATCATAGCTGCGTTGGTTGTAATAAGGAATGGTCCGTTCCCCGCGTAAATAGATCAGGCCGACCATGACGACGGTAACTAGCGTGAGCAGTGCGCATTGTGGGAACTGCGGTCTTGGCTGGCTATGTTGTTGCACGGAGCTGAACAGATTCGCAAAGTGGGGCACCAGATAGGCGGCCAACCAACAGAGCGGAATGGCGATCATCTGATAGTGATGATACCAGAGAGGGCGATGGGTGAGCAGGAGCAGAAAGGCCAGCAGCAGCCAACCAATGGGCAGCAACGCCCGTCGATCGCGTTGTGCAACAATGAGAACAAGCCCAAAAAGGGCTAGCAGCAGATGACCATAATCAAAGCGTAGGAACCCTAGCAGTTCAGCCCCACTATTTTCATCGCCATAGGCCGCTTGCACCGTACCGCTGAGATGCGCGCCCAGTAACATGCTCAGATCGAAGGCGTTGTAATAGATCCCGATCAGCACAAAGACGCCAACCGTCACCACCCCCCAAAGCACCCCCTCGCGTAACAATCGCCAGAAACGTGGCCGGTTGCCCCACAGATCCTGACCAAATTCCAACAGATCCAAGCCAACAATGGGCACAAGAATCGCGGTCAAGAATTTTGTTTGGAGAGCCAGTCCCATTGCAAGCCCGGCCAACAGCAAGAGCCAACCGCGCGGTTTGGCTTTGTGTAACTGCAACAAATAGATCGCCACCAGCGCAAAGCTCAGCGCCGGCAAGCCGATCATTACCGATACGCTCAGGCGCAGAAAGTTGTCCGCCAGCATGAGCAGCAACAGCGCGCCCCAGGCCGCGGCGTTGCCCAGGTGAAGGCGAATTGTTCCGGTAAAGGCCCAGACCAACAGCACCGTCAACGCTAATACGGTCAGACGGGCCACGAGCATCGTCTCGCCAAAGGCAGCAAAGGTCAGTTGGAGCAGTTGGCTAAAGACCGGTGGTTGGTCGCTCCACGTTTGGGTGTAAAGGGGATAACCGTCCGCCATGAGCACCGCTTTGATCACATTGATGCCCTCGTCGTTGTCAAAGACGAAGAGTGAAAGAGGCATCACCAACAGCGTGCCCAGCACAAAAAAGATGAGCAAGCCGAGTTGTGATCCAACAAGGCGGACAAATCGGCGGTGGAGTGGTGCAGGAAATGTACGCATAGAGTGTCGATCCTACTCGATCTGCGGTGCTTTTTCAAGTTTATGCGCCATGTTCATCCATTTAGGCCATTCCCAAAAAATAATGATCCTCGAAGCAACTAAAGGGCGAGGCCCTATTCACCCTAAAGAAACAGCGGCGGACGCCATGTTTCTTAGTAGTTACACAAGGACACACGAAGGTGAAGCTTTTCTTCGTGAAGCTTCGTGCCTCTTCGTGGATGATTTAAATTTTGGAGTGGCCTTAGTGGCATTCATTTACTGGATTTTAACAATCTCTTACACTGCCATTAATTGATTAACGACGCACTCTTAACAAACTACTCTTACAGTGCCTTCATGGCTACGATTAGTGGCGTGTAACTGTCTGACAGTTAAGCGGATCGTTAGATCTAGCCGAATCTGACGATCCGCCTGGCGCGGCTCTGCAGTGATTGCCAATGAAGTACAAACTGAATCAGGAAAGTAGAAACTTATGATTAAATTGTCACGGTTCGCATTGTTGGGGGTGCTAGCAGCGCTCCTGTTTAGCACCAGTGCTGTGTTGGCACAAGACGAAGCTCCAGCGTTTGTGATCCCATTGGATCATCCACAGGCCCCTTTCCTTGAAAGCTACAATTATGCAGTGGCTCAGGGTGCAACGGCCGAATGGCGCAAAATGGAAGGTGTCGCCGTTGATACCGTCAATAACAAGCTCTATATTGCTATCAGCGAAGTAGGCAAAGGGATGAGCGACGGTGAAGGGGCAATTCAACTGGACGAGAATATCTGCGGTGCCGTCTATATGGCCGACCTCGACGCCGAGATGAATATTAGCGCGTTGACACCGGTTGTAGTTGGTGGACCTTATGATGAGAGCGATAGCGAGAATCCTTGCTCCGTCGACAGCATTGCCAACCCCGACAATGTCTTTGTTGACGGCACCGGCACCCTCTGGATTGGTGAAGACACTGGCGAACATGCCAATAACATGCTTTGGCGTTGGAACGGTAGCGAACTCACGCGCTTTGCCACCTTGCCAGCCGGCTCTGAAGTGACTGGTCTCCATGTTTCCGCAGGTGGTACGCTCTTTATGAATGTGCAACATCCTGACGGCGTCAATCTATACCCCTACACGCGTGGCACAATTGGTGTTGTCACTGGCTTCACCGCAGGTGATGATTTTGAAGCAGTCGCCGTGCCGACTGGCAACGACGCGCACAAAGTTGTTGTCGCCGCTGGTGAGTATCAAGTCCTTGCCCGCATGGGCAGCCCGATTCCGAATGCGCTAGATGATGCCCGTATGGGGCAGTTGGACATGGCCGACGGCACGGTGGATTTCTGCAACAACCCCGACGGTAACATGTACCTGCCGATGAATGAGGAAGGCACCGCAGGCTATCTCTATACCAACTATGAATGTCAGCCCGGCGGGTTGAGCAAGCTCTACATCAGCCAAAACGAAGCTGGCAGCTGGGATGTAATCGAGGGTGAGAATGTTGACATGGCCGCTGTCAATGGAACTTGGAACAACTGCTTCTCCTCTGTCACTCCGTGGAACACAGCGCTGACCAGCGAAGAGTATCCTTTTGATACCATCGATGCCGAATGGCAAGACAATTATGCAGCCATGACCGACTACCTGGGCACGCAGGCAAATCCCTATGACTATGGCTATCCCACGGAAATCATGCCGGAATCGATTGGCAGCACAGTCGTCAAGCATTATGCGATGGGACGTTTTAGCCACGAAAATTCGCTTGTCATGAGCGATGGACAGACTGTCTATCAAAGTGATGATGGCACCAACCGTATTCTCTGGAAATTTGTAGCCAGCGAAGCAGGCGACCTCAGCGCCGGTACCCTATACGCCGCCAAGGTGACGCAGGATGGCGAAAGCTTCAACATCGAGTGGATCGAACTTGGTACGGGCAACGATGCCGACATCGCGGCGACAGTCGCTGAAATGGATTTGGGTCAATAAGCTTTCAAGCGCCAAGGCGTGCACGATCGCAGATTAGGAATACACAGTAAAAATACCGACTGCACAGCAGTCGGTATTTTTACTGAAGGGAATATTTGTCTATAAACATTTCTTAACAGCAAAAATATATTCTGTTAACTTGACAAGCTTGGCTCTTAATAAATTCCTTGCATAATAAAATTGCTATTGTATTTTGCTTCTGCTTATGCTCTGGTATAGGTAGGGTAACTCAATCGTAGTGTGAACACTGAATCGTAGTGAGACCTCTCAGCAAAGTGCGCCTATTGATCCGTAAAATTAAGAGAAATCCGCCGTTAATTCCCAAGGAGAAAATTGTAAAATGCGTTCACGTCTTATCCAACGTTGGCAACGAACTGTTGCCGTACTCATGGTCATTGCCGTGCTGTTCACGGCCGTTCCCGTTGTTCCGGCCTTTGCCCAGGACGAGGAAGAACGTTCCACATTGATTCTCCCGATCAGTGGTGCCAACTTTTTGCCTGGTGCCTACTTTGACATCCGCACCGAAGTGTATGCCGAAGCAATGCCCGAAGACTTTGCCGCCACCATTAATGGGGAAGATCTGGGCGAATTTTTCGGTGTCGAGGGCACAGCCGAGAGCTGGCAGTTCAGCGAAGAGGCTGCCGACGAAGAAGAGCTGGCCGAAGCTGATCCGGCCACAATTGTCACTGCCCAGTCGATGATTTGGCGTGATGTCATGTTGACTGAGCCGGGAACTTACACGGTTACAGTTACCGCCGATGGCGTCGATACAACCGCCCATTGGGTTGTGCGCCAGCCCGTCGAGTCCGCCGGTGCAAAGAATATCATTCTCTTCATTGCCGATGGCGGCAGCGAAGCTGTTTACACGGCAGCGCGCCTCGTTTCGCGCGGTATGGATCACGGCACCTACAATGAAAACCTAAGCTTCGAAAACTTTGAAGAGATCGGTTTCTTGCACACCTCTGGGATTGACAGCATTATCACCGACAGCGCCAACAGTGCCAGCGCCTATAATACTGGCCACAAGACCGCGGTCAATGCCAACGGTGTCTACCCTGATACCTCTTATGACAAGTTGGATGACCCGCGCACCGAGAAATTTGCTTATCTGGCCGAACGCCTGAAGGGAATGAGCATCGGCGTTGTTACAACCGCCCATTTGGCCGACGCTACCCCGAATGGGGTCTATGGCTATGGCCGCGACCGCAGCAACGGTAGCCTCAATGCCTATATTGCCCAACCGCTGGATGAAGAGCTGCTGCCAGATGTGTTGTTAGGTGGTGGTGCACGCAATATGCTGCCCCAAAGCACTGAGGGTTCGCGCCGTGGCGACGATCGTGACGTTTTTGCTGACTATGAAGCTGCCGGCTATACCGTTGTCACCACGCGCAGCGAATTGCTACAGGCTGTTCCCGTTGCCGGCCATGACATGACCATGACTGACACGATGGCGATGACTGACACGATGGCCATGACTGACACAATGGCGATGACTGACACGATGGCCATGACTGACACGACGGCGATGACTGACACGATGGCGGTGACTGACACGATGGCCATGACTGACACGACGGCCATGACTGACACAATGGCCATGACTGACACGGCTGAATTGCCGGAACGGCTTTTGGGTGTTTTCCATCCCAACAATATGGATGTCTGGTTGGATAAGCATGTCTACACCGATAATGTGGCAGCCTTCCCTGACCAACCTGATCTGGATGAGATGACGATGGCCGCGCTAGCCATCCTGAGCAAAAACGAAAATGGTTTCTATCTGGAAGTCGAAGGGGCAAGCATCGATAAGGCAATGCACCCCATGGACTTCGACCGTGCGCTGGCTGATGCGATTGAGTTTGACCGTGCCGTGGCCGCCGCCGTGGAATGGGCTGCCGCCAATGCGCCCGATACCCTGATCATCGTCACCAGTGATCATGCCCACAGCTACGATGTCTATGGCACCGTTGATATAGAGGAGTTTAACGCTGCCGAAACCGATGCTGACCGCCGCAATGCGATTGGCGTCTATCAGGATGCCGGCTTCCCCACTTATGAAGATGCTAATGGCGACTACTTCCCAGATCGCTGGGATGTGACGATTGCGTTGGCCCAAGGTAAGGTGGACAATCCTACCTTCACCGAAGATTTTCAGGTTAGCCCGGTCTATCGCGTACCAAGCCTGACCGAAGAGAGCGAAGATGGCGTTGCTTCCACCACCGACAATCCGGATGATGATCCGAACGGTCTGCCGTTGGGGGGCAATCTGCCCGAAGATGCACCAACCAGCGTGCACACTTTGCAGTCGGTGCCGGTCTTTGCCCAAGGTCCTGGCTCGGCATGTCTCGGCCACGCCCAAGAAAATATCGAACTCTTCTTCTGTATGGCCGCCGCCATTGGTCTGAACCCGGCTGCCGAATAAGCACCAAATAACCCATTGCAATGGGTGGCTAATCGATACCAGCCCTAATAAGGATCGTGGACGGGAGGAACAGAAATGTTCCTCCCATCTTGCTTTGTACAAAACGGACTAGGTTATGAAACGCTTGATTCACCCATGTATGAGTTGGCTGCTCCTTTTGATAGGCCTACTCCTACTTGGCACTGCTTGTGGACCACTCGCAGCACCCGACATTGTGGCCGTTACGCCGTTGCCGCAGGAGTCGCTGTCAACAACTGCTGCCGCGACCCAAATCCTATCGACCGTCGCTGCGCCCACCAATACCTCTACTAACCCTGTAGCGACTGAGGAACAGCGTGCAACGCCAACCCCGCTGTCGGTTGCGTTACCGCAGGGAAGTGCAGCCGCCATCGCCCTGGCCACGGATGTCGCGCTACAGCCTACCATTGCCAATCCGCTCACCTTTGATGAGAGCCCTATTGCGCTCACCTTTGATGAGTTCTACAATGGCTTCAACCTGCGCACGGGGCTCGTGCTCTCGGACAAATTGCTGTCGCTCGATGGCAAAGAGGTGGTGATCGAAGGCTATATGGCACCGCCGCTCAAGCCGGAGCTAGATTGGTTTGTTCTCACCCGGATTCGGCTGGAATTCTGCCCCTTTTGCAGCAGCACAGCGGATTGGCCAGATGATATCGCGCTGGTCTATGTATTGGATAAACCCATCTTAACGACGATCCAACCATTACGCGTCCAAGGCCGTATCGAAATTGGTTCGGTGGTGGATGCGGAAACGGGGATGGTGAGCTTAGTGCGTATCTATGCCGAACAGATCGAAACACTAGCGAGCTCCACAAGGCCTTCTGTTGCAATGGTGGCGGCGCGGCCTAAAGGATATCAGTGACCGATGAAGATCAACATTGAAGCGTTGCGCCACATCTATCGCGGTCGCGGCATTGAACCACGCACGGTGCTGACCATTCCACAGTGGTCAGTTGCCACCGGAGCCCATGTGCTATTGCGCGGGATTAGTGGGAGTGGCAAGACGACCCTGCTCAATATCGTGGCTGGCTTGCTGCCCCCCACGCAAGGGCGGGTTTGGCTGGACGAACAGTTGATCTACACCTTGCCAGAGGTTCAGCGCGATCGGCTACGTGCCCAGCGAATTGGCTATGTCTTTCAGAGTCATCTGCTCGTCTCTACCTTATCGGCGGTTGAAAATGTTGAGATGCCGCTCGTCTTTGGCGGAGTAAAAGCAAGACCGGCACGGCGTCGCCAGGCATTAGCTTTGCTGGCACAGGTTGGATTGGCCGACTTCGCACGGCACCGACCCGTCCAGCTGAGCACCGGCCAACGCTTGCGGGTGTCGATCGCGCGGGCACTCGTCAGTCGCCCCGCCCTTTTATTGGCGGATGAGCCGACGGCGGCATTGGACAGTCAAGCAGGGGAGATCGTGATGGACTTGATGCAGCAACTCTGTCAAGCCCAAGGCGCAACGCTGATTGTCGCCAGCCACGACCCAGCCCTCAACCAGCGCTTTGATCAATTGTTGACCTTGCAGGATGGGGTGATTGTGGCTGCACCTGTCGCAAGCGAATTGAGTGGTCACGGCGCACCAACCTCGCACGCGCTAGTAGCAGCAGCGCAAATGGCGGTGAACTGATACGCTACGATTTCACCCTTGCCTGGCGTAATGTGATGGCGCGCCCGGTCCAGACGTTGATTACAGTGTTGGTTGTCGGCTTGGCGATTGCGCTGTCGGTTACAGTTGCCCAATTAAGCGACGGGCTCCAGCGTGGCATCATTCGTGCCAGCGATCCCTTTGGTGTCCTTGTGGTTGGGGCCAAAGGCAGCACCCAACAATTGGTGTTGAGCACGCTGTTGCTGCAAGGCAACCCGGTCGGCAACATTCCAGCACAGATCTATCAAGAGTTGGTGGCTGATCCCCGGGTGGCGCTGGCCGTGCCACTGGCAATGGGTGACAATGTGGGCAATGCGCGCATCATCGGCACTTCGCTGGACTTTTTTACATTGGGACCATCGCTACGGGAACCACCCTCCTTTCAACTGGCCAGTGGCAGACTCTTTGCCGACAACTTTGAGGCCGTATTGGGCAGCAAAGCGGCCGCACAACTTGGCTTGCAAATTGGTGATCGCTTTTTGCCAGCCCACGGCGTTACCCAGGGACTGGCTAGCGATGAGCATGAGACACCGCACACAGTCGTCGGCATTTTGCAGCCGAGCAACACGCCCTTTGACAATGCCGTCTTTACCAACGTGGCGAGTGTCATCGCCATGCACGCGGCGGAGCGTGACGAGGAAGCGCATGTCGATGGTGCACAGGAAGAGGCAGATCATCTCGATGAAGCGCAGGTAACGGCTATCTTGGTACGTCCGATTGGCTTTATTGAGCAGAATCAACTTTGGCAGGAATTCTACATTGGCACTGTTGCGCAGGCGGCCTTCCCGGGCCGTGAATTGGGTAGCCTCTTTGATCTGCTCAACCAGGGGCAAGAATTGTTGCGTATGGTCGGTTATCTCGCGGCCGTGATGGCTGCCTTGACCCTCTTTTTGGCGGTCTACAGCGCGACCGCTGCGCGCGAGCACTTGCTGGCGATCATGCGGGGATTGGGGGCCAACCGTAACAATGTTTTTCGTATTGTGATCTTTGAGACGCTGTTGACTGCGTTGCTGGGGGCACTGGTCGGGCGGCTCGTCGGCTATGGGGTGGCAACGCTCATTGCGGCGCAGATCACGGCGCAATCCGCTATTCCCATTGCGATTCGGTATCTACCCCAATTGGAAGTGCTTCTGTGGGGGCTACCGCTGCTCTTGGGGGTTGTGGCTGGATTCTTGCCGGCGTTGCAGGCCTACCGCACCAATGTGGTTGAAAAGTTGTTTCCAGCCTGATAATGAATTCACTGCGTATCCTGCTTCTGCTGATCAGCGTACTTCTCGCCGCGGGGTGCACGCTTTCACCACTCCCGCCATCCACGCCGACCGTGGCCCGCGCCGAAGTTGCACCTGATTTCCAGTTGACCACGTTGAGCGGCGAACCGATCCGCCTGGCCGATCTGCGGGGACGCTATGTGTTGATCAACTTTTGGGCAACGTGGTGTCTGCCCTGCCGTGAGGAGATGCCTTATTTGCAGCAGTTGGCTGAACTTCATGCCGACCAACTCACCATCCTTGGCATCAACATGCGTGAAAGCCCCGCGGCCATTCAGCCCTTTGTCGAAGAATTGCACATCACCTTCCCGATCTTGCTCCAGCCGAACGATGAGACGTTGCTTGGCTACGGCGTGCGCGGCCTGCCACTCTCCTTTCTCGTCACGCCGGCGGGTGACATTGTCCTGCGACAAGTGGGGCCACTACAGCCGGAGACGATTGATCTGCTCATCCCAAATGCGTCACAATCTCGTCTGTTCGTGCCCGCCGGCGAGTAGACGAACGACGATAAGACACATGCTTTGGGCACCAGCTTGGTCGAGTAACTGGCCGTACTCCTGCTCTGAAAATAGCCAGGGATAAAGACAGATGGACACAGATGAAGGAAAAAATATCGTGTTTATCTGCGTCCATCTGTGGCAAAAATTTTCATCGGTATTGGTGCCGCCGAGGCATGAGGCCCGATAGGGAAATCTCGGAACAGAATTGGCCTTGGGCACTGCTAGCGAAAGTTCTCGGCCGCGTCCTGCGGCACAAAGCCGACCACTTCTCGTGGATGGCTCAGATCGCGATAGCCCCACTTGTTCTGCGAAAGCACAAAAAAGATGTCAAACTTGAGATCCGCGGGTGCAGCTACACACTTCTCGATCATCTGACCAATGTCGCGTTGGCTGCACCAAATGGAGAAGTCGCGCGTGCTCCCCGGCCGATCTGCCCGCGTGACGTGGCCAATGCGCAGACAGATGATCGACAGATCGGTGGTATCGCTGAAGTGGCGTGCCAATGCTTCGCCCCAAACTTTGGTCGCACCATAGATACCCCCTGGGCGAGTCGGGCTTTCATGGGTGAGCAGTGGCCAGGACTCCCCGGCATCGCTGTAGCGACCTTCAACCAGCGCGCCATAGGGATCATCCTTTTCCCAGCCGGTAATGGTTGAGCCACTGCTGGCATAGATTACCCGTTTGACCCCAGCCTGGCGCGCCGCTTCAAAGACATTGTAGGTGCCGGTGATATTCGCCTGGTGTAACTCCTCCCACGTTGCGCCACCACTGGCATTGGCGGCCAAGTGGACAACGGTATCGATGCCGTCAAAGGCTGGCCGCATGGCGTCGAAATCGGCCAAGTCCGCGCGGGTGCAGGCGACACCGGGCACGTCACTGCGGTTAAGCGCGCTGAGCGTGTATTGGTCTTGCAACTGGTGACGGGCCACGCCGCCAATCAGGCCACTCATGCCCGTGATCAGGATCTTCTGTTTTTCCATAATAACCCTCTCCCCATCTACCGATTTCCCGATATACCTATCTACTGATGTACCAATTTACCTATCTACCTACCCATAATACCGAATCTGATACTTATACCCCTGTTCCACCAGAAATAGTTGCCGGTTGATCCCAAATTCCTGTTCCGTGGTGCCCTTAGAGACAATCGTATAGAAGTGCGACCGCTTCTGTTTGGGGCGCAAAATGCGCCCAAGCCGCTGCGCCTCTTCCTGGCGCGAGCCAAAGGTGCCGGAGATCTGGATCATGACATTGGCATCGGGCAGGTCAACGGCAAAATTGGCCACCTTGGAGACAACCAAGACTTTAATCTGTTCCGTCTTGAAAGCATCATAGAGCTGTTCGCGCTCGGCCTGTTTGGTCTTGCCGGTGATCAGCGGCGCGTTGAGATCCTTGGCGATCTGCTCCAACTGGTCAATGTATTGCCCAATCACCAAAATGTTATCATCGACATGGTTGCGAATCAACTCTTCAACCAACGCTGTCTTGGCCGGATTTTCGGCGGCGATGCGAAACTTGTTGCGCTTGTCAGCGTGGGCATAATCCATCTCGGCGTCGGGTGTCATGGGGATGCGATACTCAGTGCAAAAGGCTTCCGCAATATAGCCGCGCCCTTCCAGCACCTTCCACGGCACATCGTACCGTTTGGGGCCAATCAGCGCAAAGACATCGTCCTCCTTGCCATCCTCACGCACGAGTGTGGCGGTGAGCCCGAGGCGGCGCTTGGCCTGAATTTCCGTGGTGGCGCGGAAGACTGGCGCCGGCAGCAGATGCACCTCGTCATAGACGATCAATCCCCAATTTTGGGCCGTAAAGACTTCCAGGTGCTGCATCGGTTCATCTCTGTTGCGGCGGTGGGTCAACATCTGGTAGGTCGTGATTGTAATCGGTTTGAACTCTTTATGCGCACCGGTGTATTCGCCGATCTGTTCAGCCGTGACCGATGTCTTGGCCAGCAGCTCATCGCGCCACTGATGGACCGAGACATTGTTGGTGGTGACGATCAGCGTGTGCATGTTGACACGGGCCATGGCACCCAACCCGATGATCGTTTTGCCCGAACCACAGGGGAGCACAATCACGCCGCTGCCACCGCTGACGCGCCCTGAATGGTAAAATGCCTCGATCGCGTCGATCTGGTAATCGCGCAAAGCAAAGGTGGTCTGATCCAGGTCGATTGCGCGCAGGTCAATGGTCAAGGGCGTACCGGCTAGATAGCCACAGAGATCCTTGACCGGATAGCCCGCTTTGATCAGCGCCTGCTTGACATTGCCACGTTGGGACACCGCCACAAAGAGCGCATTCTTGCTTTGCTCCAGCCAAAAGGGGCGCAACGCATCGTCGTTCGTCAGCCGTGCCAGCAGATAAGACTCGGTCACCTCCAGGCGCAGACGTTCGTTGCTCTGCTTGTGCAGCACCAGCTTGCCATAGGTGTTATACCATTCGGCAATATCGGTTGTGACAGTGGTGGGCACCGTGTATTTGCTGTACTGGCTGAGCCCATCGGTAATCTCTGCCAACGCCAACCCCACCGCGGCAGCGTTCCAGAGCGAAAGCGGAGTGACGCGATAGGTGTGGATAAATTCGGGCGACTTGACCAATTCGGCAAAGGCGGCCAGAAAATCGCGACAGTCGGTGTATTGTGGGTGTTGGACTTCGAGCAGCAGCGTGTGGTCGCTCTGGATAATCAATGGACCCTGGTTACTCATGCCGCGCCCTCAATCTCTTCGATCTTGATCGTGTAGCGGTCGGCCAGGCTCTTGAAAACCGCGGCGACTTGTGCTTCATATTGACTCGCATAGGCCAAAGTGAGATTGGCGCGGTCCGCCTCGACGGGGCAGCGTTGCGCCACCAACGCCTGGTGGAGGGCATCCATATCGCGCTGGTTGGGGAAGTGCAGCGTGACCAACGTTTTGCGCAACAGCTTGAGTGGCTGCTTTTTTTGCGTACGCGCCTTGGCGATTTTGGCTGTTTTGGTACGGGTAAGAAAGAGCGTTTTGGCTTCCGGCGGCAGCGGACGCAGCGCCTTTTCCGAATGGGTGACGCGCAACGGGATCGCTTCGGCGGCCTCCAACTGTTGGAAGAGTTGGCTCGGTGAATGAATAATCCGCAGCGTGGGGGTAATCGACTCAACGGTAAATGGATCGGCGATTGGCTGCTTGGCGCTGTCACTCTCTAGCAGGCCAAAGCCATCATAGAGCACAAAATTTTCCGACTCACCGGCCCACTCCTCGAGCTCAATCCGAATGTTTTGGGGCAGCTCATGTTTGCTTAGACGGGTGAGTAACTGGAGCACGTCGAGGCTGGTGTCATGTGCCAGCGCTGCCGTTACTTTGCGTTTATCCAATTTGAGCACCGTCACGCGATCGGCGCGCACGACCTCGGTCAATGGGGCCAGTTGATCCAAGACGCCTGCCGGATAGATCGGCGACTCAACGTGGATCTCATAGTTGGGCTGCACGGTGACATCGGGCTCGCGCAACGTCTTCTGCATAAAGTCTAGGAAAAAATCGTGAATGCGAAAGGCGTACAGATAGTTGTGCAATGGGTAGATGCCCTTCTCTTTCTTGGGATCATACGCCACATCCACATAGCCAGCCAACAGCGGAATTGCCTCTAGAAAGCGCTCGACATAGCGCCCCTCTACCCGTTCAAAGGCATCGGGATCGCTCTCGACAATATCGATTTCATGACCCCAATAGTTTTTGCTTTCATGGAAAGTACCATAACGCCCTTTCTCTTTCTGCCATTTATATTCGTATGTAGGATTCTTGGGGATCAAGAAATTGGGTTCTGCTGTTTTTAGATAATGAACCAGATCCGTAACGCGATACCAAACACCGCTTTTACATTCGGCCAATAGGTCAAAGAGGAAGCGGCGGGTCGCCTTGAAATCGAGCGATGGTACCACGCCGGTACCACTACCCCAATTGGAAAAGCCATCCAAGCGCCCAAGCGGGGCGCGCGTATAAAATTCACTCCCTGGGTAGGTATCGATCAGCGTCTTGTAAATGCTCTCTTCCTGACGGATCAGCGGTTGGCGCAGAAACGCTTGATAGGGCTCTGCCTTGAACTCAATCAGATTGTCGGGAAAGGAGGGTTCGGCGCTCGAATAACCAGCATAGACCCCTTTTGTATCATAGTCAACAAAGCCCAGTTGTAGGGCCAATGTGTCAACGGTATCGATCCAGACTGAATAGCCATGCTCTTCGATCTCGGCCAATGCATCGTCATCGGTCATGAGCTTTGCCAAGCGCCGCGCATCACCCTTGCTCAACCCATTGGTCCGTGTGGCGCGTTTTACTTGGCGGTCGCGTACGTAATCGACAAAGACGTGGAGATCGCGCCGTAGATTGCAGTGAATCTCTGCGACCTCTACCGGACTAACATCGGTGGGGGATAGGGTGAGATTGGTTGCTTTTGGCATGTTCGCTGTCTACTTTGTTCTCTGCTTGCACCCCCTCCCGACCTCTCCTGCACTCGTGGAGGGCTGGGGTGGGGTCCGAAAGTTACGTCAATTCGTCTCCGGTTGCACCTGTTTGATGACATGCCCGGTCTGCTTAACAATGCGCTCAACCGTCGGCAGCAACCCGCGCGCAAAGGCAATAAAGTTATTGGGCAACATCAGCAGAGCGTTGTCATCGCCCAGCGCCTTTTCGATCGCCACCTTGAGGCTCAAATCATTGACCTTGGCCACCAGCAAATTCTCGTGCACAATCTCTTTGCCCCAGCGCCGTTTGACTGTGCGCAGCGCCTTCTCATAGACAGGTGCATTCTGCTGTAGCCATTGCAGCAGCGGGTGGTCGCGTACGGTTGGGCTGAGGTTGCCCACCTTTACCAAATTGGGGATTGCGATCAACTCCTGTTGCGCTATGCGCCAGTTCGCAATTTGCGCCAGAATTTCCAGATCCGCATAGTCGATCCTGCTCAGGTCGACCTTGATCTGTGCTTCCTCAATCGTCAACGCCGCGCCTGGTCGCCGATTTGCTGTCTCCGATTCGCCAGAGGCGAGCCGATAGTAGACGCTTCCGTCCTGCTTGGAGCGGGCCAAAGCACCCCATTCCCAGCCGGCTTCGCAGAGTTTAGTTGGATCGATCTGGGCGTTGTTGCAGAATATCTTCAAAATTGGCGCTAGCTGGTCGGGTGTCAGCCAACCAGCCGCAGGCAACTTTCCCAAGGCATATCGCGCCGCCGCAACCGGCGACAGATCGGGGTTCTTCTTCGAAATGAAATAACCGTTTTCAGATTTTGGTGCGGCTGCGTCCCAACATTCGGCTTTCATGGCTTCCAACGTGCTGACGGCAAAACGCTGCTCACCCATGCGTAGGTCACCATCGACAAGCGCCATCGTATATTTCTCGAGATTTGTCACATGCAGCCCAAAGCGTTTGGGCCTCAGTAGCGTCATGACCTTGTCGCGTATAACGGCGTGATTCACCACCCCCTGGGCGGCAAAGATGACCGGCGCTTCCAAGAGCGGCGGCAGCAGATGGGCAAATTGTTGGGGAAATTGAAATTGCCAGCGCTCCATCTTGGTATCGCCCCGGCCACTCTCCGCCATGAGCAGCAGACCCCGGCGCACCAACCCATCGCGCACTGCTTGAAAGACCGGCTGGTAGCGTTGCGTAAAGGTGCCATGGCTACGGGTGCGGGCATTCGCCGCATACGCGCGGGCGAAAAAGGCAACATCGACCGCGTCACCGCGCGCATTGCCAAGCGAGTGAAGCAGATGTAACAGCACGATCTCCTCGCGTGAGAGCGTCTGCAGCACCGCGGCGACCCCGATCTCCGAAAGGAAAAAGCTTTCAAAGAGGGCCCGGGTGCCCGCCTCACCGGTGGAGAAGCCACGGCTGCGGCTAATCGCCTTGACATCCGCGTCGCTCAAGACATCGTGACACATGGTATGCAATAGTTCGCTCTGGCTCACGGGCATGGCAATGCGCTCTCTTGAAATACAGATCTAATCGTCGACATAGCAACTATTATAGCGGAAATTGGTGGTCATGCAACTTGGCTGGTGTGGCCCGAGTGGGCATCGCAATCGGGGCAACCGGTGTGCGACACACTGGTCGTGCGCGATCGGGGCGACGCAATAACATTTGACCAATGCAAAGCCCACCCATTACAAAAGAATTCGCCGCCACGGGAAGATATACCCGGTGTGGCCTAAGTGCCTCAATCGGTATGTGAATCTTTACCCGGCGTTGGGACAAGGGGTGTTTTCGGATTTGAGGGCAAGGGTACTATTATGCATACCGAATGAATTACGATTTCGTAATGAAGATTGCGCTGCTGTTAGAGAAAGTAACGGAATCACTACGCCATTTGAGGGATTTGCGCACGGTGATGCGATTAAGTCAATAGACCTTTCTGTCACCCAACAAGATCGGAACGCTTCCTATGGCAACAGACGCCCTTTCCGCACTGGAAAAAGAGTTCAATTCACAGCTGATGGCAACCTACGTCGAAGCAAAGCGTAGCTGTCGCTATAACGCCACCTATCTCCTCCAAATGGTGACCGACCTTGGCGGTGTCGAAACCGCCAAGCGACTCTTAGCCGGCGACAATCCCGCCGCAGGGTTGACAACGCTGTGGGAATGTGGCCGGCTCGATCTGAGCGTGGAGGCAAAGGTGTTGTTGCCGGCGTTTGCCGGGTTGTTTACGGAGGAAGAGCGGGTGGTGGCGCGGGCGCGGTTGCAAGCGTTTGGGTATAAGCTACCGTAGCCCCAGCGAAATTAAAGAATAGTCAGATTTTTCGTTAATGGATAGGTATCTTTCATGGAAATCAGCACAATGCTGCGAGTGGGGGCGTGATGATTACAGCTTGCAGGTGGCGAATCTGCCGGACGCACCGCCGGCACCGTTGATGGTGACTGAAGGCGCCCTTTGGTGGCCGGTGGCCGGGTGTCCACCTACGTGGACAGGGAAAAACGCAAGCGTTTTTGTCCACGCCGGTGGACACCCAGCCGGCAGGCTCCGGGATAGGTTTCAACCTACCCTTCTATTTTTATCAATCAATTTCATTCAAGGAGTTCCCCCGTGCGTAGAAATCGCTTGTACATCTTTGTCCACTGTGTCTGGGGCACCTGGGATCGCCAGCCGTTGATCACGCCTGCGGTGGAGCGGCGGCTTCATCGCTGTATTGCGGGCGTGATCAACGGCTGGCGATCAAGTTGGGTTGTCTGGTGCTGGCACTCAACGGCGTGGCCGATCATGTGCATCTGTTGGTGATGATGCCCAGCACGGTGACGATTGCCGAGCTACTGAAACAGGTCAAGGGCGTCTCGTCCAACTTTGCCAACGACCAGCTTTTTCCCCACCGGCGTTTCAAGTGGGAAGGGGGCTATGGGGCCTTTAGTGTCAGCCGCTGGGATGTGGAAAAGATCATGGGCTACATTCGCAAACAGAAAACTCATCATGCGCAGAATGAATTGTGGCCGGAGTATGAGGAGAGCATCGAAGAAGTGGCGACGGCTGATGTGTCGCTGTTGCCGCCGGCCTGGCGGGCGGTGAGTGATGAGTGGCAACAGGAAGTGCGACAGGTAGAAGGGTAAACTTGTGATGATGCTTTTTAGGGAAGTCAACGATTTGTTGACGTATTTTAGGGGAAGTTAGAGAGGTTGCCATGAATTTCCAGGTCAATACGATTGCCAACCGGCTGAGTTTGCGCCAACCCCAGCGCGCAGCGTTGGAAATTCTGGCGCGGGTCGGCGAGATCATCCCGCTGGAGAAAGCGCCCGATGTCACGCAGGCACTCGCGATCATCCAATCCGAGTTTCCCACAGTGGCCGACTTTGAGCGCGACTTCCCTTCGCTCTGTTTTGCCTTGGCGACCGGCGTCGGCAAGACGCGGCTGATGGGCGCCTTTATCAGCTATTTGCATCGGGTGCACAACATTCGCCACTTCTTTGTGCTCGCGCCCAACCTCACCATCTACAACAAGCTGATCACCGACTTTACACCGAACACGCGCAAATATGTCTTCCAAGGCATTGCCGAATTCGCCAACCACCCGCCGGAGATTATCACCGGCGAGAATTACGAGAGTGGGCGGGGTGTGCGCGATGAGCATTATCTGCAACAGCGCATGTTCGACATTGGCGAAGTCCACATCAATATCTTTAACATCTCCAAGATCAACAGCGAAGTGCGCGGCGGTAATAAACCCCGCATTAAACGGCTCAGCGAATATATCGGCGAAAGTTACTTTGACTATCTGGCCGGTCTCGATGATCTCGTCCTGCTCATGGACGAGTCACATCGCTATCGCGCCCAGGCCGGCTTGCGCGCGATCAACGAATTGAAGCCAATTCTGGGGCTGGAACTGACCGCCACGCCCCAGATCGAAGCGGGGAAAACGAGTACGCCCTTCCAGAATGTGATCTACAGCTATCCGCTTTCCAGCGCGATGACCGATGGCTTTGTCAAAGAGCCGGCCGTGGCCACGCGTGAAAATTTCAACCCAGCCGGCTACGACGAGGCTGGTCTGGAACGGCTCAAGCTGGAAGATGGCGTGCGGCTGCACGAAAACAGCAAAGTCGAGTTGGAGATCTACGCGCGTGAGCAGCAGTTGCCGATTGTCAAGCCCTTGATGCTGGTGGTGGCGCAGGATACCGACCATGCCGAAGCGTTGGTGCGGCTGCTGGAAGCCCCCGATTTTTTTGATGGTCGTTATCGCGGGCGGGTGATCACCGTCCATTCCAACCAGCGCGGCGAAGAGAAGGACGAAACGGTCGAAAAGCTGCTCTCCGTCGAAGATCGCCACAACCCCGTCGAGATTGTCGTTCATGTCAACATGCTCAAAGAGGGCTGGGATGTCACCAACCTCTATACGATTGTGCCGCTGCGCACCGCCAACTCCAAAACCCTGGTCGAACAGTCGATTGGGCGTGGGCTGCGCCTGCCCTACGGCAAACGCACCGGCAACCCCGCCGTGGACCGTCTCACCATCGTCTCGCATGACCGCTTTCAAGAGATTATCGACGCGGCCAACAACCCCGACTCGATCATTCGCACCGGCGTGGTGATTGGCCGCGATATTCCGCTCGCCGGGCAGCAGATCGTCGCCGTGCCTTCCACGCTGCTGCAGCACTTGGTTGGTGGCAATGGCAGCAGCGCCACTGCGTCAGCTAGCGCGACCGGCACCGGTACAGAGGTTGGTCAACCGCAGCAAACGCCCGCGCCCCTTTTCTACACCCCGCACGAGCAAGCGGCGGTCCATCTCATTCTCGAGGTGATTAAAAACGAATACGAGACTTTGCCGCGCGCCGCGGCGTTGTGTCAAGCGCCGATCCAGCATGCGATTACCGACAAAGTCTACCAGGCCCTGACGCCAATGCAATTGGGGATCGATGGCGTTGTGGCTGACCGGTTGGACCAGACGCAGGTCGCTGCCATTGTGGCCAAGACCACCGCAGTGGTGGCGCAGTTGACCATCAACATTCCACGCATTGCGGTGGTACCAACCGGCGAAGTCAGTGGTGCATTCCGCCCTTTTGCGCTTGATCTGCGCAGCGTCCATTACCAGCCGGTGGCACAGAATATTCTCATTCAACATCTGCAAAGCAACACCCAATATCGCCTGCGCAACGACAATGGCGTCGCCACCGAAGCCGCGCCCGCCGACTATCTCGTGCGCAGCTTGATGGACTACAACGATATCAACTACGATGACCACGCCGCGCTGCTCTATGGCCTGGCCGATCAGGTGATTACCCACTTGCGCGGTTATCTGGCTGATGAAGCCGACCTGCTCAACGTCTTGCAATTCAATGAGAAGCGCTTAGCTGAGCTGATCCATCTGCAGATGCAGGAGCATTACGAAGAGTACGCCACCACCTATGAAGCACATGTCAGCCACGGCTTTACCCTCCTGGACAGCACCCAATATCAACTCCCGCCCCATCAAGCCGCGCGCAACTTCCGCCAACCGGTCGCGGTCAAACATGAGATCCGCAACATGCTCTTTGGCGGCTTCCAGCGCTGTCTCTTCCCGCAGCAGAAATTTGATTCGGATGCCGAGCGCCGCCTGGCGGTTGTGCTCGAAAATGACCCCGACCCGACCTTGAAATGGATCAAACCGCCACGGGGCAGCTTCCGCATCTACTATCAGAATGACCGGAGATACGAACCCGATTTTGTGGTCGAAAGCGCGACGGCCAAATACATCTGTGAACCCAAGCGCGCCGATGAGTTGGCGGATCCGGATGTGCAAGCCAAGGCAAAGGCCGCGGTGACTTGGTGTGGTCATGCCAGCGCCCACGCCGCGAAACAAGTGTGGTTGGCCATTGCACAAGGTTGTAGGCCGGTTGAAAAGATCACACTAAGCTTGGATAAGGATAGTGGTGAAACACCCTATGCACTGGCCCTGAGTCATGATCCACACAAAGCCTGTATCCTAACCAAACGTTCATCGCCAGCACAATATACCGTTCATTGCGCTGATATTTTCCGCTGATCCGAACTTTTGATGATGAGAATAGCCACACACGCCTTTGCACACGTTTCTTTATGTATCTTCTGCTTCTACCTTCTTCTCTAGATAGAAAGATCGCAAAACGTTATCGTGTACCACGACGATTCCGGTCGCCGCCGTAACCAGGTGTATGCGTGGAAAACTTGCCACCAGCGACGCCTGCATACGGCGCTGGTGTGTACTGAGGCGGGGGAGAGCAACAGCCCTCGGCCACGCCGGCCTTGGCCTGGTAGTCTTGCTCGTGGTATTTCTGCTCGGCGGGGATCCCGGTGCCCTCATCGGTGTACTTGAGCAAGCGCCCGCGCCATCAACACAGAATAGTGGCGATACGACCTCCCTGGGCGAGGCATGTCAGACGGGGGAAGACGCCAACAACCGCGAGGATTGTCGCGTGGTGGGCTTTGTCAACAGCATCCAGGCCTTCTGGGCTGACGAATTTTCCCGCCAGAGTGGGAACTGCAGGCGGACTGTCTGGCCGGCGTCTGGGTCTACCATGCCACAGAAACAGGCTATCTGACGCAAGTAACGGATGAGGAGATCGCTCAGGCCTTGGACGCCGCGGCTGCCGTAGGTGACGAGCAGATCCAGCGCCAGACACAGGGTCGCGGCTCACCTGAATCGTGGACGCATGGCTCATCTGCGTAACGGCAGGAACCATTGATGAAGGGCTTAAAGACCGGAGACTTAAACGCCTGCAGTTAGCTTTGATTGCATAGCGTGCTTGCGTAAATGTTAAACGCATCTGTATTATTTCCTTATCGTAAGTGCGCCACGGTAACATCACGCGCCGGAGCTATCAGAATAATTTCCTGGTCACTGATCGTTGTCTCTGCTCCCCACAATGTGATCGCATTCGCAAAGCCTCCCCACACGCTATCGATCGTCAACCGCACCGGGCGCGCCTGTCGCGTTGGATTCGCTACCCACAGATAGGTGCCACCGTCGCCAGTGTGCAACCGCGCCTTCACCTGTGGATCGCTGCTGATCACCTGTTGTTTTTTGCCGGCAAAATCAAATAACTTGGCAAAGGGCGACGATGCGCCTTCTTGCGGATGACTGCCATACCCCGCGCCAACCATCGTGCCCATCAACCGTGTCTTACCCTTGCCAAAGGTGTGATCGACCGCCGCGATCTGCCCATCCCCGTACCAACCAGCCGCTGTTCCTGTCGTTGGCTCGTACGCTTGTAAGAAGATGCCGCCCCACGTCGGGATGCCACTCAGGTTAAATTTGAGATCGCCAAGGATATCCGGCGTAAATTCAACATAGTTTTCGCGGCAGCCAAAGAGTTCATCCAAGCCCAAATTTGGCTGTACGGTGCCGACATGCGCCTGGTCGCCCCAGTAGGCGGGGCAGCCCTCAGCAATCAGCGTGCCACCGGCGGCTACCCACGCTTTGATCTGCGTCGCATGGGGTTGGGTCAACATGACAGGGATGGGAAGGTAGAGAAAATCATATTGGTCAATATCGTCGATGTGCACCCAATCGGCTTGGATATTATTCGAGAAAAAGCCCTGATAGGCCCCTTCCATGGAGCGAGCATAGAAATCGGTTTTACCCTGCTGTGCATAGAGAAAGAATTGCGTCTCCGGCGCATAGATAATGCCGACTTCGCCTTGGATTGGCTTCGATTTCCATAGCGCCGTCTGTTCCGGCGCGGTCGCCCATTTGCCAACCTTGCTGACCATTTCCGAGCGTTCCGTGCGTGAGCCGTCCATCCCATAGCCGCCAAAGGCACCAAAGAGGGGCCCGTCGAGCAGGGGCCGCCACCGTAGGTAGAGCATGCCGGTCGCTCCCAGCATAAAGCTGGTCATGTCCCAAAAGCGGATATCCTCCGGCGTGGCAATGCGTCCTTCGTTGCGTGCTTTGCCAATCACCTGTGGCTGCATCCAAAGCGGGCCGGCGTAGGTTTCGGCGTGCCAGAAGGGTTTGCCCCGCGCCGCAGCACGCACCAGATCCACGGCATGAAATTGTTTCCACGGTTCGTCGCCGTGACGCGAGGAACCCCAGGTGTAACCATAGCTTTCGACCTCGGCGGCGGCGCGCCAATCATCGGCCCCACCGGGCGCGGCCTTGGTTAGCGTGCCGACGATGCCATGCCCGGTGATGGCGTTTTTGTCGTCCAAGCTGCGGATCAATTGCACCTTCCAGCGCATGAGTTCATAGGCGTTGTCAATGCGAAAGTCCAGCCAATCGAGCACATGCGGGTAGGGACCCAGGTGGCGCGGCGGCGTGATGTCGTCCCACTCGGCAAAGCTGTGACGGTTCCAACTCTGGCCCAGGGTTCGCAGATCACCATATTTGGTCTGCAGCCAGGCGCGGAACTTTTGCGCGGTGCCGTCGCAGAAACAGGTATCTTGGCGATAGTTGGCCTCGTTCCAGACATCGTAGCCGCCCATGCCGGGGTGATCTTGATAGCGGTTGACCAACGCAGTCAGGAAGTTTTCGACCAATGCCTTGTAATCCTCGTTGTCCAGACAGAGACCGGGAAAGCCGCCGGTGGCACAACTGGCGCTCATCTGGCTCTCCAGGCGCTGACCATTGATCGTTTCGTAGCGGGCATGGGCATAGCGGCGGAAAGCCCACTCTGGCGCGGCCATGCTAAACTCAGCGATGACGGTCTTCATGCCATGTTCGGCGGCCAGATCAAATTGGCGATCGTAGTCGCTCCAGTCAAAGACGCCGGGCGCGATCTCAATCGCCGACCAGAGCACCCAGTGGCGAAAGATGTTCATGCCATCCTCGGCGGCAACGCCATAGTCGCGCGCCCAGTCGGCCTGGGGTGGATTCGATTTGCGGAAGTAGACCGCGCCATAGGGGAAGGCGGGTAGCGTGGATCGGGTCATGGGGACAGGGTCCTTTCTGGATTGGGAATATGATATCTTCATCACTTGCGCAGATCGCCGGCTGAGTAGGTTGCTTTTTGCCGGGTGTGAAGCCAACATCTGCGTAACTTCTACTCTTGAAGGTACTACTAACCCCTCCCCAACCTGGGGAGGGAACGGTCACGACTCCTCCCCCAATCTGGGGGAGGTTGGGAGGGGGTGGCTTGGTAGTTACGCTTGAAGAAGGAAATTTGCGATTGTATTGACAATGAAACTTTGCAATGTTAAACTCTCTGTTATACATATTAATACCTTCGCCGAACCTTGTTTTGGCGGAAATTTCCAGATGTCATTCCTGCGCAGGCAGGAATCTACTCGTGTAACATGAAGATGGATTCCTGCCTGCGCAGGAATGACGGCTCTAATTTCTGAAATTGGCGAAGGTATTGACATATAGGAGACTATTCTGAGAGGTGTATTCTATGCAATATGACATTCTATTAACGAAGCAACCAGCCAATGGTTATCTAGCTCGTCCCATCTTGATGCCAGAGATCGTTGTTTCCGGTGCCGATGAGGAAGAAGCATTGGCGCTCGTCCGTGCGGCTATTGCCAAGGCGACTGTGCAGAGTCGCCTTGTTCGTGTTGATGTTCCCAATGGCACTGAACCAGTCGATGATCCGTGGCTGCGTTTTGGTGGTGCGTGGGGAGATGAGAATGATTGGGAACAGTTTGAGAAGGACATCCAGGCATTCCGTTGTGAAATCGATAAGCAAACACAAAACACGACTGAAATCGACTCGTAATGCTCTACATACTTGACATAGATCATGTGTCCTTATTACAGCGTCAACATCCAGTCGTACTAAGAAATTTGCAAAACGTCTCTACTGAGAATCGTGCAGTGACCGTCATCACACTTGCAGAGCAGGTACAGGGTCGTTTGGCTACCTTTCGTCGTGCAAGAAATGAAGCGGAAAGCAGCCGGATGCTACAGTTCTTGGTACAAACGATCGAGTTTTTCCAAACCATCCAAGTGCTACCATATGATGACAAAGCGGTCATTGAATTTGAACGACTTCGACAACTGAAAATTCGGGTTGGTACGCAAGATTTGCGTATTGCAGCAATCGCACTGTCCAATCAGGCGACAGTTGTCACTCGAAATTACCGAGATTTTGAACGAGCTCCAGAACTGAATATCACTGATTGGACAGTTTCGTAACCTACGCCCAATCCACCGCCACCACCTCATGATCCAAAATTGACCCCACCTTCACCTGCAACCACCCTCCACTCACCTGCCACTGTGGTGTTTCTCCACGCCGTAACAACTGTACCCCTTTGACTGTCTTGCCCGCCGGGATCTGCACGCGCACCTGCTGTGCGCCCACCGGCGTCAATTCGCGTACCGGTCCTTTCATCATCATCGCATTCGTCAGATTGACCAGATGCACCGTCAGCGATGCCGCCTGCTCCCATACCGTCACATCGAGCACGCCCGGCCCGTTCACCTCGACCGGGCGCGGCTCATTCGTGGCCCAATCGACGGCATTGATAAGTAGCCGGCCGTGGTCGATGCAGAGCACCTCCCAGTAGGTGCGGTCGACATCCCACGGGAAGTAGACGACGCACCCCGCGCCGATTTCGCGCAGATATGCTTCGGGAATGCCCGTGTGGTCGTCACGCACATAAACCTCTTCCATGGGTAGGTCGGGATAGGTGGGGATGAGGGTCAAGGGCGGGTTGGGGAAAGCGGTGTTGGCTTGAACGGGTAAGCGCTTGACGCCGTTGATGATCCGCTCGGTGTCGCCAAAGCCCTGAATGAGCGGGTGGTAGCTGCCATCGGGGTTCGGTTCGAGGCGCAGATAAGAATTCTGCATTGGCCCCTCGACCTCGCCGGTCACATCCACGCCAAAGAGATCGGCTAATCCCAGGTTGTTCCGCCGTTGGCCCCACTCGTCATAGCGCGAGCTCTCGAAGGTGGCGATGAGGCTGCCGCCGCGCTGCACGAAATCACGCAACTGTTGACACTGTTCGTCTGAGAGCACGGCAATGTTGGGCAGGATCAGCGTTTTGAACCCGTCAACATGATCGGCGTCGAGCAGTTCATCGTGGACCATCTCAAAGGGAATGCGCGCCTCGATCAGCGCCTGATACCAGCCTTGCGTGTGATCCTCCACCTTGCCGCGTGCCTGTTGGCCACCGTAAAAGGCTGCGGTGCGCTGTGAATAGACGAGCGCCACGCGGGCGATGGGGCGGATATTGCGTAGATAGCGTTCGTGCTTGGCTTGCCAAGTGTATGCCTCTTCGACCGGTTTGAGCCAGCGCTTGTCATAGAGCACGCCACCGAATTTGGTGAACCAGGGGCGCAGTCCGTTGGCAATGCCGTCGGCCACCCATAGCGTAATCTCCGCTGGACTCTGTACCGAATCTTTCCAGCGATACTGTTCTTCAACGCCCACACTAAAGATGCCGCCAATCGGTTTGTTGCCGAGGGTGGCGCGATATTCTTTGCCATTCTTGCCGTTGGCCCAAATCGCCATCGTGCCGTGGCGCGCTTGGCGGTCGGCAAAGAGAATCCCGACCCGTTCACCGATGTTCTTCATGTTCAGCGTACTCAGGGCACCGCCACCGCTGTTGGCAATAAAGCAGCCATTGGGGTTGACGCTGCGGATCGTTGCGTCCCAACGATCCCAGATCGCAAAGAGCCGCGCCTGCCGCCAGAGATACCAGTGGCGATAGGTAGGATCGCTGGGGTCGCGCGCAAGAGGTAGATCCATGCCATAGGCTTGCTGGAATGTGCTGCGGCAACTTTCACAGTAACAGATCTCGCCGCCAGCCCAACGATTGCCAAAGATCCCTTCCACCTGATAGCGCTCCATGATCTCGCGGTGCACCTCAGTCATGAAGTCAAAATTATAGGGACCAAGCACACAGGAGACCCACATCTCCGGCATCGCCCAGTGACGACGTGGGTTGCCTTGTGCGTCAACTGCAACCCATTCAGGATGCGCATCGGCGGCATCCTGGCGGATCGCGTGGGGATCGGTGCGCACGATGACCGTCATATCGAGATCGCGACAGCCCTGGATCAGCTCACCCAGTGGATCGCCGTCGCCCAACCAAGGGCTGCGGTGGTGATAGGGAATTGTGGTGGGATAGTAGGCAGTACAGCCGCCGGCACTGAGACAAGCACCGTCGGCCTTGATACGTTTGAAGTAGTCGAGCCAAACGTTGAGATCATAGTGACCAGGGTCATTCTCGACCAATGTCAGTTGCGCCCAACGCATGGGACGATCGAACCAGGTGGGTGTTGTTTGAAACATGTGGAAAGGTCGATTCTATTTGGAGATCGGAGACGGGGGATCGGAGATTAGAGCGTGGAGATCGTAGCGCGTTAGAATCTCCAATCTCCAGTCTCCAATCTCTACTTATGCATTTTCCGCCCAGAACTGTTCCGGGTTGTATGGTCCAGGCGTGGGGTAGATCCATGAATTGGGGACCACTTTGGGCACGTTGCGCATGCGGTTGGTGACGATGCCATAGGCGTTCGGTTCGAGCACGGTGCCGATGGCGTAGAACTCTTCGGCGGCGATGTCGAGCACTTGCATCATCAGCTTTACTTGCTCTTCATCATCGCCAGTCAAGCCGATGGATCGGTAAATCTCCATGGCCTGTTTGACCTCGGTCGGCGGCTCTTCGGCCAGTTCATCTTCCGGATCGTTGTACCAAAAAGCCCAAGCTTTGGCATACATCGAACTACCGTTATCGACTGGTAACCAATAGCGCGCATCGAGAATCACCGCATCGCCATCACCGCCACCGAAACGATGGCCGGAAGCGTGGAATTCGAGATTGCGGCCACGACACCGTTCCTCCCAGAGCGAACGCTCCATCGTCCGTACATTCATCTCGACGCCCACCTGATCCCACCGCGGTTTGATCAAGCTCAGGGCATCAATGTAGGTTGTGCGCCCCAAATCCACCTCCATTACGAAGGAGATGCGATTGCCATCCGGTCCCAGGCGAAAACCGGCGGCATCGCGTTTTGTATAGCCCGCTTTGTCGAGGTGTTCATTGGCCAGGTCGGGGTTGAACTCGGTGTATTGGGTCGCCAACCGCTCGTGGTGGAAACGCGATTCAGGGCGTGGGGCTGCTTGCCACGGCTGTCCCTGCCCGACGTGCACCAGATCGATAATCTCCTGCCGGTTCATGGCATAGGAGAGACCGATGCGGAAATCCTTGTTGCGGAAGACTTCGCGCAAGACCTCATCGGTGGTATTCATGTTGAATTGGATGATAAATTCGTTGACGGTCGTTGGGTAGAGATCAAAGAAGTCAAACTGGCCGGCCTCACGGTTATCAAAAAAGACCGCCTTGTTGCTTGGTGCCGAGATGTGATTCTCCTGGTAATCGATCTCGCCGTTGAGCGCCTTGAGGACGAGCACCTGCGTTTCAGTCGCCAACTCGACAATATGGCGGTCGAGGTAGGGCAGTTGGTTACCGGCGGTGTCGACCTTGAAGAAGTAGGGGTTGCGCGTCGCCACAACGCGGCCGCTGCTTGCTCCGCCAATGCTTGTCCCCATCACCCACGGGCGCAACACCGGCAATTCGGCATTCTGCTCAAAGGCCGCTTTGGCGCCAAAGAAGTCAACCCAAGTGTCAAACTCGGCAGCTTTGGCATCCTCGGCTACATTGGGGTTGTACTTGACGTGGAACTGTTCCAGATAGTGGCGTGGGTAGTAGCAGACAACATCGAAGTTGGTCTGCGCCGCGTTTTTGATAAAGAGGCCGTGGGGTCCGGCAAAGCGGAAGGTGACGGTGTAATCATCGATCTTTTCGACGACGACCGGTTCATCTTCGCGCTTCAACCAGGAGGCCACAGATGGCGTCAACTCTTCGTTCATCAGTACATCTTCATACCAAAAGAGAATATCATCGGCAGTTAAGGGTTCACCATCCGAATAGCGGATCCCCTCGCGCAGGTGAAAGGTAAAGAGGGTGGCGTCATCGCTCGCTTCAAAGGATTCGGCTAGATTGGGGATGATGCCATCCCAGGCTGGTGTCCAGCGCAACATCTGCTGATAGCCGCCGTTGCGCGTCCATAGGTTGCCATTGGTTTCGATGGTGCCGCCATTCCAGTCGCCGCCATATTGACCGATGCTCTCCAATGGTTCGACGATCATGGGATTGTTGGGCAGCCGTTCGTCAACGGGTGGTAAGCTGCCCGCACGCACTAAATCGGCTAACATGGGGGCTTCATTGTACTTCTGGCCGGCAACGGCTGGTTCGGCAACGGCCGCGGCCGGCTCGACAGCGGCCGGCTCGACAGCGGACGGTGCCGGCGCAGCACTCGGTGCACAGGCCACCAGCGCCAGGCTGGCCATTGTGACCGAAGAGCCGATTAAAAATTGACGACGGCTGACGATACGACGGGGAGTGGGTTGAGCACGCTTCACTTCTTCTTCGGCACGCATGGGATCCCTCCAGTGATCTTTGGAAAAGTGTCTGTTTAATCGTGAACTCATAAGGCACACTTGGGCTAAGCGCACAGCTTTGGCTTCCATACAGAAAAAGTGGCTTGCCCAGCCAGCACCCTGCATGGAGCGTGAGCTGCGCTAGCCTACAGCAGCAAAGCGTACCCTATTAGGGACAAACAATGGATCAGTTGCGAATGGGGAGCAGTGTGACCGGTCACACTGTAAGAAAAATAACATATCTTGCGTTCCTTGTCAATCCCATTTGCACGGTAATAGAAGGAGAATTTATTTTCTTGCAATGGCCTTAATGCCCGCATCCATGCTACAATCGCATCATGAGCCAACGTGTAACGATTCGGGATGTGGCGCGCGCGGCTGGAGTGTCTCACCAGACAGTCTCGCGTGTCATCAACAACCATGACAAGATTAGCACGGCGACGCGACGACGGGTCGAAGAGGCCATTCGTATCCTTAACTTTCGCCCTAGCCGCACGGCGCGCAATCTCGCCACCCAGCGCACGATGACCGTGGGCTTGTTGGTGCCCAATATTGCCAACCCTTACTTTGCCGAGGTCGCACATGGCGCGCAGGAGGTAGCGCGGGCAAGCCAATACAGCGTCTTTCTCGGCAATACGAATTGGGATCCGCAAGAGGAGTTGCAACTGCTGCACTCGCTCGCCTCTTACCCGGTCGATGGCATTATTCTATGCAGCGCGCGCAGCAGTGATCGGGTACTGACAGATTTTTGTGACAGTTACCGCCCGCTGGTGTTGGGGGGACGTCTTTTTGTCCACCCGAATATCAGCTTGGTGCGTAGTGATCATGGGGCCGGTATGCAATTGGTCATTGAACATTTACGTCGCCAAGGTCATACCAAGATTGCAATGCTAGCTGGCCCCGCTGTCGCGCCAACCATGAGCAATGCATTGCGCCTCAATGCATTTCGTCATGCTGTACAGATTGCCGGTTTGCCGGTGGCAGATCGCTGGATCGCTCACGGACCGTTGACGATGGAAGGGGGATATCAGTTGGCAAAGCGACTATTGACCACTGCACCGGAAGTTACCGCAATTTGCGCACACAATGATCTAATGGCGATTGGTGCGCTCAAAGCCTGTCGCGAGGTCGGGCGCAAGGTGCCGGTTGATTGCGCCGTGATTGGCTACAACGATACGGATTTGGCGGCCATGGTCGATCCGCCGTTGACTTCGGTGCGCGTGGACACTTTTGAGGTGGGGCGACAACAGATGACGCGGCTGTTGGCAATGATGGCGCAGCCGAAGGAGTGCTTTCCGGAGTTGGTGTTGCCGGTAACGGAGCTAGTAGAACGTACGTCTGGTTAAGTAAGGGCCTGTCCAGAAATAACTTGGAGAATTTTTCCGTACGGACACGGTACACCGTGTCCGTACAATTGACTACTTTATTTCTGGACAGACCCTAAGTAATCGTCCAGAAATAAGTACACGGTTGTAGGGACACGGTATACCATGTCCCTACGGTTACAAATCTAAAGCTATTTTTGGAC
Source organism: Caldilineaceae bacterium (assembly GCA_034432375.1). Lineage (GTDB taxonomy): Bacteria > Chloroflexota > Anaerolineae > Caldilineales > Caldilineaceae > JAHBVH01. Next base: position 47,665 of record DAOUCA010000099.1, read on the forward strand.
AATGACTAAGGTTTATTTGATATACTTATTCACTCTATCCTCGGTCCTTCTGGCTTGTGGGGAGGGGCGTAACCATAAGCTCATTTTTAATGAGTCATGACCTATTGGCGCATCAAACTTCGGTTACAATACACGCAATACACAATACGAATAAGGTTTATCTCCAAAAGCCTTCATGCACCACCCCTGCTTCCTCTTCGATCAACGGCCCAACTACGTCTACTGGCCGCGCGCTGCACGCAAAGAGTTCACGACAGGGGAGACGCAACGTCTCATTTTCATCGTGGCTGCCGATCATGGTATAGAGGCTCGCTTCACTGAGCGCAAACACAACGCGCCCGACCTTGCCCCAATGGATCGCGCCAGCACACATGGCGCAGGGCTCGGTGCTGGTGTAGAGGGTGCAGTGGATCAAGGTATCCGGTGAGAAGGCGCGTGACGCTTTGCGCATCAGATTTGTTTCAGCATGACCAGTGCAGTCATTGGCTGTCACCACGGTGTTCTCGGCTTCGAGCAACACCGTGCCCTGGTCGTCGACAAGGAGTGCGCCAAACGGGTGGTTGCCATTGGTGCGTGATCGCTGCGCGATGGCAATCGCCTGTCGCAGGTAAGCAATATCACGTTCTCGGATTGTCTGTGCCTGATCTGTCATGGGATTTTGATCTATTCCTGCGATTTTCGCTATACTAACGCGGCTCGACGACAATCGTAATCGACCCATCGATCAGGCCAGCTTCGGCTGCTTTGGCCGCGTCGACCGCCTCTGGGGGGAGCGCGTCACTATAAATTGTCTTGATGCCGCCGTTAGCGTAGGTTAGTTGTAATACTGCGCCGCCGAGTTCACCAGCTTGATGGGCTTTGATCATTGCCAGCAGCGTGTCATACCAATCATAGATGGCGGAGGCCACCACCGTCTCTGGGGCTACCGTACTCTGATCCGCCTGCACGCCGATCCAGGGGACGCCATTTTCTTTGGCTACCCCAATGGCACCTGTCACCTGCTGCGACGACCCGGTCAGCACATCTGCGCCTGCACGGACGTGGACATTGGCCGCTTCGGCAGCTAGCGCAGTATCCCCAAAGGAACCGGTGAACGAGACATTAACCTCGACCGCTGAGTCGGTAGCCTTAACGCCGGCCAGGAAGCCATCAACATGTAACTTGGCATCGCCGGCATCTATAGGACCGACCAATCCAATAATCTTGGCTTTAGTCAACATGGCGGCGAGGACACCGGTGACATAGCCGGCTTCATCCCCACGTGGCTCATAGGCAAAGATGTTGGTGAGCCCCTCGTCGCCGCCTGTATTGGTGGTGGTGCCCCAGGCAAAGCTGGTTTCTGGAAAGTCGCGTGCCACTTCAAAGAGCGAATCGCCATATTGGGCACCGTGCGCGATGATGAGATCGTAGCCATCGCTGGCATAGTCACGGAGCGCAGCGGCGGCGTCTGGCACGCTAAACATATTTTCACTGTAGGCCACTTCAACCACGCCTTCGCCGGCATCGATTTGGATCTGCCTCAGGCTCTCGTAGATCGACTGGCTCCACGAAATATCATTGGTTGTGCTGGGAATAATCAACGCAATCTTAATCGGATCAATGCCAAGGTTGCCTGTGATCGATGTAGCGGCGGCTTCTTCGGCCACTGTTGTAGACGCTGCCACTGATTGGCTTGGCTCGGCTGGCGCAGTCGGTGCAACACAACTGGCAAGAAGGAGAAGGGACAAAGTACAACAAAGGCACAAAATGGATTTTCGGTTCATTGCAGACGCTCCCGCATCGTTGTGGGTTGGTGAAAGCTACTTGTGAAAGTAAAGTTCTGGTCAGAGGGATTATATTGACCGCCTGGGAGCATACCACGCTGCGTGCGGCAAAACAATGGTAAAGTTGCACGAAAATCTGCACCTGAATGTAACCGTTACGACCATTCAAGCGCTTCCCTAGTACAATTGACCAGGAGCGATGCCTAACTTGCGCACTTTAGCCGCCAAATGTGCCGCCCGTTGCTCCGTTTGTTCAGTTTCCTGACGTGCCACTTCGGTTAAACGCCCTTCAGCTTGATAACCGATCACCACATACCTTATAGACGAATCATTTAAAAGTCATCCATAAGAGAGTTACTTTTACACGAGAGGCTGTATGACTTTTAAGGATTTTATCTATTAGTAGGCAGGACCATCGATCAGGTATACGCAACGGCATCGGTAAAATCGGTCTCCAACGCTGGCCAACCAAGATCGCCCTGTTCGGTCCAGCGCCGTTTAAGCTGCCACCCCATTAGGTCAATATCGATCCCGATCTCCTGGCCATTGCGTTGATAGAAGACCGTGTATCGCCGTTCCCCTTCAGCAGGATAGGTATAAGCTGGATCGAGATGCTCGGCGATGGTGCCACGGGCGACTGCCGCACCAAATGCAGCGCCATCACGAAAGGCATTGCGAGCAGCCATCTCCAAATAAAAGGCAACGATCGGCTTGCCTTTGTAGAAGGCCCCCGGCCAATTCATCTCCCAGAAGCGCTTCTCCGGTCCTTGATAGTTGTACATCTCCAGAACCAGATCGCCGTCTCGTTCCACTAATTGTACCGGACTAGCTTTGCCCATTGCTGTGATCGTGAGTGGTCGTATGGCAATACACGCATCACCGCTGCAGACGACAATAACTTCGCCCGGTGCAACCACCGCTGGCAACGACGTTACCCGCTTTGGGCCTACCCAAATTGCATCGACCTGCGCCGCCTGCGTCCAGATTAAGACCGCTTTGGCGCTTGATCCATGGCGAAAATTCTGTGGGCCATAGATGCCTATGGCGCGGTTTGCCTGCTGCACACTAAAAAAGTCACCTTCGTCGGGCAAATTGCGAGTCTTGGTGCGGTCGGTCGCATGGTAGGCATCGCCAAACCACTTGTCGTTGGTGATGTAGCGGCTATAGAGGACGCCGGGGCGATCGGCGTGAGGACGGGTAAAATGGGCCATGCAGACATTGGCTTGCGGGTTAAAGCTGCTGGTGGCGGTGCCCAACACATAGGTTGGCGCATGATAGGTGGTAATGGCAAGTTTGCGATTGCGCTCGGCAGTTTCTACAACTTGAAAGGTCTCTGGACGCTGATCAAGTAGACCGCCAATCCAGGCTGGTACCGTGCCATTGGTCGCCCAACTGCGCACCATGTCGATCTCCGGCGGAGTTTCACAGACTACGGAAGGTTGATAGGCTCGACCATGGGGGCCCGCCCAGCGTCCGGTTGGCGTGTGGATGTGGAGTGCAATGCTAAGTGCCAGCTTGGCAATCATGCGCTGGGCATTGGCACGAGTATCGTTATCTTGGACCAAATCGACCAGCCATTTGAGGGCGCGGATGGTAACAGCGCTATAGGTAGGGCTGTTATATTCGAGCGGGTGCCCGTGCTGATTGGTATAGGTTATCCAGGCAATTAGCTTCGCATAGCCCCTTTGCGCGATCGCTTGATCTTCTAGTAACTCGCCACCCAGGCAGCTGTTGAGAATATCAAGCACTGTAATGTTGGTATAGGCTACCAATACATCAAGCTGGGCAATCTCCCTTAACCCGAGCCGGATCGCCCCCAGCACGCGTTCACGATACTCTTTAGAAAGACGATCCCCATGACGGATCATCATGGGGATCAGTGCTTCTAGATTAAATTCAACGGCGTTGAGATCCTCAACAAAGGTATCTTCAGCCATCCAGTAAAAGTTGCCGTAGTGTGGATCTCGCGCATCGGTCTCTTGACAACTCAGCACGGCATCAAGTACCGTTTCGGCCAGAATCAGGTCATCGGGATGACCGTTGGCGACGAGATCGGCCGCCAATCGTGCGCCGCGTCGGCTTTCGTGAAAGAGACCAAATTCAGTCTGCTTGCTAATCAAGCAGGTGCGGGGATTAAACTCCTCCGGCAGAGATAAGCGGGGGGGCAAGGGATTTGGGTGCGGCTGGATCATAGTAGAGCTCATTCCAGGTTGCGCCATACGAGTGGTAGGCAAGGTTGCGGTTGAATACAATTATATTTTGCCTTGCCCGCGTCATTGCAACATAGAAGAGATAGGGACTCTGTTCTTCCCAAAAGCGATCATCGATGGGGGTAAGCACGATTACCGTATTCAACTCCCACCCTTTGAAGCTGTGAATCGTACTCACCTTGAGCCGTTCATCCTCTGGTGCAAAGGTGCGTTTACGAAAACGGCGTTGGCGGCGACCCACATGGCCATCATCGGCGCTGAGAATATGATTGACCGCCTGTCCCTGCGCTTCAAACGCAGCCGCTACAGCCCAGCCGTCACTTTGGTTTGGGGTGAGGATCACAATATCTGTTGGTTTCAATCCCCGGCTGCGCATTAACCAATGAACGGTCTGTTGCATCATTTCGATGATGTTAGCAAGGCTCTCCATATTGTGCCAGCCAAGGTAGGAATTGGCAAGGTCATTGACCGCTTCAACTGCGCTCGCCGCCGTACCATCTGCGGCTACACTAGAAAGCTTTGGCAAGAAGAGCGCTGCAAACCGATTCGCTTCCGTCGCAATTCTCACAGGCAGACGATAGCTTTGCTTCATTTCGCGCCAACGTCCACGGAATTTGGTGCCACGCATTTGATCGAGCCAGCTATCGTCGCGCAGGTAGAGATTCTGCTTACGGTCGGCGACAAAGAGCACTTCATCATTCTCGGTAAGGAATTGGCAAAGCATCTCATAGTAAAGCTGTGGGAAGTCCTGTCCTTCATCGATCAAAATGGCGTCGTAGCGGCGTATTATGGGTCTACCAGATGCTTGGATTCGTTCCATGGTTTCCATCACCAAACGGGGTACTGACTCATCATGAGCCTGTTTGGAGGCTCGTCCACTTGTACGGGGCCATTCGACTCCCTGCTCTGTTAAAAAATTTTTGCAAAAGCCATGAAAATGGTGAAACTCGATATTCTCCCAAGGGAATGCAACGTTGCTTTTGCTGACCAAGTTGCGAATATATTGCCAGAGGGTCACATTGAAGGTGACGACCAAGACGCGCTTACCCGCTGCTGCTAAATTGGCCGCCCGTTGCGCAATCACCAAAGTTTTTCCACTGCCCGCTACCCCATGAAGCCGCTGATGGCGCATGGCTGCCGGTTCAACGTGGCGAAGCTGCTCTTCCGTTAACTGATCGGTAAGGTTGTTGGCCGGCTTGTGCTGGGGTGGTGCCAACCAAAAGCGCAGATCTGCCAACCATTCGGGCTGTACCGCGCGGTTGGTAGGTCGTTGGGTGGCTGGTAGAATTTTTGCAATCTCTTCTGTTTCTAAAGCGTCATAGCCAAAAACACTTCCGCGTCCCGGTGCTATGGGCGCGAAGACTTGTGCTGCATAGGTGGTGGCATGGGGGAAATAAAGTACGACCTGAAACGCAGAGAGCGAACGGCGGTCGCGGGCAACAGATTCGCCGATATGAGGCAAATAGAGATTGATCAAGTTTTCGACTTGATGTTCGACGCGTCGCAGCGGGCTATGAATTGGCTTCATAACCCCATCGACCCGTTGAAAGTACCGCAAGTAGCGCCCCCGTTGCTCACAGCGGTAGTGACGCAGATCCCAGGGAAAGACGCCAAAGATCGTCAAGCCGTGGATCGGATGTAGGACTGCCAAAGGGGGATAATCACCATTGAGAAATGGATACTGGTAAAGTTCCCAAGTTGAATCAAGCGTTTTGCGCAGAAATTCGTGTAAAATCGTTGTGTCGATCGCTCCTGTGTCATATGCCCCTGTGTCATGTGCTCCTGTGTCATGTGCCCCTGTGTCATATGCCCCTGTGTCATATGCCCCTGTGGCAGATGATCGGGCAAATAGGGCAGTCTGGGGTGCAGATAGTGATAATGTGGGGGATAGTCGATTCACTGCAACCTCTCCTCATTCAATAATTATGTACCAGTTTGTATCATTGACCACGAAATTATGATGTACAATTGGATAGAATTCTGATCTTGTGCCAACTGATTTCAAGCATCGCGCTTGAATGGCGCGATTCACTATGACATTATTGCATGGCAGCATAACAATGTCATGCAATAATTGTTTCAACTATGCTACACCTTTGACGCATATTCCCTGAGGAATATGAGCATATGTTGGCGGTTTTGGGCTGTTGAACCACATAATTTGATGGAACGGGGGTTGCCTTTATGAATGCGTTGCAGGCGCAGCGCGCTGTTGTTGGTCATCGCGCTAGTAAGAAAAAGCTGCAGAATGGATCGAGTGAGATGGCGCTGTTTTGGGCTACACCCGTTCATTCTGCCTTACTGATAGCAGTGATTTTGCTATCAGTATGCTTAATTTTGATGACCACGATTGCTGCTACAGGGGCCATTGATCCGAGCTGTGAAGTTGCCAACCTGACGCTTAGTCAGTTGGGATTGAGCCGACAGAGTTGTGATAATGAGCCAGTGGCTCTGGAGCAACTGGCGGCGCTACTCCATCTTTACCCATACCATCAACGGCCTATCGATATTGAGCAAAAGGAGCGTGCGGATTGGTGGGTGCCTTGGCCCAATAACTTTGTGGGGCGGCTTGGCTGGTATCGGCAAGGCTTACACGAAGTGGAGGATCAACGGCGCTATATTCGTTCATTGGCGACCGAAGAAGTGCCGACGATTTTGATTGCAGCTGCGATTGCCAACCAGGGCAATAGTCCCCAACGGCCTTTTGGATGGTCAGGGTTGGAACGATTACAAAAGTGGCTAGGCAGCCGCTTTGAGTGGCGCTTGGCTGTCTGGCAATGGGCGCAATCACGTTGGAATAATTATTTTGAAAAGCCAAGCATTGGCGTTGCACAGATCCAACCAGATGAAGCTGTCCGCTTAGTCTACGCTGGGGATCGTCTCAATCTCTTTGACGATAAAGTGAGCGTTGCGCTGATGCAGGCTAAACTGGTGCGCGCCGCTGACCTGTTGGCAACCATGGATCTCAATCCTACCGATCGCTTTGCTTTGATTGCCCTTAGCAACAATGATAACAGCGACGGTGCTCGCATCTATGCGCAATTTGAAGCAGTCGATCGCGATCTGCTGAGGTTGTTGCAGCAAGAAGAGCCGCTGCGGCGTCAACTGGCACGCATGATGACCTATGTAGAGTATCTGCACGATCACGATGATTGGATGCTGCCCGATGCGATCAATGTCGAACGGCTCTGGTGGTATATTGAAAGCGCTGTGCCGCCAACATAATCACAAGAGAAACTGATCCACGAAGGGCACAAAGTTTCACGAAGAACACGCAAATTCTTTCATGGCTCGATGTGTGACTTGGTGGATCGCTTTCTTCAAAAGTTTAGCTCGCCGAGAAAGCCGCGGCACCTTACCAGATCCGGTCGAGCCAATTCCTGGAGGCGTTCCATAAATCCGCTGTTTCCTTCATCCATCTTATGGTTGTCACCTAGACTATAACTGTGGATACCAGGCCAACGCATTCTCGCGATAGACCCGCTCCAACACGGCTTCCGGCAGATTCAGCCCTTGGGTCGCGTAGGTCCGCACTTGCAAATCCCCCTTCTTTTCCAGGTAGGCAATGTGCATCTCGTAGGTTTGGCGCAGCGCATTCAGCGCGTTGGCGCGTTCGGCTGCCGGCAGCGTCGAAGGGGCCTTACGCATCACCACATCGGTGCCAAAGAGAATCCGATCCTGATAGGTAATAAAGAAGTCGCGTACCTTAGCGGAATCCTGAATCGCCAGATCGGCTAGCCGCGCTGAAATGTCAACGGCAAAGTTGGGATAACGATCAAGCCGCACCGCGACTTCATCGACATCATATTCCAGGCTGCCCAAGTGGGCACCGATCATGCGCAGCTTGGGATGCTTGGCCAGCACGTTATCGCGCGCCGCCATCAGTGTCTGATGCGATGGAAAGTCCGGCTTGTTAACCATGTGCCATTCGGGATTGTTGCTGTAGTAGCCGTAGTGCGGACTCCCCTCCTTTAGCGGTAACCAACACTCCAGCGGCTCGGCGATGTGGGTCAACAACGGCCAGTTATGGACGATCATGTGCTCATAGATCGGGTCGAAGAGCGGGTCATCGACCATGAAGAAGCTGCCGTCTTCTTTACGTACCTCCATGCCAATATTCTTCCAGATTTTGCAGGCAATCGCGCTATTGGCGAAGTCGGCGTTGAGACCGGCGATCACGCTGTCGATGTAGGTTGGATCATCAAAGCGGGGCAAGTCAAAGCTGGTGCACCAGGCGAAATGATCAGGATCTTCGTTGGTGAGGCGGGCGTAGGTTTCGGCTTGGTCGCGCCAGTCGCCGTGGTCATCCTGCGCCACGCAGATGTTGAGCAGTTTCAGGTTGAAGTCGTCGAGCAGGGCGATCAGCTCCGGGGCGTTGTCGCCGTAGTGGATGTGGGCGTCGATCATGGGTGAATCTCCTTAGCTGGATGGCTTAGTCGCAGTATATCACCAGCATACTGCAAAAAACTTCCCGTGTAAAATAGTGAAATTATGCTATAATGACTCTATCATCGGTTATCAAACGGTATGAAGCACAGCAGGGAAGAGTGACGTGGTAGAACAGGAGCCGTCAAAGAGCATCGAATTCGTGCATCACCCACATGATCTGCTCTTCAAAGCGGTCTTCTCCGACCCAGAGGAAGCCGCGGCATTTTTGCAAGAACATTTGCCCTCTGAAATGAGCGCACCATTAGATTGGTCAACATTGTATTTAGAAGAGGGGAGCTATGTTGATGATGATCTACGCCATAGCGAGTCGGATCTGCTCTTCAGCATTACCCATACGAGATTCAAAGAAAAGGTATCTCTCTATCTGCTCTTTGATCATCAGTCCTCGCCGGATAAGTGGATGACCTTTCGCCTACTCAAATATCGCTGTCGGATCTGGGATGAAAGTTTCAAGGCAAAGCCAAAACCGCAGGAACTGCGACCGATTCTGCCGGTGGTCTTTTATCAGGGGACAGAAAAATGGAACTACCCCATTGAATTCGCTAAGGTCTTTCCCGAAGAGACGCAAACGTGGCCTTTCGTTCCTCATCTCACTTACTTCTTGATCGATCAATCAGGCATCGGGCCGGAAGAGGTGAAGGGAGCAATCCGCGGTCGTATCACGCAATTGCTGATGTGGGCGGCTTATCACGAGCCGGTTCGTGAAGCATTGTTGGTTGTTGCGCACTTATTGGAACAGGTGCCACAGACTGGCGGCATCGACTATATCCGCGTTTTTATTCGTTATGTTGTTGCGACGCAAAAAGAAACAGTTGTGAGTGAATTTGATGAGATGTTGAAAGGCCAAGCGAATGACACAGGAGGTGAAATTGTGAGCTATGCACAACAGTTATTACGTGAAGGTAAGCTTGAAGGCAAGCTTGAAGGTAAGCTTGAAGGTAAGCTTGAAGGTAAGCTTGAAGAACGCGTCAACCTGATCAACGGCTTGTTGCGCGCTGGCGTAAGCTGGTCAACGATTACCGAAGCCACAAGTGTAGATCAAGCACAGTTTGCCGAACTCAAACAGCAGTTGGCGCAGTTACAGGGGCAACTGCCGGCGTGATTGCAATCATTACCTATATAACTATCGCCATCCTACGCTGAATCAGAACCGGCATGTCGACCGTAACAGCACCGGTTCTGATCCAGCATGTAATGCGATCTGTTTCTCTGCCCCGATTCTCTCTTCTCAAGGCCAAGACCCTCCCATAATTTTCCATAGACTTGCGCGTTCCCTCCGCAAGCAGTATGATCGCGCAAGTAGTACTGACTGATCAATTTCCCCAATCATCCACCTAATCCAAAGGAGCAACCATGACACTCAAAATCGGACTCATCGGCTGTGGCGGTATTACGCAGGCGCATGTCAACGGCTGGAAGGGGGTCACGAGCCAAGCGGAGATCGTCGCCGTCGCCGATGTCTCGCGCGAGAATGCCGAGGCGCGGGCCGCGCAGATCGGTACAGACCCAGAGATTGTCAGCGATTACCGCGATCTACTGGTCGACAGCGGCATCGACGCTGTCGACATCGCATTACCCCACCATCTACACTGCGAAGCGATTGTCGCCGCGGCACAGGCAGGCAAACATCTGATGACGGAGAAACCACTCTGCCTCAACATGGGCGAGGCAGAGCAGATCCAGAAAGCCGTCAAAGAGAGCGGTATCACGATGATGGCGGCGCACAACCAACTCTTCTTCCCGGCCGTGCAACAGGCGAAACAGATGATTCTGAGCGGCGAATTGGGCAAGATCTATATGATTCACTCGCTTGACTGTGGCGCGCGTCGCGCCCCGCTTAGCCCCAACAAGGCAACCTGGGGCCAGCCGCAGACGATGGCAAGTTGGGGTTGGCGCAACGACCCAACGAAGATGGGCGGCGGCGAATTAATTGACACCGGCTACCACCCGACTTATCGGCTGCTCTTCCTTGCCGGTCAGCAGCCGACCGAAGTCACGGCAATGCTGGGCACCTATCGCTTACCGCTTGCCGCCGAAGATACGGCGATGGCGATGGTGAAATTTGAAGATGGCATGATCGGTCAGATCTTTTCCAGTTGGGGGTTGCGCGGACCCGGGGCCAAGCCGGCGCTCTTTTATATCATGGGCGAGGCGGGCCAGCTTTGGGGTGAGATCGACAAGCTCTACTATCAGCCCGTTGGCTTTTCCATCCCGGCCATGGTCGAGTATCCCGGGTGGGATTATGGGCGCTCGTTTGGGGCCGAAATTAAGCACTTTGTCGAGGCGATTGAGGGGAAGTATGAGCCACTGCACTCGGTTGATGAGGCGACGCTGACCTTGAAGGTGATTATGGGTGCCTATCAGTCGGTGGCGGAGCAGCGTATTGTCAGCCTCACGGAATAAGAGTTTCCTGGAGGAGTGGTAATAATTTAACTCATGTTACGCATCTTCCCATAAAGGCACCACGCTACTCGAATACGCCGCATCCCCAGATGCGGATCAATCCGCATCTGGGGATGCGGCGTACTCGAAACCGGCATGTTTACTGCGTAACATGAGTAATTTAAGTTCGTTTTAACCTAACGGTCCACCTGGCATGGTACAATCGGCATCACGCTTAGATTAGCGTAGTGATTGCTTCCTTCTTATCGAAGAAATTCACGCTCACAAGGGATACGACGGTCGAATGGCGAAGCGCCGTATCGTTAGTGAATCCTTCTGGCACAAGTGTATCGTAGAGGTTACTGTTTATGAACAATGCCCGACCAGCGCGTAGCTCCGGATTGTTGCGCAGCATAAGAAAATTTTTTGTTTCCGCCTTTGTCATCGCCACTTTTGTGGCCTATGTGCTGCATGAGCGCGTGACAATGGTAGATGGCGATATGACGCTGGCGCTGCCGATACAGAAAATCGCTGTGCAGATGCCGGCAGTTGACATGCCGCAAACGATTGGCGCGCCGCCAGATAGCGGGCAGTTGCCGTTGCAACTCGATTCTCCGCTTGCTGTCGCGTTAGCGGGTCCTACCGCCCAACCGACGCCGACCCAACCACCGACGTCGCCAACATCAGTGCCTTCACCGACCACAATGGCCCAACCTTCTCCGGCACCATTGCAGACAATGGCGGCCGCCGTGCAAAAGCTATTTACACCAAATCAGCCGGCGCGCAGCGCCGTTGCCATGGTGCCGACCGCTGAGCCCACGGCTACAACCGCGGCCACTGCGACAGCACAGCCGTCGCCTACACCCTGGCCTACAGCACCCGTGCCGCCTGTACCAACGCCAACCACGCAAGCGCTTGGCCCCTATATCGACGGCGAGTACACTGGCAGCACAGCCGATGCCTTTTATGGCTGGGTGCAGGTCGATGTGTTGATCCAGGACAGCAAACTGGTTGATATCCAGTTTTTGCAATATCCCGATCATCGTCGCACCTCGGTGCGCATCAACCAGCGGGCGGCACCGATTTTGCAGCGCGAAGCCTTACAGAGCCAGGATGCCCAGGTCGACCTAATCTCCGGTGCCACACTGACCAGCCGCGCCTTCCGCCAATCTTTGCAAGCCGCGCTTGACGCCGCAAAGAGTTAATCATGAAACAGACGCGCATTATTATGGGCATGCCGGTGACGCTGGATGTGGCAGATGTGGGAATTCCCAAAGCCGCAGAAGCAGCGATCATGGAGAGCGTCTTCGCCTATTTTACCTACATCGACGAGAAATTTAGCCCCTATAAAGCAGAGAGCGAACTTTCGTTGATCAACAACGGGTGTCTCCGCAAAGACCAAGCCAGTGAAGATATGCAAATAATTTTTGCGCTGGCCGAGCAGACCAGGCAAGCGACTGACGGTTACTTTAACATTGACAACAATGGCTGCTATGACCCTTCCGGCATTGTGAAAGGTTGGGCAATCAACTATGCTGCCATCATCCTGCATCAAAAAGGGCTGAGTAATTTTTATGTCGAGGCTGGCGGCGATCTCCAGGTGGCGGGGAAAAATCATCATGGCGAAAAGTGGCAGGTGGGCATTCGTAACCCCTTTGACCCCGATCAGATTGTCAAAGTGTTGGCGGTCAGCGACTGTGGCGTGGCCACCTCCGGCACTTATCTGCAAGGGCAACACATTTATAACCCCCGCGACCGCCGGCCAATCACCGACATCGTTAGCCTGACCGTGATCGGTCCGACTATCTACGATGCGGATCGCTTTGCGACAGCCGCTTTTGCTATGGGCCAGGCGGGGATTCAGTTTATTGAAACTTTAGACGGCTTTGAAGGGTACCTCATCGACCGAGATCGACAGGCGACCTTCACCAGCGGCTTTGTGAGGTATGTAGCATCATGATCAGATCCACCACCAAAGTGATCGACAATTTGCTCAATCGGGTGACGATGTACCGGTTGGTTCTCTATTATCTGATTTTCTTGCTGGGCGTGGCTGTTGTATTCGCCTTTGCCGGTCTGTCGGCTGATGCTCCCTATGCGCTGCTTTTTACCACCGGCTTTCTCGTTGGGGTATGTGCGCTGACGAATTGGCTCTTTGCCAAGGTTTTTGGGGTACCGGCCAATGCAGAGTCCGTCTACATTTCGGCGCTGATCCTGGCCTTGATCATTTCGCCGCTTGAATCGTACCATGACCTCTGGTTCTTGGGCTGGGCCGCGGTCTTGGCGATGGCCTCCAAATATATTGTGGCGATCAAAGGCAAACATCTCTTTAATCCGGTGGCCTTTGCCGTTGCCCTTACCTACTTCACCGTCAATCAATCGGCCAGTTGGTGGGTGGGCAACACGCAGTTGTTACCCTTTGTCGTGCTGGGCGGCCTCTTGGTTGTGCGTAAAATCCGCCGCAATGCGTTGGTCGTCAGCTTTTTTGTGAGCGCGTTGGTGACCCTGTTGGCCTTTGCCCTGCTCAATCACGACGGGCCGCCGGAAGTACTGATTGCACTGCAACGAACGCTGCTCTATTCGCCACTCTTCTTCTTTGCCTTTGTGATCCTCACCGAGCCGTTGACGATGCCGCCCACGCGCCGCACCCAAATCATCTATGGCGCGCTCGTCGGCATCGTGGCCGCTCCCCAATTTCATCTTGGTTCGTTTTATCCTACACCAGAGGTGGGCATCCTGGTCGGTAACCTCTTTGCGTACATTGTCAGCCCTAAAGCTAAGTTGGTGCTCCGGCTCAAGGAGCGCATCCAATTGTCTGCCGATGTCTTTGATTTTGTCTTTGTGCCCAACCGGCGGCTTGCCTTTGCCCCTGGCCAGTATATGGAGTGGACGCTTGGTCATGATGACGCTGATACGCGCGGTAACCGCCGCTACTTCACCTTGGCTTCATCGCCCACGGAAGAGGAATTGCGTATCGGTGTTAAATTCTACGACCGCTCAAGCTCCTTTAAAGCGGCAATGCTAGCGATGGACGAAGAGAGTGAGATTGTCGCCGGGCAATTGGCCGGTGACTTTGTGCTGCCGGCCAACCCGCAGCAGAAGTGCGTGCTGATCGCCGGCGGCATTGGGATTACCCCCTTCCGCAGTATGATCAAATACTTGATCGACAGCGGCCAACGGCGTTCCCTCGTCCTCCTCTATGCTGGACGCTCGCTCGATGACTTTGTCTATCACGAACTCTTTACACGCGCCCGCCAAAGGTTTGGGTTGCAGACAATCTATACCATCACCGACAAAAGCCAGGTTCCAGCCTCATGGCTGGGGCACGTCGGCCATATTACGCCAGAGCTGATTCAATCTGCCGTGCCCGATTATGAGGAATGCCTTTTTTACATCTCCGGTCCAAACCGCATGGTCAATTCAGCCATTGCGGTCTTGCGTCAACTTCACGTTAAACATCATCAGATCAAAACCGATTTCTTCTCTGGCCTCGCCTAATCCATACCGTAAACAATCACATAGGTGGCGGTACGCCGTCCACCAAGATCCACAAAGTTGCACGAAGAAAAATAAACCTTCGTGTGTCTTCGTGTGTCTTCGTGTGTCTTCGTGTGTCTTCGTGTGTCTTCGTGTGTCTTCGTGTAGCTTCGTGGATGATTATTTCTTTGGGGTTACCTACGTCTCTTGAAAGTACAGTAGTGCAGCAGCGTGCATTGCGCACCCTTGCTCGCTACTGCGTACCGCGGTGATGAGAGATCAAAATGATAGCTTTGGAATAACGAACAAACTTTCTGTTGTGGTAAAATTTGCCCATGACTGATGATTTGCACCCTTGTCAAAATGAAACCCAACGCATTGAGGCGGTGAAGCGCTATATTCGCGCCCATATCACCGAATCGTTTGATCGTACTACCTTGGCGGCGATTGCTGGCTTTTCCGTGCCCCATTTGCACCGCGTCTTTCTGGCGCAAGTCGGTGAAAGCCCCACAGCCTATGTGCGGCGGCTGCGCTTGGAGCGAGCTGGTCGAAAGCTACGCATGGGCGCAAGTGACATTGGCGAGGTGGCATTGGCCGCGGGCTATGGCAGTCACAATGCATTTAGCAAAGCCTTTAAGCAGCACTTTGGCCTCTCGCCGCAGGCGTTTCGTGCACTTGGTTGCTATGCGGCCACTCAGTTGTTGGCGATTTCGTCTAATAGATAAACTCCCTAAAAGTGGCACAATGTCTCTCGTGTAAAACCACTCCGCGAAGTGCCACTTTTAAATAAGTTGTCTATAAGGCTAGGGCAAGTAAAATTCACGCAAAGGAAATAACAGAATGATCAAGATTAGATTAACCAGCGTCTCCATCGCCGATTATGACAAAGCGCTGGCCTTTTACACCGAAAAGCTCGGTTTTGTGAAAAAGCACGATATGGATTTGGGCGGCGGTGCGCGCTGGTTGACAGTCGTCTCGCCGGCGGAGCCCGATGGCGTCGAGGTGCTGCTGGAACCAAACGCCGAGTATCCGGCGATGAAGGCACTCAAGGCTGATCTCGTGCGCGATGGCATTCCGTTCACAGCGTTTCAGGTCGATGATGTCTATGAAGAATACGAGCGGATGCAGGCGCTCGGCGTTGAGTTCACCATGGAGCCAACCGCCATGGGACCGACGACCATTGCCATCCTCGACGACACCTGTGGCAACCTGATTCAGATTTTTCAGATGATGGGCTAAGGAGTGAGCACAGTGGAGACAACCATTCCTGCCGATCTCGACGCCCTGTGGGGCAGTGACCGCTCGCGGCAAAATGAAGCGTACACGGCGATCATGGCCGCCACCGCACCGCCGGTTGACTGGGCCTATGCCGTGTGGGATCAGGCGGTGGAAAATCTGACCCACAAAGACAATCACAACCGTGCCATTGCTGCCCAACTGCTCTGCAACCTGGCCAGTAGCGACCCAGAGGGGCGCATCTTGCAGGATTTTGATGCGTTGCTTGCGGTCACTAAGGATGAACGCTTTGTCACCGCGCGCCACTGTCTGCAAAACTTGTGGAAAATCGGCGGGGTGGGGGTGGCACAGCGGGCGCGCCTGCTGGCTGGGTTGGAGACGCGCTATTTCGAGTGTATCACCGAGAAGAATTGGACCTTGATCCGTTACGACATTGTTCAGAGTCTGCGCAATTTGTATGACGCGGTACAGGATGATGCGGTTAAGGTGCTGGCGTTGGCCTTGATTGATCGGGAAGAGGATACAAAATATCGCAAGAAATATGCCACACTGTGGCGGGATCTCCCCGGTACGCGCCCAACAAAAACCGTCTGAAGCACCCCATATTGAGAGCTGGGGTGGTGGGTAATCTACAAGCTGCCGTTGCCAGATCGCCTTGTCTGTTGGGAAAGATCAAGGGCGGCCGCCGCTACTCGGTGAGATAGCCAAAGCCACCCTGTGTCAACGCCTGTTGATGCGCAGTAAGCGGATGGTGATCTTCGCCAAGCAGTCTTTAGTAAGTTGCTGGTCAGCTTTTAGCGTTTTTAAGAAAAAGATTTTCCGACAACTTGAGCGGGCACGAGATGTGGTGAAGGGAATCCAGAGATCATTCGCCCTCTCGCACCGCCACACCTCATCCCCCGCGGAAAACATTATTTGATTATCTATCGCTCGGCTTGCTCCCAACCGCGAGAATGTGACTTTCTCGGTTATAAAAATCTGGGCGGTTGAGGATATGATCTTCAGCATGGATATCGCCCAGTTGTTGCCAAGCGGCTTGATCTGCCGCTGAGAGATCGGCATTCTTGTCGTTGCTCGCGAGCCAGATCAGCAGATTTTGGAGAAACACTTTGAGATCGCTATCTAACGGCGGTTCGCACTCCGAGACAAAATTGCGGATGCGCACATTGGTGAGACCCGCCTGCAAGAACCAAGTGCGAAAGAGGGGGGGGCGGAGACAGCCGTTGGTTTGCGGCTTTCCTGCTTGCTGTTCAGCCGCAAAGCTCCGCGCCATCAATAGCGGATCTGCCGGCAAAAATTGCCATGTCGTTGCATCAAACTCTTTGATACTGACCAAGCCACCGGGTTTAGCAACACGTTTCATCTCCTGCAAAGCAGTCGCAAATTGTTCATCGGTTAAGTATTGGCTGACATTGGCACACCAAATGGCATGGAACGTGTTGTCGGCAAAGGATAGTTTGGTAATATCACCGGCTTGAACGGTGATATCACTATTGCGTTGCAGCGTGTCGACCAACGCTTGCGCACTGTGGCGATTCTCCGGCGCAACATCAATGGCGGTGATCTTGCCGGTCGGCCCTACCAGATCGTTGAGCAGAGGGAGGAAGACGCCGGTGCCGCAACCGGCGTCGAGCACATGCCAGCCCGGTTGAATGCCGACGGCGCGCACCATCGCTTCATATTCGGCTTGACACTTGAGAAAATGGCCATCGAGTTGCGCGGCGTGGGAGAGCTGATGGCCAAGTGAATTGGCGGAATGGGATTGTGATTTGGTTGTCATGCTTTTTCTACAAATTCGGTTAATGGATTTCGATCTTTGCGGATGGGAATTCCCCTACGGCACCTTCGCTAAGAACGCCAATACAGCCGGCACAATCTCATCCAATGCAGTGTTGGCGCTTATTGGCGTACGGCATTTTTGCTCCTATATATTTTGTTTGGATCATTACCCCATCTGAATTTCGAGCGGGAAATCGGCATTCATCAACGACGCGCCACCATCGACGGCAATCGTCTGCCCAGTGATCCAACCCGCTTCCGGCGTGCAGAGCATGGCGACCGCATTGCCAATGTCTTCCGGCTTGCCCATGCGCCCCATCGGCATCCAACCCTTTTCACCCCAATCGTGGATCAGTTCCTGTGCAACCGGCGGTAGCGCGCTGATAATGCTATCTTCGGTCAAGCCGGGGCTGATCGCGTTGACGGTGATGCCCCGTTTGGCCAGCGCCACCGCGTAATAGCGCACCAACGATTCGAGCGCGGCTTTGGCGGTGCCTTGGGCAATATAGGGCTGCCAACTGCCTTTGTTGCCGCCGGGCGCATAGGTGATCGCCACAATCCGCCCATGATCGGGCATCAGCGGCGCGGCGGCTTGGACGCCGAGCAGAAAGGCCTGACCCTGCGATGCCATGGCCAGCGTTAGCTGTTCAGGGGTGACCGCCAACGGTGGGGCCAGCACCGCAAAGAGATCGCCTAGCGCATTGGCGACGAAGATATCCAAGCGGCCAAATTCACTTTGCACCCGCTTGAACAGGGTAGTGATCTCCTCTGGGCGGGCAACATCGGCTTGGATCACAAAGCCATCTGCGCCCCGTGCGCGCACTTGCGCCAGGGTGTCATTGGCTGCTGCTTCATTCTGGCGATAGTTGATCGCCACGTTGATTCCCTTTTCGGCCAATTTGAGGGCGATGCCGCGCCCAATGCCGCGCGAACTGCCAGTGACAAGGGCATAATTTCCAGTGAGTGACATGATAGGCTCCTAATGAACTTCTTTGGACTACTGAAGCAAACCCGATTAGCCGTGGGCTGAAGCCCTACGGCTAGTAACAGCGCCCGATTCATCGGGCTTTTTCGGCGGCACAAGCCCGATGAATCGGGCGCTGTTACTAGCCCTGCGATTTATCGCAGCGCGGCCGGTGTATATTCTGCGTATAGCCCGCTTTAGCGGGACTTTCCCTAGCAGCCGCGGCGCTTCGGTCTGCGGCGGTCGTTTTCCAGTGCGCGGTAAATTTTTGAAATCGCTGATCAATCGGTCGCAAACCCACCGATCTGGCGCAGGACCCCCACAATGTCCGAGTTGCGCCAGCTTTCCACAATTTTGCCGGTTTCCAGCCGATCGATGCTGATGCCGGTATAGCTCACCTGACGGCCGGTAGGCGCAACCCCCATGAAGGGCGCAGTGTGCGTGCCGCAGTTGGTCCAACGCGTCACCACTTTGTCGCCGTCGACCAGAATATCGTCCAGTGTTGTCTCTATATCGGGGAAGGCGGCCAAGATCCAACTCGCTCGCAGGCCGTCGACAAATTCTGGCCGCATGAGTGCCCGCAGAGTATCCCAGTCACGGGCATTGAGGGCTTGATTAACTTGCTGAATGATCGCTTTGTTGGTTGTGTCGCACATAAAAATGCTCCTCCATGCTTTCTGTGTGACAGGGTTACCGATTTGAATGACTGAATCGGTACAAGATTTGAATTGTGAAACCTGCACTTCAATTGGCGTTAGATCATCGCTATACGCCCAACGCTCAAGAATCTTGCCGTCGCGCACCCGAAACCAAGAGGTCCCCGACCAGGTTACTTTTTGGCCCGGTTGAACTGTTGCGCTCGGTTCGCCTTGATAGATGCCAACGCAGGTCCAGTTCGATGCCGCCAACTCCCCTTCGGCAATCAGGGCATTGATGGAGACATGAAAATCGGCGTAAGTTGTGTGTACGAAGTGGTGCATCGCTTTGACGGCGTCGTGTCCAACCTCTACCTCTTCCAGCTGTGGGCCAGAGCGCGAGGCATACTTTACATCAAAAATCTCGGCAATCACATCAAGGTTGCCTTCATTCATGATTTCGTCGTTGAGCCGTTGTAAGATCGCTTTGACTTGCGCTGTGGTCATTGATGTTTTCGCTACAGTCTCCCGCAGACTCACCAGATGCTTCTCAGCCTCGTCGATCATCACGAGCTGAAAGAGTTGGCCGGCGCTCATGGTCGTGTCAAAAATTTTGAGGTAGGCCGTGCGTTCGAGGTCGGCGTCGCTGATTGTCTGGAGGTAGGCAATTGCCTTGTCCCCTTCGCTGCGCAAGAATTCGACAACTTCGGCCGGGGTGCAGTTGGCATACACCGTAATGTTATCGAGATTTATCTGGTCGACATCCGCCATTGTGATTGTGGGCGTCGGTTTGCCTTCGACCATCGACTGCACCCAGCCCAATACTGGATAATGGACGGCGCCAACATGATTCGCGGTGATGCCGACAGGCCACCCTTCGGCAGTGGTCACTTTGGTCCAATCGTCGGTACTGCATCTTTCAACAAAGGTGATCAAGGCTTGATGAAAGGCAGAAAAGCGGTCCGCCAGCGCTTGCACGTTCCTCTTGGCTTGATCCATTGCTCGGCTCTTTTCTGAAAAGTTGGTAAAGCAACTATTTGTGGGTACTTATTTTTTTGGCCAGTTCTTCTGTAAGGCGGATTGTTGCGTAAGGTTGGTTGATCAGTGGATTCGATGACTATAGCATGAGATCACCGCTTGTGATTGCCGGTTCTTGGCAACTATCTTCAGCGCTCGGATCTCATCTCCTTGTTGAACAGTGGTCGGTCGCTTTGCAACGCTCTATCATTTGGTTTACGATCTCATGTTACGCATCTTCCCATAAAGGCACTACACTACTCAAGTACGCCGCATCCCCAGATGCGGATTAACCCGCATCTGGGGATGCGGCGTACTCGAGACCGGTATGTTTACTGCGTAACATGAGTTACGATAATTTCTTGAACGCACTCCCGAAAATGGCCGCTTCGTCGGGCAGTGGATACAACCCTTGCAGCAATAACCACGCAAACGCTTCGCGCTGACTGATCACCTCCAACTGGATCAACGCGTGGGCAAGCCCCACGTAATCTTCACGCGCTTTGGGGCCGCGATAGTCTCGTGTGTCCTCGTCGTTGTTGCGCCAGCGGCTGACCCCATACTCGGTCAAGCTCAGAGAACGATTGCCAAGCACCAACCGCGCATTGAGTTTCTCCGCCCAGAGGAGGTTGCCCCACTTGCGGCGGTTTAAGAATTGGCGTAGCTCGGTCCGCCATGCGGGTGTGCTGTAGAGCGTCATGGAATATCTCTGTCTATGCTATCTATTGCGACAACGTTAAATTTCAATCGATAGACAGGATTAACACGATGAACAAAATTTCCCCCTGCGCTGTGAATCCTGTAAATTTTGTAAATCATCGCTAATTTACCGTTGTCGCACTATTGATTGATTAAGCCAAAAGGCTTCCAACTTCCTGGTGTGCCGGACGCAATGCATACCCAGCCGATATAGTTGCCTGGTGTCGGGAGCGTGTTGTAGATCCGATCCCCGATCTGCCATGTACCGGTCGTTGGCACCGCTGGACTATTTTGCACTTTGCGTTGTGTGTTCCCATTGCCTAAATAGTAGCCGCGCGGAAATTTGATCTGACCACCACCCTCGGCAGCATTCCCACCTGAGAGGGCAAACGCACTATAGCGTGATGAGTTTGCCCACAATACCTCCCACCAATCAGGCTTGTCAGCCTGATAGCGCAGCCGATAGTCATGCGTGTCATCAGCACTTTGCCAGAGCAGAACAGTATCGGGTTGATTGGCAATCCCCACTTTCACGGTTGGTTCACCTGGCTTGATGACCTGAAAACCATAGGCGATGATAAAGGTGCGGCGACTGATTGGGTGAGTGGAATGGGACATATTGGTTTTTCCTTGTCTACCGAAAGTATGCTCTGTTTGAAAACGATGGCCTCTCTGGTCTGTCGATGATGTTAGTTCTACCGTTTTCAAACAGAGCAACGCACAAATATTGCTCTTTTATCCTACAAATCTGTGGATTTATTGGTAATAATGGTTAATTTGAAGGGAACGGACCCGAAAGCCGGGATCATAGGCATTGCCATTATCCGGGAATGGTGAAATCGTTCTAGAGTTCCCTTGAAAATCAGTAGAGTTGAACAGCATTACCCTACAATTTTCTGGTCCTTCAAACAAGCTTACGCGATTCATGGCAGGCACTTCGGGGTAATCAAAATCGGTGGAGAAATAAGTCATCCGCACTCCATTGCCACCAATGCGTAACGCACATGTATAATCCGGTACCAGCCCTATAAAAATAGAACGCACACGCCACGTATCTCCACCACCACTATTGCGGTTTTCAATTCCATCCAAACCGGAACGAATACGATCGCTTAGATCTGTACCAAGTATCACAGATTTGCCATGAAAATTCTCACCGTTGTAGATAACAAACACACAAGGACCAGATGTGGATCGGATGAACTCCCTGGGTTTGACTGAATGTAAGTAAGCAGTAGGATTATTGAAAGAAAGATCTACAGAGTAAGTTTCACTATTACCTCCGCCTCCAAGTGTGATAGCACATGGGGCTCCTTGTGCTTGGATATCCCGACTATTCATAACAACACTGCTTAGTAGTAATATCATACATACCAGTAACATACGATGCGACAATGAAATAAACATGATTTATACTCCTTTGGATTGATGATCTGAACACATGACTATTAGCTGCTTGACTGTCATAAGTCGCCATACCATACCAAATCAGAAATGGCAACCTGCAAAGACAGTTAGTCGGTCGCTCATCAGACGAAAGGGTGAAAACACAATAATTTACCTCTGGTCAAATCATCGTTTGCACCCTTTAGATGGGCCTTAATTGGTTTACCTAGCGCTGGATTAACCTCCTACTAACAGAAATACAGCCGGACAAAAATATCGGCACGCACTTTTTTACAAATTGCGTTTAGATTAAAATGGGTTTGTTCTCTGCCTTTGTACCAATTGTCGTATGACATGCTGATACCCTGTCGTTCCGTAGGAACGGTTGAGTTTAGAAGGGTAAGCTCATGATTTACTTGTTCCTAACATCAACCATCCACGGGACAACGCATTTCGTTGCTCCTCTCCTGGCCGCAACACAAAAAGAGGCACGCCTGAGCAGGCGTGCCTCTTTTTGTGTTGCATGTATAATGGGCTACTCTAGCGCTACGACTACCGCTGAATTACGGGCAAGAAAATTTTCATCTCCACCGTCGGTAGCGCCAACGGTGCCAACGGCGGTGGTGGCGCGGCCAACGCCTCATCCTCGTCCGGTGCACCCAAGACCGTCTGCAAGAGGCTGTCCCAGCGCGAAGCGACGGTCAGGCCATACAGTTGGTTTTGCAGATAGGCCGCGTACTCGCGGCCATATTGGGATTGCCCACCAGGCGGCAGATAGAGCGAGATGCCGTGGGCGTGGCTCAGGTTGATAAACTGGTTGTTGACGTAGAGTTGCGCGCTGCCCGTACGATTGGCCAGCACAAAGGGGTTGGTTGTCGTTTGTAGGAGTGCAATCAATTGCGTGGCCGCGGCTTTGATCGCCGGATCGTCAATCTGCACCTCCGCCTCAATACGCATGGTCCAGTCGAGCAGATCGACATACAGGTCAGTAGGAGTGTTGACCAGATCACCGTTGCTGTTAAAAAGCTGACTGCCACTACGCAGCGTCGACAGCAGTTGCGCCCGCTCGTGGGAGGGCGTGAGATCGACCGCCACCCAGCCCCGCAACAGTACGGCCAATGCATCGACACCGGTTTTAATGCGTTCCACCTGGCGCAGATCGAGGGCGCTGAGCGTGTGGGGCAACGCATAGTTCGTGGCCAGATCGGCGTAGCGGTTGACGATCCCGGTGGCTACTTGTGCAGGCGTAATACTTGCCGTCTGCGGGATAAGCGCTGCGTAGTCGGCGTAAGCAAAGAGGCTCCACCCCAGATATTGCGATGCCAGCAGATAGCGGGCGCTGTGGCGCAGTTCATAGGCCGCATCGAGCAGCCCCATGCTACAGGCGTCCAAATGGAGGATGTCGATGGTTTCGACACGCGGGTCGGCCAGGGCGGTCGCAATTTCGCTGACGGTGAGATAGCTGTCATTCTCAATGAGCGGCGGGTTGCGGCGATAGTCGGTGGTATGATCCCAGCCGATGCCCACAATGCCCTGCCCATGATCGGCAATCGCCAGATAGAAGTGATCGGCGGGATAGCGGGTTTGCCCCCAGACCACAAAGTCGGCCAACGTTGCGGCGGCATCCATCTCCTGCTCCGCCACATTCTCCACGAAGGTTGGCTGACCCGCTTCAATGCCCAGCCGTTGGCTATCGGCAATGGTCGTGCCGATACTAGCACCGCTGTCGATCTGTACGGCCACGCGTACGCAGGCGTTGTTCACCCCTTTTAAATTGGCAATTGCCGCTTCATAGCTGGCCTGCAACTGACCGCCATCCTGATAGTCGCCGTCGAGATAGAGCAACATCGTCCAATGTTCGCCCTGACAGGGGTCAGGCGGCAGATCGGGCAGCACATAGATGCGCACCTGCACGGGAATCGACCACTCGTCTTCATCATCTTGTACACGTAGGCTGATGATATGCGAGCCGCTCATTAGTTGGGAAGCGGCGATGGTGAAGTTTGGATTAGGACCACTTTGCAACACGACCTGCACATTCGACGACCACTCATAAGCATCAATGATATTGGTCGCATCGCTATCCTGTCCCTGCCCCGTGGCCGTAAAGATAGTGGTGGGGCGGAGATCGGTGGCGGAGGTCTTGACGATAGTCGCAATTGGCGCGGTATTGGCGACCTGTTTTAACTGTTGGACACGCCCCAACCCTTCATCGGCGCCATAGAGCGTCCCCGTATTGTCCATCGCCAGGCCAGTCGGATTTAGCCAGTCGCCCGGCCCAATGCCGCTGGTGCCAAGAATCTGCGGTGCCGTGCCATCTTTATTGAACTTTTGGATGCGGTGGTTGCCATGATCGCTGACATAGAGAAAGCCATCTTTGCCAACCAGGATTGTCCACGGTTGGTTAAATTGCCCTGGTCCACCGCCTTCCGTACCCCAAGTACGTACAAAGGTAAAAGCGCCGCCGCTAAACGCAAATTGAACAACGCGGTGGTTGCTGCTGTCGGCCACATAGACCATATTGGTCGCGTCATCAACGGCGATACCCAACGGCCCATTGAGCGGTCCACTCGTCCCACTGCCGGTTAGGGTCGCCAGCACCTCTAGCGCACCATTGTTGAGGGTGAGGGCATAGATGGTTTCGTTGCAGCCGTTAATCACAAAGATCGTGTTTTGGGCGTCGATATCCAAACCACGTAGTTTACAGAGTTGTATGTCGTTTGGC
Source organism: Caldilineaceae bacterium (assembly GCA_034432375.1). Classification (GTDB taxonomy): domain Bacteria; phylum Chloroflexota; class Anaerolineae; order Caldilineales; family Caldilineaceae; genus JAHBVH01. The sequence goes on from DAOUCA010000099.1 coordinate 72,387, forward strand.
ACGACTGTTGTCCACTGGCCACTTTTGGTCAGTTGCAAGCCATCGACAGCAAAGCGCAACAAGCCTTGCTGTTCATTGTCCGCCACCCACAACGCTTGTTGGTTATCAAACGCCAGATCAATTGGATTCCAACGTGGCAATCCAAAATCACTGGCGCTCCAACTCTTCGTGATCGTCGTTGCATTCCCAATGATCAAGTGGCCGAAATCCAGGTCGGTAATGATGAGTTCGCCCTGCGCACCAATTTCAAGACCACGCGGCCGATCAATCTGGTTGGGATTGTTATCCAGCCCGCCAATCGACGGGGTGATAAAGTTGCCGCTGCTCAGGCTCAGGCGCAGGATACGATGCTCATTAAAGCCGGCCAGGTAGGCAATATCATTATCGACGGTGATACCTTGGACATCACTGGGAAAGTGATCGTTAGGATTGATCAAGTCTCTGGGCAAAGCGTCGATGATGAGACCCGTGGCGTCGGCTATCAACAGGCGCGATCGCCCGCCATCGTACACATAGATCCGATTTTGGGCGTCAACCGCAATACCAAGCGGATTGCTGAGCGTGAGCGTGCCGGTGATGGTGCGCAACAGAAAGGGGTGGGGCACACCGTCCGTGTCAAAGCGGTGAATCATCTGGTTCGCCCGGTCTGGTACATAGACTTCCCCTTGCGCCGACGCTGCCAGGTGATCCAGATCGGCGCGGTCACTGCTGCCATCGCTATAGGCGCCCCAATGGGCCAGGAGTTTGCCCGTCTCGTCAAACTTGGTAATGCCACTGCGGGCGATCAGGTAGACATTGCCGCTACCATCGACCGAAACATCCTTGGGTGCGCCGATCCAGGGCTGATTGGCGGGCAAGTCGCCGTTGTCCCACACATCGATCAGGTCGCCGGCCGCGCTATATTGAAGAATGCGATTGCTATCACGGTCGACCACATAGACAATGTTGGTGCGCTGATCAATAGCCATACCCAGTGGCCGACTAAATTGTGTCGGTCGGTTGCCCAACTCCCCACCCCATTGACGGAGCCAATTCCCGGCTGGATCAAAGACTTGCACGCGAAAATTCTTGAGATCGGTGCCATAGATGTTCCCTTGGCTATCGACCGCCACATCCATCACACCGTTGAATTTGCCGTCGCCCGCTTCGCCCTGCGTTTGATCAGCAAAGGTCAATAGCGTGGGCGCCAGGGCAATATCAACCTGCTGCCCGCCCCCTTGCACGGTGTGGGTGATCGTGCGGCTGTAGCCACTAAAGCGGGCGGTCAGCGTAATTACATCGCCAACAGCTACGGAAAGTGGTTCTGGGCTGAGGCTTTGCCGATAGTAGGGGCGCGTTTCGGTCGTGAGATGATGATCCGTCTGTACCATTGCTTCGCCATGGGCACTTTGGATGGTGACCTCAGCCCCTAACGCCGGTTCACCATCGATGTAGACGATACCGCTGATACAGCAGATCGGCGACTCTTCGCCAGCGGGGGTGCCGTCGATACAACCCGGTGGTAGAGGAACAATTGTCTCCGCACTTCCCGCCTGATTGGCGGCAGCGTAAAGCGGTCTGGTCAACAAGAGATCACTTGTGGTGCCAAGGGAGGCTAGGCCACCCATTGTGAGCAAGACAAACCAGAGCAGGATAAGGGTGAGTGGACGGAAAGAACGCTGCAACATGCTATCTCCTTTTCGATTGATTGTTGATCGATGTTTGTTTTGGGAAAGCGCCTGCATTAGTGTAGTGTCAACGAAGTTTTGATGGTTTAGATTCACCCCCTCTTAACCTTCCCCAGATTGGGGGAGGAGCCGTTGACGGCGTGACAGTTCCCCCAATCTGGGGAGGGTTAGGGAGGGGGTTTAACCTGGTAAGACTTCCTTGACGCTGCATTCATCATTGAACTGCCAAAACATGAGCGATGCTATGGGATAGAAAGCATGGCGCAGGAAAATATCGGCAAGGAAAAACGCAAATTAGCGACGAGTTGTGGCAAATGGGGCCCAAAGTGCGGGGTGACAAAGCGTGGGGTCGGTTAAACAAGCGCGTTGTGTTTGTTGGAGTGCCTGGGGTACCGTCAACCCAGTGACGAGGAAGCGGTAGAAGTGGCTCATCCACTCAGCGGTGACATCATCGGCAATGGGCCAGAGTGTGGTAAGGACCCGTTGTGCGCCGGCCAATAAGAACGCGCTCTGAAAGGCGAGCAGGGCGCTTTCACTCTCCTGACCGCTAGCCGTGGTGCAACCGGAGAGGGTCACTAGCTCTGTGCCCTGGAGTGGCAGTTCATAGCTCTGCTCCACGGTTAAGACTTCACCGCTCAGTTGCAAACCTGTAAAGAGTGGCGCATCGGCACGGATCAGGCTGTGTGCGGCAATATGGAGCAATTGGGGTGGTGTCGGCAATCTGTTCAAATACGCCAACGCCGGTCTGTCCACAAAGGTGACACTGTTCGGGTAGGTCGCTGCAACACGGTCGGCTTCTGTGCGCACGGCCGTCATCGTGCCGGCGGATGCTGCAATAATGACCGGTGGGGAGAGATATGGGGCTTGGGGCACGCGATGTCCCAGTAATGCACCGCTGGGAATGAACTCGATCTGATGGGTTTCACCCCAGAATTGATCCCCCTCCCAAAAGGCGGCAAAAGGCAGCAGAAAGAGCGGATCGCAGGGGGCAATCAAGATCTTTGTAGCCGTGGCAGCTGGAAGCAACGCCAAAAGCGGTGCCACCAGCGCTTGATAGCAGGCCGTCAGCAGTGGCAGACATTCGGCCAGCCACTGCTCGTTCCATTGCCGACGGCGCGCGGGCGGCTGGGCAATGACATTGCCAAAGCGCAGTTGCAACCGGGCATGGAGATCCATCATCGTCTCCACATCGGCGAGGCGGAGACCTTTGCAATTTCCCTGGCGATCGGCAATGACTCCCCACAATGTATTGTCACAGCGTACATATTCAAAGAGGAGATCGGCATCCATCGTTGCGACAACCGCGGCCGGATTGTTGTTTGCTGCAAACGCAGATGTCGGGGGTTCTGTGGTGGCCGTATAATTGCGTTGTCGCCGTAACTCAAGGAGCTGTTGCTCCAGCGCAGCAATTTGCCCCTGATTCTCTGCTTGGGTGGGTGTCGGTACGGTCGGATCCGCTTGCGTGGCGGTCTCCCAACGCAGTGTCGCGATCTGTTGCCGGATCTGTTCGATCATCGCGATAACAGGCGATGATAGGGTGTCCCGCTCGTGTACAGCTTGCAGGAGATCCAACAGCGCACCGGCTTTGGCGCGCCAGATGTAGCCGAGGGCCTGTTGGCCTTGCTTCTGTGCAATGGCGCGCGGGATCAGGTCATCAAAGAGATCGTTTGCCTCTTCGTGAAAGCTGGCCTTTAACTCTTCGACCGTCAGCATTTGGCGCATGATCCCGTCAATCGCAGCGGCCTGTTCAAAAAACGCCGTCGCGTCTGTTGGCTTGTCATCCAGCCACAATTTTCCCAACCCGACGAGTGCCCGCCGTTCAATCCACCGTTCGCCGTGCATAGTTGCATACTGCCGGGCCGCTTCATATGCTTGCGCTGCCCTCTGCGCATCCATGGGGGTGTTGGCTGTAAGTCGCCACAGATCGGCTTGCAATAGATGAAATTCCGCCTGTAGCCGCAGCGCATCGGTCGGCACTCTTTGTTGCACCAACTGCTGTGCCGTTGCATAATCGGTGCGCGCTAGGGCCAGCGCAGTCCGTTCTATGGCAATCGTGGCCAACCACAACGGATTGGCCAACGCCTGCCATAGTCTTTCTGCCTCATCAAGCAAGCGCGCGGCCTGCCGATAGTCCCCCTCGTGCCGGTGTGTAATCGCAAAGGGCACCAGTAATTCGCCTATCTGCGGCAACATATGGCGCTCACGAAAACGCGGCAAGGCCTGGGTATAGCAGCGGATGGCTGCACGCCGTGCACCGATGCGATTTAACAAGCCGGCTTGGCGGAAGAGCACTGAGGCGACTTCCATCTCGTTGCCCAAGGTTGTAAAGATCTGTTGCGCTTTTTGAAAGTGCTGCAAGGCCGCCGCTACCTGCCCTTGCCAGCTGTACAGATCCCCCAAATTCATCTCAATGCGGGCAACCGTCAGCAGTTGTTGCGCGGCCTGGGCCGCGGCCCGTTCCTGCAAGAAGCCCGCCTCCACTTCAGCCAAGCGCCCCACCATCCCCAAGGCAAGATACCGGTTGACCTGAATGCCCGTGATATTCGTTGTGAGTTGATGATGGCGCGCCAACAGCAGTGCTTCATCCAAGATCGCCAGCGCCTCGGCATAGCGTCCCTGACTATAGAGTAGCCAACCATAATTTTGATTGAGCCGCACTAAGTAAATGGGTTCGTCTGCGACACGGGCAAGAAATTCCGGGTAGGCCGCATGATACGCCACCTCGGCTTCGGCAAAGCGTCCACACTCGGCCAGCACTCCGACAAGATTGGCGTTTAAGCGCGCCACGCTCAGCGTATCACCCGCCTCGCCATAGGCTGACTGTGCCTGTTGAAAAAGGGTGATCGCTTCCTCCGGCGCATGAAACATGGCCCACAAACCACGCGCCCAACGAGCCAAGGAGAGCGCCAAGGGTTCATCGATCATCTGCTCTGCGACAATCAATGCATAGCGTGTGGCCCGGTCCGCGGTGACGGGCTCGGCCAAAATGTACGAGGTGAGGGCGTAGGTCTCTTTTAATGTTTGCAGAAACTGGAGCGATAGTTGGGGACGGTACGTATGAATCCACGGCAGCACCGCGTCCGGCGTACAGTCCAGCAAGGAGCGCAGCAATGCCGGCATAGCGGTCGGTGAACTGTCCGCAGCGGTTGGAGCCATTTAGGACTCATCTCCGACCCGCAGGGCGCGAATCAGGATCTCTTCTTTGGCGGTAAAGACTTGGAGCGTGTAGAGGCCTGCTTCCAGTCCGCGGAAGAGAAACATGCCATCGGCATCCAACGTGGTCTGTAGCAGTGCCGGCTCCGTGCTTGCGGTTGCATCAGGATCATCCGCCGTTTGCAGCATAATCTGCTCGACCTGGGTGAACTGTAACCCTTCCTCGGTGCGCAACTCGCCACGCATGGTCCAGGTGCGCGCTTTGCCGTTCGCCTTCTGCGTAAAAATAAAGAGGTCAATGGCGGGCACACGGATTTGAGTACGATAATGCACACTTGGTAGCGCACCACGCACCGGCACACTGCTGAGCGTTGGCGGCAGGAAGAAGGCTTCAAAGAGCCGCCGCAGACGCGACGGTTCCTCCTGGAAAGAGACATGTGCAATCGCATCAAACATTGCGATCTCTATTTGACACTGCGCACAGCCTTGCACATGTTTACGCACGACCAACTGTTGGGCGCTGGGCAACTGTTTGGCATGATAGTCGATCAACATCGCCACGTCGGGACAAGTTTCCAAACGCAAAAGCGCTGTGACCAGCGCAATTTCCGCGGCAAAGCGCTGCGCGGCCGCCACGCACGCCGGCGAACGTTCAATGGCGGTGACCAATTCTGCCTCCGCGTTGCCTTGAATATAGTCCAATAGGGCGGCCTCATCAAAGGCGCAGGGGTCCGTGTTGGGCATCTCCACCTCACCAACTCTAGAAACGTCAGCCTCACTATAGGATAGAAATGCTGCTGCGTCGGTTTTTCGGCGCGCACTTTGCCAAGTTTGAAAGGTTGGCGATTTTTCAGCACGCAGGCGAATCCGTTTGAGCGCCTGATTGAGCGTCGCCAGCTTCTGCTTTTCGGTATCGCCGGCTAACAAGGCACCATAATCAACGATGAATTCGCGCGGTGGGGTCCCGTTGAGAAAGCACTCTTGGGCAATGTGCCGTTCTAGATCGGTCTGGAGGATTTTGGCTAATTCGTCTAAAATCACGCGCACATTGTCGAGTGATTCTGTGAAAGACCGTTCTGCAGGCGTGGCAAATTTGCGGCTGGGCTGCTCTTGCGTTTCAGACGCTTCCCCCTCCTCTTCACCAGCAATCTCAGTCAGCGCGACGTTGGTCAATGGTTGCAGTTTGCGGCCGACTCTGCCCACGCCGGTCATCACACATTTTTTCAGGTAGGCAATGACGGGATCGAGATCGCCGCTATCCAATAAAGTCGGCGCGTGGGGGGCATAGTGTGCAAAAGCCGAGCGCGTCTCTTGGAGCGCTTCTTCAACATCGGCTGGGGTAAAGTGACGCACATTACCGGCTGCAGTAACCCACCGGTGCAATTCTTCATGGAAGATTTGGGTAAAGATGGCCTCCCACGCCAGTTGATCGCCAGCAAAAGCGCGACGAAACAGGGCCAGACAAGCTGGTGACAGGCGTTCCCCCTGCCGATAGAATGCCTGTCGTTCTGCTTGACATTGACGAACCAGCTCTTGAAGATCAGCCATAGCCTCTTATGACGTATGTTGGCAATTTTCTAAAATTGGATGCTTAATTGTAATAGGCGCGTGCTCTTCTTGTCAACCATTAACCGTCGTTTGGGTGCGATTCACTGTGGGTACAATTATTGAAAATAGGCGCTTAACCGCAAGAAGCCGCCGCGATTCGCGCTTAGCCGCGGCGGCTTCTTGCGGTCAGCAGAGGGTTCTATCCTTGAACCATTTGCTTTGCCCGCCGCATTCGTCTTGACCCAACCCACTCATCCCAAGTGCTCGTATAACCAACATAATGAATCAAATGTAGATTGCCCTGAACCCCTTGAATGGTGGCCGGATACCAGTCGCCTTGCCATTTTACCTCGACGGTTTCCCCGATCGCATATTGGGTAACGGTGGTCGTACGCATTTGGCTAGGGTTGACCCATTCATCATCACTCGTCTCCCAACCGAAGTAATGGACTTTGTAGGTCGCGGTTTTGGCATCGGCCGCAATAATACGCGCTTTATACCATTCATTCTCCGTATAGACCTCCACCCGTTCCCCAATCCGCGCATCAGTTTTGCGTTGGGCGGGGGCCAACACCATGTTTGGATTAAATGGCCCAGTTGTGATAAACGAAGTACGCTGCTCTTCGGCGAACGCCATGTCGGCAATGATCTGGTTGGCCAGCTCCGCCAGCGTAATCCCTTGGCTGTCATCGGCATCACTATAGGCCTCCCCGCGTAGCGCGTCGAGCAGCCCTTCGGTAAAGGTCCAATTGCCGGTAGAGGATTCGTTCGCCGAGGAAGAGGTTAGGCAGCCATAGGCAATTCGATCGGCCTGGGCTTCCACACTTTCGGTCAAGCCTCCTGAGCAACAGCAATCGACGGCCAAGAGCGCCTGTTGCCCTGGAAAGTACCGTTCAATGGCTGCGGGAATGGTGGCGGCATCCCAGCCATCGATCTGCTTGTCACCGGCGTCGTAACAGGCAAAGCAGGTCTCCCCCGAATCGAGTTTATAGCCGTGCCCGCAATAGTAGAGAAAGAGCAGATCCTCCTTTTGTGCCTGCGCCAGGTGAGTGGCCAAGGCGTCCTCAATTTGTGCCAAGGTAGCTTGTTGGTCTTGGAGGTAAAGCATCTGTTTGGCTGGTACACCCTGCTCGATGAAGAAGCGCACGAGCGCGGCATCCCGTCGATTCTCCTGGGGAAAGGACGCAAACTGATCAGTATGTTTCCATGCTAAGGTGCCGACGACAAAGACCCAAGTCTGCTGGGGATGCCAGTCGCGTGTGGCGCTTGTTGTCATAAAGGGAGATTCTCGCAATCTTTACAAGGTGCAAGGAAATGGATCAAGTTGGTGGAGCAACGGTTTGTGGGGTACGCACCCCACAAATCGTGCACTCTTTGGATAATCAAATTTCTGCGTTAGAATATCCCCAGCCAATTCTGATTAATCCTACTCGGGCGGCAATCAAGCAATGGGTAAGCTACCGTAGTATAGCACGATTGCTAAGAATATTTTGTAGGAAGATGCGAGTCTCAAGCTGTTTGATGTCGTTATGATAATCTTCGAAAGGAAATCTCTAATGGAAACCGTGAAAAAGATACCGCTGGCACTCGAACTCTATTCGGTGCGCAACGAGTTAAAAGCCGATACCGCCGGCACATTGGCTGCCGTGGCTGAAATGGGCTATGAAGGTGTTGAATTTGCCGGTATGCCGAACAACAGCGCGGAAGAGCTGAGGTCGCTGCTCGACAAAAATGGCTTGCTCTGCTGTGGCTGGCACACGCCGTTGGCGCTCGTCCAAGAAGACAAGCTAGCGGCAACCATCGCCTTTAATCAGACCCTGGGCAACAACAAAATCATTATTCCAGGCATTCCCGCCGAATTGCACCAAACGCACGATGATTGGCTCAAATGGGTTGACTTCTTCAACGAACTAGCCGATAAACTCGCCCCGTACGACATGGTCACCGGCTATCACAACCATCACGTCGAGTTTACACCACTCGACGATGGTACGCCCAATGGCGAAACCGCCTGGGATACCTTCTTCGGCAACACCAACTCTTCTGTTATCATGCAACTTGACAATGGCAACGCCATTATGGGGGGTGGCAATCCAATTCAGATCCTGATGGACTACCCCGGGCGCGCTGTGACGGTCCACCTGAAGCCGTACACGCAAGTTGCGGATCCAAACGATCACGAAGCCGCCTTCCGTCCAATCATCGGCCAGGATAGTGTGCCGTGGCAAGAATTTTTCTATGCCTGTGAGACCGTCGGTGGCACGGAGTGGTATATTGTCGAGTATGAGAGCGATGCTTACCCGCCGCTAGAAGCGGTGGCGCGCTGCATCAATGCTTTGCGGGCGATGGGGAAGTAGCCTAGAAGCAGTGTAAAAAAGGGAAAAAGCATCGTAAAAGCAACTGACCCAGTCGACGAGGATGTCGACTGGGTCAGTTGCTTAAGAGAGAGAGAGAGCAAGTATTATGCAGACGGATCAAGCTAGTACGTGACGGCCTAAATAGACCAATAGCTTAATCCAGCGGGTCACGGACCCGCCTTAAGCTAGGGTACTATAGGCTTATTTACGCCGCGGTGTACTAGCAACATTGCGGGAATCTCTTCTAGTTGATCCGATAAGCAGGCAAGGCAATCTGAAACCGTGACAATACCCACAAGCTGTCGGCTTTCAACCACGGGCAGCGCCCCAATTTTCAAGCGACGCAGCAGATCGGCGGCGTCGGCAACCGTAAGGGTTGGCACAATGGTTTGGGGAGCGGTGGTCATAAATTCACCCACTTCAAAGCCAGCAAGCTCCTTGTGATGGGTAAACTCCAGATCATCGGTCGGCGTGGTAACTGCCAGCCGGATATCGCGCTCGGTAATGATACCGACAAGCTGATCACATTCGAGCACCGGTAATTGCCGGCATCCTACATTCCGCATCACCTTCATCGCATGGGCCAGTGATGTCTCTGGATGAACCGTGCGTGGATTGGTAGTCATGATCTCTTTGACGGTAATCATATCCCCTCACTATCGCTCCGGTTGCTCAAAATTGAAACTTTCATCAACATAGCTTTAGTCTATACCAGGCATGGCGGCAAAGGCTCCGACAGCAGGATGGGTTTACCCCTGGTCAACTGGATAGGGTGTAGAACCATCCAAAATGGTGATAGATTATGACAAAAAAGTAAGCAATTTGTTGTGGACTAAACGTAAGTATTGTGTTAAGGTTGGCTAGCTAAAACGAAGCTGCGCGCCGCCATTGCAGTTTGTTCATTGACCCCTTATTTTACTCTTTCATTCGGCAAACATCTTACCAAGTCAACCATAAATAATCGATTTAAACCACAATTATCTAACAAAAAAATTCTTGATCCTCACTAAGCCCAGTAAGTAATAATGACTTACGGATAATGTTTTGTGCTCTTGAAATCTTGCTACTTTTGCAAAGCGTTTCGTTCACCGGATCCGTGAATGACCTTTGCCCTGTACAAAAAGTCAGCATAATGAGGCATGACATGGTCGCAATGACGGGCTATACTATAAGAAGAACCATGTAAATGCTGTACAAAAAGGAATTTAGTATGGATTTTGAACAAATCTTTCAGATCAACACACCGACTGTTGTTGCTGAAGTTTTTGATGGAGTTTGTCACAGCTGATTGCTGAGACAGCCGTAACATATGCCGTGACTTCGGATGAGATCACCCCAGCCCTGCAACAGTTCATTACCGAGTTGGCAGAAGATCAGTTGGTTGTTGCTGTGGCTACGCCGACGGTGGCGACGGCCGGTGCCTCTAACAAAGCTAATGATCATCACATGTCCACTAGCCAGCGGTGTTTTACACCACCTGTCTTGAATAAATTTACCGATATGCAAGAGCTGTTGCTGCTTGATCCAATTCATGATGTGGATGAGACCGGATGGCCCAAGCGCAAAGCAGCATAAATGAACCGGCGCAGAATTTTTTTGCCCAACTGGTAGATGGCTATCAGCAAGCAGCGAATCGTTCAGGCGGCGCCCTTCAGTTCAACTATCAAATCGGTGGAAAGCAGATACGCATTTGCTATGCCAGTAAAGAATGCGGGCAGATCTTTGCGCCTGCTCTCCAGCATCAACGCTCTTCCGCGTTGTCAGCCGACTGCCAGGAACCGGACTTTACGATTTGGGTTTGGGACTCTAGCAGCACCGGTGTGCCAACGCTACGCGTGCCCTGGACATTGGGCGACTATCTGCCCAACCATCTAGTTCGCGGCTATTGCGATGAGCGCTTTCGCACGATTGCCTACTATGCCGTAGGCGAGTTCCTTCCCACCTTTTCACCCTATTTGGATCGCTACACCGTGATTTTTTCAGGGATTGGGCCCCGAACCCATGAGCGCTGCCCTGGTGGTTAATACGTGAACACCTGGCCTATCCGCCAATTGAGGTGGGGAACTCTCTGTCGGCTTAACTTGGTAACGTTGAGTTGCCCCTATTTCGCATTGCTCTCAGTTCATCGTTGTCGTTATTTACAGTGCAAGCGATTGCAAAGGATTTCGCGGTGAATGCTAAAACTGATGCAACACATTTGGGCCGGGCCGCCATCCTGATCGTCAATGGCGGCCAGACACCCAAGGACGACCGCTGGATACGCCTGTGCCTGGATCGAATTGCCAGGTACAATGACTATCCGGATTATCACATTTATCTTTGGAATAACCGCCTTGGCGCACCGGAATTGGAAGCGTGGCTGCTGGCACAGCCTCGGCTGACCTTGCTCTCTACCGCTACCTATGAGCAATTGCATCACCCGCACCGGACGCCTTTACAGCGGCTCTATCATCTTGCCCAAGAAGAAGGGGCGAAGTACATCGTCACGCTGGACAGCGACGCCCATCCACTGCGCGCCGGTTGGTTGACGGAACTCCTGGCCGAATTGGATAAGGGCGCCGCCCTGGCCGGGGTCTGGCACGACGAGATGGTTCCGGCCATCCGTCCCCATGTACACGCCAGTTGTCTAGCCACAACCGTGGATTTCATCGAGCGCTACCAACTCCGCTTTGACTTCGATAGCACGCACAGCCAGGAGTGTACCGACACCCTGGCCCACTTTACCTGGGTAGCCAAAGCCCAGGGACTGCCTATCCACCAGTTAAGACGCAGCAACCAGCGCTCGTTCCACAACTGGATCGGCGGTATCTACGGCGATCTGATCTATCATCACGTGGCGGACAGTGAAGAGCGGGTAGTCGATCGCAACAGCGTTCAAGGGGTGGTCGAGAACAGCCGGCGTCGCTACTTGCGCGATAAGACAGCCACTTATCTTTTCGGCGACTATGAATCATACTTGGGCTGGCTGCGCGGCGAGGAGCCGTCACCGGGACGTAGCGCCTTGTTCGATCAACTTGGGATATTGACAGCCAATGCTGCCGACGGTGGAAGTCAGAGGCAAGTTTTGTATCGTTGGAAAAGGTTGATTAGCCAATTCAGAAAGGGGAATGACCTGCGTGCCTGGAAACGGTTGATCCACAGACAACTTCAAAAGCTGCCGGTGGCCGATCGTCTATTGACTCGCGGAGTGAGAAGAGTGCGGCGCCCCCGCAGTAAAATATCGTTGTTCGTTGCCAATGCATTGAAGCTGGAAGATTTGGCTACGGCGCCCACGCAGGGCTGGACTAGAGAGAAGCAACCAGATTTTGTTGGGATTGGTTCACCAAAATCCGGCACCACCTGGTGGCATACGCTGCTCCTTAAGCATCCGCAAGTAGTACCCAGCCGGGTAGGGAGAAAAGAGCTACACTACTTTGTCCATTTTCAACACAGGGAGATGACACCGGCCCAGGTTGAACTATATCGGCAGACCTTCCCTACACCGCCGGGGGCAGTCAGTGGCGAGTTTTCACCCACCTACCTGGCCTACCCCCAATGCATCAACCATCTGGCGGCCGCTGCCCCAGAAACCAAAATCATCATCATCCTGCGTAATCCGATTGACCGCTTCATTTCACACTTGAACCATCTCAAGTGGGGCCCCAGGCGGCGGAGCATGGCCCAAACGATGAGTGAGCAGCAACTAAACGTATATGATACATTCTCATGTTACAGCGAGGCCACATTACACAGTCTATACAGTATCGGTCTTGCCCATCTTTTTCGTCATTTTGACCGGAAGCAAGTACTGATTTTGCAGTTTGAGCGGTCAATTTTAGATCCGGCGGGCGAATTGGCGCGTACCTACAGCTTCCTTGGCGTCGATAACCGATACGTGCCAGACCAACTTACTGCGCCACGGAATGTTCTCCCCTATGTGATCGCCAAACCCTCCCCGCAGGAGCGGGCCAGACTGACCGCCTATTTTGCAGATGATGTAGCGAGGACATGTGAATTATGCCCAGAGATTGATTTGAGCCTATGGCCAGACTTTCGGCACTTGACATAAGGGAATCGTATGATTGTTTCGCACAAATACAAGTTTATTTTTATCAAAACAGCCAAGACTGCGGGAACGTCCACCGAAATCGCATTGTCCAAATTTTGTGGCCCAGACGACATCATTACGCCATTCATGACATCTGAAGATGAAGAAATAAGAAAGTTGATGGGGGGGCGTGCTCCTCAGCATTACCTGCCACCACGGAGGGTTCACAACCTCAAAGCATTGATTCAATGGCTGTGGAACGGCAAACGTAAACCATTGTTCAAAAGCCATGATTCTGCCCAAGTGATCAAGACATATGTGGGAACGCAGATATGGGATACCTATTTTAAATTTTGCATTGAGAGAAATCCGTGGGACAGGGTGATTTCACACTTCTATTACAAGAAGCAGTTAGAGTCTCGTCCTACATCTCGTCCTAAACCTCCTCCCACACTGGCAAAGTATGTGGAAAAGGAAAAATTTCGCCGTCTTAAACGCGCAGGGATCGAACTGTATACAATCGACGGAGAGGTGGTAGTGGACAAAATCTGCCGTTATGAGAATTTGGCTGCTGACCTGGAAGATGTGCGAAAGCAACTAGGAATTCCAAAGAAATTGGACCTGCCATTCGCAAAATCACAATTCCGAACCGATCGTCGAAGCTATCGTGAGATATTGGACGATGGTCAGAGAATGAAAATTGCAGAATTTTTCAAAGACGAGATCAATCTGATGGAATATGAGTTTTAACATTCATCTTTGCGGAGGAGATTTCGGATGCTGGTATTTATGACAAGTGTAGTACATCCCGACAACTGCTATTCCTATGAAAGGGTCTGGCAATTGTTGAATAACACACTCTATTCTGCCTGTAGCCAACTGGATCAGAACTTTCGGGTCATTGTGGTCTGTAATCAACAGCTACCCCTCTTCCATCACGCAGAACTTATCAACCGTTACACCGAGTTCATTGAGGTCGATTTTCCTGCTGATTTGGAAGCGGCTACAGACAACTTTACGCGGCTGGGCAATTTACCCCTGCCACCAGAGGATTCGTACTGGTTCAGGAATCCAGAGAAGAATTTTGATTGGCGAAAAATAACCGGGGTGCGCAGCTTTGTTCGTCAACTCTTGCGTAGACTAAGGACACCAAAGGAAGTTCATTCGAAAGAGCGCAGGGCCGCCTTGTCCATCTTCAGAGTAGACAAAGGATCAAAATTGCTCACCGGAATACTGGCTGCCAGAAAATATAACCCTGAATACGTGTTAATCTTTGATGCTGATGACTTTGTGGGCAATGACATTTCGGCCTATGTCAACGCACACCCAGGTGAGAACGGTTGGATTATGACATCTGTTTACAAAATGGCAGGCAATAAGATAACGCCGCGGGATAATCGGCATACGATTTGTGGAACAGGAAATATTTTTAGCTTCTCTCTGTTGATGGAGGATATTGCACCGAATGTATCGGAAGAAAGTATACAGGACGAGTTATTTGAACAGGTCGATTCCAAATTTCTGATGTTCATCCTCGGCACCCATCGCCAAGCTCGAACGTATTACGAAGAAAAAGGTCGTCCTTTGCAGGACTATCCATTTAGAAGTGCTGTCTGGTTGACCGGACACGGCGAAAATCATTCAGAAAGAATACCAAGACCACGAGGTTGGAAAAAAAGTACAGAGGGGATTCCGATTTCGCCTGAATTGGAGCGCTACTTCAATATTGTCCATCTTGATCCCCAAGTCAACTGCAAAGAGGCATAATGGCTTTTACTAGACATTTGAAATCTGTGAGACCATTGAGAGTCGCTCTGACGAAGGCAATGTGTCCGATTACGCGGCAGGCCGTCGAACAGATGCTGTTTGAACAGCTCATGAACAGTATCAACCTCTCAGAAAAGTATCGTTACATCTATATCAACAACCCCAAGACGGGTTGTAGCACGCTAAAGAGCGCCTTGGTCGAATTGGAACTGCGCGACGCAGGACGTGTTATCGATCTATCTGACCGTCGCTCCATCCACGGCCTGCTGTCACCCTTGCGACAGCGTCCACCGATCTGGCCATCGCCGACCCTTAGCCATCTTGTACAGCAGGATTACACATTTATCAGCTTTATTCGCAATCCTTATACCCGGTTGCTCTCTTGTTATTGTGATAAGATCGTGAGTGGTGCATTGGCTCAGCCTCTCATTTTTCGCGACTTGCCCGGCCATAGGCAACCGGAGGGTTTCACTGAATTCGTCCACCAAATCGTGTCGCAGACGGACTTAGAGATGAATCCTCATTGGCGACCGCAAGTCACGAATCTGCTTTTTGGCCACATCCCCTATACGTTCATTGGGCGATTGGAAACGTATGCCGAGGATTTCGTGCGCGCTTTTGCAGCGATTGGTGTAGTCGGTGAGGCAGTGCCGATGCTGCTTCACCTGAATAAGGGGCGGTATCCAGGCGTTGAATTGAGTAAATTCTATGACACAGCGCTACAGAAGTTGGTCTATCAGCGCTACCAGGCCGACTTTGAAGCCTTTGGGTATACCTATGATTTGCCTGCATGAAGCACCGTCCCTTCGCTTTTCATGCAAACTCAGTCTAGCAATCAGCCGCAGGTAGGCTGTTGCAGCCGTATGACAGACAAAGCAATGTCATTTGTAGTATCCACTTTCTGGAGCCATCTGTGCAATGTACAACTGTTTGATTATGGGATCTGGACGCAGCGGAACCAGTATGGTGGCTGGCACACTGGCGCGTGCTGGTTACTTTATGGGAGAGCAACTCTATGAACCCAGAGCGTCCAACCCCAAAGGCTTCTATGAGGATGTAGAAGTCAATGCCATCAACGAGGCGATTCTGGCGCCGGTCATGCCCTGGGTGCCGCCCCATTTTCGGCCAGGACGGCTGTATACTCTTTTGCGCCGCGTACTTTTCCCCAGCAAACCAGGTGCCGGAGAGCGGTGGCTGGCCCGGATGCCACCGGATATATTGCTACAATCAACACCAGAAATTGACGTGCGCATCGGACGAATAGTCCAGAACAAAGCGTTTTGCTTCAAAGATCCCCGCTTTTGCTACACATTGCCCCTCTGGCGGCCCTGGCTGAAGCAGACGCGCTTCATCTGTGTCTTTCGAGACCCAACTATCACCGCAGCCAGTATGCTGAGCGAGCTCCGAACGGTTCCCAAACTGACCCCGCTACAGCTTACCTATGCCGACTGTTTGGAAATTTGGCGATTGATGTACATCCACGTACTAGATACCCACTGTCACCAAGGAGCGTGGTTGTTTTTGCACTACGACCAGGTGCTGAACGGTTCAGGGCTGGAGCGGCTGGCGGCGTTTCTGGAAGTGACGCCGGATCGGTATTTCCCCGATCCAGCATTACAGCGCACGCAACCAAATAGACAGCTGCCAGAACCCATATACTGGATATACAAAAGATTATGCGATCAGGCAGGGTATGGCCAGGAGATATGATGAGAAATTTTATCATTTTTGGACAAGGGCGTAGCGGCAGTAACCTTCTTGTTCATTTGCTGCAGTCCCACCCTCAGATTCAATGCAATGGCGAGGTACTCAGCAGGAAACGTTGGCGGCGAGGGATAAAACAGCTACCATACGGCTTTCTGCGTCAGTTTCCGGTTCCCTATATCCTTTGGAAAGCCTCAAGGAGTACCCGAGATGTGTATGGTTTCAAGTTATTTGTCCACCATATTCCAGCATCAGACAGAATGGTTTATGCGGCCCACGCTCGCGACTGGCAAATCGTCCACATTCAGCGACGGAGCCTCTTTGACCAGGCACTGTCAAAAGTGGTAGCGACAGCAACGAGCCACTGGCTTGGATTTGATCGGCTCAAAGAACCTGACACCCTCTCTGTCACGATCCGGCCGGAGCAACTACTTGCCATGATTCAAGGGTGTGTTACGAACAGGCAGAGAATCCTACAGGTGTTAAAAGATGTTCCTCATATTCCCGTCACCTACGAAGAGGATCTGCTGGATGAGGGTGCCCGAAACCGTATTTGCGGGACCATTTTTCAAGCAGTAGGCGTTGAACAGCGTCTCATATCGGCCACAAGACAACGCAGTTGGAATCGGCCTTATTGCGAATTGGTTGTCAATTATCAAGAATTGCTGGATTTGATGGCAACAGCCGAAGTTCAGGCATTGCAGACCGAATGGGAACGCCTCTTCGATTGACATGACCATACATATCACCGCCGCCATCTGTACCCACAACCGGGCTGCTTTGCTACCAGCTGCGATTGAGAGTCTGCTCACCCAAAGTCTGCCGTCAACCGACTATGAGGTTTTGCTGATTGACAACGCCTCCACAGATGAGACGCCGAACACCATTCAGCGCTATCTTACTACGCCCGGCAGCGAGACGCTGCGCAGTGCAGTGCAAACGGTTCTGGGCCTTTCCCATGCCCGCAATTTGGCCGTCGAGATGGCTGCGGGCAGCATCATCGCCTTTCTGGACGATGATGCTGTTGCCAGATCGGATTGGCTTGCTGCGTTGCTGGACGCCTATGATCTGCATCCTGACGCTTGGGCAATAGGCGGGAAGGTGCTTCCAATGTGGGAGGGTGAACGCCCAGTCTGGTTGACGGACGATCTACTGCCACAATTGTCAATGCTTGATCTGGATGATGTGATACGGCCACTGCACGCGGGTGAAGAGTTATATGGCGTCAGTTTTTCGTGCCGGCGCTGCGCATTCGACCATCTCGGCCTTTTTCGTACCGATTTGGGCCGGCAAGGGCTCGCTCTCTTGGGGAGCGAAGAGAGTGAGTTTCAGCAACGGATTTTGCAGCAGGATCAAGCAATCATCTACACACCACACGCTGTCGTTAGCCATCGCGTTCCAGAGGAACGGTTGCGGCAAAATTACTTCATTCGCCTCGCCTACCATAAAGGGCGCACCAGCGCACGGCTGATGATGACCGATGCTCTGCCGGGAAACAATATAGTGCGGCATATGGTGCGAGGCGGGTTTGGTGTTGCCCGGTGCTGGTTCATGTTGACGCGGCATCCTTTGGACACGCGCCGCCGATTGCACTGTATGCGTGTCACTGCACACTGGGTGGGATTTTCATTGGAGGCTTTGACCCATAGGATTGGCTATAATGGGGATTGGCTATAATGGGGATTGGCTATAATGGCGATTGGTTATAATGGGGATTGGATATAATGGGGATTGGATATAATGGCTGACATAAGAAAAGAAAGCTAGCGCATGTTAAGAAACAACCTTGGTTGGCAATCGTGGCAAACGCTGCCCCAAACCCTACGCTGGGTCTGGCAGATGGCGTGGTCAACCAACGCACGCTTATGCGTTGGTTTTCTCGTAATGTCTTTGTTGGAAAGTGTGCTGCCCGCGGCCCTCGCCCTGACCGGGCGCGGGGTGATCAATGCCATTGTCGCCGGGATCCAACAAGATAGCAGTGCCGGTAACGGTTTGCTGCGCTGGCTAACGTTGGGCGCAGTGCTGGCGATCAGCAGCGCGGTCATCAACAACCTGGGGGATTATTGGCAACAGTGCTTGCAGGATGAGATCTATCAGCGCGTGGGGTTGGATGTGTTGGCCCAAGCATCGCGGCTTGACCTTGCCCAAATGGAGAATAGTGAAACCCAAGATCATATCGAACGGGCCCGCCGTTATGGCAGTGGGTTGGTTCCCCAAGTGATCTTTAAAATGGTATTGCTGTTGAATCTGGGGCTACGCCTTTGTACTCTGGTCGGGATTTTGCTCTGGATTGAACCGCTGCTCGTGGGCTGGCTGGGGCTGTTGACGCTGCCGACCTTGATCCTGCGCTGGCGCTTAGCCACCCGAACTTATGTCATGAACCAACGGCGCACACTCAAATACCGGTGGTCAAATTACTACACCAATGTGCTCACAAATTTGCGCTCGCTGCCAGAGGTAAAATTATTCAATCTGGCCCCCCTCTTTACGGAGCGCTTTCGCCGTCTCAGCGACGAATTCCTGGAGGAGGATCGGCGCTTCTATCGCTTTACCATGTGGGTGAATATCAGCTTTGCCTTTGCCGGCGCGGTGGGATTATATACCCTCTTCGGGCGCATTGCCGGTCGCATCTTTGCTGGTGCCTTAACTGTCGGTGATGTGGCAATCTACACCAGCAGTGCCATGCAATTGCAAAGCGCGGTACAAACGTTCTTACAGACGTTGGCCGGTCTGCGTGAACATATCTTGCATCTCGATGATCTTCAAGCCTTCCTTGCGATTCAACCGGCAATGCGTTCTCCGGAAGAGCAGACAGATACAGCGCAGTCAACCTTCATACCCACGCCAACTATGGACATCGACAAATTACCTTGTCATCTTGTCACCTTGTCACCTTGTCCACCACAAGGCACCATTGAATTTGTTAACGTTGCCTTCACCTATCCAGACAGCGACGAACCGGCGCTGGCCAATCTTTCTTTCTCTTTGATAGATGGCGAAACGGTGGCCGTGGTCGGCGAAAATGGCGCAGGGAAGAGTACGCTGGCCATGCTCTTGGCCCGCTTATATCTCCCAACCGCAGGCTTAATCCTGGTCGACGGCGTTGATCTACAGACAATTGAGCTGGCGCGTTGGCAGCAACAGATTGGCTTTGTTTTTCAACACTTCATCCCCTATGAAGCAACGGTACAGGAAAATATTGCCTATGGCAATTGGCCGCACCTGCTCAACCATCCCGAAGAGGTCGAAGCGATTGCCCGCTTGGCCCAAGCCGGGGAATTGATCGAGTATCTGCCCGAAGGCTATGCGACCATGTTGGGGCGCCGTTTTGGGAAGCGCAACCTTTCAGGTGGCCAGTGGCAGAAGCTGGCCTTAGCGCGCGGCCTTGCCCGCACGAAGGCCCGCTTATTGGTCCTGGATGAACCCAGTGCCAGCTTAGATGCCCGCGCCGAGTACGAACTTTTTAACCAATTTAAGCAGGCCGCAAGCGGGCGCACCACCGTGTTGATCTCGCACCGCTTCTCCACCATCAGCATGGCCGATCGGATTTTGGTCTTGGAGAAGGGGCGGTTGATCGAATGCGGTACCCATGATGCCCTGTTGGCGCAAGGTGGGCATTACGCTGGCTTGTATCAATTACATCGGCAGCAGTACGATAGGAGTGCTGCTACCGCAGCAGTTCATTCAACACAATAGGGATAAGCTAGCCTAGATACTAATGAAAACATTACCCAGTTCCATCAACCGGATCCAGCCGACTGAACAGCAGGTATTACTTCTCCGTGCCGCTCTACTCCAAGGTGAACCGGCGTTGGATGCCTGGCGCGCTTGGCGGGTCAACGCCGATCTCGATCAATTGCCGCCAGGTGGCTTTGGCCTGTTGCCGCTACTCGCCTACAATCTCCGTCCCTACAAGCTCATTGATCCACTGTTGGACATGTGCCAAGGAATTCACCGCCGGAGCTGGACCCAAACTCAACTGCTCTTGCAGGAGATAACGCCGCTCTTGCAGAGATTGCAACAAGCGCACATTACGCCAGTGCTTGGGGGTGATCTTGCGCTTGCGCTGTTTCAGTACCCGGAACAAGGGCTGCGTATGGTCAATCGCATCGATCTACTGACAGCGACAGCGCAGCCAACGGCCCTGTTGCCGCTGTTCTCCCAAACCGGTTGGCAGCGCCCACAAACATGGCGGGAGACGCTGCGGATACACTTGGTTAGGGGTGCACAGCCGCAACGTTTTTCCCATACGCAACTGCGCGATGTTCGTTTGCAGTGGCAAACTCTCACATCTCTGCCTTACCCACCGCTGCTCAATGCAGGCGATCAAGATGGTCACAACTTCACTGTCCGTGACGTTGCAATCCAACGCCTCAGCCTAACCGATCTCTTTTTTGACCTTTGCGTACAGGGCATTAGCGATCTGCAACGGCATGGTGCAATCCAGTGGATCGCCGATGCGGGGCTGTTACTGCAATCCACAGCGTCTGTCATCGATTGGATGCGCATGGTGGAGCGGTCAACACAAGAAGCGGTTACCCTACGGTTGCTTACGGCATTGAAGTGCCTCTGTCATGCGATCGACGCGCCGATTCCAGCCACGGTTTTGCAGCCATTGCGTGAGCGGCCAATCTACTCCTTTGAACGCTGGGAAATGCAACTGCCCAACCGGCTCTCCAAACGGTCATATAAGTTTGTCACCCTTTGGCTAGAGGCGCAGCGGTATCGATGGTGGCGTCGACAGGCAAACCGCTCAGCTGCTAGCATCGGCCAGTCTGTGTAAAATAGTTATTGTAGTTTATTTTTATGGGTCAAGATAATGCGTGCTAGATCATAGCTGGTTTTTGCGCCCAATTTGCGCATAATACGCGCGCGATGGGTGCGAACCGTTGCTTCCGCTACGTAGAGAATTGTCGCAATTTCACTATTGCTTTTCCCTTGGGCAATTAATTCCATCGTCTCGCGTTCTCGCGCACTCAGAACAAGCAGTGGATTGTCAGCCTGATTCGGCTGGCTCTCTTTGCTTAAGGATTGACTTAATTGGGTGACGTAGTTAATGGAATCTTGTAAATTATTTTTTGATTTTTGTAGATGTCGTTTTGCGTCTGCGTGATCCGTACTCGGTTCGTGTGTTTCAGTAAGAACAAGGGCTGTTTGTGCAGCATTTAGATAAAAGAGGGTACTTGCCAATTTTTGTTCGATTTGGTCTTGTAGAATATGTAAGATGGATTCCCGCATTTCTGATTGGGTGGCCAATACATTGTTTGCAATGTCGCGTAAATGATCGCTCTGTGTAGAAACCAGATCAAGTAATTTGTTGCGCTCCTGCATGAGCAGGGTCATCTGTTGTGCGGCTTCTTTGCGATGGGCCACTTCTACTTGCAATTGCACAAGATTGCTCTGTAGATCCTCTTGCAGACTAAGATTTTTGCTCTGAAGTTCCTGCCGAAGCCGGCTAAGTGCTAGATGTGTATTGATGCGCGCCTGCATCTCGGCCAGATCGATCGGCTTGAGAATATAATCGGCACCGCCCACGTCAAATCCACGTACCTTATCGAGCGATTGGTCGTGTGCCGTAACAAAGATCACGGGAATCGACGCAATGGTTGGGTTCCCTTTGATTTGGCGACAGGTTTCAAAGCCATCCAAGCCGTTCATTGAGACATCCATAAGGATTATATCCGGCAGTAGCTGTTGACGCGCTGCCTCTTCGAGAATCTGCAAGGCGCGTTGACCACTTTCCGCAACCAGCACCCGAAAGTTGATTTGGGTCAACGCGTGCATCAAGAGATCTAGACTGGCAGGGATATCATCAACGATTAGGACCGTTGTTTTGTAAGTTGCTGCAATCTTCATCTTCTATTTTCCATATAACGTTCAAGCAATATCTGTACCTTGCCAGTTTGGTAATTCGCCACGCATTTCGTTATTTCATCAGCAAAGGGGGTGTAGGTAATATTTTGTTGTCTCAGATCCGCGATATATTTGTATAAGGATTGAACATCTCCGAGTATAGCCAACCTACGGAGCCGTTGCAAATCATCTAAGGGGGGGATGGAGAGAGTTGGCGTAGGGCTCTTCTGGCTCTCTTCTTCAGGAGAGACCGCTATATTCGTAATTGTTGCGTCTGCCAAATAACTTGTCTTTTGGTTCGTAAGCAATGGATGGGAAAATGTATCAACTGTTTTTGTTTCCTCGATCCAATCGAGATCAAGATGCTGTCGGAGCAGTTCATACAGCCGCTGAAGCTTAACGGGCTTAGGCAAGAAGTCAGTAAAGCCTGCCATCAAACTCCCCTCAAGATCAGCGGCAAAGACACTCGCCGAGACGGCAAAAATGATTGTCTTGTGTAAGCACGGCAGGGCACGCATCTGGCCCAGCGCCGCCATGCCATCCATCTCCGGCATTACCAAATCCATTAGAATGAGGGTCGGTCTAAGTTCGGCGGCTGTTGCCACCGCGTCCCGGCCATTGGAACTTTGTGCAACCGCAAAGCCAAGTCTGGCTAACATCGCATCGAGGACATCGCGGTTGTTGGCGTTGTCATCGACAACCAACGCACTTTGGCGGGGACCATGATAACCATGTAAGCCAACGTGTTTGTCAATGGCCAACTGTGGTTGGCTGCTCCTATGGTTGTTTGCCCCAATTGCCATCAATTGCGCCGCGCGATCGATAACCTTCACGGGCAGATCAAACCAAAAGGTGCTGCCTTTGCCAACAACACTTTGCAACTGTAAGTGGCTTTGCATTAGATACAGCAGGCGTTGACTAATCGCCAACCCCAAGCCAACACCCATCTGTTGCGTAGATTGATTATCTGCCTGCTCAAAGGCCCCAAATATTTTGTCGATGTCATGCGCCGGAATGCCTCGTCCTGTATCACGTACGGTAAAGCGTATGATGCTCCGCATTGGATCAGGAATGGCATCTATCGCTGTTTCGGTCGGAGTGATCTCTTGAACAATCAACGTGATCTGGCCCTGTTCGGTAAATTTGATCGCATTGTGCAAAAGATTGATTAAGATTTGGCGCACCAATCGTACATCAAGTTCGACATGCTCTGGCAATTCAGATGCGGCCTGGTAGATGAAGGGTAATGCTTTGCTTTGCGCCTGCAAGTCGATCATGCGTGCAATTTCACGTATAACTGCTGCAAGGTTGACAGTCGTGAACTCGATCTGTTCCTTCCCCGCTTCAATACGTGACAGGTCCAAGATATCATTGAGCAGGGTTAACAGGTGTTCGCCGCTCTGGTGAATGACTTGCAGTGCACGTTGCTGTTTATTGATCTGTTGCACATCGGTTGTCTCGCCTCGCAATGCGCTGTTGGTTGACAATAGCGCACGGCCGGCGCGCCTGT
This sequence comes from Caldilineaceae bacterium, assembly GCA_034432375.1. GTDB lineage: Bacteria > Chloroflexota > Anaerolineae > Caldilineales > Caldilineaceae > JAHBVH01. Next base: position 95,973 of record DAOUCA010000099.1, read on the forward strand.
AGGCAATCCTATATTCGTTCTCGCTCTCTTGTTCTTGTAGGAGTTGTGTATAGCCCAGAATCGCATTGAGCGGCGTGCGCAATTCATGGCTCATCGTCGCCAGAAAACGGCTTTTGGCCCGATTTGCCGCCTCGGCAGCTTCTTTGGCAACTGCCAATTCTGCTGTGCGTTCTTGTACTCGCATTTCCAATGTCTGGTTGATCGTCCCTAATTCTTGATGCGCATGCCGAATCGAAGTGACCATGCGGTTGAACGCATTGGCCAAATAGCCAATTTCATCGTGGGAGCGGATGGTTGTCACGACAGAGAGATCGCCAGTATCGACGCGCTCCACATTCGTCATGAGTTGTGCTAAGGGATTGACAACGGTACGCCGCAAGAAAAAAGGAAAACCCAACAGAACCAGCAACCCGGCGGCGATGTTCAGATAGGCAAAGGGGCGTAGCCATTGGTCGCTATAGGCGCGGGCTTCCGCGTTAAAGTTTTGCAACAGGCCTACCCGCCCTGTAATACGCTCATCGACGCCCGCAACAAAGTGGGTCAGCTTGCTTGGGGCATAGTCACCGGGACTTATCCCCACAAACCAACTTTGCAGCAATATATCTGATGCCAATGTACGCGTTAGTTCGAGTTGGGGATAGCTGAACGCAATGTTGCCATTTGCCCACAAGGTGAGCTGAATGGTACTAGGTTGGTTTTTATCCGGCGCTAAGTCTGTCATGGCCATTTGAAGTTGATACCATGTAATCGTCACGGCCTCGTCGGTGCGTTGTAGGTAGACAGCACCACCCCGTTCCGGCACAAAATCAACCAAGAGCGGTGCAATCACCGGTTCCCGATTGTTAAGGGTAAGCCCTGGATAGTTCGTAAATGTGGGTCGTACAAAAGAAACATAGCCATTGTCCGTCACAAAGAGCGTCGGCCACACATGGCCAAAGAAGGGAAAATTGAAGCCCAGATCAATCTCTTGCCAGCTATTGTTGGACAATGAAAGTGCCTCACCCGATAGAGGCTCCTGCGCTAGCGCTGGGTGGCTACCAGAATTGAGCAGCGGATATAGGTGGTAGCTCGCTTCTCCGCTTTGATCAAATTCTCGATCAAGGCGATAGTGGTCACCGGCACTGATCGTTGGTGGCGGTTGATAGCTGACGCTCAGCATGGACAAGGTGAAATAGGCAATACTGTTTGTCATGAGAAAAAGGAGCAGAAAGGCCATGGATGCTAATTTGTAAAGCAATGTCGTCGGCTCAGCAAGATGATTCATCACGTTGAAGGTGCCCACGAAAATAACGACTGCAAAGAAGGTTGCAAGCAGTAAGCTGTAGAAACTGTGGTCTAGACGGCCGAGGATCGCCCAAGCTGTGACTGCAGTCGTTGGTATGGATGAGAGCGCGATGATGACAAAAACACGAAAATTGCACACCAGCGGATCGCCCGGGTTTAGCCAAATCTTGCGCCAATCGCTGATCTGCGCTTGCCTGGCATAGGTGTAGAGTTGGCGGATGCTAATAGTAATCCAACCGGCTAGAGCAACCATTAAGAGAATCAGCGTGCCTAGGTGAAGGGTCCCTGTAGGAAGGCGGGCCGCTTGCGTTGTCAAGAGGGCCGCCAAAAGAATGACGCCAATAAAAAGCCGACGTACGAATCGGGCTTCCGCGCGATGTTCCTGGCGCAAATGAGGGTGATGATAGCTGTGTTGAATTAGCGCAGCAAAGAAGGCAAGGCCACCGATCTCCAGCCAATAGGAAAATTGTTCAAAATAGCGATAAGGAGGCGCAATCGACGCTTGGAGCAGTGCTGTCAGCACGAGTAATGTACCAGCACAAACTCCAGTCGTGATCCACTTGCTTGCAAGCGATTTATTTTTCAGTGAAAGCAAATAGAAAAGAACCCCGACTGCTGGGATTAATACAGCGAGCAATGAGAGTACAACCGGTGTTACATAGAATGTTGGCATTATCTAAGTCTACACCCTATCTATGGAGCAATAAACATGCCCATCGAGTTGATTGTGTAACAATGGACCACGCGAGCGAAGACGCAGCACCATCTGCGCCTAACTACTATAAACGATTACAAAAGTGATTATTATTATACGAGATAGAAAGAAAACCGCAAGTCTTAAACTGGCTTACGATATTTTCTGGAAAGCATTGCGTTTTAGATAGGCAAGGATTTGCCTTCTCCGGTACGCAAAGGAAAACGACAGATCTCTTCCTTACCAGCGAACAAAAGCCCTGGCGCAGGCGGCAACCCTTGGAGTTTGTGGCTCTTGGCGAATGAGTGAGGGGACGTGCCGGTTACGTCGCGTGCGGCCCTTTGCACGCGTAGCGAAACCAAACGGGGCGACCCGCGGCCTTGATTTCGCGCCGAGAAGGCAACCGGCAAACGACCGCCTACCGGGTGCCCCCAGGGCGCGGCGTTCGCTTACCCTCGTAAGGTTACACCACACTACTTCGCCAAGAACCGCCATTTGTAAACGGGGGTTGCGCCCATCCAGCATTGGGCGCAACCCCCGTTTGTAAACATAGGTCACGTTGCAGATAAAGCGCTACAGCTATCCGCGTATTTTCGGCAAGAAGTATAACGACCACGGCGCGGGCATTTCACCCACCGGCACGTCGATCAATACCGGGCGGTCGGCCTCAAAGCCTTGGCGGACAGCGCTCTGTAGCTCCTCGGCATTGTGCGCCCGCAACCCAACTGCGCCAAAGGCTTCGGCGAGCTTCACAAAGTCGGGGTTCTCCAGGTCAGTGGCGATGACGCGGCCGTCATAATCTTTCTTTTGCATGCGCTGCACATTGCCAAAGGCACCGTCGCTAAAGATCACATGCACGAGGTTGATCTTATGCTTGACCGCGGTGGAGAGCTCCTGCACATTGAACATAAAGCCGCCATCGCCAGAGATCGAGAGCACCGGTTTATCCGGATGCGCCACTTTGACGCCCAGCGCCGTTGCATAGCTCCAGCCGAGTGTCCCTTGGTAGCCGGGGGAGATATAGGTGCGCGGCTCGTAGACCTCAAACTCGGTGCGGCTGACATAGCCGACTTGAGTGAGGTCGTCGACAAAGTAGCCATTATCGGGTAGCACGCTGCGCATTGCCTTGAGAAAAGCCACCTGTGGCTCGACCGATTCGGCGCGCGTTGCAATCTCTGCCTTGATATCCTCCATCTCGGCGGCGCGAGAAGGGCGGCTGACACCAGCAGACTTAAGCGCACCGACCAACTGTGGCACCACCTCTTCGCAGCGCGCAACAAAGCCGACCGCCGGTTTCTGTACGCGGTAGTGCTCTTCGGGGTTGATATCCACCCGAATGATCTTGAGCTTCGCATCGGTTCCCCAACTCATCATTGGACGGGTCAGCCGGCTGCCCAACGTCAACACCACATCGGCCTTCTCCCAAAGTTGATGGCCGGCTGTCGTGCGCATCGAAAGCGGATGGCGGCTGCTCACAATGCCGTGGCCACTGCGCCCAGAAATGACCGGCGCTTGCAGCAACTCGGCCAATTCCAGTACGGCTTGCGCGCTATCAATCGCGCCGGTGCCGACGAAGATCAGCGGATTCTCGGCCTTGCTCAGTAACTCGACCGCTTCGGCCAATTTATCCTGATCGACTGGTGGGTACCGTAGCGTGTAGTCAACCCGGCTGAGATCAACTTCCGTTTTGGTGGAGAGTACATCCGGCGCACATTCCAGCCCCACCGGCTGTGGTCGGCCCGAATAGAGTTGACGGAACGCTTCGGCCACCAATTGCGGCGCGTCGGCGGGGCTTTCAATGCGTTCGGCCCATTTGGTCAACGTTTGAAAAATGCCAATCTGATCCGGGATCTCATGCAGCAGCCCATAGCCCTTGTTGATCGAATCGGATTGGATCTGGCCGACAAGGGCCAAGACGCGGGCGTTGGTGCTATAGGCGGTGGCCAGCGCAGCCGAGGCATTGAGAAAGCCCGGCCCTGGCACCACGCTAAAGACGCCCACCCGGTCGCTGGAGAGAGCATAGCCGAGCGCCATGTAAGCCGCGCCCTGTTCGTGCCGGCTGTGGATCACGCGCAGTTTGTCGCGGTTATCGTAAAAGGCGTTAAAGAGATGGTCACTCTGCACACCCGGCAAGCCAAAGACGGTGTCAACGCCGTGTGCGATCAGGGACTGGACAATCGCCTCGCCCCCGGTTACCTTTGCCATAAAGACTCCTTGTTCTGTTGCTCTTGAACTGAGCTTGTCGAAGTTTGTTGCGTGTTGCGTGTTGCGTAGATATATATATTGTGATCGGTGATGGGGCTATTATCGGTTGTGAGCGCACTCTTGTCAATTGGCAGGTATTTGCGTTTTGCCGGTTGCGTGGCGATAATGAAGGAATTGATTCTTAAGGCTAGAAAAAACTCGTTCCACGCTCCGGCGTGGAATGTACGCTAGGACGCTCCAGCGTCCAGTATAGTCACTGGACGCTGGAGCGTCCTTCTGGGGTTGCTACGCGCCAGCGTAGCAACCAGCTTTCTTCAATCATAGGAGTTACGCAGTTCTCGGCGGCTGAGCTTGTCGAAGCCAGAGCGGAACTGCGTAACTCCTGAATAAAAAGGACCAAACCCAAATGAAAACGATCCGCTGGGGTATTATCGGCTGTGGCAATGTGACAGAAGTGAAGAGTGGACCGGGCTTGCAGAAGGCGACCAACTCGGCGCTGGTCGCGGTGATGCGCCGCGATGGTGCGTTGGCCAAGGAGTATGCCGAACGGCACAACGTGCCGCGCTGGTACGACGATGCCACTGCGCTGATCAGTGACCCCGACGTTGATGCGGTCTATATTGCCACGCCACCCAATGCGCATGAGGCGTACACGGCACAGGTGGCCGCGGCGGGCAAGCCGGTCTATGTCGAAAAGCCAATGGCGCTTAACCACGGCGAATGTTTGGCGATGGTGGCGGCCTGCAAAAGCGCTGGCATCCCCCTTTGGGTGGCCTACTATCGGCGGCGGTTGCCGCGCTTTCTCAAGGCCAAGGAACTGATCGAGAACGGTGCCATCGGCACGGTACGCACGGCAACCGTTACCTTCTATCGCAATTGGACCCCGCCCGCCGATGGCACCTTGCCCTGGCGCGTCGATCCGGCCATCGCTGGTGGCGGCTTCTTTGTCGATCTGGCGTCGCACACCTTTGATTATCTCGATTATATGTTGGGTCCGATTACGCAAGTCGAAGGGCACGCCGCCAACGTCGCCGGCCACTATCCGGCCGAAGACACCGTCGTCTGTAGCTTTGCCTTTGCCTCAGGCGCGCATGGTGTTGGCCTCTGGAACTTTGCCAGCTATGACCATCTGGACCAGACCGAGATCATCGGTACAGCGGGCAAATTGACCTTCTCTTCCTTTGGCACCGAGCCGGTCCGGCTGACCACTCGCGCCGGTGTCACCGACTTCCCCGAGCCGACGCCGCCCCATGTGCAACAGCCGCTCATTCAAACGATTGTCGACGAACTCAACGGTGTCGGTCACTGTCCCAGCACTGGCGAAAGTGCCGCCCGTACCAACTGGGTGATGGATCAGCTGTTGCAGGGGTATTATGCCCAATGATCGATCTGCTTGCCGCCTATCCGGTTGTCTTGGCCATTCCTGTCGCTTGGGGGGATATGGATGCCTTCCAGCATGTCAACAACGTGGTCTACTTTCGCTATTTTGAAAGTGCCCGCATTGCCTATCTGGAACGGCTTGCCGTGGCTGATTTTGTTACAACCAGTGGCATTGGGCCGATCCTCCATTCGGTCAACTGTCGCTTTCGCATCCCAGTCACCTATCCAGATACGGTTCACGTGGGGGTGCGGGTGACGCAGATCGGCTGCGATCGCTTTGTGATGGATCAATGTCTTGTCAGTGAACAACACCAGAAGATTGCAGCGCAAGGTGACGCAATCACCGTCACCTATGATTACGCCAACGCGACCAAAGCAACCATACCGCCTTTGGTTCGGGCGCGGATCGAGCAGTTGGAAGCAGGCGTTGGCAACAGCCTCAGCGGGGAAAACGCATGATCGACCACGACAACCTGGAAAAATTTACCGACCCGGCCAACTACGATCATCACCGTCTGTACCAAAGGGTGAGTTAGCTCGGTTACTGCTTTTCCATGCTGTTCGGCACCAGGATTTGACCGATGGCCTGAATACAAGCGACCAGGTTGCGCTGCGCGATTCCCGTACCCTGGGTAACCGTCAATATATTGCCGGCCAGCGGATCACCGGTCGGGTCGAGCGACGAGATGACGATAGTTGGGATATCAGCAATCGTCGGATCGAGCGCCTTTTCTTGCAAGACTTGAAAGCCGGTCATCCCCGGCATGATCAAATCGAGCAGCAGGAGATCGGGCTGTCGGCTGCGCAACATCGCTAGCGCACGGTGGCCATTGGTCACTTGCAAAATTGCATACCCTTCCCCATTCGATTCGAGCATCCGAGCAAAGAGCTGTAGTTCATCCTCTTCGTCATCGACAACAAGAATGCGCTTGATGGGGCGACCCAAGCGGGCCAGCGCAGCCAACAGCTGTTCGCGTGTCAGCGGCTTAATCAGATATTCGACCACACCCAGCCGGCGCGCTGCCTCTTGTTCTCCCGGCAACCAACAGGTGATCACCGGCGTCCCAAAGGGCAGTGCGCGTAAGCTCTCTGGGGGCAGAGCCATCAGTGGCGACCGATTGATGACGACGGCCTGGGCGGGCGACCGTTGTACGGCAGCGAGGGCCATTGGCAGATCGCTACAGGGTTCAATTTCTGCGTCGGGTAGGAAGCGTTCGAGCATCCGAGGCAGCGTGGTTTCCGGGTCAACTACCACAAAACGTTCCGTCAACGTGGGGATGGGGGCCAGCGAAGGGCGAGTGCGCAGCCGAAACCCCATTGGATCATCGGGGTTGATCGCACGCAAAATGTTTTGACCATTTCGCTCGCTGCGCCCTTGTTCGCTCGTCGCGCCAAGCCTATCCGCATCTTCTAGGGGCAAGGTGAAATAGATGGTTGTGCCCACGCCGAGTGTGCTCTCCAACCACATGCGCCCGCCATGCATCTCGATAAATTGTTTGCTGATGGTGAGCCCCAGACCACTGCCCCCATGCTGCCGTCGCGTCGAGACATCGGCCTGTTGAAAGGGTTCAAAGATCCGCTGCTGATCCGTGGGTGAAATCCCAGCACCCGTATCCGCCACGCCGATCAGCACCTCGGTCTTTGCCAGTTGGCAGCGCAAGATTACGCCCCCCTCTTCGGTAAAGCGACCGGCGTTGCCCAGCAGATTGATGATCACCTGGCGAATCCGCGTTTCGTCACAGTAGAGTGATGGCCATGGTGTGTCGGGCGTTGCGCTGAGTCGTTCGCCGCGCAAATAAAGTCCGCGCGCATCAAAGAAGCCTTGGACAACGGCCAGTGCTTCGTCGAGCAACGGTTGTAACGCGACATGGCTGCGCCGTAGCGCCATGCGCCCCGCTTCGACCTGACTCAGATCAAGCACATCGTTGACAAGCGTCGAGAGGTGATCGGCATTGCGGCGAATGGCTGCGATATCGGTGAGCAAAGGGCCGGGTAGGTGCCCACCGTAGAGCTGTGGTGAGCGTGCAATGATGTCGGCAAAGCCAATGATCATGTTGAGTGGGGTGCGCAACTCGTGGCTGACATTGGCAACAAACTCGGTCTTCGCCTGGCGTGCTTCTTCGGCAATACGTTCGAGCGCTTTGAGCCGGTTGGAGAGGCGGGTCAACTCTTGATTGGCCTGGATCAGATCGGCGCGCGATTGAGCCAATTCAAGCTGCTGTTCACGCGCCTCCTCCAGATGTTTGCGCGCGGTGTCAAAGCTGGTGATCGACCACTGCACCACCGTCAATAATTCGCTGCGCGCGGCCCAGGCCAGCAGCCCGTTAAAGGCGGCAACAATCGCGATCAGCCATGCTTGATCAAGTGCGAGCGGAATGCCAAAGATCCCTTGCGTGGCACCCCACAGCAATGCGGCCACCCCAGCGCCGACAAAATAGCCCGCCCATCCTCCAATTGTCATCACGGCAACCAAAGGGAAAACACTGCTCAACAAAAACAGGCGCGGATCTTGTAGCAGCCAGCAGCCGATGGCTAGTGCCAACACCATTGCCAATAACCAGAGGGTTAACGCCGCCAGATAAGCGCACGCCAGCAGCCTGTAGGCCAGTGCATAAAGGAGGCCAATCAACAAGAGCCCCGTCATCAAGCGTAGAATCTGCGAGCCATCCCAGCCCGTTGTAAAAAAGAGCGCACAGAGCAGCCAACTGCCGGCACTTACCGTCAGCAGCTTCTGCACCGTTGCACGCAATAGCTCACGAATCGTCGCAGCCTGCGTTGGTTCGCGTTCCTGTAATGTTTGGGCCAATTGCCACATAATCTGCTTTCTTTGTAGCGGGAAATCGGTGGGACGGTGGGACGGTGGGACGGTAAATCAGTAAATCGGTACATAGGTACATAGGTATACTTTCACCGTCCCACTGTCCTACCGTCCCATTGTCCAACGAGCCAGCATCGCCAAAAACTGCTCCTGCGTCACCGGCTTTTGCAGAAAGGCGTTGGCCCCCAGCGAGAGGGCCAATTCGGCGACGGGCAAGATTGTACAGATGACAATCGGGATGGTGGCCGTCGTCGGTTCATGGCGCAACTCGCTGAGGATCTGCCAACCGTCGACATTGGCCATCATCACATCGAGCAGAATCAGCGCAGGGTGCAATTGGGCGGCGAGCGCGGCGGCGTGCGCTGAATCGCTTGTGCTGGTGAGCTGATAGTGGGTGTCGCCAACATAGCGCTGTTGCAAGTCTAGCCAGTCGCTGTTGTCATCAATCACCAAGATGGCGATCTGCGCCGGCAAGGGGAGCGACAAAGTGGCGCTAAATCCCGCGGTAATCGCGCATGGTGTCGCCACTTCTGCTGCCTGGAATTGGGCTCCGTGAAATTCGGCCACAGTTTCGGCTGTCTGTAAACGACTCAACTCACTTTTTGTGAGGGGTGCCTGCGGTTGACGCGCTTGGCTACTCACCCGAATCGTCAACTGTTGCCCGCTCTGCATTGCAGCGATGGTCAGCGGCTCTTCGCCGGCGCGCGGAATGGCGACACTGAGAATTGTGGGTAGAATACTGCGCAACAGCAACGGTGGCACAGGATGGTCGGCCAAGGTCGGTTCAATGGCGATCTGTAACCGCGCCTGCCACTGCTCCGCCAAGGGACGCACCAACTGTTGCACCATCGTCAGCGCGGCGTGGAGGGTAACTGGTGTTTCCGCGGTACCCTTGTTCAGCCAAAGCAGCTCTTCGCTGACCGCCTGATCCGCACCGACAGTTGGTTCTATGGGGAAGTCGGGCTCTTGCGCAATGGCAGACCGGTCGTCATCTGCGGTGCGCTCAGCCCACCCACTAAGGTGGGGCTGCAACTGTTGGGCCAGCACTTCGAGGGCGACCCGCTGTTCACGGCGCAACTGGCGCTCGCTGATGCCTAATTGGGTGGCGACCGCTTCACGGCTCAGTTGGCGGATATATTGAAAATGTAAAAGATCATAGGTTCGCCAGGCGCGCGCTTGTGGCGTGAGTTCATCCGCCGGCTTGAGGGCGCGAATGGCCGCGGTTAATTCTGCTTGCAGTGCGCTTGCCCGATCAAATTCATGTGCCAAGCCCAGCAGTGCCACCAGCGGACTGCTGCGCAAATGAACGGGATCATAAAGATAGTGCAGCGCGCTGCGTAGGGCCGCGATCAGTTGTTCGTGCGTTAATTGGGACACAGAATCATCCATCGATCAAGACAATGGCCAAACATTAGCGGCCAAACATCAGCGGTCAAACATTAGCGGTCAAAAGTTGGCCGGAATCTGGCCGGAAGTTTATGCCATTTCCGGCAATGTGCAGTACAATTATCTACAGTTCTCCACCCATTGCCAAACGGCCATTGCCAAACGCTTAGTTACAAACGAATAGGGTATCCCACGTGCATCACCACTTCGCGTGAAGTGGTCAGCGCCAAGGAACCATAGTTTGCGAAGTGCAAGGATTGATGCACGTATGTCCACTTCTTCGACAAAATTGGCCTCTGCACAGGCGGCAGCAGTTGCGCCCCCTTTACCGGCCACCAGCCAAGCCATACCCAAAGAGCCCTCGCAGTGGCGCATGATGCAGCGTAGTTTTCGTCGCTACTGGCAGCTCTATCTGATCATGCTACCGGCCTTGATCTACTTTTTGATCTTTCGCTATATCCCCATGGCGAACGCCATCATCGCCTTTAAAAATTACAATGTAGTGGCCGGGATCTGGGGCAGCCCATGGGCCGGCTTCAAACATTTTGATCTCTTTTTTAGCAACCCGGTCTTCTGGGATCTGCTGCAAAATACATTGGGCTTGAGCATCTACAGCCTGATTGTCGGCTTCCCGATCCCCATCCTGTTGGCGATTGCTCTCAACGAAGCACGCAGCGGCATCTTTAAGCGAGCGGTGCAGATGGTCACGTATGCCCCCTATTTTATCTCGACAGTGGTGCTCGTCTCGATGATTATGCTCTTGCTCGCCCCGCGGCTGGGGGTGATCAACCTCGGCTTACAGTGGCTCGGCTTGCCGGCGATCAACTTTCTCGGGCGCCCCGATCTCTTCCCCTCGATCTACGTCTGGTCCGGCGTCTGGCAGAACAGCGGCTACGCGGCGATTGTCTACTTGGCGGCTTTGGCCGGCGTCGATCCGCAACTCTACGAAGCCGCCAAGGTCGATGGCGCATCCCGGTGGCAAAAAATTCTCAACATCGATCTACCTGGTATAATGCCCGTTGCTGTGATCTTGCTGATTCTGAGTGTCGGCAGTCTGCTGGCGATTGGCTTTGAAAAGGTCTACCTCTTGCAAAACCCGCTCAACCTCAGTTCGTCGGAGATTATCGCTACTTACGTCTATAAGATCGGCTTGCTCAACGCCAACTTTAGCTTTGCCACCGCGGTTGGCCTCTTTAACTCGGTGATCAACATGATCTTGCTGGTGGCGGTGAATGCCTATGTCAAGCGGGTATCGGAGATGAGCTTGTGGTGACTACTACGACAACATTAAATTAGACAAGATTAACAAAATTAACAGGATTGACATAGCAGAATAAAAATCTTGTAAATCTTGTGAATCCTGTCTACGGAATGTAATTAATGTTGTCGTACTACTCACCAATGACAACCGTCTAGCACGAAAAGGTTGATTACTTACTTATGGCACAATCTACGTTCATCCAACATTCCACCCGTATTCGCGAATCGGGCGGTGACCGCCTTTTTCTCTTTGGCGTCTATAGCTTTCTGTTGATTATCTTTGTGTTGGTTCTCTACCCACTGATTTATGTCGTCAGCTCCTCGTTGAGCAGCCCGACAGCGGTCTCCTCGGGGCGAGTCTGGCTCTGGCCGGTTGACTTTTCGCTGCGCGGCTATCAGGTCGCCTTTAGCAATCCGCAGATCATCACCGGTTACGGCAATTCGCTCTACTACACCTTCTTTGGCACGTTGATCAGCGTGATCGCCACCGTCCTGGTCGCCTATCCGCTCTCACGGCGAGGGCTCTATGGGCGCAATGCGATCATGCTCTTTATCACCTTCACGATGATCTTTTCTGGCGGTCTCATCCCGACCTATCTTGTGGTCAAAAATCTGGGCATGCTCGACACTCGATGGGCGCTGATTATTCCCCAGGCTGTTGCGGCTTGGCAAGTGATTATCGCCCGCACCTTCTTCCAGGTAACGATCCCCGAAGAGTTGGCCGAGGCCGCGGCGCTCGATGGCTGTAGCGACCTGCGCTTTCTCTGGTCGGTGGTGATTCCACTCTCCAAACCAATCATCGCTGTGCTGGTGTTGATGTATGCGGTCGGGCAGTGGAACGCCTACTTTGATGCGCTGCTCTACCTCAAATCGGATGCGTTGCAGCCATTGCAGTTGGTCCTACGCAGTATTCTGATTCTCAACACAACGACCAGCGGCTCGATGGAAGCATCGGTCATGATCGAGCGCCAACAGATGGCCGATCTATTGAAATATTCGCTGATCGTCGTGGGCAGTCTGCCGGTCCTGCTCATCTATCCCTTTGCGCAACGCTACTTTGTACGTGGCATGTTGATCGGCTCGATTAAAGGATAGTGAATGGTAAATGGTAAACGGTGAATTGCGAATTTTTCACCATTCACCGTTTATCATTCACTATTCACCATTCACCGTTTATCATTTACCATTTACCATTTACCATTTACCGTTTACCCTTTTTCCCCACAATTCAAGGATTCCTCAAGGAGAAGAACCGTATGAAGAAACAACGACTTTCGATCTACCTCGGCCTGCTTGTTGTCTTGAGCATGCTCTTGGCCAGCTGTGCCGGTGCAGGGACCGCGCCAGCCGCCGATGCCCCTGCTGGTGGCGATGCCGCAGCCGGCGACAGCGGTGCCGTCACCATCCGTATTTTCTCGCCCCAAAGTCCGACCACCGATCTGGCGACCAACTCGTTTACCCTCGAAGCCCAGGAAAAGTTTGGCATCAACTTCGTCTGGGAAACGACGACGATGGATGGTAATGCCGCCAAGGAGAAGCGCCAGATCTCGCTGGCCAGCGGCGATTACCCCGATCTCTACATGTTGATCCCGTGGGTTGATCAATTCTCCCAGACCGACCTGCTGCGCTATGGCCAACAGGGGGTCCTTCTGCCGCTCAACGACCTGATCGACCAGTATGCGCCCAATGTCAAGGCCGCGCTCGACAACTACCCTTACTTCAAGGCAATGACCGTTGCACCGGATGGTAACATCTATGGGCTGCCGCAACTGATCGAATGCTATCACTGCTCCTTCCCCAACAAGATGTGGGTCAACACCAAATGGCTCGAAGCGGTTGGGTTGGAGATGCCGACGACGACTGAAGAATATAAGGCGATGTTGGAAGCCTTCAAGAATGACGACCCCAACGGCAACGGCATCGCCGACGAAGTGGCCTTGAGTGGTTCGACCGAGGATTACGGCGTGCGCGTCATTCCCTTCCTGATGAATGGCTTTATCTACGACGACGACCGCACCTATCTCATTCTCAATGATGGCAAGGTTGACACCGTGGCCAACAAGCCGGAGTGGAAAGAAGGGCTCGCCTATGTCAAGAGCCTCGTCGACGAAGGGCTGATCGACCCCGGTGCCTTCACCCAAAACGCTGAAGCCTTCAAGAAGATTGGCGACAACGCCGATGCCGAACTGCTCGGTGCCGGTGCCGGGATGCACCCAGCGATCTTCGTCACCACCGGGACCGATGCTCCCTATGGTGCCGACTACAATCCGCTGCCGCCGCTGACCGGTCCCCATGCCGACTATGCAACCTATAACTATCCCAGTTCGCCCGGCGCGACCTTTGTCTTGACCAACAAGGCGAGCGAAGAAGTGCAGATCGCAGCAATCAAACTAGTCGACTACATGTTCACCGAGGATGGCCAACTGCGCGCCCACTTTGGCGAAGAAGGCGTTGACTGGCGCCGTCCAGAAGAAGGCGATGTTGCCAACGAAGCGAGTGTCGACCCGATCTTTGCGACCATCTCGCAGCCAGCGGACGCCGACCCGCGCAACTCCAGTTGGGGTGCAATTGCCCAATACTTCCAACCCAAAACCTTCCGCGACGGCTGGGTACAGGGTACGGATATCTATGCCTCCAACGGCTACGAACGTCGTCTGCAAGAAGCAACCAATCTCTACAACGGCCACGAAGCGGAAAATCTCTTCCCCCACTGGGCACTCTGGACCGACCCCGAGCGTGCCGATGAGATGGCGATGACCCGCCAAAATATCACCGACTACATCAACCAAAATGCGCTCGCCTTTGTCACCGGCACACAAGATCTCGACGCCGATTGGGACAGCTATGTCGCCGGCCTCGATCAGCTCAACCTCGCCGGCTACCTGACGATGATGCAAGAAGCCTACGACGCCAGCGCCGCCCAGTAGTGTGATGCCCTTGTAGGAGGTATGTGGCGCAGCGGCAACAGGATTGACTACAAACGTCTTATTTGGTCGCTGCGCTACCCCTCCCAACCTCCCCCAGCGTGGGGGAGGAGCTGAGATCTCCACCGGCGGCGTGACAGTTCCCTCCCCAAACTGGGGAGGGTTAGGGAGGGGTCTAGAACCCATCACAAGTAATCTGACAAAACAGTAGTGTTTTGTCAACTATACTGCGGTTGAAATGGGAACCGGAGTTTCTATCCCAGCAAAACTCCGGTTCCCATTCAGAGCTGAGTATAATATGACAAAATGCTACATACCCAGCTGTTAAGCCAATCATTCCCCCTTTCCCCAACGCCATCGATTGGCATTAGCCATCAGTGAAATCTTGTTCCCAGAAGAGCCGCGAAATGTTGATTTTGTGGCTCTTCTGTTTGTAGCTGATTGACCGACAGATCTATTTTTGCCACAAAGAGCACGGCGTACAGAAAGAAAAACAGATTTTTCTCTGTGCTCTCTGTGCTCTCTGTGCTCTCTGTGCTCTCTGTGCTCTCTGTGCTCTCTGTGGCATAGACTATCTATCAATCAGCTTTCGTGGCAACGACGCCATCCCAAATAGAAACGCAAAATGATGAACACCCATTTAGAACAATATAATATTCTCTGGGAAACCCCGAGCGCCAACGCAGGTGAATCGATGCCTTGTGGTGGTCATGACATTGGCCTCAACGTCTGGGTCGAACGCGATCCGACCACTGGCGACGGTGACCTGCTCTTTTATATCGACCGCGCCGGCAGCTTTGATGAGAACAATCAGATGCTCAAATTGGGGCGTGTGCGCATCCGTATGACCCCCAATCCCTTTACTGCCGAGCAGCCCTTTCGCCAGAAGTTAAAGCTGCGCGATGGCTATGTCGAGATCAGCGGTGGTCACGGCGTGTGCATCGCGGTCTGGGTAGAAGTCGATCACCCCCTGATCCACGTCGAGGTGACCAGCGATACGCCGCTCAGCCTCGAAGCCCGCTATGAAAGTTGGCGACTGACCGAACGCGAAATCCCCTACGAACGACGTCATCCCTGTGCCAGTTGGGTCGCCTACCCTGGCACAGTGACCACGCCACCTGATGTCGTTGAGTTTATTGAGCACGACGACGGCGACAGCGTGCTCTTTTATCACCGCAACCAGAACGACCACCTGCTCATCGACCACCTGATCGCGCAGCAAGGGCTGGAAAGTGTCCACGACCAGATCCCCGACACCCAGCGCGACCGCACCTTTGGCGGGCTGATGCAAGGACCCGGCCTGGTCGCCGCCGGTACCTGCGAGGGGCGCTATCTAAACACCCCCCACCGCAGTTGGCTCCTGCGCAGTGAATCGCCGCAGCGCAGCCATCGCGTGGATATTGCCTTGCACACGGCGCAGAGCACTACCTTGGAAGAGTGGCACTATGCGCTCGATCAACGCGTTCTGTTCGTGGCTGGGGCGCTCGACCAGGCGCGCACCACCACCCGCGCTTGGTGGGCCGCCTTTTGGGAACGTAGCTACCTTGTGCCCAATCCATCTACGCCCGATCCCAGTGACCCCGTCTGGCAGATCGGGCGTAACTATCAGCTCTTCCGCTACATGCTCGGCTGCAACCGCAACGGTGAATACCCCACCAAGTTCAACGGCGGCCTCTTTACCTATGACCCTGGCCTGGTGCGTGACGATCTGATGGATGAATCCGCCGATTTTCGCCTGTGGGGCGGCGGCAGTCACACCGCACAAAATCAGCGGCTCGTCTACTGGCCAATGCTCAAAAGTGGCGACTTCGATCTAATGCCACCGCAATTTGAATACTACCGCCGTGCCTTGCCAGGGGCTGAAGCGCGCAGCCAAGTTTACTGGGGCCACGGTGGCTGCTCCTTTACCGAACAGCTCGAAAACTTTGGTCTGCCCCTCGGCTGGTCGTGGGGGTGGCCCGGCACCACCGACCGCTACCACACCCGCCCACCCCACTTCGACCCAACTGAGCAGATCGCCCCCTGGTTGCGCTATCTCTATGTCAGTCAACTAGAATTTGCGCTGCTGATCCTCAAATATAATCAGTACGGCGGACTCGATATCAGCCGCTATCTGCCTTTTATTGAAAGCGCGATCCGCTTTTTTGACGAGCACTACCAGTGGCAACATACCCTCAACGCGCTGCGCCCGCTCGACGCCAATGGCCACCTCGTCTTCTATCCCTCAACCGCGCTGGAGACCTACAAAGATGCGCTCAACCCAGCCGATCTGGTGGCGGGGCTGAAGGGCACGGTTGAAGCATTGCTTGAAATCGCCGCCGATCTGCTGAATGACGAGGCACAAGCGTATTACCGGGGGCTGTTAACTCGTATCCCGTCACTGCCCTATCAAGAAATTCAGGGCAAACAGACCATCGCGCCGGCTGTTTCGTGGACCGACATTATCAACGTCGAATTGCCCCAGCTTTATCCTGTCTTTCCCTACGAGCAATATGACCTGAGCAAGGCCGATCTACAGGTCGCCATCGACACTTGGCAGCTCGGCGACTACAGCGAAGGGCAACTGAGCCATGTCAGCTGGCACCAACAGGCGATCTTTTGCGCACGCATGGGTCTGACCGAAGATGCCAAACGCTACACGCTACTCAAACTAACCGATTCGGGCCGCCGCTTCCCCGCCTTCTGGGGCCCCGGCCACGATTGGGTGCCCGACCACAACTGGGGTGGCTCCGGCATGGTCGGCTTACAGGAGATGCTCATGCAATGTTATGGCCGGCGCATCCTGTTGTTGGGGGCATGGCCGGCAGATTGGGATGTTGATTTCAAGCTGCACGCACCCTATAACACCGTGGTCGAGGGGCGCTATGCAGGAGGAAAGTTGGTTGAATTGACGGTGACACCGACGGAGCGCGCGGCTGATGTCACGATCGTGTCGGCGGGCATTGATGAAGGTTAAAAATAGATTTGGTAGTGGAGCGCAGGCTGAGCTTGTCGAAGCCAGAGCGGATCCGGCTTCGACAAGCCCTTCGACCGGCTCAGGACGAAGCTCAGCCTCCGTTTACCGACTTATTGAATTAACCTTCATCAATGCCCGCCTGAGACACAAAACCCGTTAAGATGGGTTGCGCGATGAACCCGTTGCTGAAGCTTAAGAATTAAATTCGGCAATCATTATAGAGGCGTACCCTTGCGGATGCCCCTACAGGAAACACCGAATTCATTCACCTGCTTGTCATCCAAAGCAGACCACGCTATAATCAGCAGACTTTTGGCTCAAGCGTTACGCAGGAAATACTTGCTGTGCAACCAGCGAACCCCGTAACGCTTAAGCAATTCCACCACTTCTGCAAAGGTCATCGCTCCGCTATGCGTCAACCTGGATCCACATTGGCGCTCTATGGCGCAGCCGTCATTGTCTTTTCCGACATGTACATCACCCAGCCAATCCTGCCGCTGCTCTCGCACGAATTTGGCGTCGCACCGGCAACGGCAGGGCTCTCTGTCTCGGCCGTTGTGTTGCTGATTGCGCTGGCCTCTACCAGCTATGGCCCGCTGAGCGATCTCGTCGGGCGCAAACCGGTGATGGTCGGCAGCTGCGCGCTGCTGGCCGTGCCCACCTTTCTCTGTGCCTTTGCCCCCACCTTCAATCTGCTGCTACTCGGCCGCGCGCTGCAAGGGCTCTGCATTCCTGGGTTGACCGCGGTGGCGGTCGCCTACCTGGGCGATATTGTGGAGCCGCGCGCATTGGGGCGCAGCGTCGGCGCGTGGATCGCGGCCAATGTGGCTGGCGGCTTGACCAGCCGTGTCGCCAGTGGCATCCTGACCGACTTCTTTGATTGGCATACCCCCTTTCTCGTCTTTGGCGTGCTCACGTTGATCTGTGCCCTTTGGATGGCCGTGACCTTGCCGACGGACAAGCCGACAACCCGCAGTCGCGGCTGGATTGCGGCTTACCAAGGCATGTTCGCCCACCTGGGCAATCGACGACTGGCTGGGGCTTTCTTAATTGGCGGATCGCTCTTCTTCGGCTTTATTGCCATCTTCACCTATCTGCCCTATTACCTCACCGGTGCTCCCTTTTTTCTCTCGCCGGCGCTCGTTGCCTTTGCCTATGTGAGCTATCTGGCTGGGGTGATTGTCTCCCCGCTGGCTGGCCAGTTGTCGAACCGCTACTCCCGTCGGCTGCTGATTGCCATTGGCTTGCTGATTGCCATGCTGGGGATAAGCTTAACGCTCATCTCCAGCCTGCCGGTCATCGTGCTCAGCCTCTTTATTCTCTGTACCGGTATGTTCACCGCCCAGGCAATTGCGCCGGCGCTCGTCAATGTGCTGGCCCCGACTAACAAAGGGGGTGCCGGGGCACTCTATCTCATGAGCTACTATCTGGGCGGCACCGTGGGCGCGGCATTGCCGGGGTTGGCGTGGCAACGCTTTGGCTGGGGTGGCGTGGTCGGCTGTAGCTTGGTGGCGCTGCTCGTGGCATTGGCGGTCGATTGGTTATTGTGCCGGGAATCCTGATTCAGTTATCTACCCACTTGCCGATTTTCTTGGTACGTGGGTAGAATACCTCTATGATTAGCCAGAAACCTGGTAGCGACCTCGCTACAGAATTTGTCAAGCCCCCGCCACTAACTCCGTCCAATAAATCGAGCCGTTGGCTGCGCATCGGGCTTAGCAGTGCTCTGTTGCTGCTCGTTCTCTATGCGATCTTGGGCGATCTGCTCATAACTGGTGGTGGTCGTCTCGTCTTGGTGCAAAAGCTTCAAGTCTTTGTCACAATCTTTTTAGGGATCTTTATTGAAGCGGCCCCCTTTCTCTTGCTGGGTTCGATGGTTTCCGGTCTAATCGCCGTCTTTGTCGATCAGACGTTGCTCGACCGTTATCTGCCGCGGCGGGCGATCCCCGCGGCGTTGGCCGGCGCAACGTTGGGGCTGCTCTTCCCCGTCTGTGAATGTGGCGTGGTGCCGGTGACCCGGCGGCTCTATGAAAAAGGCTTACCCATGTCGATTGGCGTCGCCTTTTTGCTGGCCGCACCGGTGATCAATCCACTTGTCATGGTCAGCACCTATGCCGCCTTTGGCTGGGGGCCGGTGCTGTGGGGGCGGATCGGTTTTAGCTTGCTGGTGGCGCTGATCGTGGGCGTCATCTTTCACTTTGCCCAGCCGCGCGAGATCCTGGTGCCCAATATTCACCAGGCTCATACCCACGCCCACGCCGCTGATCCCCATCCTCATCACGCACCAACGCTTAGCTTCCGCCACCGGTTGCAACAGGCCCTCACCACTGCCGGCGACGACTTTCTCGATATGGCGCGCTATCTGATCATCGGCTCGCTCCTCGCCGCGACGATGCAGACTGTGGTGCCACAGACCTTGTTGCTGGCGATTGGAAAGGGCTCGGTCACATCGGTACTGGCCATGCAGGCATTGGCCTTTGTCCTCTCGGTCTGCTCCACCGTCGATGCTTTTCTGGCGTTGGCCTTTAGCGGCGTCTTTACGACCGGCAGTATTATCACCTTCCTGACCTTTGGGCCGATGGTCGACATTAAGAGCGCGCTCATGTTCCTGGGGCTCTTTCAGCGGCGCGTTGTGCTCTATCTGATCTTGCTGCCACTACTCTTGACGCTCTTGATTGGCATCTTTTGGAATTTAAATATTGGCGTGTAGCTTGCAACCATGTGGTTTGCAACCATGTGGTTTGTAACAAGGAGCGGCCGCTTTATGACGAATCAACGCATTCAACCCTTTGTAAAGACATTGTTGCTGGTAGCGCTGGGGGTCTTTTTATACAGCCGAATTGCCAATGGCACGCTCCTCTACTATATCAACGAGCGCTTTGCCATCTTCACCGTGATCGGTGTGGTGGGTCTGCTGCTGCTCGGCGTTAGCTATCGCTGGGAGCGGCCAACACCGACTGACGATGCAGAACAGAGCCCCCATGATCACAGCGCCCATGATCACAGCCACGCCCTCTCTTGGTCAAGCATGGCGATTATTGCCTTGCCGATCGTCCTGGGGCTCTCGATAACCCCACAACCCTTGGGATCGGCCGCGCTGGCCAATCGCGATGTCGCGCTTGGTATGAACGAATCGGCGCTGCCGCCCAGCCTGCGCAACCGCGAAAAGGCCCCACTTGATAAAAATATTATGGACTGGTGGCATGAATTTCGCAGCTCGGCAACGGCCGGCCAAGAGTTGCTGGGGCAGGAGGTCAAGGTCAGTGGCTTTGTCTTTCGTAACGCGGCCTATGGTAATGAAAATTTTCTGGTGACCCGTTTTGTCGTCAGTTGCTGTGTCGCCGATGCCAATGTGCTCGGGCTGTTAGTCAGCATCCCCGCTGAACTGGCACCGGCGTTACCCCAGCTCAACGATGATCAGTGGGTGGAGGTGCATGGCACCTTTGTCGCCAACACCGTTGACGGCTGGCACATGCCGATCGTCGTTGCACAACAGATCACCCCAATCGCTGTGCCCAACCAGCCCTACCTCTATCCCTAATCATACAAATGCAAACAACGCTCTCCTTTGACCGTCTGGTCTGGCTTACCATGGCGACCCTTGTCGTGGCGATTACGCTGGTAGTTCTACGTGGCGATCAGATCAAGTTACAACTGACGCAAGTGACGCCGGCCCCGGATACAACCGGCATCTCAACGCGTATCCAGATCCAATTACACTTTGTGCAACCCCTTGCTCCTTTGCCAACGGAAACTGCCCTGCAATTTGTGCCACCGGTGGTCGGTAACCTGCTGGTCGCCCAGGATACATTGACCTTCGCGCCCGCCGCACCGTTATCGCCCTACACCACCTACCGCGCCACGTTGACGGGTGATCTACGCGGTCAACAGGGCGGTTCCCTGCGCGATGTCGTCACCTGGCAGTTTGCCACTGGCGGTCTTCAAGTTGCCTACACAGCCATCGATGGGGAGGGCAAGGAGCGCCTCTTTGTCACCGATGCATTGCTGACGGAGCCGACAAAAACAGCGGCAACCGCCACCCAATTGACCACCGGTCCGCTCAATCTGTGGGATTTTTCCGTCTCACCCACGGGGCAGCTTGTCTATTCCACGTTGAAAGAAGATGGCACCAGCGACCTTTGGTTGATCCAACCTGGCGAGCGCACTGCAACGCTCTTGGTGCCCTGTCCGAACGCGGTCTGTAGCAGCAGTGCCTGGTCGCCCGATGGCAAGCTGCTCGCCTATGCACGGCGCAATGCCTCTGATTTTGGGGCCGCCGCGCTGAGCCCGCCCCGGCTTTGGCTCTTTGACCCGGCAACCGGCGAAAGTCTCCCCGTCTTTACCGACAACCAGACATTGGCCTTTGACCCCAGTTGGTCCTTCGACGGCAGCTGGCTCAGCTATGTTGCGCCGGATAGCGGTGGCGTCGGCATTGTAAACCTGACCACGGGTGCAACCAACTTTTATGCCACAACCAGTGGCGAAACTGGCAGTTGGCACCCGCAGGAGAATCGTCTCCTCTACAGTCTGTTGCGCCAATTGGGTGAACAATATGTCGCCCATCTGATCCTCGTCGACCCGCTGACCGGCACCACGGAAAATTTGAGCGGCGAGGAGGCGCTGGTGGAGGATGGTTCGCCAGCTTGGTCACCCGATGGCCATTGGATCGCCTGGCGGCGCAAAGAGCTTACCCGCCCCGGTGCAACGCCCGGTAAACAGATCTGGCTCATGCGTGCCGATGGCCGCGATGGCCACGCCTTGACGGCTGATGCGGCCTATGACCACAGCGCACCGCACTGGTCGCCCGATGGACGCTATCTGCTCTTTCACAAGCTGCCGCTCAAAGGGCCGGCGATTACGTTGAGCGTTTGGATTCTGGATGTAGAGACAGGAGAAAGTTGGAAGGTTGCCGAGCCGGGGCAGCGTCCGCAGTGGGTGCCGTAGAGGTTTGGCAGAAGATATGACGTGTTGCGCCGGTTGAGTAGGCTGCGGCTTTGGGCAGCCGTATCGAAACCCGAGTGAGCAACCACGTTTGGTTTCGATACGCTCCGCTTTGCTGCACTACTCAACCAGCACTACTCAACCAGCACTACCTATCAGTACTCACTTTACAAAACATTAGTCAGCTACTTGTGATAAACTTAGGACTTACGCAGAACGCCGGTTGAGTAGCGTCTTTCCCAGCGTATCGAAACCAAAGAGCTGCGTAAGTCTTAAACGGAAGAGGGAAGAACCCTACTGCACTTTATCCCGAGCAGAACCCACATCCCAAGGAGAACCCATGTTAAAGTTAAAAACCTTGATCGAAGATGGCGACCCGGAAAAATTAGCCACCGGCTTTCGCTTTACTGAAGGGCCGATCTGGCAGGCCGATGGCTCGCTCTTCTTTTCCGATATTCCCGCCAATCGTACCTATCGTTGGACAGCAGAAACGGGGGCAACGGTCTGGGCGGAGCCAACCGGCAACGCCAATGGGATGACCCTCGACCGTGCCGGCCAATTGTTGCGCTGTGAACATTCGGGGCGGCAAGTCTCGCGCGTCGCTGCCGATGGCACGGCGACCACGGTGGCGGATCGTTACCAAGGCAAGCGTCTCAACAGCCCGAATGATATCGTCGTCAAATCTGACGGGGTGATCTATTTCACCGATCCCCCCTATGGCATCAAGCCAGAAGAGCGCGAGCAGCCGTGTAACGGCGTCTATCGCATCTTCCCCGATGGCGCAATGGACCTGTTAGTCGATGATTTTGATCGCCCCAATGGACTAGCTTTTTCGCCCGACGAATCGATCCTCTATATCGATGATTCGCCACGACGCCACGTGCGTGCTTTCGATGTACGCACCGACGGCACGCTGACCAATAGCCGCATCATCGCCGATCTCGATCATCCCCAACCGGGGTCGCCCGACGGCATGAAGATCGATGTAGAAGGCAATCTTTACGTGACTGGTGCAACGGGGGTTTGGCTCTTTGAGCCGGATGGGACATTGCTGGGTGTCATTGCCACACCGGAACGGCCGGCCAATTGTGCCTGGGGTGATGCCGACCGCAAGAGTTTATATCTGACCGCGCAAACCTCGCTCTATCGCATCCGCACCAAGGTGGCAGGGGTGGCAGTATTGTAGCTGGATTGGGTAAGCGTAGGCTGAGCTTGTCGAAGCTGTAGCGGCTACGGCTTCGACAAGCCCTTCGACCTGCTCAGGATGAAGCTCAGCCTCCGCTCTCAATACTAGCTACCCCTCAAACGCCTCGTCGGCCAACACGCCATCGCAGACCCTTGTGACCGCGCCCGTCATGCGGATCGACCAATCGTCGGCAATGGCGATTTTGATCACACCGCCGGGGCAGTGCACATTGATCGCCTGATTACATAGCCCTAGCCGGTGCGCAACCGCCGCCGCAGCACTGCTGCTGCTGCCGGAGGCCAATGTATAGCCGGCCCCCCGCTCCCATATCTCAATCCGAATGTTGTTACGATCCAGCACTTGCATAAACTGCACATTGGTACGGTTGGGAAAGCGGACTTCATGTTCAATAACCGGCCCTAAACGATACGCCATTTCCGCGTCGACGGCGTTCATCAGGACCACACAGTGGGGATTACCCACCGTGGCCGCAGAAAAGTGCAACATCTCATGTTCGAGCGCCATTGCTTCGTTAAGCACCTCGCGCGGTGGTCCCACCACCGGGATCTTGGCGCTGTCAAAGCTGACCGTGCCCATATCGATCTGCACCTGTCGTCCCTGCGCCAAAACAAGCGCGGTAACCCGACCACCCGGCGTCATGATCGTAAAAGGATCATCGCCGACTTGCCCTTCATCCCACAGATAGCGCGCAAAGATACGCAGCCCATTGCCACTCTTCTCAAACTCGCCGCCGTCCGGGTTAAAGAGCCGCAGCGCAAAGTCGGCGTCGTTGCTCGGTAGCGGCCCCAACAGAAGCCCATCCGACCCAACCCCATAGTGCCGGTCGCAAATGCGAATGATCTGCGCGGCGCTCAACCCCTCCGGTGCGCTCTCCGGCGGGATAACAATATAGTCATTGCCAAGGGCTTGGTATTTATGGAAACGCATAGAATCTACCTTGCTGTGATCGGGGCCGGGTTACTAAACAATCGCAAACAGACACTACTACACTTTTGTTGTGACACACCTATCTACTGTCCCACTGTCCCACCGTCCCACTGTCTCACCTCTACCAATCGCGTCAACGCCTCGCGTATCTTCCCCGGCACCGGCGTCGGTCGATTGCCATTGGCTCGGTCCACAAAGACATGGACAAAGTAACCGGTGGCTGCCGGCTCTTTATAACCGGCTGTAAAGATGCCAATCTCATAGCGCACGCTGCTGTTGCCAATCTGCCCCACGCGCAGGCGTGCTTCCACTGTTTCCGGAAAAGTGATCGGCCGTCGATATTGACACTTGCTCTCAATCGCAAAGCCGACGATCGGATCCGTGGCGAAATTGAGCCCCCCTTCCCCAATCAAGTAATGCGCAATCACCGTATCAAAGAACGAATAATAGTGCACATTGTTGACATGGCCATAAACATCATTATCCATCCACCGGGTCGGAATCTCAACCCCGAACCGATAGGCGGCCCGGCCTTCTATCTTTTGATCCATCCGTCACCCTTCTACCGAGCACGATTCAAGAAACATTTCTTCCTTCTCTCTGTGCTCTCTGTGCTCTCTGTGCTCTCTGTGCTCTCTGTGCTCTCTGTGCTCTCTGTGCTCTCTGTGCTCTCTGTGCTCTCTGTGCTCTCTGTGGCTCAGTTTTTACGGTCGCGCAATCAACTTCTGCGGCTGCACAATCTGCCGGCGCGCCGGTGTCAATCGTTCGACTAATTCCGCCGAGGGCTGATAGCCGTGGCGGAAGTTCCCCCACGATGGCCCATAGCGATAGACCAGATTGCGCCGAATACCAGGCGTCGTACGCTTGGCCGAACCGTGTGAAATCGAGTCGACAAAGAGCAGCGCATCGCCCGCCGCCATCTGGACCTCGATCGCGCCTTCGATCCCATCGACCGATGCGCCATCCCCCATGCGATATTTCTCAAAGTCGGGGTGATTAAAATTCGCCTTGTGGCTGCCGGGAATCACCATCGTCGCGCCATCGCCGGGGCCAAAGCTGGTCAACGGCAGCAGGATGTTGATCTGGCCACAGTGGAAGCGCCCATTGTGGAAATGAAACTGCGTGCGTTTGGTGTGTGTGTGGCCACCCGAATGCAGCCCAATCGCTTCGCCGGGGCCACGAAAGTTGGCAAAATTCTCATCAATAAAGAGCGGGCCGTGGCTGTAGTCAAAGGTGCCCTCGCCACCCACAAAGAGCTTGACCTTCTCAATCCACGAGGGGTGATCGATCAACCGCTCAAAGGGCTCACCCGCTTCGTAGATCTGCTGTAAGTTGAGGCCGTCGGTGGTGCCAAAGGAATGGGCGTGGACATTGCCCCACCATTCGCCCTGTTTGATCGGCGGCACCTCATCGAGAATCGCGTTCATGTCGGCAACTTCTTGTGGCGTCAGTGCATTCTTTAGCACTAGAAAGCCGCGCAGATCAAAGAGATAAATTTCGAGATCGGTTGGTTTACAGGCTTCGCTCATCGGTTCATTCCTTTTGTTGATTATGCAATTAGATTTTCCCCATACTATACCCTATTCTGTCACTTTGCCATAGTCGCTTTTGGGCACTCAAGAATTCTCCTTATACGCTTTGCTGCCATAACAAGTCGCATAGCGGCGGCTGAGCTTGTCGAAGCCAAAGCGGGCTACCACCTGAGTTCCTGAAGATCCATAAATTCAGCTGTGTCTAGGGTCTGTTGACATTTCAATTTATTGGTCGTTTTGGCAAATGTCAACAGACCCTCGTCATTTCCCGAAAGTTTGTAGAAGTAAATCCATGGTAGCGGAGGCTGAGCGGGAGCCCTTCGGGCGCGAAGCCAAAGCGGCCCTAGCTTCGACAAGCCCAGCCTCCGTTTTTCAAAGACTCTCTCGCTTTTACTCTATCTGCGCTCATCTGTAGCTAAATTTAGAATTGCTGTTGGTACTTTGACGATAATTTTCTGAGAGCTGTCTGCTGTACTTTTGATCAGTTGCTCCTGTCCTGTCAGGGATAGACACGTGCTGACGCGCCTGTTATACTTCTGCTTAAGACCCCACCCCCGGCCCCTCCTTGACAGCTTACCATTACCCACAAGTCGAAAAAGTGGAGTAAAAGTAAGGCAAGAAAGGCGGAAGGGGGTGAGATTGGTCATGAAAATTGGCCTTAATCGTTGCCCGCTGGGCATTCAATCGCGAAGCACAGGCCTGGTTGAGCACAAATAGCAGATCTAGTCTGCTAAAATGGGTCGGCTTTGGCCAAAATTTGGTCAAAATCAGTAAAATCAGGCCGATTCTGCATAACCTCTTGCATTCCTCATCCTTTTGCTCACAAATACATGTGGGTAATGGTAAGGCTCGCGGGGGAGGTTCGGAGGGGGTGCCAACAGGACAAATCAAGCTGGGTGATTTTCTGCGGTATCAATACGATTAGGAATTATTCGATGGCTTCAAATCTCACAACTGGGCAGTTTGTAGGACGTGTAGTTCTGGTTATTCTTGCGGTTGCGCTGGCGTATGTGTTGTGGAGCGTGGCGGATGTCCTGCTGTTGGCGTTTACCGGCATCTTCCTGGCCGCCAACCCCGGCATGTACCGCAGTGGGATCTTACAGCTCTTACCAGCCTCACGCCGAAAGCGCATGGGTGATGTAATCGACGAAGTGGTGATTACACTGCGCTGGTGGATCCTGGGTCAATTCTTCTCGATGACGGTCATTGGCAGCCTGACGGGGATTGCGCTCTGGCTATTGGGGATGCCCTTTGCCCTGGCGCTCGGTATTCTAGCGGGGCTCTTTGAATTCGTGCCTTATGTCGGCCCCATTGTCACTGGATTTCTCGCTGGTCTGTTGGCGTTTGTGGAAAGTCCGCTCCAAGCCCTCTATGTCGTGTTGATTTACACGGGCATCCAGCAGTTTGAAAGCAATGTGCTGACGCCAATCGTCCATCGCTACACGGTTTCGCTACCACCGGTCCTCTCGTTAATCGGGGTGCTAGCTATGGGGGCGCTTTTTGGCTTTGTCGGTGTTTTGGTGGCAACGCCGCTGCTTGCGGTTGTACTGGTGTTGGTCAAGATGATCTACATTGAGGAAGTGCTCGGCGAAGTGCCGGAACTGCCACGGCAACTGCTGAAAGAGTGAGGCTCATAAAGAAAGGTGTTGAGAAAATGTGGTTGCAGATAGTTGCTTGGATTGCTCTGGCTGTGGCTGGAGTCTGTACAGTAGTGATCGCCTGGGATCTAGGTCACCATCCACAGAAGATGTGGATCATGAATGTAGTGTGGCCAGTAACGGCCCTTTACGCGGGCCCCCTGGCACTTTGGGCTTATTTCCGTGTGGGGCGATTTTCAAGCAAAGAGACGGTGCAGAAGGCCAAAGCACGGGGCAAAGAGCCGCCGGGCAAACAAAAGCCCTTCTGGCAGATGGTTGCGCTCGGTGCAACACACTGTGGCAGCGGCTGTACATTGGCCGATATTGTTGTGGAATGGTTCATCTTTTTTGTGCCGCTGAGCCTCTTTGGCCGCACACTCTTTGCCGGTTGGGTATTGGATTTCATATTGGCGTTTCTGTTCGGGATTGCCTTTCAATACTTTACGATTAAACCAATGCGCAATCTGTCCGTAGGAGAAGGTATATGGGCTGCTGTAAAAGCGGATACCCTCTCGCTCGCTAGCTGGCAAATTGGGATGTATAGTTGGATGGCAATAGCGATCTTTCTGATCTTTGGCCATGAAATTCCCAAGACGGATCCGGTCTTCTGGTTCATGATGCAGATCGCCATGTTGGTTGGCTTTCTAACCGCCTACCCAGTCAATTGGTGGCTGTTGCGCGCCGGCATGAAGGAAAAGATGTAGAGGGTTACGAAGAACCCGCTTCCCTGCGCTCGGCCACGCCAGTCTGCATAGCCTCGGTAGCGGCATTGAGCAATTCGGCACCACCGACAGCGCCCATAATTGTCAGGAAGCACGGGTTAGCTGCGGTACAAGCCCTAGCCCATAAACCAGAAGCGCAGCAACCCACGTTCCGGCGCAGATTGGACAAGAGATCAATTCACCGGGGGCGTGACGTATGCCCTTTCCCGTGGGGATCACAGTTTTGCCCAGACCAGAGGCATCTTTCACCGTTTTGGTAAATGGTTGGCGGAGAGGAGTGACCTTATGCAGGTTGTGGCGAAGTGGCGCGCGATGTAGCCTGTTGGTGCGCGGTGGTACGTTTAATACGATTTTCAACCGTAAAGTATGCTTCCAATTGACGGAGGAGAAAGTTCACGAGCAAAGTTAAAAGTGCCACAATAATGGAACCGGCCAGGATCTTGTCATAACGATTTTGGGCAATGCCATCAAAGAGCAAGGTGCCCAATCCCCCAGCACCAAATTTCGCGCCAATTGTAGCAATCGCAATTGCCACAATGGTTGCTAGCCGTACGCCAGCAAGAATTACGGGCAACGCCAGCGGTACCTGTACTTTTCGCCACCGTTGCCATGCATTCATCCCCATCCCTTTGGCAGCGTCGAGCATAATCGGTGGCACCCCTTTGAGGCCGGCAATCATGTTGCGCACCAAGATAATTTGTGTGTAAACGACCAGCGCGACGATAACCGAGCGCTGATTTAAGCCAAAGATCGGCAAGAGCAAAATCAGCAAGGCAATGCTGGGGATCGTATAGAGCGCGCCGAGAATACCCAAGATGGGGGTCGCCAATTTAGGTAAGCGTGTCAGTAGGATGCTAATGGGCAGCGCAATCAAAATCGAGATCAACAGGGCAATCCCAGCCATCGATAGATGCTCCCCCAGCAGTTGCAAAATGGTGACTGGATTTTCGAGAACGTATCTCATGCACCACCGCCGCTTTCGCCACGGTTAGCTTCAAGCGCAGACGCGCGCGCACCATCGCCGTTATCTGTCGAGGTGCGGATATCATGTAAAGTTACCAGACCGGCTGGGCGTTGCCCATCAAGAACGACCAAGGCATCGGTATCGCTGCGCAGAAAAATCGACAAAGCCTCGCGCAAGGTTTGGCCTACGCCAACGGTTGGGTGACCATTCTGTTGGAAATCGTTGGGCAGCGTCTGCATAATCGACGCGACCCGCACCAAACCGAGTTGACGCACCATATCGTCAGCTCCGATTAATTCGCGCACAAATGCATTGGCCGGCTTGGTCAGAATTTCGATCGGTGTTGTATATTGGACAACTTGGCCGGCACGCATAATCACAATCTTGTCGGCCAATCGCAGCGCTTCATCTACATCGTGGGTGACAAAGAGGATCGTCTTCTTGAGCTGATCTTGCAGACGCAACATCTCATCCTGCAATGAGGTGCGTGTAATCGCATCAACCGCGCCAAAGGGTTCATCCATCAAGATCAAGTCAGGATCACCCGCCAACGCCCGTGCCACCCCAACCCGCTGTTGCTGCCCGCCAGAAAGCTGCGACGGATAACGGTCACGGTACTGTTCTGGCGGCAGATCAACTTGGGCAAGCAGTTCATCTGCCCGTTCATCCATGCGCGCTTGTTTCCAGCCCAGAAGTTTGGGCACGACCTGCACATTTTGCGCCACGGTCATGTGAGGAAAGAGGCCAATCTGTTGAATCACGTAGCCGATCTGGCGTCGTAACTCCGTCGCGCGAATCTGCTGGATATCTTTGCCGTCCCAATAAATTGTGCCAGAGGAGGGATCATAGAGGCGGTTGACCATCTTCATCAGCGTGGTCTTGCCACAGCCGGATGGCCCCAGCAGCACAATGAATTGGCCATCTTCGACCGCAAAGCTACAGTTATCCACGGCCGGACGCGCCATCCCAGAAAATTGTTTGCTCACCTGCTCGAATCGCAGTTCAGCCATTGCTCTTCCTCATCTTGTTACATGCTCTTCAACCAATCTGCCCTTGTGCAAGCGCAAGGGCAGATTGGTTCAACGTTGTTTCGGCTCGTTGGGGAGTAAGAAATTAAACAGGTGAAAATAATTCCCGTTGCCACTTTGCCCACGGAGAGCTTCCGTTCGGAGTCCGCTATCCGATCACTTTCTTACGCTACTGCGAATCCTTATCAATCATTCCTTCCGAAGTTAAAAATTCGCGAGCGACATCGGCTGGTTCGCGCTGATTGCCGCTCACCTCATAGTTGAGGCGCTGCATCGTTTCATTGGTTAATAGCGGGGCCAGTCGATTGAGCACGTCGGCAATGGCGGGATTGGCGTCGAGCAGCTCCTGACGCACCACCGGTGCCACCTGATAGGGAGGCCACAGCCCCTGGTCATCTTCCAGCACCACAAGATCATTGGCGGCCAACTCGCCGTCGGTACCAAAGGCGACAACCACATCGGCCTCGCCATTCATCAATGCTTGATAGCGCAACCCTGGGTCAACCGCCAACACATTCTGAAAGGAAAAGTCACCATAGGCCTGCTGTAAACCGGGCAGCCCATCTTCACGTTCGGTAAATTCGGGCGGTGCGGCCAGAATCAACCCATCGGCTTGGCCGGCTAGATCGGAGATCGTGGTGATGCCCAGTTCGTCGGCGCGGGCACGGGTCATCGCCAGGGCCTGCGTGTTGTTCATTGGTGCGGCGTCAAGCCACGTCAGGTTGAACTGCTCGGCATAGGCATCTTTAACGGTCTGATAGACCTCCTCGGCATCGGTCATCACCGGCAGTTGCAATACAGTTAGCAGCCCCGTGCCCGTGTACTCGGGATAGAGATCCACCTCGTTGTTTAGCAACGCCTGTTGCACTACCGGCGTCCCGCCCAAGTTAATTTTACGCTCGACAGGGAAACCGGCATCTTCTAACAGTTGCGCGTACATCTCGCCGAGAATGAACGATTCGGTAAAATCTTTGGACGCAACGCGGATGGTTGGGGTATCATCGGTGGCGGCCCGTTGCAGTTGTTGGGCCTCGCAGCCCACGAGTGCCACAGCTACAACCAGCAACAACGCCAGCACATAGCGTGACTTGATGAATCGATGGAATTGCATATCATTCTCCTCAAAAAGATTCTCTAACAGTTTGACTGACAAATTTCATTTTTTCTGCCGTCTGATCTCTGTGGCTTAAAGGGGCAACTGTGAATGAATTCACAGCTTGCTACACAAAACGCGTTCAAGGGCGGTTGCCCTTTAGGCGCGAATCACGTTAAACAGTCGACCGTAACCTGTTTTAACAGGTTTTTGCCTATCAGGCGCAGAATTCATGCTGCGTCTACCCCCACAATTCCGCAGAGAACCGTTTTTTATTGTGTTACGCTCCTGGCGGCTCCAACACGCGATGCAATACACCCAATCCCAATTCGGCCACCAACGTCAGCAGCGCCACCGGAATCGCACCGACCAACAGAATAGGAATATCATAGAGGGCAAAGCCACGCACAACGTACAGGCCCAAGCCACCACTCCCAATAAAGGCGGCGAGAGTAGCGCTGGCAATCACCTCGGTGGTGGCCGTACGAACCCCCGTGACGATCACGGGCAAAGCTAAAGGCGTTTCAACACGCCACAAAATCTGAGCCGCCGTCATGCCCATCCCGCGCGCCGCTTCACGGATGGCAGCGTCAATTGTGCGATAGGCGGCATCGGTGTTGATCAAAATGGGCGGTAGTGCCAATAACGTTAACGCAATTGCGGCGGAGGTGAAGGAAAGACCAAAGTAGGGTATGGCCAGAAAGAGCACTGCCAAGCTGGGCACAACACGAAGTGCATTGAAAAAGTTGATTACCGTGTGGGCTGCCCAGCGCGAACGTGCTGTCCACATACCAAGCGGCACGCAGAGCAGCACACTGATCCCCAATGCCACGGCGACAAGGCGCAAATGTTGACCAACAGCCTGCCACAGCTCAGCCTGGTGCGCCAGGGCATAAAGCAATGCTTCTTGCAGTACACCAATCATGCGTCTAACACTTTGCTCTGTTTGAAAATAAGTTCAATCTATCGGCACGCAAAGCCAGCATGATTGTGCTCCTTCAGTGTTGTAATTGCAGTGTTGTAGTTTATTTTCACCTGGTCAGTATAAAAAGGTAATCTCCATTTGTGGATGGATGAAGATACAGAAGAGGGACATAGATGCCGACACAGCGTCGCCTGTAGCTGGCAGGGCAAGCAAAAATCTAACGGCTGCCCTAGGGGCTGTTGACATTTGCTAAAAACAGCCAATGGAATTGGCCGTCTAACAGCGAGAAGCCGCCTCAGCGGCTAGGAATTTAGCCGCTGAGGCGGCTTCTCGCTGTTAGCGCAGGGTTTTAACCCTGCAGTCAGAATGAGAATCGCGGGGGCAGTGCCTTGCGCCTGCCCCCACGGGGCGACCGTAAGAATCGATCCCCTCCAGATGCCGACAAGAAACTACACTTGTCATTCTGATTAAGTATAGGAGCCGAATCTATTCGTTGCTCGGACGAAGTCGTGATTGCCATGCTGTATCTGGTAACAGCCCTTGATCTGTACAGCGATACATATTGCTGCACAACCGATCTTCATAGACTCATCTTGTAAAGAAAACCGTCAAATTACAAAGTGAGTATACAGATTATGGCTATCTCTAACGTTGTCAAACGGCTCTCCCGTTGGCCAGTACTGCAACAACTACGCACCGGCGATTTTATGGCCTTGGGTGGCACCGCCGCCTCAACACGCAGCCTCACCCTCACCCCCCGCACCCGTCACGCCGATCAGGTTACGAAATCGATTTGCCCTTACTGCGCCGTTGGCTGCGGGCAACGCATCTATGTTAAAGACGAAAAGATCATTGACATTGAAGGCGACCCTGACTCGCCGATTTCGCGCGGACGGCTTTGTCCAAAAGGGGCTGCTACGTTCCAATTGGTCACCGGTTCACACCGCGTGCAACAGGTGCTCTATCGCCGGCCGCACGGCACAGCGTGGGAGACAATTCCGCTCGACCAGGCGATGGCGATGGTGGCTGACCGCGTGCAACAGACGCGCGATCAACGCTGGGAAGCCGAAAGCGACGAAGGCAACCCGCTGCGCCGCACGCTGGGAATTGCCCACCTGGGGGGCGCAACGCTCGACAACGAAGAGAACTATCTGATCAAAAAGCTCTTCACCGCGCTCGGTGTGATTCAAGTCGAAAACCAGGCCCGCATCTGACACTCCTCTACCGTTCCCGGTCTGGGAACCTCATTTGGTCGAGGGGGGGCCACCTCCTTTCAACAGGATCTGCAAAATGCCGATTGTATCGTCATTGAAGGCTCGAACATGGCCGAGTGCCATCCCGTCGGCTTTCAATGGGTGATGGAGGCCAAGGCCCGTGGTGCGACGATTATTCACATCGATCCCCGTTTTACGCGCACAAGCGCCATGGCGGATCTCCATGTACCACTGCGCGCGGGGACCGACATTGTCTTCCTGGGTGCGCTGGTCAACTATATTATCGAACACGAACGGTACTTCAAGGAGTATCTGCTTCACTACACGAATGCCACGGCGCTTATCTCTGATGAGTTCCAGGATACCGAGGAGTTAGACGGTCTCTTTAGCGGCTGGGATGGCGAAAAAGGGCAGTATGATTCAGCGTCCTGGCAATACAAGGGGGCCGAAGTCTCGCCGGCGGCGGGTAACCGCGAAGCCTTTAGTGGCGAACCACACTCCGAGCGCGGCACCCAACCGGCATCGATCCACCATGACCCCACCTTGCAGGATCCACGCTGTGTCTTCCAGATCGTGAAGCGTCACTTTGCCCGCTACACACCGGAGATGGTCGAGGAGATCTGCGGCGTCGCGCCCCCACTCTTTACCAAAGTGGCCGAAGCACTTTGCAAGAATTCCGGACGCGAGCGCACCGCCGCCTTCTGTTATGCCGTGGGCTGGACGCAACATTCGGTCGGCGTGCAATATATTCGCACCGCCTCGATTGTCCAGCTGCTCCTCGGCAACATTGGGCGGCCGGGTGGTGGCATCATGGCGCTACGCGGCCATGCCTCGATCCAAGGCTCAACCGATATTCCGACGCTCTACGACCTGTTACCCGGCTATCTGCCGATGCCCAAGTCGAAAACCGATACCTCGTTCCAGAAGTATATCGAAGGGAATACCGCGGAACGGGGCTGGTGGGGTGAATTCCCCAAGTATGCGGTCTCGCTGCTGAAAGCCTACTTTGGCGACGCGGCCACGGAGGAAAATGATTGGTGTTACGATTATCTGCCCCACCTGACTGGCGATCATTCGCACATGACGACAGTGGGCGCGATGGCCGATGATATGGTGAAAGGTTACTTTATCGTCGGTGAGAATCCAGTCATTGGCTCGATGAACGGTGCTTTTCAACGCGAGGCGATGCGCAAACTCGACTGGCTGGTGGTGCGTGACTTTGCGCCCAACGAAACCGCCGAGTTCTGGCGCAGGGCACCAGAGATCGAACGCGGGGAAGTGCGTCCAGAGGAGATCGGCACCGAAGTCTTCTTCTTCCCCTGTGCCGCCCACACCGAAAAGGATGGCAGCTTCACCAACACACAGCGCCTTCTACAATGGCACCACAAGGCGATCGATCCACCGGGTGACTGCCGCAGCGACCTGCACTTTTTCTTCCACCTTGGGCAGCTGCTCAAGGCGCGCTATGTCGATTCAACCGATCCCAAAGATCGCGCCATGCAACAGCTAACCTGGGATTATCCCACCAAAGGCAAACACGCCGACCCCGATGCTGAAGCCGTGCTGCATGAGATCAACGGCTGGACCGTCGCCGACCATAAGCCGGTGAGTGGCTTTGCCGATCTCAAAGACGACGGTTCCACTGCCTGTGGCTGCTGGATCTACTCCGGTTGCTACGAGAATGGCGCAAATGCAACGGCGCGGCGCAAACCGGGCAGCGAGCAACATTGGGTAGCCCCCGAATGGGGCTGGGCCTGGCCGAGCAACCGCCGCATCCTCTATAACCGTGCCTCGGCAGACCCCGACGGCAAGCCGTGGTCGGAGCGCAAGAAGTATATCTGGTGGGACGAAGCGCAGGGGCAGTGGACCGGCTACGACGTACCCGACTTTATCAAAGATCGTTCGCCCAGCCATCGCCCAGCCGATGACGCAACGGGCAAAGAGACGATCAGTGGCGCAGATGCCTTTATCATGCAGGGCGATGGCAAGGGCTGGCTCTATGCGCCCAATGGGCTGCTCGACGGGCCGCTGCCGACCCACTACGAGCCACAGGAATCGATCGTCGAAAATGCGCTCTATGGTCAACAGTGTAACCCATCGCGCATGGAATGGTTGCGCCGCGAGAATCCCTACCACAAGGCGTGGGGCGATCCGCGCTTTCCCTACGCCATCACCACCTACCGGCTAACCGAGCACCACACCGCCGGCGGCATGTCGCGCTGGCTCTCCTGGCTCTCTGAGCTACAGCCGGAGATGTTCTGTGAAGTCTCGCCAGGGCTGGCCCAGGAAAAGGGCTTGATCAACGGCGGCTGGGCGACAATTACCACGGCGCGCGGCGAAATTGAGGCGCGCGTCTTGGTGACTGAGCGGATCGCGCCGCTGCGCATTCGCAAACGGCTGATCCACCAGATCGGCCTGCCCTATCACTGGGGCTCAATGGGCTTGGTCACTGGTGACAGCACCAGCGAACTGATCGCCTTTGTCGCCGATCCCAATGTCTCGATCCAAGAGTCGAAGGCGCTCACCGGCAACATCGAGCCGGGCCGCCGCAGCCGCAACCGCCGCGCCGCAACCAGTGGTTCCTTGGCAGCACCTTTACTTGATGGCAAGCAGCCTGCGACCGATGGGCATGAACGTGACGTGGCCCAGGTGCAAGAAAAACCGGTCGGTGAGCATGGGGTACGCGCCGGTGAAACGAAACAAAACCGCGAGACATAAGGAACAGACTCATGGCGAAAGGCTTTTTTACCGATACGACCATCTGTATTGGCTGCAAGGCGTGCGAGGTGGCGTGTAAGGAGTGGAACCAGTTACCGGACGACGGCTTCTTTTTCAGCGGTATGTCCTATGACAACACCATCGACCTCGGCGCATCGACTTGGCGACATGTTGAGTTTATCGAGCGACCGGTGGCACTGTCCGGCCAAGAGACAGGGCTGGGCAACTTCTCGTGGTTGCTCATGTCCGATGTCTGCAAACATTGCAACGATGCCGGCTGTCTTGACGCCTGCCCCACCGGTTCGCTGATCCGCACCGAGTTTGAGTCGGTCTATGTGCAGCCGGATATTTGCAACGGCTGCGGCTACTGTGTCACCGCCTGTCCTTTTGGCGTGATTGAGCGGCGGCAGGATGATGGCCGCGCCTGGAAGTGTACCCTCTGTTACGACCGGCTAAAGGATGACATGGAGCCGGCCTGCGCCCAAGCGTGCCCCACCAAGTCGATCCACTTTGGTGAGATCGATGATCTGGTCGAGTTGGCGCGCGGACGGGTAGATGAACTCCAGCAGGCGGGGGTTGCGGAGGCGTATCTCTATGGCGTTGATGAGGCTGATCAGCCCGGCACCGAAGGGCTCAATGCCTTTTTCCTGCTGGTCGACAAGCCGGAGGTCTACAACCTGCCTCCCGACCCCGTGGCACCGCGCAAGAAGGTAAAAGCGAGTTGGCTCTCGATGGCCGTGGCCGGTGCGGCGATGGCTATCGTGGCGGTGGGTGCCGTGTTGAGTGTCGGCGAGGGCGGTTGAACAGAACATACTTTATAGCTCATCCAAGCAACGGAAAGAAACAAACAATGGCGAACGATCAGCAAGGCCAGGAGCGGCAACAGCAGGAACAACGCTATCCCCAATGGCAATCGTCCAACGGGCAGCACGATGGGCAGCACGATGGGCAGCACGATGGTCGGCACGATGGTCGGCACGATGGCCGGCACATTGATCCCACCCTCGGTACGCTCAGTGGCGAAGGGTCAGGACAAGAACATCAACATCCGCAGGCGACCAAGGATGCACGTGCGGTTTGGCAGCAGACGCCAACGGCCACGCAACAGGGCAATGAGACCACCTACTATGACCGACCGGTGATCAAAGAATCGGTCTGGATCTGGACGATCCCGCTCTACTTCTTTCTGGGTGGGGCGGCGGGCGCGGCGGCGTTACTCGGGGCGGTGGCGCAATTGTTTGGCGGCAAGAAGCTGGACGGTTTGATCACCCGTTGTCGCTGGCTCAGTGCAATTTGCACCAATGTAGGTGCTATCTTCTTAATCACCGATCTCGGCAGACCGGAGCGCTTTCTCAACATGTTGCGCGTCTTTCGCCCCACTTCACCGATGAGCGTCGGCTCGTGGATTGTAGCAGGCAGCGGTGCGCTGACAGCGGCGGCAGCGCTCTTTGGCAAAGCACGAGGCGTTGTCGGCTGGCTGGGCACTGTTGCAGGGGCGATCAGTGGGATCTTTGGGATTGGGTTGGCCGGCTACACCGGTGTTCTGCTGGGAAACACGGTGGTGCCGCTCTGGTTGGCAACCCGCCGCTCGCTACCAGTGCTCTTTATCACCTCGGGCATGGCCAGCGCCGCCGCGCTGCTGAATCTGACCAAACTCGGCGACCGTGAGCACAAGATCGTCCATCGCTTTGGCCTGATTGGCCGCATAGCGGAATTGGTGACGGCCAAGGCGATGGAGCGGGAGGCGGGCCGCGTTAAACAGGTGGGTAAACCGTTGCACGAAGGGCGCGGCGGCCTGCTGTGGAAGGGTGGCGAAGTCTTGGGTCTCGTCGGGTTACTCTTTGCCTTTTTGCCACGGCGGTGGCGCTTTTGGCAGGTGGTCGGTGCACTGTGCACGATTGCCGGCTCGTTGAGTACGCGGTATGCGTTGTTAGAGGCCGGCAATGCCTCGGCGCGTGATCCCCATGCGACCTTTCAACAACAGCGGGCGCGCATGTAAAAGTGCCGTTGCGGTGGGAACGCCTATGTACAAGAAAATAAATTCCCAGAGAATAAGTCATTCCTGCGTAGGTAGGAATCGAAGTTTTACAGCGGTAGCCCCTTGCTTCGTAGGGATGACATTCTTTAAAGACTTACCTGCCAGGCTAGCGCCGGTCGAGTGCCATAGCAAAGCGGAGGTGTATCGAGACCAAGCAGGCCGCTCACGTTGGTTTCGATACGTCGCTTCGCTCCTACTCAACCGCCGTTCACTACCTGTATAGTTACGCATCTTCAAGCTAACGCTTGCGCCTGCTCGTCCTCCTGATCGGCATAACTGTTTAGGAGGACGAGCGGGCGCAAGAAGCCATTGGGCGATGCGCGCGTGCTACACCAGTCGGCTATCGCAGCACGCGCGTATCGCCTTCGCGCCGGGTGATGCGGCGGGCATCCATCTCTTCAAGGAGGGCTTGCGCATATTTGCGACTGGTGTCAAAGCGATCGCGCACTTGAGCCAATGTAATCGTGCCTTGTTCTTTTGCCAATGCCTGTACCGCTTCCACCATCTCTGCAAAGTCACGTTGACGAAAGAGCACGCTGCCGCTAATGCGCACCAGTTGGCCTTGCTCGATCATGGCGTCAAGCAACTCAGCTTGGTTGCCGAGCAAACGCAACAGATCCGCCTCATTGGGGGGCGCATAGGGTGCCGCCGCAAAAGTTTGCAACACGTGATCGATCAACATCTGCTGTTCGAGGGTCAAGGTGACTATAAAGCCGGCACACCAGATCACAGCGTCATCGGCCGTGAGAATCGCTTCGGACTGGGCTTGCTCGACAATGGCATTAAAGAGCCGCACTGGCAAATTACCGCCAACAAGCGTGCCCTGTAGACGACTGCGCACTTCGCCGCGCGCCATACCGCGCCGCAGGGGTGATTGCTGGTGAAACTGTTCGAGGAACGTACGGAGGGTGTGTAGCGTCTGTTGCCAGATTTCCACGGTTACCAGCGCTGGTTCAGCACCGTCGCCCAGCGCCAACACCGCGCCACTGGCCAGCAACTCATCGAGGGCACTTTGGGCGGTCTGCAGATCAAGCTCACTTTGGCCAAGCAAGGCTTTGCTCGTCAGGAAAGGATGGCGGCTCAAGGTCTGGAGCAAGATTTCATCGGGCGCGCCTTTGGCGAGCGTCGCCAAGCGAGCGAGCACAGCCGGATCAAAGCGCCGCCACCGCCGGCGTGGGTGGGGACTCAGCACAATGCCACCACCCAAAGTGATACTCGGCGAGGGTTGGCGCAAAATGTAGCGGTCACCCGAAACGACCACCGCGGGCCGTTCAAGGCGCAGTTGCAACCAGCCTGTCTGCCCCGGCTCCAGTGCTTCGGTGCCAAGCAGCCGCACCGTCGCCGGGATTTCCGCTGCGCCACAGAAGAGATCGACCCGTTGATTGTGCACCAACGCTTTGGGGGCGGCCGCCAACAGACGGAATTGCACATCGATCAACAGCGTGCTCTGCAACGTGCCAGGTTTGGCAACGACATTGCCGCGGCTGATCTGATCGGTATCGATGCCGCTGAGATTGATCGCCAGGCGGCTACCCGGCTGCCCTTGGTCCACCGCTTGTTTGTGAGTTTGCAGACCGCGAACACGTGCGCTGTGGCCTGTCGGCAAGATCTCGACCGCATCGCCCACCCGAATCTGCCCATCCAATAGGGTACCGGTGACCACCGTGCCAAAGCCACTCAAGCTAAAAACCCGGTCAACCGGCAGGCGGGGACGGGCACGGTTGCGGCGCAAGGGCAACTGGCCCAAAATTTCGGAGAGGGTCGAACGCAGGTCAATGATCCCTTTACCGGTAGTCGCGCTAACGCGCACAATCGGCGCATTGGCGAGATGGGTCGGTTCGAGCAGTTCGGTAATATCGAGTTCGACCAACTCTAGCCAATCGGGATCATCGACTAGATCCACTTTAGTGAGTGCGACAAGCGCCGCGGGCACAGCTAGCAGATCGAGGATCGCCAGATGTTCGCGCGTCTGCGGCATCACCCCTTCATCGGCGGCGATGATCAACATGGCGGCATCAATGCCACCGACACCGGCCAACATGTTTTTGATAAAATCGATATGACCCGGCACGTCGACAATGCCAACCGGCTCCAGTTCACGGCTACCATTATTGGTGGGAATTGGCAATTCGATCCAGGCAAAGCCCAAATCGATGGTCATACCCCGCTTTTTCTCTTCTTGCAACCGATCCGGGTCGATGCCGGAGAGCGCACGGACTAAGGTAGATTTGCCGTGATCGACGTGACCGGCGGTGCCAATTACACGCATGGTAAGTTACTGCCGACCATTGAGCCACTTTTGAAACGATGATGTACTTTCACCAGTGTGGCGTCCGGCAATTAACCCTTCGATACCGATGTGCTCATCTAGATCGGGCCATTCAATTGCATATCCATCACCAAGAAATTGCCAATTTTCGCGTTCCGCTATGGAGGCATGGCTTAAGCGAGGATACCACTGCAATGGAATTGACAACGTACGGCCATCTTCTAACTGTACAATCAAATATGCGTCAGTAATTTGCAAATCTACTGCAATCGGGTCCCGTTCAAGGACTAAAGTATTCATGCCAAGCCTCGATAAGTAGCTGCTCATTCTTTACGATAAGTCGAGCAATATGGGTTAACTCGTGTTCAGGAAAACCTCGATTTTTCACAAATGAAACTGGATCTAGCCAATACTTTGTAAGCTGACGATCGCGTTTCACATGGATGTGCGGTGGTTCGCCGCGGTCAGAACTGAAGAAGACGAAAAGATAGGGACCTTCTTAATGTACTGTCGGCATGATATATCACTAACCCGACCGCCCATTCTTGCCATTATAATCCGGCGCGTCACCGACCATAATGCCGCTGGTGCGTCGTTGCGCGCCTTGGCTGGCGTAAAGTTCCTGGTTGCGCCGCTGCCGTTGCCACTCTTCTTCTTGGTGGCGCATCCGTTCGTCGCGGCCGCGCACGGCTTGCTCGGTCCCTTCCAGCCACGCCTGCGCCACACCGACAAAGTAGTTGCCGTAGCTCTCTTGCAGCTTCCAGACCTCTTGGACCAACGAGTCGAGAATCTTCATATCGTGCTGGATCGGCGGGAAGCGGTCGACAACTTCGCGATTATACTTGTCTTGCTCGGACCAAAGATGCTCCTGGCGTAGCTCGGCCTTGCGGCGCTTCTTTTCAAAATCCTCGCGGAATTCATCCATCTCTCGGCGGATGCGCTCTTCGGCCAGCCGTTGCAACTCCTGGACCTGGGCCTGTTCGCGCAGGATCATATCCTTGAATTCCTGCATTTCGTTGACAGCCCGGCGGCTGACATCGATCTGTTGCGCAAAGCTCTGCACCCGTTCATAAGATTGGTTGACAATGCTCTTCTGCTCTTCGATCGTCTCCTGCCAGCGCGTCAACACCTGTTCGCGATCGACCACCATGGCCCGCATCTTTTCCATAAAGACCGCCTGCTGTTCGCGCAGCACATCCACTTGCGGGGGAATCTTTTCAAATTCGGCGGCGTTGCGGCGAATGCCTTCTTCAAAGATCGGCAGCCGACCGGCGACCGCTTCCGTTCGTTTGAAAAGCTCAACTGTCTCTTGCTGCAGTTGGGCGATGCGCTTTGTGTCACTGGTGCGTTGTTCGGCCAGGAACGGGATCTGGCGCGTCCGCTCTTCGATCTCTTTGGCGAGCCCGCCGATCTGGTTGCGCACGCCCATGATCAATTCAGCTAACCGCTGATCTTCCACGGCGCGCAGGCCGATTGCCTCTTCCAAGCGCGAAATGCGCGGCAACTCGCGGCGCACCTCGCTAATCTCGCGGCTCAACGCTTCGCGGTCACCCAGGCGCGACCGTTCTACTTCGCGGGCCGCTTGGGAACGGGCCTCTTCCGCCCGATCAACCAGGCCACCAAGCTCCCCTTTGGCATTTTGAATGGCCTGTTCAATTTGATTAAATTTTGTAAGATGGCCTTGCGTTGATGCGAGCTTGGCTTCCAACTCTTGAATCCGTCGCGCCTGCTCGATGACATCAGAGGATTGGGCCTCGATCCGCTGCTGCAACCGGGCGATCTCGGCCCGATCGCGGCGGTGCTCTTCATCCAACCAACTAACCATCTGCGCTAATTGTGCAAGTTCCATCGTCTACTCACCTTATACCTCAGAAATAAAAATACCCTTTCGGCATTATACCATCCAACAGATCAAGATTCAAAGCGAGAGAGCGAGACGAGACACGAGACAGGAGATACGAGACAGGAGATATGAGACAGGAGATACGAGACAGGAGATATGAGACAGGAGATACGAGACAGGAGACACGAGACAGGAGATACGAGACAGGAGATATGAGACAGGAGATATGAGACAGGAGATATGAGACAGGAGATATGAGACAGGAGATATGAGACAGGAGATATGAGACAGGAGATATGAGACAGGATAGTCTCCTTGTCTCCTTGTCTCCTTGTCTCCTTGTCACCCCCTCTCCCCCTCTCCCCTCTCCTCCTCTCCCCTCTCCTCCTCTCCCCTCTCCTCCTCTCCCCTCTCCCCCTGTCTCCCTGTCCTCAGTTTGACCGAATGGCATGGGGACGGTAAAATGGGGCGGTGCAAGAAGTAGTCCAGCCTGTGGGGTATAATAGATGCAATTACAGAGCAAACCTAGAAAGTACAGCGTAAAATTTACAGCGGCGTTTGTGCCTTGGCAAGCGTTGCTTGTCAAACCAAGCCTGTCTGTCCAGCCAAGCAAAGTCTAATCTGTTATGCGTATTGGCATCGATACACGTTTGAGCTACCACCAACCAGCCGGCATCAGTCGTTACACTTGGCATCTGTTACGTGCCATTGCAGAGCTCAACAAAGATGATGAGTTTGTTGTTTTTCAACATCGCAAACAGCCAGAATCATTGATTCAACAAGCCAATTTTCAACGCCGCTCCCTTTATGCTCCAGTGCACCGTAGCCTGGAGCAGTTTATGCTGCCCTTTGAATTAATGCCCTATGGGTTGGATCTACTGCATAGTACTGATTTCATTCCGCCCCTCTATTCGGCGATCCCTTCCGTCATTACGGTGCATGATCTGGCCTTTTTGCATTGGCCCAATTTTTTGACCAAAGATAGCGCGGCGTACTATGGCCAAATTGATCGGGCGGTACGGCACGCGCGTCATATTATTGTCCCAAGCCAGAGTACAAAACAGGACCTGATTGGGATTTTGGGTACGCCGGATACTAAGGTGAGCATCATTTATGAGGCACCCAATCCAATCTTCCGGCCACTGCCGATTGAAGCAACGCGCAAAGCGGTAACCAAACAGTTTGGGATCCCCGACTCGTACATCTTTTTTATCAGCACGATTGAGCCACGGAAGAATGTCAATGGGCTGCTTACCGCCTTTCGCCATCTGCTCGACAAATATAATGTGACGGATACGGGGTTGGTGCTCGCTGGCAGCCCCGGTTGGCTCTATGATGAGACGATGGATCTCGTTAAAAAACTCCACTTAGAAGAGAAGACCTTTTTTCTGGGGCGCATCACCGATGAGGATCTGCACAAGCTCTATGTTGGTGCGCGCTTTCATATCCATCCCGCCCACTACGAAGGCTTTGGTTTACCGCCGTTGGAAGCGATGGCTTGTGGAACACCGACAATTGTCAGCAATGTGAGCAGTCTGCCGGAAGTCGTCAGCGATGCGGCGCTTTTGGTCGACCCCAAAGATACCGAGGAGATCGCCGTTGCCATGCACAGGCTATTGACCGATCAGGATCTCTACACGGAATTGCGTGATAAGGGGCTTAAGCGGGCCGGTTGCTTCAATTGGGAGTTAGCCGCGCGCAGTACGTTGGATGTCTATCACCGAGCCATCAATCCCAATGCCATGCCGATTTCCAACCCGTCAACGGCGCAGAAACAGACCACGTTACCCTAGCCAGCAAAACAACAACGACCATCCGATCCCTACTGGCAGGTTTCTAGTGCAGTCCGTCGTAAATAAACGTATAGTGAGTAGGACAGTAGGACAGTAGGACAAGAGGACAGTGATTGCCTCACTGTCCTACTGAGCTATGGACTTACTTAGGCCGTTGTGCACTAGTTAGGTGATTCCGGAAAATCAACACCGCCGTGCTCTTATGAATCTATTGCTCTTTACACCACAACTCCCCTACCCACCCCACCAGGGAACCACAATTCGCAATTTCAATCTGATCACCCATCTTGCCCGCCATCACACGATTGATCTCGTGAGCTTTCTAGCACCTGGTCAACAGCTGCAGGCTGACAATCCGCTCTACCAAAGCTGTGCGCAAATTTTGACAACACCACAGCCGGAGCGTTCCCTACGCCAACGGGCACAGGCGGTGTTGACGAGCCCCTTGCCCGATATGGCTCTGCGCCTGGAGAGCACGGCCATGCATGCCATTGTCGACCGGCTCGACCAACCCTATGATCTGATCCAGGTCGAAGGCATTGAAATGGCGCAGTATGGGCTA
Source organism: Caldilineaceae bacterium (assembly GCA_034432375.1). Lineage (GTDB taxonomy): Bacteria > Chloroflexota > Anaerolineae > Caldilineales > Caldilineaceae > JAHBVH01. The sequence continues at coordinate 140,293 of DAOUCA010000099.1, forward strand.
CAAGCGCGCAAACGTAGCTGGGGAACGGCTCAAAGACTACGACTGCTCTTCGATGATCACAATTGTGAATATTTGTTACAAAAACGCAATGCGCTGACCGACCTACAAAGGCCTCAACGGTGGGTCGCCGGTCTCTATAGCCTCATCCAATGGGGAAAGCTACGCCATTATGAAGCATCAATTTGTCGGCAGGCTGAGATCGTTACCGCAGTCAGCGAGCCAGACAAGCGGGCATTGGAAACATTGGTGCCTGGGTTAACCGTTACAGTGATCGCCAACGGAATTGCACCTGACGATTACAAAGCCATTCCTTCGCTTGTTACCCATGTCGATGGCCATATCAAAACCGCGTCGGCACGCGCAACGCCCAGGAAGCTGCTCTTCACCGGTAAAATGGACTATCGCCCGAATATTGATGCAGCACTTTGGTTTGGCGAAAAGGTTTTCCCTTTGATCCAGGTGCAGGAACCGACAGCGCAGTTTCAGATCGTCGGCATGAACCCGCATCCGCGCCTCGATCCCCTACGCGCTAATCCGGCGATTGAAATCACGGGGGCAGTTGAGGAGATTGGCCCCTATTTGGTAAGCGCCGCGGTCTACGTGGTGCCGTTACGTGTTGGCGGTGGGACGCGCTTTAAAGTGCTGGAAGCAATGGCACAAGGGTTGCCCCTCGTCAGTACTCCTTTGGGCGTCGAAGGTATTGGTGTTACGGATGGCCAAGAGCTGCGGCTGGCAGCCACACCAGAAAGCTTTGCCGCCGCGGTCTTAGAGCTTTTGGCGGATCGCAAGCAAGGTGGTCTCTATGGCGCGACACTCGGTGGTCGGGCACGCCAATTCGTCAAGGAACACTATAGTTGGGATGTGATCATGCCGCGCCTAGAAGCACTCTATCAGCAGTAGCAGATGAGGAGAAATAATGGCAACAGAAACCCCTATACGAGTCGGCTTTATTGGCACGGGCTGGGCCGAACGGGTGCAGATCCCGATGTTTCGCCTGGCGGGGTTGACCGCACAGGCGATCTGCTCTGGTGATCCAGCGAATGCGCAGCGGGTGGCGGCGGCGGCGGATCTGCCCGAAGTTCACGATACCTGGCAATCCCTGATCGCCTCGGCGACAGTTGATCTCGTTAGCATTGTGACGCCACCCCATCTTCACGCCGAGATTGCAATTGCCGCATTGCGCGCGGGCAAACATGTGATCTGCGAGAAACCAACCGCACGCAACGTCGCCGAGGCCGAAGCAATGTTTGCGGCGGCGCAGGCCGCGCCGGATCGTCTGGCGATTATCGATCATGAGCTGCGCTTCAACCCAGCGCGCATAAAGCTGCGCCAACTGTTACGCGAGGATTATGTCGGTTCGTTGCTAACCATCCATTTTGACCGCTTGGGGAGCGAAAAGCTCAACCCCGATTTGCCCTGGCGGTGGCACGATGATGCAACGCGCGGTGGCGGTATGTTGGGGGCGTTGGGAAGTCATCTGCTTGACTTGGCCCGTTGGACAGTGGGGCGGATTGATGGGTTATCCGCGCAGTTGCAGACGGCGCACCTGCTACGCAACGCAACCCACGACGACAGCCAACAGCAAGTGACCGCCGACGATCATGCCCATCTCCAGCTACGCTTTGCCGGCGGCATTCCCGGCACGATGACCGTGAGCGGCATTACTCCTGGTGGCTATGGCATGTCAATTCTGGCGGTGGGCACGAAAGGGGCATTGCGGCTTGATAACCAGGATCAACTGTGGGGAGCCCAAGGCGCGGATCTCTACAAAGGCAATTGGCAACCGATTGCCGTGGAACCACTGGCACCAGCATTGGCCGCCTACAGCACCGTAAACCACTCCCCCTTTGTGATTGGCAGCTACTATCTAGCCAAGCGGGTTGCCGCAGCGGTGCGGGCGGGCGACTCGATCATTGAGGAAGCCGCCAGCTTCTACGACGGTCTTGTCGTGCAGCGGATGTTGGACGCCGCCCGCCGTAGCCAGCGCGAACGGATGTGGATCATGTTGTAAGTAGTACGACAACGTTATCTTTGTGCTGAATGATGAACATTAACAATTAACTTCGGTAATCGAGCGTAGGCTGAGCTTGTCGAAGCCAGAGCGAATCCGGCTTCGACAAGCTCAGCCTACGTTTACCGACTTATTTAGTTAATAACCATAATTCAGCACCTGAGACGCGAAACGTGTTTAAACACATTAGATTAGCTGCCCCAGCTAATCCGTTCTTGGATCCAATCCCGATCCCCACTACCAAAGCCGCCATCGAGATCGAATAACTTTTGTTGCTCACTGCCATCGGTGCGCATCGTATAGATGGCCCATGCGCCCTCCCGGTCGGAGACAAAGGCAATATAGTTACCATCCGGGGAGAGCGTGGCGAGCCCATCGCGAGCGGGGTTGTCGGTCAGTTGTTGGGTACTCCCAGTTGCAGAGTCAATCCGATAGATATCCCAGTTGCCGGCGCGGTCGGACATGGCAAGGATCTGGTTGCCCGCATTATCGGTCGGGATATCGCCTGGCCAGGTAGTGACCTCTTCCGGCCGGTCACCCGCCGTATCGACCCGAAAGATGCCACAGTTGCTGGCATTTTCCCAAACATCACAACCATTGTAGGCGATCTGCCCACTGCTCAGAAAAATTGGGTAGCGGCCAAAGATCTCCCACGCCTCAAACATCATTGGCGTCAAGGATTGACCAAAGCGCTCATCGGTCTGTAGGTAGAGGCGGTGGCGACCGTCACCAACCAATGTCGAATCAAAGACGACCGCCTTGCCAGAGGCAGACCAATGGGGGTGACTATCCTCAGAATGGGCGCTGATCGGGACAGGGTTCTCCCCGTTGGTTCCCATCAACACGAGATTGTCAATATAGCCACCATCCCCGCTGGCCACAAGCTTGCCACCGGGACCAAAGTCCGGTTGACGACGGTTGGGCACGATGGGCCAACTTTCGCCATTGGCGATGCTATAGAAGATCAGGTTGTAGCGATCTACGCGCGCGTCCCAGCGGGTGTAGGCGATCCGCCCGGCTAAATCGGCAGCTAAGGGCACGCTGGTCGGCGTGGCACTGACGGTCGCAGTCGGTTCGACGCTCGGTGAGGCAGTCGCCGTTGGCGATGGTGACGGTGACGGTGACGGTGATGGTGTGGGGGAGCTTGTCGGTGAAGCTGTCACCGAGAGCGTTGGCGAGAGCGTTGGCGATGGCGTCAATGATGCGGTCGGTGCGGTGGTCTCTGTTGACGTTGGCGATGGTTCGGTGGTTGGCGTCGCCGTTGGCAGAGAAGTAGCGGTTGGCACCGGCGTATCCGTCGGCACTGGAGTAGCGGTGGGCCGCGGCGTAGCGCTTGGGGAGGGCGTATCGGTCGAAACAGTTGTGGGGGTATCGCTCGGCGCGATCATGACCATGGGCGGCGAGCCAGTTAATTTGGCGACACCCGCCTCTGTGCCAGTACCAGCACTGCTCATCGCCACAATGAGCGGTTGATCGGTAAAGAGGTCGGTGGTGCGGGCAAGTGCTTCGTCAAAGAAGGGTGTATCGGCCGATGTCAACATGGTCGGTGGCAAGGGGGGGGACAGCCGGCTTGCCTGGGCCGCCGCATAGGGGGTCATGGCCACATCGACCATCTGCTCACCAAAAGCGCTCCACAAGAGACGCCCAGCCGTTAGTAACGTCAAAAGCAGGGCCGTTGTACCGAGCAAAGAAAGCGTAAACAGGGGGCGGATATAGCGCCGCTTTGGCCGATCTGGGCGCGGTGCGCCTGCGGCAACCGGCTCTTGCAGAGGAACATAGGCGGGACGTACAACGGGTGACGGGGCGGGCTGCCAAGCGACCGCATCCGGCGTGATCTCGATCACAGTGCGCTCCCACGACAACGACTCGTCAGCCGTGGGCGTTGCGGGAGGGGGTTCTGGCGCGAACGCTTCGCGCGGTTCGCCATGCAGCAGGGCTTGGGCAAAGGCCGTGGCCGTGGCGTGGCGGTTGGTTGCACTTTTGGCCAGCACACGACGCAAGGTTTTGCTGACATGGGCCGGGATGGCCCCCACCACAATGTCATCGACGGGTGGTATCTCATCAATGATCTTGCGCAGCAGAGCCAAGGGATTATCCGCCGCAAAGGGTGTCTGCCCGGTCAGCAGGAGGAAGGCGATCACACCAAGTGTATAGATATCTGCTTGGCGGTCAACACCACTTTCGCCACGAGCCTGTTCTGGAGCCATATAGGGCGAGACGTTGGCAACATAGCTCCCGCTTTCGCCAAGGGCATCAAGCGCCAGCAAGCCGATATCGGCAATTTTGGGTTTACCCTCCTCGGTAAAGAGGATCGCGTCAGCCGTCAGGCTGCCGTGGGCATAACCTTGCTGGTGGGCATAGTCGAGCGCGGCCGCCAGTTGTTCAACGATCGCGATGGCATCATAGATGAGGTAGGGGTGATGGCGGTTCTGCAAGCGCGTGGCAAGCGACCCACCGGCGACCAACTCCTGGGCAATATAATTGATTCCATCGGCATGGCCGGCTTCATAGATTTCAACCAGATTGGGATGGTGGAGACGAACAGCCTCACGGCCAAGCGAGATAAAGCGCCGCACTAGTAGGGGATTCTGTGCGAACTCCTCCGGTAGCACCTTGAGCAAAACGGGACGCTCATAGAGCGTGTCATGGGCGCGATAGACGATCAGCGAACGGCTGCGGCGAAGTTCTGCCTCAATACGATAGGGGCCAATCTGGTGTGGACGCGCTGCGGTGTTGGGCATCTTTTCAGTGAGTTATAGTAACGATTCAGCTGCTTTATTTGAGTGATTGGACATATAGATAGAGCGCCTGCATTCCACTGGGGCTGACGGCGGAACGCCCAAAAATGTGGCTATTGCCCAAACCGCCACCTGTACGTAGCAGGTTATCAAACTCATCAGCGGTCAAGCTCATATCGGTAAGTGCCTTCCCTTTATCTGCTACGCCTTCCCCAGCAGCACCGTGACAGTCTCCACATTTGTTTTTGGTATAGGCGGCCTCGCCACGGGAAAGGTCGGCGGAGGCTGCCGTTGTTTCGCTTGTCGCGGTGGTCGATGAGCTTGTTGTAGTCAAGGTAGTGGTCGTGGTCATAACACTTTGTTCACCCACCGCAGTAAATTGTCCGGATGGCATTGTCGGTGCAGCTGATAGGCCCGGCGCGGAGGGGGAAGACGAGGATGTACTGCTTTCGCTACGTCCACAAGCCACCACGAGGAACAACAAAAGCACAATCAGAGAGACTAAACCCAAAGGACGAAGATAGGTAGATAGGTGTGACATAAAGTTCAGATTGCTCCCATTATGTTGAATATCCCGTGTGTTGAATATCCCATAGATTGAATAAAGGGTCTCATTCAATAAATTTGGGATCTAACGCATCGCGCAGCCCATCGCCTACGAAAGAAAACCCTAACATTGCCAATGCAATTGCCAACGTCGGGAAGAGGGCCAAATGCCAATAGACTTTGACATAGGCTTGGCTGATTCCCACCATTTTGCCCCAACTGGCAATTGGGTCATTGATACCAATGCCGAGGAAACTCAGCCCGGCCTCACCAAAAATAGCACCTGGTATGCCAAAGGTAATCGCGACCAAGAGGGGTGACAAGATATTGGGCAAGATGTGGCGCAGCACCACATCGCGCTGTTTTGCACCTAGGCAACGGGCCGCTTCAATAAATTCTTTTTCACGGATGGAGAGCACCTGCCCACGCACCAAGCGGGCAATACCAACCCAACTTGTTACACTGAGGGCGAGCACAACCATACCAAAGCCGCCGCCAAAGCTTGCTACAATCAGAATTGTAAAGAGAAGACCGGGGAACGCAGTCATGATTTCAACCATGCGGACGACAACAAAGTCAAATTTCCCACCGAGGTAGCCAGCCATACCACCAAGTGGAATACCAATCAGCAAGGCAATTGCTTGAATGATAATCCCAATACTCATCGAAGTACGTGCACCATAGATTAATCGGCTCAAAAAGTCGCGGCCAACTTCATCTGTACCCAATGGATGAGCTGGATCAACAAAGGGAAAGAGACGAACTTTGGTAAAGTCGGCCTGGTCAAAAGGATATGGCGCAATTACATCGGCAAAGATCGCCAAAAAGAAGAAAAATAGGACAATCATCAACCCTGCCAACGCCAACCGATTGCGTGAAAAGCGACGTATCGCGTCACGCCAAAGAGTACGGTGCGGACGTAGTTGTTGTATCCCTGGGTCGGCAGAATTCAGAGTGGAGCGCAGTTGATTCGTTGCTTCTGTCACCACTAACCTCTTTCCGCGCCAAGCCGCACACGTGGATCAATCCAGGTATAAACGACGTCGGTAAGCAGATTCATGATACCCCATAGACCGGCAATCAGAAATGCAATCGCCATCAGCATTGGATAATCGCGATTAAAAGCACTGGTAACAAAGTAGCGACCCAACCCGTTGATCGAAAAAGTAGATTCAATAAAGATGCTACCCGTCATCAGATCAGGAATCATGGGTCCACCAATCGTTACCACTGGAATTAACGCGCTACGAAAGACATGACGCGTCATCACCATTCGCTCACTTAATCCTTTAGCACGTGCGGTCCGCACAAAATCCGAACGGATGGTATCAAGTACACTGGCACGCGTATAGCGGGCGATCACCGCCAATGGGCCCAAAGAGTAGGCTATCACGGGCATAATCCAGTCCGAACAGAAGAAGCCGGTCTCCCAAGCAGGATTATTCAGCAAGCAGGCAGAATCACCCCACCCACGCATAGGCAACCAATCCAAGCGCACGGCAAAAAAGAGCAGTAACATATAGGCAAGCACAAAACTTGGGAGTGTGATCCCTAGCATAGCAAAAAAGGTGAGGGCGTTGTCGATCCACGAATTTTGGTGATAGGCAGCAGTAATGCCTAAAGGAACACCGGCACCAAAGACCACTAGTAAAGTTAAAAGACCGACTTGCAGCGTTACCGGCCAACGCGCAGCAATCAACTCCGTCACCGTCATCGTTGGCTGTTGGAAGGAGATACCAAAATCCAACTGTACAGCATTTTTCATGTAATTTATGTACTGCTGCCAAGCCGGTTTATCGAGCCCATACTTACGCAACATATTTTCTTTGGCAGCACCCGTTAGTGGCTGTTTATCTTCATCGAATGGGCCACCAGGGACAGCATGCATAATCGTAAAATTAATCATCGATACCGCAAAAAGCACAAAGAGCAATGCAGAAAGACGGCCTAGAATATAACGAGTCATGGTTATTCCGATTTGGCAAGGACTTACGGAAGTCTTTGGTTGAGCAGATTGCTTTATGTCGTATCGAAACCGAGACTTGCGTAAATCCTGTTGACAACAAATGCTAATCCTGACAAGCAAAAGCGATGACAAGATCTACCTTCTCTTCTCTTGTCATCGCCTTTGCCATCAAGTTGACCTACGAGGAAAGACTATTCCGTCTTTGCTGTCGAAACATATTGAATGCTGCCACAGGAATCGTTACCCCAGTGTGGGCCTGTAATACCAATCGCATCCGGCTCACGGAGACAATCACCCTGCACCCAAGGTTGATAGAGGGTACCCTGCCAGCGATGGAAGAGGAAAATACCACCAACATCCTCCACCAGAATGCGCTCGGCTTCGCGGAACATGGCGTCGCGTTGCTCTGGATCACCAACCAATGGCGTGGCTTCGTTGATCAAACGATCAAATTCGTCGCTCTTCCATGAATGACGTCCACCAAAGGTCCAAATGCCGAGCATGTTGGATGGGTCAAGATAGTCCATGCCATAGGAGACAGCGCCAAACTGTAGGCCCGTCGGTTTGGCATTCATGGCATCGGTATAGACTTTGCGATCCTTGTTGGAGATTTCGATTTCCACATTCAGACATTGAGAAATCGAAGCAGCGACAGCCTGGAAAGCCGCCTGCAGGGCCGCGTTCTCGTTGCGCAACCACAGTTCCAATTTCGGGAAGTCAGCGCCATCGGGATAACCAGCCGTTGCCAGATCTTCCTTTGCCAGTTCACAATCGTAGTTCTGGTATTCGTTCAGTTCACCCTTTGTCGAAGAGGAGGGGAAACCGGGCATCAACATCGCATAGGCCGGCATTGCTTTCACTTCACCGACAACATTCTTGACAATCGAATCGCGATCGACCGCATGAGCAAAAGCCTTGCGGACATCTAAATTGTCAAAAGGTGGGTTGAAGGTGTCGAAGATCAGATAGTCTGTGCGGAAATCACCAAAGTGACGCAGATAGTTTGCACTCAGCACCGGATCTTGCAAAACAAGTTCAAGATCCGCTGGGCTTAAGGATTCATAGCCAACCGAATCAACTTCACCATTCTGGAAGGCGGCAAATTCTGTCCCTGGATCCATGTAAATGCCAACTAGTTGCTTGACACGAGGCGGGCGATACCCTTTGTAAGTTTCGTTGGCAACCAATGTAATGGTCTTGCCGGGCTCAAAGGTTTCTAGGACAAAAGGACCAGAAGAAACATGCGTTGCGGGATCACTGTTGTACAAAGGACCGTACTTCTCCAACGCGGCCTTTTGTAGTGTCCAGCCAAATTTCATCATACCAGGCATGGGCGGGAAGGGCTTCTGTGTCGTAATCTGGAAGGTCAAGTCATCGGGTGCGGCCACGCCAAGCTCCTCCTTCGGCAATTCACCGGCGATAACCTCTTCCCAATTCTTAATAACGCCATTATAGAACCAAGCAAAATCCCAGGCATGTTCCGGGTCGGCGAGATATTGGAAAGTCGCCACATAGTCATTGGCCGTCAACGGTGTGCCGTCGGACCAGACTTGGTCGGGGCGCAGATGGAAACTCCACGTCAAGCCATCTTCAGAAGCTTCCCAACTCTCTGCCGCAGCCGGGACAACATTAAAATCTTTATCCAGTTCGGTCAACGGGTCGCTAAAGTTGTCACTGAGGCAGTAGCGGTTGTAGACAGCCACCTGGAAATCAAAGGTGGTTGCGCTGGTGTTATTTGCGCAGGCGCTGTGTAGTACCTGCTGATCATACGGCACCGCATCGGCGGGCAATTCTTCGCCAAAAACGGTGGTCATGGCATCGGCGGAGGCGGCCTCTTCGGCGGCAGGTTCCGTCGCTTCCGCCGCAGGGGCTTCTGCGGCTTCCCCAGCAGATGGGGCAGCGGCTGGTGCCGGGCAGGCCGCCAATAAGAGGGACATGATCAACAGCAATGCCAATGCGGCACTCTTTGACCAGGCACGTCCAATAGAAATTATACTCAAGTGATCCTCCTTACAATGATGATTCATGGATAAAGTACTTCCGCTAGTTCAAGCAGATACAAGTAACGGTAGAGCACTAATGCACAACCGCGATTGTATTGCCAAAACTATCGTACGTACAGAAAACCTACGGTGGTGGGCCTGCGGTAACGGATAGGGCATCCGTTACAAAACTTCAGTTTCGTCCAAAAATTCTCTGTCCCCCCGGGGCTACAACCGAATTTTTAGATCGATCCTTCGTATTTGAGGCCAGAGCGCTAGAGAACACTCCCTACAACAAGCAAATTCAGTACCATCAGAGAATTTTTGCAGCGCGCAGATAGCGCAAGGGGTGGAAGCAATACAGATGCGCGTACATACCTCTCAGTCATGGACATGGGCAGCCATCAGCCAGGTGATAAGCTGGATTGATAGGCGAGGTTGATACCTGGGGTTGATATCTAAGGCTAACATCCGCCATTGTAACTAATTTTTCCAATCTCTGCAAACTATCAAATTGCCACAAATCTAGCGATAAACTTCTGCCAAATTGTCCAATGGCAAACGTCCAGGGCCGAACTGACTGTCAAGCGCGTGTAAGGTTCACCGGCAGGAACGGGCTGTGACTCTCGATAAACCGGATTAATTGCGGCGTAGCACTCCTTTTGTCAGCAACATGTAACACCTTATATCTGCTTTTTTCGTTACGATCAATGAGCCAAAAGGCTTATGCGATTGAACAGTTGGCAAATCAAATGTAAGAGAGTGCAAACAGATTAACCAACTCATGTTACGCACTGTTAGCCGTAGAGCAACGGGCTACTCGAGTACTCCGCATCCCCAGATGCGGATGGACCCGCATCTGGGGATGCGGAGTACTCGAGACCATAATCGATGCGGAGTACTCGAGACTATAATCGTTGCCGCGTAACATGAGTAACCAACGCAACGGTTCGCAATAAGTACGCAAATGGGGCGGTTAAGTACAGAGAGTGGATAAAAGATCTGCTCTTGTCCTCTTACGATTAGACATTACACACGATTAGACATTACACACGATTAGACATTACACAAGAGTCGGATTCGATACGGTAGTCGCTTACGCAACCAGCGTCTTGCGTAACGCCGAAAGAGAATATACACGAGAGACGACATTGACCTACTTCCATTCAAAAAGTATACCATTATCGGTCGAAGGCCAAATAGGGGCCGATGCTAAAACAGAACAACGAAATCGTGGGAGTGCTGGTGGCCTCCTAGCCGGGTTACAACTCTATATTGGTCGCCAAGCCAGCAGCAAACGACGCTATTGGCTGGAGCAGTGCCTTTTTCTACTGGTCGGTTGGATCCCAACCGTAATCGGTATTGGGGTGCGGGCCCTGCTCTATCGCTTGATTCTACAGATGGATGGGGTGGCAGCAATTGAAGCGGGTGTGCGCCTGCGCTTTGCTGATCAGATCCATCTGGGGCACAACGCCTATATCGACCAAGGTGTCTATTTACACGCCTGTCCACAGGGCATCGCCATTGGGGCCGATAGTTATGTCATGCATGGCTCGATCCTACATGTCTATAATTTTCGTGAGCTACCCCACGCCTTTATTCGCATTGGGCAAAAGAGCCTGATTGGCGAAAACAATGTGCTGCGCGGGCAAGGGGGCATCACGATTGGTGACCGTGTCTACACCGCGCCAATGGTTCAACTGTTAGCCGTTAACCACATCTATCACGATACCAGCCGCCCAATGATCGAGCAGGGGATTACGGCAGAAGGCATCACGGTAGAGGACGATGTTTGGATTGGGGCTGGCGCGGTAATCACCGATGGGGTACGCATTGGCAAAGGCGCAGTGGTCGCAGCCGGGGCGGTGGTCACCAAAGATGTGCCGGCGCACACCGTTGTCGGTGGCGTGCCGGCTCGGGTGATCAAGGAAATTCACGCCAGTGACCAACCACCTGGCGATCGAAAGATTTATTTAGCATAGGAATTTACCCCCCGCCCAGCCTCCCCCGCGAGCAGGCTTACTTTTACCCATATCTTTGTGGGCCGGTGGTAGGGTCGCGTTCCGGGGACGGCACAGATGCGCTCTGGTAACGCATCAACGCGTGTGCCGTCCCCGGAACGCCACGCTCGCCGCACACTTGTGGGTAATGGTAAGCCCGCGAGCAGGGGAGGGGCCCCAAAGGGATCACCGGGGTGGGGTGACTCGTTAATCTAGCACAAACGGAGCTAATTCGTATGACCACACTTTCAGTTGTCATTCCGGCCTATAACGAAGAAGGCGGAATTCAAGAGATCATGGAGCGCATTCTGTCGGTTCGGCCGGGCTTGGCCCAAGTGGGCATTGACGACCTGGAACTGATCATTGTCGATGATGGTTCCAGCGACCGAACACCGGAGATTGTCCTGAGCCAACCCGGTGCCCGCCTGATCCGTCATGCGCGGAATGGGGGCTATGGTGCGGCACTGAAGACTGGCTTCGCTGCCGCACGCGGCGAGTGGATTGGCTTTATGGATGCCGATGGCACCTATCCTCCCGAATATTATCCGGCCCTCTACCAGGCAGCCCTCAGCCAGAATGCCGATATTGTGATCGGCTCGCGCATGGCTGGGGCCAAAAGTGAGATGCCAGCGGTACGCCGTCTGGGGAATCTAATCTTTGCGCGTCTGGTTAGCCTGATCAGCGCACGCCAAATTACCGATTCGGCCAGTGGGATGCGTATCTTCAAAAAGTCGATTCTCCCTACGATCTACCCACTGCCCGATGGGTTGAATTTGACGCCTGTGATGAGCACCCGCGCCCTACACGAGCGGCTCACCATGATTGAAGTCCCCATCCCCTATAGCGAACGAGTAGGACGATCCAAGCTGAGCGTCGTCAACGATGGCATGCGCTTTGCTCAATCGATTGTCTGGACCGCGTTGCACTACAATCCCGTGCGTCCGTTGGGTATGATTGGGCTCGTTGCCTTTTTGATTGCGGTGTTGATTGGTGTTGGACTGATTGCCGAACGGCTCACGGGGGTGATCCAGGTTAGCCCTCTTGGTGCCTTTGCACTCTTTTCGGCCCTTGTCTTTGCGGTTGCCGGCGTCAGTATTCTGACCCTCGGCATGAGTTTTAACTATTTTGTGGCCCTTTTTCACAAGGCACCGGTACGACAAGGGTTGTTGGGCCGCCCACTCTTTGAACAGAGTATGGCACGTCACTTTGGCTGGAGCGGGCTGTTGCTCTTTGTGATCGGTCTTCTCGTTGCCGGGGTTAGCCTCTTTCTTGGCCTTCAGGGGTGGGCCGTCTCACGCCTTTGGCTCTACTATCTTTCGAGCGCCTGTCTGGCCTTGGTGGGAATTCAGCTTTCAATCGCGTGGGTGCAAATGCAAGTACTCGACACGCTACGCCTGCGCGAGGAGTTAGTCGCCGACGATCTGCGTGGCAAAGAGCAGTTGCCCCAGCGTGCAAAGGGCGAAAGCCAATTACAGATGCAGCCCCAGGTGTAAACGTAGTAAAGCATGTTGTCTTTGAGCAGGCAACATGCAGTCTGGTATGTTGCCTTTGAGCAGGCAATACCCATTTTTTGTGGAGAGATATTCGATGACAGAATCATTGATCAAAGAAAAAGATAGCGAAGCGTCTGCGCCTGTGCATGCAGATCAGATGAACACAGACGATCAACGTGCCAAGTTGGCCGAATTGAAACGTAAACGCGCGGCCGCAAGTACCAGTGACAATGCTAGTACGTCACCAACCAACCGCCAGAGCAGTAAGCCAATCAATGTGGAGTTGACCGAGGATATTCAGAACAATCTCGGGACGCGCCGAATTCCAGCGCTGCGCCCATCGCAATTCCCGGACGCCGGTGCCAGTGTGCAGACCCTAACTTCTTCAACCCGACCCGAAGGTAGTGTCGATATTCTGCTGGTCAATCCACCGACGCCGGACGGGGGCATCTGGATCCGTAGCCAGCATCGCGTGGGCCGTCGCAGCCGCGAAAATATGATCTGGCCACAGGTTAGCCTGGCACAGATGGCGGCATTGTTACATCCCGACTATAAGATTGAAATTATTGATGCCAATGCCATGCGCATGGGGTGGGAAGAGTTTGAAAAGCTCTTGGAAGAGAAGCGGCCCAAATATTATCTGACCCAAGTCACTGCGCCCACCTTGAAGAATGACATGTATGGGGCCTTTTTGGCCAAAGCGCTTGGGGCCAAGACGATGGCCTTTGGCACCCACGTCACGCCGATGACATTAGAGACAATGCGTCCCTTCCCAGCGTTGGATTTTGTCTTGCGCGGGGAGCCAGAAATGACCTTGCGCGAGCTGATTGACCGCTTGGAAGGCAAGACGCCGAGCAATCCGAAAGTCGCCAAAATGTTGCGCGAAACCAGCCGCCCACAGAGCCGACGGGTCGGGCTCGAGACCATTACCGACACCTTTACAGAGGCGGATGACGAATCCCCCTATGCGTCGATCCTGGGGTTGGCGTGGCGCAACGGTGCCGGTGAAATTGTGATCAATCCAGATCGGCCCTTTATCCCCGATCTCAATGATTTGCCGATTCCCATGCACGAGTTGTTGCCATTAGAAAAGCAACACATGCCAATGATGAAGGGGCCCTTTACCTTTATCGTCACCAGTCGCGGTTGTCCGGCTGGTTGTAAATATTGCATCAAACATGTCTCCTATCAGAATAGCGTACGGGTCCGTTCGGCAGAAAACATGTGTGATGAGTTGGAGTATCTAGCCAAGTTGGGTATCCACAACATTCACATGTATGCCGACTTGTTTACGGTGAACCGCGAGCATGTCATCTCCTTTTGCGAAGAGATTGTGCGGCGTGGCATCAAGATCAAATGGACCTGCAACAGCCGGGTCGACTATGTTGATGAAGAGATGCTGATGCTCATGGGTAAGGCGGGCTGCTGGTTTATTTCGTGGGGCATTGAAAGCGCCAATGAGTTGATCCTCAAACGCGCACGCAAGGGCTACAAGAAAGAACAGGCTTTCAAAGCGCTGAAGTGGTCCAAAGCCGCCGGCATTAATAACTGGGGCTACTTTATCATCGGCTTGCCCGGCGAAACCGAAGAATCGATCCAAGAGACGATTGCCTACTCCAAGGAGTTGCCCCTAGACATTGCCCTCTTCCATGTGGCAGCGCCCTATCCCGGCACGCCATTCTTTTATGAGGTGGTCGAAAACAATTGGTTCCGCCCTGGCACCAAATGGGAAGAGGTCGACATGGACAAGTCGACGGTGCTCGATTATGAGAATATAAGCGCCGAGCAGTTGGAATATTGGCAGAAGCGGGCGACACGCGAATGGTCGCTGCGCCCCGGCCCCATGTGGACCTTCCTCAAGGGGCTCAATAGCTGGCAAGGGGCCAAGAGCGCGGTTAGCGTTGGCTGGCAAATGTTGAAATTTGCTCAAGCTTAATAGGAAAAACAGATTGATTCGTAGGGCACGGCGCGCCGTGCCCCTACGAATCAATCTGTGTCGCTGCTTTCATACACCCCGGATGGAAGAAGGGTACTTTGAAGAGGACATCTGTCAGTTATGCGAAGGTCCAAAGCGTTGATATGCCGCGCCAGCATGACCAGATCACGATCTCATTGACGCAAGGGCTTGTCGCCCTGGCTGTGGTCTCAATGCTCATCTTCTGGGGCAGTGCGCTCATCGGTGTCTGGGCCGCCTACAATCCAAGCATTGCTCTCGGCCGCTTTTGCTTGTTGAGCGTGGGGCTTGGGTTGATTGGGTTACTTACCTGGCATCAATGGTACCAACGACAGCAAGAGAATGATGCCTTGCAGGGTTTTATGGTTGTTGGGCTTGACAGTGGTCTCTTTGCGGGCGGGTTGGGACTACTCTTTCTCTTGACGCACAACTGGCAAAGCGCCACTGCACAAGATTTTACCCTGTTGCCACAGCTGACAGCGTGGATCCAGGCCCATCAACCACTTTGGGGGAAAGGGCTAATCTTTCACGAAAATCTGATCGCCGGGGCCTTGATTGGTCTGTTACCGCTGACCGTAGTTGCGCTCTGGCAGAGTTGGCATCTGCCCCAGACGCCGACAAAGTACTGGTCGCTGTTTGGCATTCTGTTCGGTAGCGTGGCGCTATTGCTGACATTTTCGCGTGGAGCGTGGCTGGGCTTACTCGGTGGATCGGTCATTGCGCTCTATCTCCACTGGCGTACGAATCGAGCATTAAACGGACGACGCAGCCGGCAACACATGCAGATGGCGCGCCGGCAACGGTTTACAGAGCGCAATGACAAAAGACAAAGTTGGCCGACTTTCGCTTGGTTAAATCGTCTTTGCAAGGAATGGGCTCTGCTCGATTGGTTCATGGGGGTGGGCATCATCAGCGCCATTGGGCTGCTGGTTGGGATGACAATCTCACCCGCACTCCACGCCGCGCTTCTACGCCCGCTCGCGGGGAGCTATCTGGAAGCGACCATCAACAGCCGCTTGGCGGTCTGGCAAGAGAGCTTGCCGTTGATCGAGGATTATCTCTTTACTGGCAGCGGTCTGGGTAGCACCCCGATGGTGCTGGCGACCTATGTTTACTTGCTCCACGTCCCCTATCTCAACCATGCCCACAGCCTCTATTTGCAGGTGGCGGTAGAACAAGGGGTACCAGGCTTGCTTGGCTTTACTGGCCTTATCGTGAGCGCGATTGGGCTAGGTCTGCTGTGGTTACGACAAGGTGGAGTGGCCGCGCGCCGCTACAGCTGTAGCGCCTTGGCAGCGCAATGTGCGCTCCTGATCTATGGCTGCACCGACGCCGAATTGTATGCCAGCATTTTTGTGCCGCTGCTTTTTCTGCCGACGGCATTCCTGTTGGCCGCAGCACCCCTGATTAACGCTAGTGGCGCAGGCAACAGTGGGAGAGCAAGTGGAATTTTTCAGCCACTGCGCTCCATGCGCGCGTATTGGCTGGGCGGGCTGGTACCGCTGGTGGTCCTCGTTCTGTTCCTGCTCTTGCCCGGCACGCAAAGTCGCTGGCTGGCAAATCAGACGACTGTAGGGCAGACACGCCAAGAACTTTCGCTCTATGAATGGCCAACCTGGCCCATTCAGGATGCGGTACGCCGTAGCAAATTGGTCGATACAGAGCACTGGGTTGCGCAATACAATGCGATATTACAACTTGACCCCACAAACGTCACGGCGCTGCGCCGCCTCGGGCAAATTGCGCTCTCGCGAGGGAACTATCAGCAGGCCGATGAGCTATTGACGAGAGCCTATCAGGTTGCGCCACAGCAGAGAGCGACCCGCCAGCTTTTAGGGGAAGCCAAAGCCCTGCTCGGCGATGATGCCAGCGCCTATCTGCTCTGGCAAGGCATTGATCTGAGCCAAGGGCAACTTGAGTTGCGCCGCTGGTGGTATGAACAAGTGGATGGCGAACTCTATGCGCAACAGTTTGCACAGGGCGTAGAAACATGGCAAACGCAGTAGCGGCTGGCCCGCTCCGATTCTCGCGGCCACAACGTTAAGGGCATTGCACGGGTTGTCACCCCTGCGCAGGCAGGGGACCATCAGGTTGGATTCCTGCCTGCGCAGGAATGACAGAATGCCTGATTATGTAGTTCATGCTGTAATAAACAGATTTCGGCGTAATAAACATAGGATGAATCCTATATTTCAAAAGATGGAGTCTTTAGGTGGTACGAACGATGATGACGTATTGGTGGCTGATTGCCCTTTCCATTTCAACAGGCGTGGCCGGTCAGACGGCGATTAAATTGGGGGTTAGCCAACCACAGGCAGCCGGCCATACTGCATCGCTGCTCTCCTTGGTAACGTTGATCTTGGGATCACCGTGGGTTTTGTTGGGGCTGACGCTCTATGGGATTGGCGCGGTCGCCTGGATCGCGGTTCTGGCCCGGCTCGATCTAAGTTTAGCCTATCCACTGTTGGCCCTCAATTTTGTCTTGATCACCCTCTCCTCGCGGCTAATTTTGGGCGAAACCGTCCCTACGATGCGCTGGGTGGGGATGTTGGTGATCTGTGCCGGCATTGTGATTGTGGCGCGCAGTGCACAGGCGTAGAACGTGTTGCGTGTTGCGTGAACAGGATGGACACTCGAACGATTTTTGTCCATTGCGTTCCTACATCTAGTTGTCTAGCTGCTTAATTTTTAGAAATCACCACACGCGTATGAACAGTCAGGGATTTCTAAAAATTAAATGTTCGCAGCACTAGCTGCTGCTGGAAATCACGCTTTCGCTGACTCCTATTTTCCCCCGTCAGTTCTAGAAGGTGCATAACAAACTCATGAATCCTCGGAAACAGACAGAACCGACGCGGCGACGAATGATCGGTCCCGTGGTTGTTGCGCTGATCATTTTGGGTGGTCTCTCTGGCGTGCTGATTGGCAGCTGTCGAAGCCAATATCCAACAGGCGGCCTTTCACAACGGCGGATCGCAACGGCCACCGCAGCAGAGATTTTAGAAGAGACGAGCGCGCAAACTACAACAGTTGCGCCAGCCACGGAATTGCCCACGACTGACGATGGCCCACCAACAGCGGCCCTGGTAGCAACCGTAGATGCGCGACAACCAACAACAGCAGTTGTGCCAACGGTAGTCATGCTGCCGGTTGCGCCGACAGCTACAGCAGTTGAAGAAGCACCGCTAGCACAACCAACAACGACCGCCGTTGAAGAACCGGCAGCCGTTGAGCCGACGGCAACCGTGGTTGAAGAGGAGGGCATGAAGAGCGACAGTACGCCAGCCACCGCCGCGCAAACAGCTTCCACCGCCGAAACAACTGCCCTCTACGCAGCGGCCTTTGATGGGGCCAGCCAACTCCCTGTGCCACTGCTCTTTGTGTCGCGGCAGATCCCCGAACATGGCACTGTCTATTGGGATCAGGCGAAGGGTTTGCCCGGCGTCGGCCCCTTTAGCCGTTTTGAGGTGGCCGCGCCAGGGCGGCTTATTTTATTGGATGCCGACGGGACGCCCCACATCCTGATTGACGGTGCCAATCCAACGGCAGCATCGCTCGACCTGATCGATGTCAGCGCGCCAAACGTCGCTTATGATGGGCAGCGCATTCTCTTTGCCGGCCTACCACAAGGCAGCTATGAACCAGGCTACATGACCAACCCAGGGGCTTGGCGCATCTACAGCATGAACATCGATGGCAGCACCCTGCAGCAATTGACCTTCTCCGATCGCGATGACCTCGATCTTTCGCAATTTGGCGCATTGGCCAAGGCCTTTGAGCGCTATGACGATACAGATCCGGTTTGGCTCCCCGATGGGCGCATTGTCTTTTCCTCGACCCGCTGGCCCTCGTTTGGCCAATATGGTGGCGCACGCACCACCAATCTCTTTGTAATGGATGCGGATGGCCAAAATATGCATCGCATTACCTCGGAACGCAACAGTGCGGACCGCCCTCTAGTTGAGCCACTGACGGGGCAGATTGTCTATTCGCGGTGGTGGCGCAACTTCCGTGTCCCCACGAATGACGTACAGACGGTGACCTCCACAACCTTTGGCGGCTTTCATGAAAAGGATGGCCTGCTGGCCTTGACCGACTCCACCGAAGCAGACCCGATTCCCGGCGGCACCGCCAATGTCGGTCGCAATGCCTGGCAATTGGGGGTGATCAACCCCGATGGCACCGGCTTAAAGCTCTTCACCGGTGGCTCCGGTATATTTCTGCTGGGCGAAGATGGCAATCACGCCTATGGTGGGGCCTTTGCGCCGGATGGGACGCTTTACGCCAACTACTACCCCATGAAAAATATGACCGAAGCCTCGGGCTTTGGGGGCATCCGCCGCTATGAACGGGGACCTTTTACCTACCAGAGCATTGTGGGTGTCACCGGTGACGGCCAATATCCGGTTGTTAGTGAGAAACCGGATGCGTTTGGCGTCAACCAAAGCCCCTATGCCACAGACCCCGCGGTGTTAGCAGACGGTCGGCTGCTCTTCTCGTGGGCCGCCGATTATCGGCAGGACTATGGGCTCTATATTGCCAATGCCGATGGCACCAATCCGCAGAAGGTTCTTGACATTCCCGGCTGGACCGAGTTACGCGCGCAGGTAGTGGCGGCGCGCCCACTGCCCCCGATTATTCCCGACACCGTCACCGCGGTCGCCGATCCGTTGCCACCTGCCGGCGAGGTCCCGCGCGAAAGCGACGGAGCCTTTGTCTTTAATGACCTCAATATTTATTTCAATGCGCCGGTTGATACGGCGATCATCTCTGGGGTACCGGTGGGGCAAGGGGGATCAATTCGCTTCTTTATGGATCACCAACGGACGCAGCCAGGTTCGCTCGATTGGGTCGATTGGCCGATTTTGTTACAAGAGTTACCGATCCAGTCGGATGGCTCAGTCGTGGCACAGTTGCCAGCCAATGTGCCGCTCTTTGAACAGCTACGCTCGCCCCAGCCCGCCTACGAAGTGCCGCTGACGGGCCGCGACAGCACAGACTCCCCGGGCGTGGCCCAGGTGCTTGGGCACAATTTTGGTCGCCCAGGTGATGTTGCCAGGTGTGTTGGTTGTCATGCCGGCCACAGCCTGATCCCCGTGCCCGACGATCCTGAAGCCGCCAAATGGAGCAACCTGGCACCGGGCGCAACTGTCTCCGCCTCATCAATCAACCCAGCTATCGGGGACAATTTGGAAGGGCTGGTTGATCGCCGTGTGCTCAAAGGGCGGATTGGGGCTTATTGGCGCAGTGATCCCGCGCAAAATCCGGTCGGGCAATGGGTGCAGTTGACCTTCCCCGTGCCGGTCACCATCCGCACCGTCCGCCTCTACAACCCACGGCAGGATAGCGACGGCATCTCGACCGTGCAGATCAGCGCGGCCACCGTCCGTCTCTATCGCGATGCCAATGCCACCGACGAGATTGCGCAGGCGGATAGCGGGACGCTGTCGGTGGCGGGCAGCGATGTCGCCTTTGCCGATGTGATGGCACGCACGGTGCGCGTCGAGATTAGCGGCCTCACCGGCACCTTTGAGAATGAGTTTGTCGCCAGCCTGGCCGAGGTCGAGGTCATTGCCCGGGCCGAAGCAGCAGCGGATGGGGCGGTGGCACAGGCGGGGGAGTAGGTGACAAGGGGACAAGGGGACAAGGTGATGCTGTTGGCTTACCTTACAACGGGTTAAAACCCTGCTCTAACAACGACAAGCGCGCCCAAAGGGCTCCCGAGGCGCTTCCCAGCCGCTGAGGCGGCTTCTCGCTGTCAGGAGGGGATTTAAATCCCACTCCGTAAGGTAGGCCAACAGTATCACAAGGGGACAAGGAAATATACCTTTACCTGTCTACCTGTCTACCTGTCTACCGATTTACCGCTCCCCCCATCAAATGTCGTAGGCCCGCTACTCTGCAAGGAAAGTGATAAACAAAAAAGTCCCCATCATCAGTATGATAGGGGGGTGCATCAAATAGTAATCTGTCGACAACAACACAGATATGCGCAGATGAAAGGCGCGAGGAGCAGCAAATGGCTGATTGGAAGGCAAATAGCGGCGAAGGAATGACAATGCAGCCTGTCAATCAAGAGGCCGGTTATGAGCAGCTTATAGAAGAAAGATCGGCTGGCGACATTGTTGGTGAGATCGTCAATGATCAGATCGGCTACCGCTTCCGGCGCAATGGCGCGTCCAATCCAGAAAATGAGACTGCCGCCCGGGAGAATGGCCATACAGTTCCTGAAACTCTGCTGTCGCGCGCAAACGGCAACACCAACCATCTACCGCCGACGGCAATCACAGTCAATGGCAACGGCAAAAGCCAACAGCCCATTGCCTTTAATGTGCCAACCCTGGCTGGCGAGGAGTTACGCTATCTCAACCAAGCGATCCAAAACCGCCATATCTCTGGCGACGGTGCCTTTACCAAGGCGTGCCATGCGCTGTTGGAGGAGAGTCTTGGTGTACCCAAAGTACTGCTGACCACCTCCTGCACTCACGCTTTGGAGATGGCAGCGTTGTTGCTCGATCTACAACCGGGGGACGAAGTGATTGTGCCCTCTTTTACCTTTGTCAGCACGATCAATGCCTTTGCCCTGCGCGGCGCAACGCCGATCTTTGCCGATATTCGGCCCGATACGCTCAACCTGGATGAGCAGCAACTGCCGGCGCTCATCACGGAACGCACCCGGGCGATTGTACCGGTACACTATGCGGGTGTTGGCTGCGCAATGGATGAGATTGGCACCATCGCGGCGGCACATAACATTGCCGTGGTTGAGGATAACGCCCACGGCCTCTTTGGGAAGTACAAGGGGCGCTATCTTGGCACCTTTGGCACCTTTGCGACACAGAGCTTTCACGAAACCAAGAATTTTAGTTGTGGCGAAGGGGGCGCGTTGCTCATCAACGATCCCCGCTATATTGAAGAGGCGGAGATTATTCGCGAGAAGGGCACCAACCGCAGCCGCTTTTTCCGTGGCCAGGTCGACAAATATACCTGGGTGGGGGTTGGCTCCAGTTATCTGCCGTCGGACATGCTGGCCGGTTATCTCTTGGCGCAGTTAGAGGCGCGCCACGCGATTCAGAGCAAGCGGCAAGCGATTTGGCACTATTATCAGAGCCACCTTCAGGGTTGGGCCGAAGAGCATCAGGTGCAGACACCGCAGGTGCCGGTCGATTGCGAGCAATCCTACCACATGTATTACCTGCTCATGCCCAACCTCGACGTGCGGAGCGCCTTTATCGCCTATCTCAAGGCGGAAGGCATCCAAAGCGTCTTTCACTATCTGCCGCTGCACACCTCCGAGATGGGGCAACAGTACGGGTGGCAAACCGGTGACTGCCCGGTCACCGAGTCGGTGAGCGACCGCCTGGTGCGGCTGCCTTTCCATCACCAACTGGATGAGCATGATCTGGATCGTATTGTCGAGGCTGTTTGTTCTTTTCAGCAATTTTAGTCGGTGATGGTTGTCATCGGTTAGAAGACTGATGAAATAAATTGATTCGGTAATCGACGCTACAGGCTGAAGCCCTGTCGCTGATCAATAAAGCCCTGCTGAAGCAGGCTGAAAGCAGAGTGCGCTTTAGCGCAGCTTTCTCTATCAGCCTGTGGGCTTCAGCCACAGGCGCTTTTACCGGATTATTTTTACAACCTTCATGAGTCTTTCCTACAAAATTGTTGTCGTTTGCTAGAGTCGATTGAAGAACCTTATGTCTATTCGCAGATTATCATTGGCCACACTCGCTATGCTCTTTCTGAGCATGACCCTGACCCTGAGCAACAACCAGCCGGCCCATGCCCAAGGCCCGCTGTTGTGGACCGAACCTCGGGTCATCCCCTATCTGGATCCAAACACGGAAACGCCCTTTCTCCTGGCGGACAGCGATGGTGGGATCCACGCTTTCAGTTCGCAGAAGGTCGGTTCGTATGAATATGTCGTTGCCTATAACCATTGGAGCCGGGAGACCGGCTGGAGCAAAGCCGTTGATATTCTGCTCTCTCCGCTCTATGATGAAGCCCACGCGCCGGCTGCCTATCTGGACAAAAAGGGCATCATTCATGTGATCTTCTATGGGGGCCACGACGTAGCCGCCAATGTTTACTATTCTCAAGCCTATGCCGCCGATGCCGGCAACGCCGAGGCCTGGACGCCACCAGTTGCGATTGCCACGGGGGCGCGTCCGCCGATTAGCGTCTGGATCGAAGGGGATAGCGATGACAATCTCTATGTTTTGTATGGCGGCAACCCCGAAGGCACCGGCATCTACGCAACCGAATCCGTCGATGGCGGGATCAACTGGACACTGCCGGAGTTGACAGCACCCACCTATAGCGAGACGATCTGGCCCTATGGCATTCGGATGCACTATGGCGAATCGGGACGGTTATATGCCACCTGGCTCGTGCTCAACCGCCGGGCATGGGGCACATCACTCTATGTGGCAACCTATGATTTTGACATGCGGCGCTGGAACGATGCGGTTGAGATTGCCCAAGGGATCGTCGGTGGCATTCTCGGTGTACAAAGCCCATCGATGATCGAGTATGATGGCGAACTCTTTGTGATGTATGACAATGGTATTCCCGATCAGGGGGTAGTGCGTCTGATTCAGCGCTCTGGTGATGGCGGCCGCACCTGGAGCGAAGCGATCCGTCCCTTTGCCGAACATGTTGGCGGTAATGGGCCGGCGGCCTTTGTCGTCGACAGCAACCATGATTTGCGGCTCTTTTTTGGACAGCGTACCAATGGTGCGGTCCGGGATCAGATCCACGGGATGTGGTACAGCGAATGGCACTCTGCCACCAAATCGTGGGGTGGTGTCAACTATATCATCTCCGGTCCATTGGTGCAGGACATCGATACCGACAAAGGCTTTGACCCATCGTTGGTACGCTCTGTGGTGAGCCAGGGCAACCTCTTAATGGTTGTCTGGCGCACTGACCCAGGCAATGGTGCCAATGGGGCCTGGTATTCCTACACCGAGTTGGATACGCCCTTCTACCCATTGGTAGCATTGCCGACAGCGGAACCCATTGTCCAGAAACCGCGCAGCCCGCTCAGCGCCACCGTCGTTACAACGGAGGAAGCGCTGGCGGCAAGCTTGGCGCAAGCGGCAGCGACAGCCACCCGCCAACCGCCCGAGATCCGCCAATTGGCCAATCCAGCCATGCCGTTGATTGTTGGGCTGATTCCGGTGGGGCTCTTTGTTTCGATGGTTATTTATCGTCACAACCGCCGACGCTATTATTAAGAATTGATAGAGGAACGTTTCGATCAATGACAACACAAGCAACCTTTGCGGCCTACCGGCCCTTGTTATACGCCTGGATCGTGCGGACGATCCGGGCACGCTACAAACAGTCATTTCTGGGCGGATTGTGGGCGGTGATCCAGCCAACAATGGCGACCATGATCTTCAGCATCGTCTTTACCTACTTTGTGCCGATTGACACGGGCGGTATCCCCTATGTGCTCTTTGCCTATGCAGCCATGGCGCCGTGGACCTTTTTTACCACCGCGCTGATCGACATGGTGGAATCGCTGGTGATCAACATGAATTTGGTCAGCAAGATCTACTTTCCACGCGAGATTTTGCCGATGGCAGCACTCCTGGCCCGGTTGCTCGATTTTGGAATTGCCAGTCTGCTGTTGATTGCGATGATGGTCTACTTTGGCATTGCCGTTGATCCCGTTACGCTGCTCTATTTGCCGGCGGTGGTGGCGATCCAGATGGCGCTGGCGCTGGGTCTTGGCTTTATTGGGGCTGCGCTCAATGTCTTCTATCGCGATGTGAAGCACCTGGTCACTCTGGTAATCCAGCTTTGGCTCTACGCCTCGCCGATCATCTACCCGATTGAACGGGTGCCCGACTGGTTACGCCCCTACTATTTTCTCAATCCAATGGCGGGTATCATTCAATCCTATCGTGATATTCTCCTGAAGCAGCAGGTACCAGGCAGCTATCTTTTCTACGCGCTCGCCATTGCCGCCGTGATCCTGTTGGCCGGTTACCGCTTCTTCAAAAAAGTCGAATTTCAATTTGCCGACGTTGTCTAAAACCTCAAGAGCTTATGCCTTCTATTCAATTTGATCATATTACAAAACGTTATCGGATCGGGCAGTGGTTGCCTTCCATTCGGGAAGCACTGAGTAGCCGCAATAGCAACGGGGCCGACCAATATCATGTTGCCGTGAATGATGTCAGCTTTGCCCTGGAAGCGGGCGAAGCGATGGGGGTAATTGGTCCCAATGGGGCCGGCAAAACCACGATCCTCAAGCTGCTCTCTGGTGTCACCCACCCGACCAGTGGCCAAATCGCGATTAACGGGCGCTTTTCGGCCTTGATCGAGTTGGGGGCTGGCTTTCATCCGGACTTGAGTGGCCGCGAGAATATCTTTCTCAACGGCACGATCTTGGGAATGCCCCGCACCGAGATCCAACGCCGTTTTGATCAGATCGTCGATTTTGCGGGCATTGGGGCTTTTCTGGATACCCCCGTCAAACGCTATTCTTCTGGGATGTATGCGCGCTTGGGCTTTTCCATCGCCGCCCATGTCGACCCCGATGTGCTGCTTGTAGACGAAGTGTTGGCGGTCGGTGACTATGCCTTTCAGCAGAAGTGTTATGCGCACATGGATCTGTTGCGCCAACAGGGCACCTCGCTGATCTTTGTCTCCCACAACATGGAGGCAATCCGGCGTGTCTGTGATCGGGGCTTGGTGATGTACCGGGGCAACAATATTTTTCAGGGCAGCGCGGCCGAGGCGGTGATCGCCTATTCCGATGCCGTACGCCAAGCGGCACGCGCCGTACAAGCGACGGTGCCCAGCGAAGGGGGGTTGGCCGAACGCATTATGACCTTTGATGCCGAAATTGGGCACGTCACGTTGATGAACAACGCCGGCGTGCCGATTAGCGTTGTACCCTCTGGAGATACGATTCGCGTTGCGGTCGATGTGCGCTTCAACAAAGCGGTCAGCCATCCGATCTTCTCTTTTACGATCCGCACCGCCGATGGGCGCATTGTCTATGATACGACAACACGCTGGCGCGAGATGGAAACCCCCTGTTTTGCCGCTGGGGAGGAGTGCCGAGTCGAATATGATCTGGCATTGCCGCTCTTGGATGGCGAATTTGAATTGGGTGTTGATATTGCAACAAGCGACTTCAGCCACTACTACGACCGCTTGGAGCGGGCCCTGAGCTTCTGGGTGCAAGGAGGCAAGGGGGCGCAGGGGTTGATTGACCTTGGTGCCCGGATCGACATCCAACGATTGGAGCCGGTGTCCGCCTGACTGTGCTGTAATTTCGATTGCCATTTTTGTCTACTTTCGGGGGCTACACAACGGTGTAGCCCCCTTTTTCTCTTGTATTCCGCTGGCGTACAACGACAGTTTGACAGCGAATTGTAACACCGAAATGGTACAAAAGTCGGTAGAGTAAAGCGTGCATACGTAAGGTCATGGTGACCAACTTCGGTGTCCCTGCTGCGGCAAATGAACCGAAGTATTTGATGGAGAATCTTTACGAGGCCCACAGACGCTTTATGATTGCCTATCTGACTGCTGCGCTCATTCTTATTGCCTTTGCCATCTTGCCGGGGACATGGTTGGTCTATACCCTACCCCTGGCGCCCTTGCGTCGCAGTGCCCGCTTAGCCTTAGCAATTGCACTCTCCCCCGCCGTGCTGGCGCTCGAAGTATTGCTGCTCAAAGCATTTCAGATCCCCTTTGCCACAATTCCTACTGTGCTTTTGTTTGCCAATCTGCCGGCGCTATTTTTTCTAATACGCGGGTGGCGTAGCGCAGCACAGCCAGTCGAACGGCCAACCGTCATCGCCTGGCTTGGCGGCGGCGCATTGCTGGCGTTATTGGGAACCTATCTGGCGCTGCCGTGGCGTCTCGTACCAAGTCTGCGCACCTTTGCCTGGCACGCACTCTGGCACACCGATATTGCTTATGCGCTCACCCGCAACAGCCTGCTGCCGGAAGAGCCAGAGTTGGCAGGAATGCGTCTTTCCTACACCTGGACCGGTCACTTCTTTTGGAGCGTTACGGGCTGGCTCACCAATTTGCCACCGACCGTGCTCTACGCTGTCACCAATGTCATCTGGCTGCTTGCCGCCGTGCTGTTAGCCTATGCGCTCTGCCGTGATGGGTTGCGCCTCTCGCGCCCGCTGGCACTGCTGGGCAGTGGCACGATCTTCCTCGGCACGAATATTGCCGGTACATTGGCCTGGATCTATGCCCGAGATTGGCAATGGCAGCAGCACTATTTTGGCGATCTGCGCTACACACCCATGCTGGGTAAATATCTGGGCTTTGAAACCATGCCCTTTGCCTTTGCGCTCATGATCGGCGTGGCCTTTGTGACGACCCTTGCCCTGCAACAACGGCTCCGCCACTTATGGGCGATTCTTACCGCACTGTTGGTGGCGTTGGGGCTACTTTACCCGATTCTTTTTCCGGCAGGCTGCCTGATTGTCGGCGTGCTCTGGCTCTTATTACTACTACAACAGTTTGAACTACTATCACCATCAACGGCCCACTATTCATGGCAGTCGTTGATTGCCTTGGCATTGGGCGGCATCGCCAGTGTCGTTGTGACCTTCGGATTTCTACAGCTCGTGACCCTCGATGGCAGCAACGCACCAATCCATTTAGCAGCGCTTGCCGCAATGAAAGAAAAGAGTGTGCAGGTCGTGGTGGCGCTGATGCTCTTTACACCGGGGTTATTCTATATCGTCACGGCGCTGCGCCGCCGTTCGGGGCCAGGATTGCTCCTGTTCGGAGCCACACTTGGGTTGATGGCGCTCTATGTCGTCGCCGATCTGGCGACACTGGAATATAAATATGTGTTGGCCGCCACGATTGTGTTAGCTCCGGTGGGGGCAGCTGGGGTTGCCACCCTGCTACGCCGACCGGCCTTACAATGGGTGGCGGCCTTGGGGGTACTCAGCCTGCTGGTGGGGGCCAACCAGCTGTTGATGTTGCAGATCGGGGCGCAAATCCCTGCCAATCTCGTCAACGCGCCGGCGGTCGATGAAACGGGCTTTTGGCTTCAGCTACAGCCTGATCAGGCCGAAGCGGGTTGGGTTCGGGCAATCCGTACAGAGACGCCAGAAAATACCATCGTGGTGGCGACCGACAGCCATATCCATGTCAGCCCCTTCCTCGAACGGTCTCTCTATGCGCCCAGCGATGCCGATGGCACCAAGATTGCGGGGTACAGTGTTGAAAATCGCTACAACCTGCTCAGTTGGCGTGGCTATTCACCGGCGCTCTATGATGGCCGGTTGGCCGCGGTCCAAGCGTTGCAGGGCGATGCGCCTGATCAATGGGCACAGGCACTCCTCACCATGTTAACGCTGGAGCGACCGCTGGCTATTCATTTGACCACCGACCGACCGCTCGTCGCGTGGCTACAAGCACAACAAATGGGCACTGAATTATATGCCACCGAGCAGGATGTGGTTTGGATGGTCGAACCGTCCACAACAACCCTAAGCGTGTTAGAGAGTGTCGGTGAACATGCAAGCCGTTAAGGTACCGACAGCGCCAGCGGAACAGCGCGCGCCAGAAGAGGCAACCACAATGACGGTACCCATGAAGACGTTCCTCGGGTGGGGTGCTTATTTGCTGGCAGCGCTGATCGCTATGGGTCTGCCCTTGCTCATGGTGCAGTTGGATCTTCCCTTTATCCGCCTAATGGATGAGGTCTACCATCCGATTGTGCTTTTGCAACTCTTTGTCTTTTCCGCATCGCTGATGCTAACAGTGGTGGTGGCGGGTAAGCTCTGGCAACAGCGCAAGGGCACTTTGCAGGAGACCCTGCCTTTTGTGTTGGGGGCTTTGGTTGCCTTTCACTATCTAGCGCTCATGCGTCAACATGCCGCGCGCTCGTGGGATTATCGCTGTTATGAAGAAGCGGCCCAGGCGATTGTCAATGGGTTGAATCCATACGGCAGCTGTTACATCTACTTCCCAACACCAGCACAAGTGCTGGCGGCGGTTGAAGAGTTTGGTGGCTGGCTAATCGCAACGCTAGGTATTCGGGCATTGGAGAGCAGCAGCGGAGCGTGGGATCTGCTCTTCTACTTTTACGAAGCGACCCAATTGCTGCTGGTGATCCTTGCCTTCAGCCTCTGCTATCGGTTGGCGAAGTTGGTGGGGCTCTCCTGGCGCAACGCGGCGCTGCTGGTCACGGCGCTCTTTCTGATCAACAATCCGCTGTTAGCAACCTTGAAGCACAACCAGGTCAATTTGTGGGTGCTCGACCTGTTGCTGCTGGCCTTATTGGGTGTACAACGCTACCCACTTTTGAGCGGACTTGCCGTGGCACTCGGTGCCCACATCAAGCTCTATCCACTGGCGCTCCTGTTGCCCTGGACATTGAAACGGCAATGGCGTGCACTCACGAGTGTTGCCGTGGGGATGGCGGCGATTTTCCTACTGCAGACGAGCGGTGGACGCGACCTGACGCTCTGGCAACAATTCATGGCCTTTGCTGGTTCCTTTCCAAAGGGCACCTTTTTCCGCGACAACAGCTTACACAGCTTTGTCTATAACACACTAGGCATGGCGAAGTGGCTGCTCCATGTCAGTGGCTTTGTGCCAGGGGCGGCCGGCGATTTTGGGACGAATGAACTCTATGTCAGTCGTCTCGTCTTAGGCGGCATGGCGCTGTTGGGCTTGATCTATTTATGGCGATTTATTAAGCGGGAACGGTTCGAGGGAACGGTGGAGAGCGCCAACGGGCAACTCGATCATGCGCTGCTGGGCCACACCATGGATGCCATTGCCCTGGCGCTGATTGCCTCACCCGTTGTCTGGGAACATCACTATTTATTGGCCATGCCGCTGGTGATTTGGGCTGTTGCCCGGGCGCAGAGTGAAAGAACGCTTTGGCTGATTGGGGCCAGCACCTTTCTGATCTTTGGGGTGCCAACCTTTGATGTCTATCCCTTTAGCTACCATCGTTTGGCCGGGTTGCTGCTGCTGATGGCAGTGATGAGACCCACATTGGCCACAGCGACAGCAGTGCCCTGGCCATCCCCAAGGCAGTGGTTTGGGAGGGTGGCCGGCATAGGCTCCGAAGCAGAATCAGGGCTCGAAGTGGCCACCAGTCATCAGGCGACCACGGCCAATCATGGTTGGAACCAGGGGTCGATAGGATGAAACGCGATCAACAGCAGGAAGCGTGTCCCACGGTAAGCGTCGTCATTCCAGCGTACAAGCAGGCGGCGTACCTGGGTGCGGCGATCGACAGTGTGCTGGGGCAGAGCTATCCCCATTGGGAGCTCGTGGTCGTCGATGATGCATCGCCGGATGAGACCACAGCCGTCGTTGAGCGCTATAGTGATCCACGGATCCGTTTGATTACGCACCACGAAAATCGCGGGTTGCCGGCGGCCCGCAACAGTGGGCTGCGGGCCGCAACTGGGTCGATTTTGGCGCTGCTCGATGCCGATGATCTTTTCCATCGGGAAAAGCTGGCAGCCCACATTGATTTTCTACAGGCACATCCGCACGTGGATGTGAGCTACAACGCCCGCTACGAGGTCAATGCGGAAGAGGGGATTCTGGCGCTGTGGCGACCGCCGACGGTTGCCACCTTTGCCGAACTGGTGCTGGGCTTTCCCTTTGCGCCGAGTGACATGGTCTTGCGGCGCGAGTGGGCCTTTCGGGTCGATCTCTTTGACGAGCGCTACAGGGCGATGAGCGAAGATCTCGATATCAACTGCCGGTTGGCGTTGGCGGGTTGTCGCTTTGGCGGCATTGACCGAGCGCTCAACTACCGCCGCTACTATCCCAACCGCGTCATCCGCAACGTGCCGGATCGGGTTGAGGGAGCCGAACGGGCGTTGAATACACTCTTTAGCAATCCTGATTGCCCGGCAGAGATTCTAGCGCTGCGCAATACGGCCTTTGCCAATCTCTATCTCGTTTGGTCTTATGAAGCCTTTCAGGCCGCATTAACGCCAATTGCCCAAACGTGGCTTAGCGAAGCAGTGCGGCTGGATCCAACCTTGGTTGCGAACAGCGGAGCCCGTCTCCACGAATTTATGATTGACCGTTCGATTCAAGATGGGGGCGATCATGCCCAGGCAGTGCAACAGCTGATTGTCCAATTGCCGCCAGCGTTGCACTGGTTTGCAGGACAGCAAAGTACCATCATCGCCGCCGCCGATTTAAGGGCCGGAATCCGCGATGTACTCTGGGGACGTACTGAAGAAGGGGAGAAGCTCCTCAAACGCGCGGCATTTGCTAAAGCACCAATCGACCGTGCACTGCTGCGGCTACTGGTTGATCAGTTGCTCAATTATCAGCGCATGGCGGGCGAAGAGGCTGCGCAAGGAGCGCTAGCACGGTTATCAAAGAGTCTGCCGATTGTCGTAGCACCGCGCGAGTTGCGGTGGATGAGTGGCTGCTATTGGCTCAATCGAGGATTAGAGCGTGTGCGTCAGCGGGAGTATGGCAGCGCACGCACCAATATTTTGCAGGCGTTTCAGGCTGACCCAGGTAACCTGCGCAATCGCGGTGCCTGGTCAACATTGCTCAAAACATCGCGCTCACAGCTCAGCCCAGCTTCTGCCAAACGGTAGCGGTACTGATGAAGATGATTCGGGGACATGATGTGTGGAATTTGCGGAATCTTTGATGTGCAACGGCGGGTGATGCCGATTACCAAAATGAATGAGGTACAACGCCACCGCGGGCCAGACGATGAAGGGTATATTTTCATCAACACGCGCACGGATCGGTGGCAGGTTGCCGGCGGACGGGAGAGTGCTGATGGCATGGCGCTGCCAGCACACCAACGCATCAAGCCGGCCGAGTTCGATTTGGCTTTGGGCAGTCGTCGCCTCGCCATTTTGGATCTTTCGTCGGCGGGCCACATGCCCATGTGCTATGGCGATGGCCAGCTCTGGATCACCTACAATGGAGAGATCTTCAATTACCGCGAATTACGTAGTGCTTTGAGCGAATTGGGTCATCGCTTTCGCAGCGATAGCGACACCGAAGTGATTCTCGCGGCCTATGCCGAATGGGGCGTTGATTGCTTACGCCATTTCAACGGCATGTTCGCCTTTGCCCTGTGGGATGGGCAACGGCGTCGGCTCTTTTGTGCGCGTGACCGCTTTGGGATCAAACCCTTTTACTATCACTGGGATGGCGAACTGCTACTCTTTGCGTCGGAGCTAAAGGGGCTGTTGCAACACCCAGCAGCACCACGCCAGCCCAATGACCAGACGATCTTTGATTACCTGGCGATCGGCGTCTCTGACCACAACGAACAAACTTTTTTTGAAGGCATTCAGACGCTCCGCCCCGGCGATTTTTTGTTATTGGATGTGGCCCAACAGCGGCTGCGGGTTAACCAGTGGTGGCAGATTGCAATTAACCCGAGCATTGAGCGTTCCAGCCAAGCGGAGCAGCGGCGGGTCTATCGCGACTTTGCCGACATCTTGGAAGATGCGATTCGGATCCGCCTGCGCAGCGATGTACCGGTCGGGACGGCATTGAGTGGGGGGTTGGATTCGTCGACGGTGGTGATGTTGGCCAATCGGTTGCTGCTCGATGAAGCAGTGATCCCACGCGATCTGGTGGGTGCCCACCAAAAGACCTTCACGGCGCGCAATCACGAAGCGGAGATTGACGAACATTATTATAGCCGGCTTGTGGTGGAGCAAACGGGGGCCGAGGAGCACCTCACCTATCCTGAAGGGGAAGTGCTCTGGCAGGAATTTGATAATTTCGTCTGGTTTCTGGATGAACCAGTTAATTCGACAAGCCAGTATGCGCAGTGGAATGTCATGCGTCTGGCCAAAGAAAATAATGTGACAGTGCTGCTCGATGGCCAAGGGGGCGATGAGATTCTTGCCGGGTACTACTCTTACTATCCACCCTATCTAGAGCAGATTTACCAACAGCGCGGACTTTTGCCGGCAGCACGGGCCGTCTATGACATTTCACGCATCGGCGGGGGCCCCGTCATGGATATGTTGATCGAAGATACGGTCCATCGCTTGCCGTGGCGTGTCCAACAGATGGTCAACAAATTTCGCCCCCCATTGGCCATCCCCGGCGGCGGCGGATCAGGAATGCAAGAGTGGCAGTTGCAGCCGGAGTTTATCCAGCGCAATTGGGCGCGCCGCTGGCAACCTCAGAGCGTTGATGACCGCGGCCTGGTTGGTGTGCTCTATGAGGATCTCAGCTCGACCAATCTGCCAAAATTGTTGCGCTATGAAGATCGCATTTCGATGGCCTTTTCAGTAGAGACACGCTTGCCCTTTTTAGATTATCGGTTGGTCGATATGGTCTTTGCGCTGCCACTCAATTATCGCATCCACCAGGGGTGGAGCAAGTGGATTCTACGCCGCTCAATGAACCATCTGTTGCCCAAGGAGATCTGCTGGCGGCGCAACAAACTGGGCTTTCCGACGCCGGAAAATCGCTGGCTACAGCAAGGAGCAGGCTATATTCGGGAGCTGCTGCGCAACCATGATTGCGGGCGGACCGAAGCCTACATTCAACCCGATAT
Organism: Caldilineaceae bacterium; assembly: GCA_034432375.1. GTDB lineage: Bacteria > Chloroflexota > Anaerolineae > Caldilineales > Caldilineaceae > JAHBVH01. The sequence goes on from DAOUCA010000099.1 coordinate 173,518, forward strand.
GTTACGCCAATTGGTTGACTTGCCGGATGAAGAGCTAGCAGCAACACCAGGGCTGTGGCGCATGGTCAATTTACTTAAGTGGCATGAGATCTTTATTGAACATAAGGCAGAAGCACCGACAACCACCGAGCCGGTGTTGCAGTTATAAAATTTGGTAGTTCATGGAGCCGTAGTAAAGACTATTGCACATTTCTAAAATAGTACGGGTATCTACACACAAAGCGATACCCGTACTATTTTGAAAAAGATCAAAAGTCTTTACTACCAGCCCCCAATCGTGCACTACTAAAATTAGTTGTAGGGTCGAGATCAACAGAGGAATAATGCAGGGAAATTTATGGACAAAGTCGGTGTGTTTGTTGGCGAACATGGTCACTGGGGATTTTTCAAGGAGATCTTTGCAGATTTCAACACCCACTATACGACCCAGCTTTTTGAGGAAAAGACCTATAGTCTACCTCTGCTCTATGGGCGGTTCAATCGGTGGGCCTACCATCATCAAATTCGTTCGTTGTTAAAACATAATGACGCTTGCTACTTTGAGTGGGCAAGTGAGCTGTTGGTGCCGGCGAGCTTTATGCCAAAACAGTGCCCCATTGTGACGCGCATGCACTCCTACGAGGTCAGTGTGTGGGCGCATCAGGTCAATTGGGAAAACGTTGATTGCATTATTTTTGTCAGTAACTACATCCGCAAAAAATTTCTAGAAAATCATGCGGAGCACGCCGCCAAAACTTGCATCATCAACAACGGCGTCGATCTCCAGCGCTTTGCACCAACTGCCAATAAACCATTTGAGTTTAACATTGGCATCATGGGTACGATTTTGCCGGTAAAACGCATCTACGAAGCGGTCTTTGCAATTGCCGAGCTCCGCGACCGTGGCTACCATCCGCACCTGCATATTGCCGGTGGCAAAGCTCCTGGTGGTCACTATGACAGCTATTACATTGCCATTGAACGGGCGATTGAAAAGCTTCAACTGCAAGCGCATGTCACCATGCATGGCCACGTCACCGATACAGAACGCTGGTTGCGCGAGATGGATATCTATCTTTCCAACAGCTATTGGGAGGGTCAATCGGTAGCGTTGATCGAAGCGATGGCATCGGGCTGTTATTGTCTGGCCCACTTCTGGGATGGCAGCGCAGATGTGCTGCCCCCATCCAATATTTACGGCAACAATCAGGAATTGAACGAAAAGCTCATTGCCTATAGCGAACTGACAGCGGCGGCGCGCGAATCGTGGCGAGAAGAGATGCGTGCCATCGCCTGTAAGCGCTATGACATCCGAGAAACAGCACGGCAGATCCGTCAAGTAATTGATCAGCTGATCGCGGGTAGAATGCCGCAATTGTTTATCGAAGAGTTAAGTGGAAGCCCTGCGTTGGGCAATGACCTTGTGATCCCAATGATGATAGAATCGACCGCGACAGAATCGACCACAAAAACAACCAACACATCGACCGCGGCAGAACAGGTATTGGCATGAAAATCGGCTATTTGATGCAAGCCGGGGCAGCGGATATGTTGGCAGCGCCGCTTTCTGGGCCGGCCCATCATGTCAAACATGTCTGCCAAGAGTTGACTGCGCTTGGCCATTCCGTCGAGATCTTGTTCGATCTGCATGGTCAACTCTGGCATTCATCCAATCTGCGCGACTACCAACCGGTCCATCTCCCTTTGCTGGAGCAGGGCCCTTGGCGATTGTTGCAGAGTGCCGTGCGCCGGCTCCAGGGACCGTTGCAGTTGCCCCATGCTGCCTTTTTTGAAGCCTTCCATTTTGCCGTGGCCTGCCGGCAACTCTTAGGGGATTGCGATCTTTTTATCGAGCGCATGGGCTGGCTAGGCTATGGCGGATCGATGGCGGCACAATGGCTCAATATCCCGCTCTGTCTTGAAGTCAATGGCGACCATCTTGATGAGATGGCAATGTTGGGAGTGGCCCCAACGGGTGCGCAAAAGTGGTCTTCGATGCAGATCATGCGCTGGGCGACAAGCCATGCCGCTCACGTTATCACCACTGGAGATGGCTGGCGTCAGCGTTTCCTCGAGCGGTGGCCGGTTGAGGCGACGCGTGTTACTGCGGTGGAGAATGGCAGCGAGGTGGTAAATCTGCTGCAACGGAATGCGCTCGCTTCGTTTATCCCCTACAACGCGCAGCAACCGGTCAAGCTCGTTTACGTGGGGGGCTTTGAGAGCTGGCACGGCATTACGAATCTGCTGCACGCGCTGGCTGGGGCAATGGCCCAAGGGGCCAATGTGCTGCTCTATTTAATCGGTGCCGGGCCGGAACAGGCAACAATTGAGCGCACGATCCAGGAGTTACAGCTCGCCAAGATTGTTACGTTGACCGGCTTTCTTGATATTCAGCGGTTGAGCACCTATCTGGCGCAGAGTGACATCGGCCTCTGCCCCTATTGTGGCCGCGTTGAATATTCGGGGCTAAAGATATTGGATTACAAAGCAGCTGGGCTGGCAACGATTGCGTCTGGTGCCAACGGTCAGCCAACGGTGTTGCAGCATGGCGAGACGGGGTGGATCGTCCCTCCCTGTGATATTACAGCGTTGACAGCGGCGATTGTGCATTTAAGTAGCGAGCATGCGCTACGCCGCCGTATTGGCCAGGCAGCACGAATCGAAGCCGAGCGCGAACATAGTTGGCAGCAGACCGCACAGCGGCTAGAGGCAATCTTTGAAGGCGTGCTGCCGCCGGTAGTCTCGTTGCGAAAAATGGATAAGCTACCCCATGAAGCCTAATTCCGTGCGACATAGCACGCTCACCGTCAACAAATTTGACCCTATCCCTGCGGAGTGGGCGGATGACTATGTGCCAAACCTGATCAGCGTGATCATTCCCACCTACAACCATGCACGCTTTCTAGTTGATGCGGTCGACAGTGCGCTGGCACAACACTATCCCTATGTGGAGATCCTGGTTGTCGATGATGGCTCTACTGATCATACAGCAGAGATCATGCAGCAATATGGCAACCGGGTCCGCTATATGCAACAAGCGAATCGTGGCCTCTCGGGAGCGCGCAACAGTGGCATTTTAGCCGCCCAAGGGGAATATATTGCACTGCTCGATGCCGATGATTTCTGGGATTCTACTTACTTACAGCATGTCCACGCGGCGTTAGCGACTAATTCAACATGGGGGGCCGTCTATACGGGGACCTGTTTTGTTGATACCAATGGCAACGCGCAGGCACAACCGGGCGTTGCGACGGTGCCTGCGGACCAGCTCTACGACCGCCTGCTCGATGGTGAATTTTTTGCACCGAGTGCAGTATTAGTGCGGCGGCGTGTGCTAGCCAATGTTGGCCTTTTCGATCTTGATCTACGCGCTTCAGAGGATTGGGAGATCTGGTTGCGGGTCGCACGGGAATATCCCTTTGGCGGCATTGCCCAGCCACTGCTTAACTATCGGGTACATGGGAGCAACATGTCGAGCGATCCAGCCCACATGTTGCACTATCAGCGCTTAACGTTGGCCAAACATTTTGGCCCGATGGAAGGGCAACCGACGAGTTGGCCACGTCCCTATCAACGGGCCTATGGCGCTGTCGCCTACTTTGCGGCCCAAGGGTATTACCAACGCGGGGATCAGGAAAATGGTACGCACTATCTGCGCCAGGCCTTTGAAGCCAATCCGACGCTGACGGCATCGATCGATATTTTTTATGAATTGGGCTGTGTCAATCAGCCCTTGGGGCAACGGGGCGACCCGCGCACGCTCGACTTGGGCAAAAATGCCAAGAACCTCTGCAGCAGTTTGGCACAGATCTTTCAAGCAGCGGATCTCCCCCCCTATCTGCAAAAGCAAGAACGCGCTGCGTATGCACATGCCTACCGTGCCCTGGGCACGTTGGGCTATAACAGTGGCAAGCTGGGGGAGGCGCGTACCTTTCTGTGGCGGGCCCTCAGTGAAGAACCACGGTGGTTGGCCGATCGCAGATTTGTCACAATGATCGGCAAAACGCTGCTGACGCCGCGGCTGTTTCATGCGGTGCGTGCGGTGCGTTCCCGGGCGAATTCCCGGGCAAGTTCCCGGGCAAATTCCAGGGGATTATTCGGTATAGGCAATGGAATGAGCAATATGGCAATTGCAATGCGGCATTGGTTGGGCGCAAAAAAGTATCAGATGAGTCAGGCCGTGCGCGCATTGGCCTATCGCACACCAACGCCTTGGGGGCATCGTGTGGTGACGAGCTTTTGGGAAGAGCAGGCAACCATTATTCATCAACAATGGGGCGAAGATACCCATGATTTTGCGCTACTGACAACGCTCTTTCATAAGTATGCACAATCCGGTAACCCACTCTCGGTTCTCGATGTGGGCTGTGGGTCAGGTCGGCTCTTTGGCTTATATCAAGCAGAGGGAATTCACGATGTCGTTGGTCTAGATATCTCGGAAAAGGCGTTGGCGTTGGCCAATCAGCGCTACCCAACGATCCAAACCATCCAAGGCAAAGTGGAAGATCTTGAGTTTCCGGCCAATCGCTTTTCTTTGGCAATCTGTAATCGGGTCTTACAACATATCCCCCCGACGATGATTGCCGAAGCGATTGGCAAACTCTGTACAATCTGCCAAATGGTCTATGTCAACGAGTTGACTGACAGCGATCAACTACGCGAAGAGTTCTTTATGTTCCGTCATGATTATCCGGCCTTCTTTGCTGAACATGGTCTCTACCTGGCAGAACGCGGCACCATTGGCAAACAGACCTACTATCTTTATGCAGCTAGCAGCCACCTATGAAGATTCTGATACTTTCTAATTTTTATCCACCCCATCACATTGGGGGCTATGGCATGCTCTGCCTGGAAGTAGTTAATGGGCTGCGTGATCGGGGCCACCAAGTTACCGTATTGACCGGTACGCATGGCGTTCCCGCTCCGGTAAGAGAGGGGCATATCCATCGTCTGCTCACCTTGGAGAGCGATCTGTACTACTATCGCCCCCAAAGTGCGCTCACCTATCCCAGCGTCAAGGGGCAGAATTTAGCGACCTTGCGACGACTGGTGCGCGAAGAGGAACCCGATCTCATTTTTATCTGGGGCATGTGGGCACTGACCAAAGAGCTCGCCGGCGCGGCGGAGCAACTGTTGCCTGAGCGAGTGGTCTATTATCTCGCCAACCCGTGGCCGATTGACCCGAATTTACACAAATCCTATTGGGATGCGCCTGCGAACTCCGCACTGCATACGTTGGCCAAACGGCTGGTGCGTTTACCGGTACGGCTTTGGTTGAGAGAAGAATGGCAGCCATTCAATCTGCAATACGAGCATGTGCTCTGTTGTAGTGCCGCGCAACGGGACCAGATGCTCAATGCCCAAGTACCCCTAAAGCACGCGCCCGTTGTCTATGAAGGGATAGAGTTAGCTCCCTATGTTGCGCAACACGCGCTGCGCCAGGCAACCAAGCAAAAGCTACGCTCTGCGGCGATGTCCAATGGGATTGCGCACAACGCCGCAGAGCGCAACGGTGCCCTCGCTACGCAAAAGGCGGCTGCGGTCGATTCCTGCGCAGGGCAGACCACCCTCCCAGCATTGAGACTGCTCTTTGTCGGCACATTGGCCGAGCACAAGGGCGTTCACACCACGATTGAAGCCTTGGGAGCACTATCGGTAGCGGAGCGGGCAGCAGTACATCTGACGATTCTCGGCAGTGGTCATCCACACTATGAAGAACGATTGCGCAAGCTGACCAAGAGCAACGGGGTGGAGGATATTGTCACCTTTCATACACCCATCCCACGGGCAGAATTACCGCAGTTTTTGGGGGAGTATGATGTCTTGCTGCTGCCGTCCATCTGGGAAGAACCGTTGGCACGCATTATGCAAGAGGGGCTGGCAAGCGGGATCGTCGTCGTCGGTGCAGCGACTGGTGGCACGGCAGAGGTGATTCGGCACAACGAAACTGGGCTGCTCTTTCCCGCCGCCGATGCAGGTGCGCTAGCCACCCAAATCAGTCGCCTGCTGGCAGATCCGGACCTTTGTCAACGCTTAGCCGTGGCAGGACAACAGAGCGCCATTGAACTCTTTGCCCTGCCACGCATGGTTGACGATATTGAGACTTACCTGGTAGGAATCTATGAGGATACTCTTTCTCACCAATCTCTATCCCCCACACGGTAAAGGGGGATACGAGGAGTGGTGCCAAGAAGTCGCGATGCACTTGCGCAAACGGGGCCACGAAGTCATTGTGCTGACCAGTGCGCATGGCAGTGAAGCCGACAGCAATGTCGACCCAACCTGGGTGCGGCGCGAGCTTTATCTGGAGATGGAACTTGCGTCGCTACGAAACGGTGTTCAATTTTTCACGGCACGCCAACAGCGCGCCAGAGATAATTTTGATACGTTGCGCTCCTATATCAGACGCTTTCAGCCCGAGTTAATTATGATCTGGGGCATGTGGAATATTGTGCGCTCCTTGCCCATTTTGGCAGAAAAATTGTTGCCGGGTCGGGTGATCTATTACATGGGTGACTACTGGCCCACGTTGCCCAGCCAATTTGAATTTTACTGGAAAGCGCCGGCCCAACATTGGTACACACAGTTGCCGAAGAGTATTCTCGGTTTCTTTGCCACGGCCCTTCTCGCAACTGAAGAGCTACCAACGCCGGCCTTTGAACGGGTGGTTTTCCCGACCATTTTTATGCGCAATGAATTGGTTAAGCGCGGTGTCAGGCCGAAGGAGAGCATGGTCATCTATGGCGCGGCTGATACGGCTCCTTATGAAGGGGTAAGAGAGCAACGCGCCCTAACGTATAACGACACAAACGGTCGGCGAACAGAAGATCGGATGATCACAGAAAAAAGTACCCTTGTTCACAAGCCAGGGGAAAGTATTGCAGGGGAAAGAATTGCAGGAGAAGAGCGCGCTAGTCAGGTAGGCAACGATCCGATCCACCAAAATGAACTTCGCCAGGCTGGTGATGAAACGGGTGTCGACGGCTCCGCCGGGAAGATCACCTTGTTGTGGGTCGGTCGCTTGCGATCGGACAAAGGTGCACATATCGCCATCAAGGCGCTAGCTAAGCTGGTGCAACAGTATGAGCTTACCAATCTTGAGCTGCTCATCGCCGGCAGTGGCGAAGATGATTATCAGACCTTTTTGGAGTATCTCGTACGGAAAGAGCGCTTGCAGCCCTATATCAGCTTTTTGGGGCAGCAACAGAAAGAGGCAATGCCGCTGCTTTATCGGCAAGCGCATCTCTTTCTCTTCACCTCGATCTGGCAAGAGCCCTTTGGTCGTGTCTTGGTCGAAGCAATGGCCGCAGGAACAGCGGTGGTTGGCTCGACAGTCGGTGGTGCAACGGAAATTCTAGTCGAAAACGAAAATAGTTTGACTTTCCCACCTGGCGACGTGGATAAACTGGCCGCCCAAGTGAGCAGACTTGTGCGCTCTCCAGAATTACGGCAAAGATTGGCCCAAGAGGGCAAACGGGTTGCATTAGAACAATTTGATATCCAACGAATGGCGATGGAGATCGAGGGTTATATTAAAACGGTTATTCGGCGCGCGGATGCACAGGGTAGGTAAGTATATGGAGATTTTTGCGTGAAAACAGAACATATTTTAGTCACCGGCGGTGCCGGCTTTATCGGGTCAAATTTGGTAAATCGTCTTGTACGGCAAGGACATCGGGTCACCATCTTTGACAATCTTTCGCGCTCGGGCTGTCAACAAAATATTACATGGCTCCAACAACAGTTTGGTCAAGATGGCTTTTGCCTTGTGCAAGGGGATCTGAGCGATTTTGCAGCGTTAGAACGGGCAGCAACAGATGTTGAGCGGATCTATCATCTCGCCGGCCAGGTGGCGGTGACGACATCCGTCAAAAACCCACGGCAGGATTTTGAGGCCAACGCAGTGGGCACATTTAACATGTTGGAAGCGGCCCGCACAGTGGCCAATGATCCGATCGTCCTCTATGCCAGTACGAATAAGGTTTATGGCGGGATGGAAGATGTAAGAATTGTCGAGGAGGAGACGCGCTATCGCTATGCCGATTTCCCCTATGGCGTTGCCGAAACGCAGCCGCTTGACTTTCACTCCCCCTATGGCTGTTCCAAAGGGGCTGGCGACCAATATGTGCGCGATTATGCCCGCATCTACAATCTGCGCAGCGTCGTTATACGCCAGAGTTGCATCTATGGCTATCGCCAGTTTGGAATCGAAGATCAAGGGTGGTTAGCATGGTTTATCATTGCCGCGCTGAAGGGTCGGCCGATTTCAATCTATGGCAATGGTAAACAGGTGCGCGATGCGCTCTTTATTGAAGATCTGCTCAACGGCTACGAAGCCGTTGTGCAAAACATCGATCAGGTTGCCGGTCAAGTCTTTAACATTGGTGGTGGATCGCAGAATACGATCAGCATCTGGCGTGAATTTGGTCCACTGTTGGAGAATTTGCTGGGCCGAGAGATTCCGGTCGACTATCAGACCTGGCGCCCAGGCGATCAGCCGGTCTATATCAGCGATATTCGCAAAGCGGAGTGTCTGCTAGGCTGGCAGCCGCGCATCTCCGTTGCCGAAGGAACAGAATGTCTCTATCGCTGGATTTATGACAATCAAAAACTGTTTTGCCATCTTTAATGAGTCCTTGTAGGGGCACAGTATACCGTGCCCCTATGATTTGTGGTGTTTACAGTATCGCTACGTCAAATGTTCTGAAGTTGTCAGGTTAAATCACACAAAATTCATCTACAATAGCGTTAAGGCGCGGACCGTGCCCATCTATGCAATTCAATTCTGTCGAATTTTTACTCTTCTTTGCTACGGTTCTCATTGCGTATTTTGCGCTACCGCATCGCTGGCGTTGGGGCCTGTTGCTGGTCGCGAGTTACTACTTCTATATGGCGTGGAGGCCAGCGTATGCACTTTTGCTGCTCTTTTCCACTCTGCTAGATTATAGCGTTGCGCGCTGGATGGAGTCCGCCGCCACGCCCTTTCGCCGTAGAGTGCTGTTGACAGCCAGCTTGAGTGCGAATCTTGGCTTGCTCTTTGTATTTAAGTATTTAAATTTTTTTAGTCTTGCAGGCGAAGATCTGCTCCAGTTCTTTAACATGCCCTATCACATTACGGTCTATCACCTGCTGCTACCGGTTGGTATCTCTTTCTATACCTTCCAAACGATGAGCTATACCATTGATGTCTATCGGGGGGTACAAAAGGCCGAACGGCATCTAGGGATCTTTGCCCTCTATGTCGCCTTCTTTCCTCAATTGGTGGCCGGTCCAATTGAGCGTTCTACCCATCTGCTACCACAATTTATCGAGCGTCACACGTTTGACTATGCGCGTGTGAGCAGTGGCTTGCGCCGTATGGCATGGGGGTTTTTTAAGAAGGTCGTCATCGCGGACAAGGCAGCCATGATCGTTGACATCGTCTACAACAATCCAACGAAGCAGTCCGCAATCACCTTGTTACTCGCGACCTATCTTTTTGCCTTTCAGATCTACTGCGATTTCTCCGGCTATTCAGATATTGCCATCGGTGCAGCGCGCGTCCTTGGCTTTGATCTGATGGAAAATTTCCGGCAGCCCTATCTCTCGCAGTCGATTGGCGATTTCTGGCGCCGTTGGCACATTTCGTTATCGACCTGGTTTCGCGATTATCTCTACATCCCATTGGGCGGCAACCGAGTTGGCGTGCCGCGCCACTATCTGAATCTGTTCATTGTCTTTGTTGTGAGTGGGCTTTGGCATGGTGCCAACTGGACTTTCATCGTTTGGGGAGCGCTCCACGGCATGTATCTGGTGGGAGAATTACTACTGCAGCAGCCATTGCAGGGGCTGGTTCACCTGCTCTATTTGGATCGTGTGCCACGTCTTTTACGGTTCCTACGGATGGCCATTGTCTTTCATCTGGTCCTCTTTGCCTGGGTCTTTTTTCGGGCGCGGTCAGTCAGCGATGCGCTTTTTATCCTTGAGCAATTGGGAACCCTGGTGCGGTGGCAGTCAGTAGCAACGTGGCTACCAAACAATTTACCCATTAGCTCATTCACCGTGCTGATCCTGCTCTTTTCCATCGGGCTAATGGAGTTGATCGAGCATTTGCGTAGCAGGCAGCAGTTGCAATTGACCATGCGGCCACAATGGATACGATGGGCCTCTTATTATGCGCTCGTCATCTTGATCTTGCTCTTTGGCGAGCTCAATGCGCATGGACAATTCATCTATTTTCAATTTTAAGGAGTCCTAGAGAATACCCTTGGAGAGAACGATGACCCGTTTAGTCGCTCGCATTGTTGGATTGGGTCTATTCCTATTGCTGACCTATGTTGCCCTGTGGGTCGTGCCTTTGCACGCAGATCTGGTCTATAGCAGCCTGCTTGATAAGCACAAGCTATTGCAGATAACCCCCTCGCCCCGTCTGATCTTTGTCGGTGGCTCGGGAATTGCTTTGGGGTTGGACAGTAAATTGATCGAAGAGCAACTTGGGCTACCGGTCATCAATATGGGGGTCAACGCCGGCTTTGGCCTGCATTACATGCTAGAGGAAGTGGTGCCTTATTTGCGTACAGGCGATATTGTTCTGGTTGTGCCCGAGTATGAACACTTTTATGGCACCTTACTCGAAGGCGATCAGAATTTGCTCTGGGCTTTACGTATTCGTCCATCAACCATTAGAGAGATAACCTGGCGACAGCTTTTGCAGCTGGTGCCCGAAATTCCAACCTTTATGCAACAACGCTTCCAGGAGATTATTCGGCGGCGGACAGACCCGATTTACAATCGCGATGCCTTCAATGAGCAGGGCGATTTTGTCAATCACCTAGATTTACCAAAGCAGTCGATTCCCCTCTATGCCATTGATAATGGGTTGGGGCTCAATGGCGAGGCGCTGCAAACGTTGGCAGAATTTACCACCGTGGCCACCGCCCGTGGTGTGATCGTGCGGTTGATCTATCCAGCCATCGCCGACAGTTTCTGGCATTATCAGCAGAACGCAGCCAAGATTGAAGAGCTTCACAGCAGTATTCAGCGGGATCAGATCATTCCAGAAGTTTCTACACCGCACGACTTCTTTCTGCCAGACGAACTCTTCTTTGATACGGTCTATCATCTTCTGAGGTCGGGACGGCAACTGCGCAGTGAACGCATCGCAGCTTTGTTACAAAAAGATGTACAGATCAGCGAAGAAGTACAGAAATTCAAATGCAGTAAAAATTATGCGCATTGCAGCGAAGCAGTCAGCCAGCAATAGCGAAATTCTAAACCGGATAGACGATTAATCATCACCATACAGCAACAGATAGATATACGACTGAACTCATGGCAAATGTTTTACTGATTGGTTATAATCCGCCGCAACTCGTACACAATATCAAGATCGAAGCAGCCCATTATCGGACTTGGCAATTTCTCGATCCGCTGCTGGCGGATGGACATACCATTGCGCTCTGTGCAGGCGCGCGCAACGAAGCCGCCAACCGTGGTGCGCTCCCCGTGCAGTGGCGTAGCCAGCTGCACCATCACCCCATAGCATTTGGCCAACGGGGCTGGGTAGAAGCGCTGCAACGGATCCACGATGACTTTCAACCAGACTGTATCATCGCCGTCAATTTCAGCCACTGTCTGTATGCCACCAAATTGCAGACCACAAAGCCGATCTGGATGGATATTTATGGCGATATGATCACCATCGTGCAGGCCGCGGCCTACCGTGCCCGCGCCGATCGTGGGTTGCATACCTCAATTGGCTATCTGCACAATGTCTTGCAAAAGGGCGATGTCTTTTCCGGTTGTGGTTTACCGCAACAACACATGATGGTGGGGGAATTGGCCATGGCCGGCCGTTTGAATCATCGCACCTTTGGCTATCAATTTGTGCGCACCGTGCCGCCTGGCTCGCCGCCGCCGGACGGAATGCCCATTCTGCGCACCGAGCCACGGCAGCTATTAGCCCAGCACGGGATTGACGAAGAAGCATTTGTCGTCCTCTGGTGTGGTGGGTACAACACGTGGACGGACGTTGAGACCCTCTTCAAGGCATTGACTTGGGCGATGGCGCAGAACCCGACCCTGCACTATGTCTCGGTGGGCGCGAATACCTATCAAGCACCCGATAATGTCTACACCCGCTTGCTCGAACTAATCGACAAGTCACCTTATCGCGAACGCTTCCACATGCTGGGCTGGCGGCCGTGGTCGGAGATCCCGCAATTTTACCGGGAGAGCAATGTGGGCATCAATATTGATGCGCTGCACTATGAGACGATCTATGGCACACGCACGCGTCTGGTCGAGATGATTGCTAGCGGACTACCGGTGATCACCAGTTTAGGGGCAGAGTTGAGCTATCTGCTGCGCGATCGCGGGGCGGCCTTAACCTTTGAAGTCGGGGATTGGCAAGGGATGGGCGAACAACTTGTGCGCTTGGTTCAAGAGCCCGGCTTGCGCGATCAGATGGCCCATATCGCCCATGAGTTTGCCAATACGGTGCTCTCCTTTGCCGCCACCACAAAGGCAGTGCGCGAATGGGTCCGACAACCAAAGGTGGCACCAGACAAAACCGCAGAGAGTATACGCACAGTTTTTCAACAGATGGAATATCGGGTGCGCGCCGTAGTACGTCAGGCGATGTGGCATCTTACCGCTGCCGAACAATGAGACACGCTTACGCGAGAGGGAGCAAAGAGGCATGTTAACAGCCGTCCGTGCACTGCCTGAAATCAATCTATTTGCAATTCTGCGACGACGCGGGCTCAATCCAATATGGCTCATGCAATGGGGCATCGTTGTGCTGGTGCTGCTGGCCAGTTTTGTCGTCGGTCGCTACCCCTCTTTACTATTCTTGGCGCTGCCCATTGGTGTGGTGGGTGCCTTGCTCTTTTGGCGACAGCCGGCATTGGCCCTGGTTTTGACGTTGCAAGCGGGTATGATTATCCCGTTTTCTGGGCCGGGTGGCGTAAACTTGACGATGGTTGGCGCAATCGCGCTGATCGCGCTGTGGATTGGCGGCATGCTCTTTGAACACCACAGCGTCTGGTTTGTCTCGCCAGAGACAACAAAGCCGGCTCTCTTCTTTCTGCTCATTGTGATCCTGGCCTTTGCCGTTGGGCAGCTCCCTTGGTATCGCACACAGGCAGCCCCGATCACCGCCCAAGTTGGTGGGCTCATGGTCTTTGTCGTCTCCGTTGGTACCTTTCTTTTCGTTGGCAACAAGTTTACGGATCTTCATTGGATCTCGTGGTTTATCTGGGGCTTTCTGGCTTACGGTGCGCTCCACATGGTTAGTTGGTTGGTGCCACGTTTGGGCGACCTGTACAGTTCCCGGATCTTTGCGCAAGGTGCCACCGGTAGCATGTTCTGGACCTGGATCGTGATCCTGGCCTTTAGCCAGGCGGTCTTTAACGATAAGTTGCAAAAGGTACCGCGGTTGGCGCTCTTTGCGCTGGTGGCAGCGACGATGTATGTGGCCTTTGTACTCAACGGCGATTGGAAATCGGGATGGATGCCGGCGGCGATGGGGATGGCAGTGATCTTACTGCTACGTTCATGGCGCTTTGGCTATCTGCTGGCGCTCATGGGGATCTACCCCGCTGTCAAACTATTTTCCAACGCGCTCGCCAGCGACGAATATAGCTATTCCACACGGGTAGATGCGTGGACCATCGTCTTTAATATTGTTAAGGTCAATCCGATTTTGGGGCTAGGACCAGCCAATTATTACTGGTACACCCCACTCTTCCCAATTCGTGGCTATGCGGTAAATTTCAACTCGCACAATCAGTACATTGACTTAATCGCCCAGACCGGGGTACTGGGTCTGCTGGCCTTTTTCTGGCTGATGTTCTGTATCGGTAAAGTCGGCTGGCAACTGCGCAATCAAGTTGATCATGGCTTCGAAAAGGCCTATGTCTATGGTGCGCTGGGCGGGTGGGTTGCTGTCCTGGCCGCAGCCGGCTTTGGCGATTGGATCTTACCCTTTGTCTACAATGTGGGGCTCGATGGAGTACGTTCGAGTATTCTGCCCTGGCTCTTCTTTGGCGGGCTGGTCGCTTTGCAGATGAAATATCGCAATAAGAAACTGTCCTGAAAATCGGTTGTAGGTATGTGAGCTTCTCCTACACAAGCGATCGCGACAGAGATTTTCAGGACAGCAACGAAGGAATAGATGGTAGCAATGGCACCGATTGTTTCGATCATTATTGTCAATTGGAATACACGGGCACTCACGGTAGATTGTCTCAAGTCGGTCGCCGAAGAGCGCGCGCGCCTGGCGATCAATTGGGATCAACCCGAGCCGCTGGAAACGATTGTCGTGGACAATGGCTCTACCGACGACAGCGTGGCCTATCTACTAGCCAACTTTCCCTGGATACGGCTGATTCTCAACCAGCAAAATGTTGGCTTTGCCGCCGCCAACAACCAGGGGCTTGCCCACTGTATAGGCCACTATGTGTTGTTACTCAATTCCGATACCAAGCTCTTGCCCGGCGCAATCGAAGCGCTCATCCGCTTCATGGCGGATCAGCCAAAGGTAGGGGCCGTGGGCTCGCGTTATCTCAACCGCGACGGGACGCTGCAAAGCTCTTGTTATCCCGCCCCCAGCCTGAGCCGAGAATGCTGGCGGATGTTTCATCTTGATAAACTTTATGCCTATGGCACTTATCCAATGGAACGCTGGTCGACTGAAACACCCCGCCCCGTCGATACAATCCAAGGGGCTGCGTTGCTGCTGCGCCGCGAAATTGCCCTGCAACTGGGGCTCTTTGACACGAGCTATTTTATGTACAGCGAAGAAGTCGACCTCTGTCGGCGGATTCGCCACGCTGGTTGGCAAATTTATTGGGTGCCCGCGTCGCGCGTTATTCACTATGGCGGGCAAAGCACACGCCTCGTGGCGCTAACGATGTTTCTGCAACTTTACCAAAGTAAGATTCTCTATTTTCGTAAGCACCACGGGCGTGCCACCACCTGGGTTTACAAATGGGTGCTCATGGCGGCCACGTTGATACGACTGGTATTTACGCCTTTGGCCTGCTTCCAAAGCAGAGAACGGCGCACACAATCTTTACATCTAGCGAATTATTATCGTCATCTGGCACTGGCATTACCGGGAATGTGATGAAGATTCTTTTTTTAACCCAAGTCTTGCCCTATCCCCTGGATGCCGGCCCGAAAGTGCGCGCCTACTATGTGCTGCGCCATCTGGCCCAAAAACATGAGATTACGCTGCTCTCGTTTGTACGCAAGAGTGATAGTGCCGCGGCGTTGGCCCATTTGCGCCACTACTGCTCGGCAGTGCACACAACGCCAATGCCACGTAGCAAAGTACGCGATGGCTATCACCTGGCGCGCAGCCTGTTGACGGATCAGCCCTTTCTCATTGCGCGCGATTGGATGCCGCAGATGGCTACCTTGCTCAAGCGGGTGATCGCCGACGAGGGGCCTTTTGATGCGGTCCATGCCGACCAGTTGTGGATGGCCCCCTATGCGCTGCTTGCTCGCCAACAACAGCTAGCGCCACTACAACTCGTGCTGGATCAGCATAATGCTGTTTTTATGATCCCAGAGCGCCTGGCTGGTGATGATGCCAATCCGCTCAATCGCCAGTTGTTGGCGCTAGAGGCAAAAAAGTTAGCGCACTATGAGGTCGAAACCTGTAGCCGCTTCGACCAGGTAACTTGGGTCACTGCGGAAGATTATGCCGCGGTGAAAGCACAAGCCAACGGTACGGGTGCCGCGCTGCCCAACGCCGGCATTATTCCGATCTGCGGTGATGTGGCCGAGCAACCGGCGATTGTTCGCCAAGCGACAGCGCGGCGTCTCACCTTTGTCGGTGGATTGCACTATCCGCCAAATGCGCAAGGGATCTGCTGGTTTGCAGAGCAGATCTTGCCGCAGATTCTGGCCGCGGCACCCGATGTTGTGTTAACGGTCATTGGAAAAGAGCCACCAGCGAAGCTGCACGAGTTGGGGATTCCGTCGGCCAATCTCGATGTGATTGGCTTTGCCGACAAGGTCGAGCCCTATCTTGCAGAAACCGCAGTCTTTCTCGTCCCGCTGCTGGCTGGTGGTGGAATGCGCGTCAAAATTATTGATGGCTGGAAATGGGGTATGCCGATAGTCAGTACAACGATCGGCGCAGAAGGAATCCAGACGCAATCGGGAGAAAACATCATCATCGCCGATAGCCCAACCGCCTTTGCCACGGCAACAGTGGCGCTGCTACAAGCACCGGCCTGTGCGCAGACACTCGCCAACAATGGACGGGTCTGGCTAGAAGAGCACTACGATTGGCGCAAAGTCTATCAACGTTGGGATACCATTTATGCTCGGTCGTGAACTACTGCCAAGTTTTTGCTTGACAAGAATTACAGGATTGACAAGATGATACTGAGAAAAATCCTGTAATTCTTGTCAATCCTGTCTGAACGATTTACTGATATACCGATTTACTTACTTTACGCAGTCCTACCTTTATGAAAATACTCTTTGTTGTGCCTTATGTTCCCAACCCGATTCGCGTACGCTCGTATGAATTGCTGCGCACCTTGGTGGCACGCGGCCATCAGATTACGGTGGCTACGCTCTGGCAAACTGAAGAAGAGCACAGTGAGCTCGCTGCGTTACAAACGTTAGGCATCACGATCATAGCGAAACCATTACCGCGCTTACGCTCACTTTGGAACAGTACAAGTGCGCTTGCCGGTCGCGCGCCCTTGCAAGCGCACTACTGCTGGCAGCCAACGTTGGCATCGGCGCTTGAGACGCTTGTGGCAGAGCAGGCGTTTGATGTGGTCCATGTCGAACATCTGCGCGGAGCGGCGTATGGTCTCCTGCTCCGAAAAATGGCGACGCCAACAGGCAGACCGTTGCCGGTCGTCTGGGATAGTGTCGACTGTATTAGCCATCTTTTTGCCCAGGCGGCGCGCCAAAGTCGCAGCCTGCAAGGGCGGTTGATGACGCGCTTTGAGCTGCCACGTACGCGACGCTATGAAGCGTGGCTGCTGCACCAATTTGCGCAAACGCTCGTCACTTCGGCGACCGATCATCAAGCGTTTGCGGCGCTGATCAAAGAGCAGGCGACCTGTTCATCAACGATTTATCAGCAACAGCAACAACCCGATGTCAACCTTGCAGAATCAGTTGCGGTCTTGCCCAATGGCGTCAATCTCGAAGAGTTCCAAGCGGGGAGCGCGCAAAAAGCAGAGAGAACGATTATCTTCTCGGGCAAGATGAGTTACCACGCCAATGTGACAGCGGCGCTGCATCTGGTGCAGGAGATCATGCCCCAGGTGTGGCGGCAAGATCCAACCATCGAGGTGCAGCTTGTTGGCAAAGATCCATCCGCCCAGGTTCGTGCACTGGCGACCGACGCCACCCCCACTGCCGGCAAGGTGGCGGTCACAGGTGCCGTACCGGCCATGCGCCCCTATCTCAGCCAGGCGACGATCGCCGTTGCACCGGTGCCCTATAGCAGCGGTATTCAGAATAAAGTGTTGGAAGCCATGGCCTGTGGCACGCCGGTGATTGCCAGCCCCAATGCCGCGTCCGGCTTGCAGGCCAATGTCGGCAGCGATCTGCTCGTTGCCCAAAGCGCCGGCGACTTTGCCACTGCGATCCTGACGCTGTTAGCGCAACCAGTGCGCCGCGCCGAGATCGGCCAAGCGGGCCGCGCTTACGTGGAACGGGCCCACGCCTGGAACGCGATTGGCGCGCAGTTGGAAACCTATTACCGCCAGGTAATACTCAGACCGGATAGTACTAGTGTTCGTTAAATTGGATACAAATATGCTCAAAACAATGACCGCAGATACAACCTATAGTACCGCTGAAGTACGGGCAATCTATGATAAAGCGTACACAACGCCTGGCCTCATGGGCACCCATTTGGACAGTGAGTACTCCCGAGTGACCAAAACGGGGCTACTCGCCTTCTGTCAGGCGGCCCCCAACAAGCGGCTGCTCGATCTGGGCACCGGTGACGGCGATCTCTGGAGCTTTGCCTCTTCTACGCTTGATTGGTATGCGATTGATATTTCACAGGTCGGGGTCGCCCGTGCACAAGATCGGTTTACCCAGCTGCGCCCGTCGGTTGCGATTGCCGAGCATCTGCCCTATCCTGATAACTTCTTTGGAGGCATTGTCGCCGCGGACACTATGGAACATGTCTTTGATTTGGAGCAGAGCCTACGCGAAATCCATCGGGTGCTAGCCCCGGGTGGTAAATTTGCGCTCTCGGTGCCGGCACCAGAATCCTTACGCAAATGGGCAAAAAACCGCTTTCTCCGTCAGCGGCCCAATCCGGTCTTCATGCTGCGTCTTTTGCAGACCGTCTGGAAGCGTCGCCGCCTCTTTGGCAAAGCCGCTTTCCAGCCGATTGATCGAGATCTATCGATGGGCCATTGGTGCGAACTCTTACAAAATCAGGGCTTTGCGATAGAACAGCGTTCGCATTGGCCGATTAGCCCAATGGAGCCGATTGTCTATTTGATCGGCACGAGCGTCGTTGGGAAATGATCCGTAGATCACAACGCCCTGCGCCTAGCCACGCCAAGAGGAGCCGCGGCGTAGAGAGAAGAACAAGGTAAGATGACACGATTCGACACAAACAAAGTTAACCGCTATCTAGTTTTAATTTTATTGATTGCATTTGTCATTCGTATGGCAGTTGCGATCTATCTAGGGGATATGGTCAGCGGCCTTTCCGGTGCCCATGACGAAATATCCTATAGCATGTTGGGCGAACGTTTTGCCACTGGTCATGGCATGACCTTTCCCGAAGCCTGGTATCCGTGGATTGAAGCCGACGCGCCTCAATCCTACTATTCGTTTACGATCAGCTTTTTCTTTGCCGGCATCTACAAATTATTTGGGTACCATCCCTTGGCCGCGCGCGTGATTACCGGCATCATGAGTACCTGTATTGTCTGGCTGATCTTTTTAATTGGCAAGCAACTCTTTGGCAGCGCGGTCGGCTTACTCGCCAGTGCCGTTGCCGCGCTTTATGCCTATCTGATCTTCTATGGGGTTACCCTGGTCACGGAGACACCCTTTACCTTAACCTTGCTGATTGCGCTCTACCTGGCGATCCGGATGCGTACAGGCGAGGTATCGGGGTTTTGGGCCTGGTTCACCTTGGGAGTAGTCTTAGCGGTCACGGTGCTCTTGCGGATGGCGATTATTTTCTTTATCCCCATTTTGCTGCTCTGGCTCTACTACACGGTACGAAAAACGACCAGCCCCTGGATGCTAGCCGTGCCGCTTGGTCTGATTATCCTTGCCGTATTGCCACTAACGATTCGCAACTATCTACTTTGGCATCAATTCTTACTGCTGGAAGCACAATTTGGCCATGTCCTGTGGAATGGTAACCATCCAGGCCACATGGGCAATTTCCACCCCTTTGCGGTCTTCCCAATCCCCAATGAGGTGTTGGCGCTACATAACGATGTACTCATTACCAATGCGCTGCTACGCATGGCGATCCAAAACATTCTGGCCGCTCCCTGGAATTTTGTACTGTTGACCGTGACCCGCCTCCGTGAATTTTTCGTTTTTTGGCCAACGGAGGATTCTACGTTGCAGGCCAACCTCCTGCGCGTCTTCTCCTTTGGGCTTATTGTGCCCTTTGCGCTCTATGGGCTTATCGCCAATTTGCGGCGCTTTGGTGAGCTCGCGCCGATCTACCTCTTCTTTGTGATCCATACTGGTATCTATGCCGTCACCTGGACGATGGTGCGCTATCGAGTACCTTTGGATCCCTTTTTCATTCTCTTTGCAGCGTACACATTGCATCGAATCTATGAGATGGGTAGACGGCAACGTAGCGTAACTGTGCTACCACGCCAAGTAGCAGTCTAGTGCATCTTTAACAAAGATATTTGGCCTAGAAACTCAGTTTCTGATTACAAAATTCTCTGTTGATTATGTACTAGCGATTGCACAGATAAACCAAAACAAAGACCGGAAAGCGCTAGCGCTTTCCGGTCTTTGTTTTAATTAATTGTCCATTAGAGCTCTTTGCGAAATAAGGAGAGGGTTCAACCCGCTTCAACAGGTTTTGCATCTGAGCCACCAAATTCATTTGGTGGCTCAGATCGTTAGCCAGCCGTATGTTGCTCGCAAACAATGGACGTTATATACGTAGGGAAAAGGGTGGTTCACACAAGGTTAATTGCCCAGAGATAGCAAGACAAATGCATGAGATACAAGTATCCTTTGTAAGACAATTGTAACACCCTGGCTCTGATTCTACTGTTAAACTGATCTTGCTTCAGAGATGTCTGAGCACCGGTTTCATTGAAAAGATCACGCTACAACCGTTGGCTATGTGCGGTAGCACGCAAGCGCCAAGCCGGCAACTGAACGCAAATGAGCTTGCTAGGAACAGCTACGCAGCCCCAATGGCGTACAAAAATTTGAGGAAAGTCTCTTTATGTCATCCAATGCCAATGCGTCCGTAACAAATGTATCTCCAGCGAGTATTGCGGAAGGAAATACAATTGATGGCACGCAGGTACAGCTTTTGCAACGGCTGGTTCATCAATCGATCTGGAAAGTGGTATATCAAGCAGCGCTACTCATCAGTGATGCGCTGATGTTGCTGCTTGGCTTTGCTTTGGCTTATTGGCTGCGCTTCTATGGTGGGATCCCCGTCTTTCAAGATGTAATTCCTTCGATGGATCATTACATGCGCCTGATCTTGATTTTGATTCCAGTGTGGCTGGGGCTCTTTGCATTAATGCGTCTCTATGATTTTCACATTTTGCTCAGCGGAACAAGTGAATATTCCCGAGCCCTCAATGGCTGTACCAGTGGCATGATGATTGTGGTAGCCGCCAGCTTTATTGCGCCAGATTTTATTATCGCGCGAGCTTGGCTGCTCATGTCCTGGCTCTTTTCGACGGCATTGGTCTGTAGCAATCGTTGGTTTTTGCGCCGCGTGGCCCATGCGCTCCGCCAACAAGGCTGGTTTCTCACCCCCGCCCTGATTGTTGGCACGAATGCCGAAGCCATTTCTTTGGCCAACCAATTGCGCAATAGCATGTACTCGGGCTTTATTGTGTTGGGCTTTATCGATGAAAAGATCGATCTACAACCCGATCAACGGCCACGCTCGATCATTGGCTTGCCGGTGCTCGGTTCGCTTGATGGCATCGCCAAGATTGTCCGTGAGCGACAAGTTGAAGAGATCGTCATTGCAACCACCGCGCTCTCGCGTGAACAGTTGTTGAGCACCTCGTTGCAACTGAGTGGGATGCCGGGAATTAACCTGGCGCTCTCTTCGGGTCTCTATGAGATTTTTACAACCGGCATGACAATCTCGACCCGCAATGCAGTGCCGCTCATGAGCTTCAACCGCTTGCGCCTCGATGCAATGGAAACCTTATTGAAAGGTATTTTAGACTATTCTATTGTTATCCTTGGATCATTGCTGTTGTTGCCATTGATTGCCCTGCTTGCGTTGGCCGTCAAATTCGATTCACCGGGACCGATCCTCTATCGCCGCCGCGTTTTGGGGGTCGGTGGGCAAGAGTTTGATGCCTTCAAATTCCGCACGATGGTTACCAATGGCGATGAAGTGTTGGCCCGATATCCAGAGCTGTTAGCCGAGCTGAAAGCGACCCACAAACTCAAGGTTGACCCGCGGATTACTCGGGTGGGCAAGCTATTGCGCCGCACCAGCTTAGACGAATTACCACAGTTGATCAATATCCTGCTGGGGCAGATGAGCCTTGTTGGGCCGCGGATGATTTCACCAGCAGAGGCGGAGATGTATGGCCAGATGCGCCAGAATTTGCTCACCGTGAAGCCAGGCTTGACCGGTCTCTGGCAGGTCTCTGGTCGATCTGATCTTTCGTACAATGACCGTGTACAACTGGATATGCAATATATCCGCAATTACAGCATCTGGCTTGATCTACAGATTCTCTTCTTCCAGACGTTGCCAGCAGTGCTAAAGGGCAGCGGGGCATACTGATGAAAGCGCTTATTCTGGCCGCGGGCAAAGGGACCAGGTTGCAAGATCTAACGCGCAACTGCCCGAAGCCGATGTTGCCGGTGCAGGGTGTGCCGCTGCTGGAACGAGTCGCCTGTTGGTTGCGCGATCATGGCATCACCGAAATCGCGATGAACCTACACTACTGCCCAGAGGTCATTACAGCCTATTTTGGGGATGGGGCAGCGTTGGGTGTGTCGATCACCTATTCGTATGAAGAGACGCTCCTGGGAACGGCCGGTGCCGCAAAACGGCTGGCCTCTTTTCTGGATGAGCCCTTTGTGGTCGCCTATGGCGATGTCTTTACCAATTTGAATCTAACACGGCTTTTAGCTGCGCACCAGCAGCATTGCCGTTTGGAGAGTCGTGACACGCTCGCGACGATCGCACTGTACCGAGTGCCCAATCCAACCGAATGTGGGCTGGTAGAGATCGACGATGCGGGACGTGTTATGCGCTTTGTCGAGAAGCCGCCACCTGATCAGGTCTTTACTGATCTAGCAAATGCAGGGATGATGGTCTGTGAACCGGAGCTACTCCAGTTCATCCCAAAAGAGACGAGTTTTGACTTTGGACGTGATCTCTTCCCGCGGCTTTTGGCCGCGGGTAAGAGCCTGTGGGGCCAGACGATTGCCGAGGGGGAATACCTGATCGATATTGGTACCCCCAACGCATTTCAACGGGCACAGCAACTGATGATCTAGATACTATACTGCGTTCAGAATGAGAACCGGAGTTTTGCGGACCAACGGGATCGCGTGCGTCGCACTGACCGCTAACGGCTTCCAGTCCGCTAGATGCTTCCGTCAGTGCGACGCACGCTGGCCGAAACTAGGGGTTGCATTCTGATTTGCGTATAACGATGAAGATCGTTGCCCATGTACCGTAAATTGCAGTTCAATCCCCTGAACATGAATGGTGAGAAATGATTATTACCAAGACGCCCTTACGCATTAGCTTTTTGGGTGGCGGCACCGATTTTCGCGACTATTTCCGGGCGGAAGAAGGTTGGGTGCTCTCGTCAGCAATCGACAAATTTATCTATGTTGTGATTAAAGAACGGTTCGACCGCAAAATCCGCGTCGGCTATACCAAGACAGAGATGGTCGATGAGATTGATGAAATTCAGCACGAACTAGTGCGCGAATGTTTACGCAAAACGGGCATTACACATGGCGTGGAAATTGCGACCATGGCGGATATTCCATCGGAAGGCTCTGGATTGGGATCGTCTAGCACAGTCACCGTCGGTCTGCTCAATGCCATGTATCACTACTTGAATCGGCCGGTTAGTCACGAACAGCTGGCTCGCGAAGCCTGCGAAATTGAAATTGATATTTTGCGAAAACCGATTGGCATTCAAGATCAATATATTGCCGCGTATGGCGGCCAACGCTTTTTGCACTTTGGCCGTGACCTCCATAACGGAACAGATGGCCAAGAGAGCAAGGGCACAACCGTCGATCGAGTGACGGTAGAATCGCTGAATCTCTGCACAGAACAAGTGCGCACTTTAAACGAAAGCTTGCTGCTTTTTTACACCAACATCGCCCGCAAAGCCGAAAGTGTACTAGAGGAACAGGTGCAGAATATCGATCAAAAGCTAGATGTGTTGCGGCAGATGAAGACGCTGGCCCTTAGCGCGCGTACGGCACTGGAAGAGCAGCAATTTGAGGAATTCGGCCAACTGTTGGATCAGAGTTGGCAGCTCAAAAAGCAGATGGCAAGCCGGATCAGCAACAGTGTGATCGATAGCCTTTACAATAGGGCCAAAGCGGCCGGCGCGACCGGCGGCAAGATCACCGGTGCAGGTGGTGGTGGCTTTCTACTGCTTTATTGCCATCCACGCCGTCGCGACGATGTGCGGACAGCACTCTCGGCCTTGCAGGAATTACCCTTTCGCCTTGAAGATAGTGGTAGCCGGGTGATTTTTAATTGTCAGTAGAGCGCAACACTCTTTGGCTTCGACAAGCCCTTCGACGGCGCAGGACGAAGCTCAGCCGCCGAACGTTGCGCTCTGCTGATTGTATGTAAAGATTTTTGGGAGTAGCGTGTGAACCAATTTCGTAGTTATTTAACCGATATTCAACGGGTGCTCGATCTTCTATCGGTGAACACCATTGAAAATACCGTAAAGCGCTTGCACATCGCACGGCTCAACCGTAACCAGATTTTTATCATCGGGAATGGGGGCAGCGCGGCGACCGCATCACACATGGCCTGTGATCTGGGGAAGAATACCCACTCCTCGGACTACCCGCGCATCCGTGTTCATGCGCTCACGGATAGCACCCCCTTTATTACGGCCTATGGCAACGATTGTGGCTATGATTCCATCTTTGCCGAACAGTTGGCCGCTTATATTGAGCCAGGCGACGTACTGGTTGCGATTTCGGCCAGCGGCAATTCGGCCAATATACTTAACGCCGTCAAAGTGGCCCACAAGCAGAATGTCTTTACTATCGGCTGGAGCGGTTATGATGGGGGCGAACTGGCCACGTTAGCCGATTTGCCCTTGGTTGTGCCCTGCCACAATATCGAACAGATCGAAGATATTCACATGATGCTCTCGCACATGGTAACGATGGGTCTGCGGAATGCCGTACAGGGATCTAATCCCTTTGCCACAAATGGTACGGCTCTTTCATTGCCAACACTGATAGCAAATTGATAAAGAAGCCTACGAATATGCGTGGTATTCTGCTAGACAGAGATGGTGTGATTAACGCTGAACGGGCCGACTATGTCAAAAGCTGGGATGAATTTGTCTTTTTGCCTGGGGTCCTCGATGCGTTACACCGGTTGGCGGAGCTCCCCTACCCGATTGTCGTCGTAACCAATCAATCGGTCATTGGTCGAGGCATCGTTGCAAGACCGGTGATTGACGAGATCCATCAGCGGGCACAAGCAATGATTCATGCAGCCGGTGGGCGGATCGATGGCTTTTTTCTCTGTCCACACCATCCGGATGAAGGGTGTAGCTGTCGCAAACCAAAACCAGGTCTGTTGTTGCAAGCCGCGGAAGTGTTGGGATTTGCATTGAATGAAGCTTTCTTCATTGGCGATGCGATCACAGATTATCAGGCCGCCGTTGCCGTTGGCGCTCGCTCTATTCTGGTCCAAAGTGGCCGGCAAGGCAGCAACTTACGGACTTTGGTTGGTCAACAAAAAGCTCGACCGAGTTCTGCATATGGTTCGGCAACGGTTGAGAGCAGTGCGCCACCAATTGTTGCCGATCTGGCTGCTGCCGCAGAGTATCTTTTCCAGACAATGAAACTGGTGTGAATTCTATATACAGTAGACTGCAACGCTCTATCGCTTCGACAAGCTCAGCCGCCAAGCATTGCAGTCTACTGATGCTCAGTAGACCATAAGCGTACATACAATCGTTCGTGATCCGCCTCAAATCATGGACTATACTGAAATCAGAATGAGGAGCGGAGTTTTCGCAAAGGAACAAGGGGGCGAATGGGTCACCGCTGCCCCCACCTCCGTGAGGGTAAACTCTGGCAGGGGTCCATTCGACAGAAGCTGGATTCCGGCCTTCGCCGGAATGACATTTGAGGCCACTTTGTTGACAATAGAAACTCCGCTTCGCATTCTGACACAAGTATAGTAATCGAGTCAACGCAAAGGTTTACTAATACGGTGGTTTCGCTTTACCCACAGTAGAACAGAGCAGCAAGATGTCAGTAGTCACCCGAAAGTCAATCCGACCTAAGGGATTTCGTAGCCACATTGGAAGCACGTTAGCAATGACCGTATCTACCACACAGCCTTCTAATTCTCGATCTTCTGCTGTACAGCCGGCAGCAGAGGGACGTGCGGCGACAGCGCCGACGTCTGTGCGTCCACCGCGAACGATTCAACCCAATCACTCCCCCAGCGAACGCATGGGACAAAGAGCACCTTCTATCGAGCAGTCAAGCAGAACAGATCGCCCAACACCGCCCACACAACCCTTTTGCCCCCATTTGGGTTTGGCGGATGATCGCACGATTATGCTCATTGGGCCATCGCAATCGCATCGCTGCTATGCACAACCCCATCCGGTCTGTCCAGATTCAGAGCGCCAAAGCGACTTTTGCCTCTCAACCAATCATACCGCCTGTCCGCTCTATCGCGACCCGCGCTTAGTGGCACAGGAATTTGCCTTGGTGCCCGTAAAAGCCAAATCGACGGCAGAATATCCACTCGTACCAACAAAACGACCGCGCCCACAACCGCAACGAGCAGCCAACGCAAAACACGTTCTGCTCCCAATGCGACCACGCATCGCGCAAAATCGTCGTAACCGGGGTCCCCGTCTCTTGCCCGCGATCTCATCCTACTCGGCCAAGCGACTCCACCGTTGGTCATTTTTCTCGACCAAGTTAACGATCTTCGTCACCGCCTTTTTGGTCCTGGCAACGCTGACCACAGGACTCTTTGCGCGCGGACAACAGACGATGGCCGATAGTGGCAACCAATTGCCGCTCTTAGGGTTTTTCCAACCATCACCAACCGCCACAAAGACACCACTCCAGGCAGCTTTGATAGTCAGTACACCCATTCCACAGGAAGAAGCCACTGGTGTGGCTACAGCTGCTGACGCAGCGCTGAACACGGGTACGGGTACAGATTCCGTCACTGGCATGGGTACAGGTGTGGAGCCAAGTAACCAACAGGTTATTTCTGCCGATCGCTTTGTTACCCCCACACCAGTGCCCGGTGGACAAGTCTATTATATTACACCTGGTAACAATGGCGCAGGCTGGTGGATGAATAACGATATCCGCCGCAACCATCTCAACGACTCTTTCCTCTATGCCGGTCTTTCCGAAGGAAACAGTCACATTGCGGCGGTCCGCTTTGATCTACGGCGGGTACCACGCGGCGCAGAATTGGTCTATGGCGAATTGCGCTTGACGGGTCTTCGTGGCCAAACGCTTGATCCCGCCATCGACGCACAGTGGCAGATCCAATTGGTCGCCGAAGAGTCGCTTCCGAATCTGGCGAGCGCGGATTTCCTCACGCTGCTCAGCGCCCCAGCAGCGCTGACTTTGCCAACGATCAATACCGAGCAGTTGGCCGAAGGCGAAGTCAATGTTTGGGAGCTTGATACGACGGCACGGGCATGGATTGAAGATCAGCTCCTGCAAGGTGCACAATCGATGATCATTCGCATTCAAGCGCAGACCAAAGAAGAGACCATGTTTGGCTGGGATAGCGGGCTAGGACCACAGACCAACGGTGGTGCGCCAATCTTGTTGCTGAGTGGTGCCTCGGCCCCCTTAACACCGCCGGTGCTCCCAACAAAGCCCTTTATTGTGGCGACCTTGACGCCGATTCCGGCAAATGTGTTGACCGTCGTGGCTCAAAATAGCACGGCAACCGCGGTCGCCGTCACCACAGGGACCTATACCCCTGTCCCCTTCCAAGTGTTAACTCCAACCTCGCTGCCAGAAAATCTGGCAACGGTACAGGCAGTTGCGCTCGACCGCGATCTGCCACCTGTGCTCTTTTTGACGCCAACACCGGCAAGCCCCGCCGAAGCAACCGGCCAGGCGCAGTATGCCACGGCGGTCGCCATTACCACAGGAACCTTTACGCCGGTTCCCTCGGACTTTGTAACACCAGCCTTGGTGATCCCGTCGCCGCCGCCGGAAAATATCGCAACCGAAGCAGCCCAGGCAGCAGAGGCAACGGCCTTTGTCGAAAGCGGCGCCGCCACACCGACTGCGCTGCCCTACAACGCGGTGATCGGCATCTATGTCTATGCGACATCTTTGCCGGAAAATGGGGCAACCGCTGTGGCGCAAGCAGTCATTGCTACCGCCGATGCGCAGGTTAATGGCACACCGACGCCACTCTCGTGGAATGCCATTGTGATTACCAGACAGCCAACACCACTGCCGCCGGTCTCGCCGACACCAACACCGCTGCCGTCCTTACAGCCGATTACGGACTTTACACCAACGCCGACGCCAACCTACTTTGCGATGCCGGAGACCATGCCGGATATTTATCGCAATAAGATTGTCTTTAAGACCAACCGCAGCGGCGCCGAAGAGACCTTTGCGCTTGACCCGAACAGCGGCGAACTTTTCCGAGTCAATGAGCCGTGGGTGCACGACCTGGCCTATAGCAGGATGTCACTAGCGCCAGATGGCTCGAAACAGGCGGTTGTCAAAGAAGATTCTAACCGCGTGCTGCAAATCCAAATCCGTGATCTCACCTATGATGGTGACAGACAGGTTACGACCCTGAAGAATATTAGCTACGACCCTTCCTGGTCACCGCGTGGCGATCTGATTGCCTTTGTCAGCAAGGATGCCGGCAACGATGAGATCTATACGATTACGCCCGATGGGTCGATCATCCAAAAGTTGACTGCCCGGAGCAACAGTTGGGATAAGCATCCCTCCTTCTCGCCCGATGGCAGCCAGATCGTCTTCTTCTCCAACCGTGACAGCAACCGCCGTCAACTATGGATCATGAACGCCGATGGGTCCAATCAACGGAATTTGAGCAATAACCAGTATGAAGATTGGGATCCAGTGTGGATTCCCTAGAAGCTGTTGACATTTGCTAAAAACGGCCAATCGAATTGGCCGTCTAACTGCGAGAAGCCGCCTCAGCGGCTAGGAACTTAGCGGCGGAGGCAGCTTCTCACTGTTAGACTGAGTTCAGAATGAAAACCGTAGTTTTGATCTTGTAGGGGCAGTGCCTTGCGCCTGCCCGCAGTGGGTACTCGCAACCCCTACCGTAAAACTACGGTTCTCAACTTGACTGGAGTATAGCGCAGGGTTTTAACCCTGCAATACCTATAAGGACAAGAAAACTCATTTTTGGGGAATGTCACCCTTGCGAAGGCAGGGGTCTACTCACCTGGATTCCTGCCGGAGTTTATCCCTGCGAAGGTGGGGGCAGGAATGACAAAATGCCTGATCATTTAATTGATAATGTACTTAGCGCCACATCTCTTCTAAAGTGCCAAAGTAGAGTTAGGGCGACCGCAAGGGTACATCTCTACCGATTTACCTAATTTACGCTGTACTTAGTGCAATGAGCAACGTTCGCAAAACATGAGCGCCTCACTCTGAAAATTAAGGTAGCAATCTATGGAAACTATTGAACTTCGCACTCTTCTACGCCCTCTGGCACGTTGGTGGTGGCTCATTGCCCTCGCCACCATCATTGCAGCAGGCTCTAGCATGGTCTATACCTTGCTCCAACCGGCCGTCTACGAGTCACGCACAACCTTAGTGGTCGGCTCGGCAATGACGGACCCCAATCCAACCAGCAACCAAATCTTCTTGGCCCAACAATTGGCAGAAACGTATGTTGGCTTGGCCAAGCGCGAACCCATTCAGAATGCCACATTAGAGGCGCTCAACGTGGACTGGTTACCCTATTACACCGCCCAAGCTGCGCCCAACTCGCCCATCGTCGAAATCGTCGTTGTCGATCAAGATCCCACCTTTGCGCGTGATGTCGCAGCAATGTTGGCCCAGCAGCTGATTCTGCAGGGACCGGCTGGGCGCACGGAACATACGCGCGAACAATTTGTCGATAGCCAGCTTGAACAATTACAAGTCCGCATTGTGGAAACCCAGGATGAGATTGCACAAAACCAAGATGATCTGGCGGGGCTCTTTAGTGCACGCGAAATTGCCAACAAAGAGAATCAGATCAACGCGCTCGATACAAAGCTCTACACGCTACAATCCAACTACGCGGCGCTATTGGCAACGACCCAACAGGGTGCGGCCAATGCATTGAGCATTCTCGAACCGGCATCGATTCCACTGGAGCCGGTGAGTTCGCAACTCATTGTTAATATGCTGGTTGCGGCTGTCGTTGGTTTGGTGTTGGCGGCCGGCGGTGCTTATCTAATTGATTTCTTGGATGACTCGATCAAGGATGGGGAGGATGCCGCCCAATTGCTGGGTATTCCAACCTTGGCCACTGTTCCCGAACTGCTGGCGGCAGAAGAACATCAAAAATTGGTTATGCTCTATACGACACCGCACCCTGCGGCTGAGGCGTATCGCATGTTGCGCACCAATCTGCAATTCACTTCAGTCGATCGACCCATCCGTATGTTATTGGTCACTAGCCCAGCACCGGAGGACGGAAAGTCACTCACGGCAGCAAATCTCGCGGCGGCTTATACACGGGCAGGCAAACGGGTCATCCTCATCGACGCCGATCTCCATCGACCTTCGCAGCAGCGCTTCTTCCAGTTGCGCAATAACTGGGGATTAACCTTGGCCCTGTTTGATAATCACATGTCAATCAACCATCTGTTACAAGAGACCACAATTCCGGGGCTACAGATTATGACAACAGGACCCCTGCCGCCCAACCCGGCGGAGCTGTTGGGGTCGCGCCGAATGCAAGAGATTTTGATCGAGTTGCGCGACCAAGCGGATATGGTGATCATTGACAGTCCACCAATTTCCGCCGTTAGCGATGCGCTAATTTTAGCCAGCCAATGTGACGGCGTGTTGTTGGTGGTGAAAGCGGATAAAACCAGTCGCGCGTTGGCCCGCAAGTCACTCAACACGCTGCGCCAGGTGAAAGCGGCTGTTATCGGGAGTGTATACAATGGTGTCGATGAAAACAGTAGCGATTATACCTACGATTACACCTATACCTATTACGATACCGAACCAGAGGAGTCAACAGCGACGCTCTATACAGATGGGCTTGCCAACGGCAATGGCCACACCAATGGTAATGGCAATGGCAATGGTAGTGGCAACGCCAATGGCAGCAATGGCTATTTAAATGGCTACGCCAATGGTCACACCAATGGCAATGGCAAAAGCTATGATCATACCTCCTACGCCGATATACGCTACCAATCAAATGGGGCAACAGTCGGTGAAGATGAGAGTGAAGATGAGAGTGAGGATGATTATGCTGAAGATCGGGTAGCCAATGAAGCTGGCTACACAAATGGATCACATGATCTGTATGCCCCTGCTGGCCAAGAAGAGGAAGCAGGAACCATTGACACAACGGCTTATGATGACAGCAATTTACAGGCGGCCTCTGTCAATCCACGGATGCAACGTTACTGGTAAAAAAGCCATATAAAGCCAGGATCATATAAAGCCAGGATCATATAAAGCCAGGAAAATAAAAGGTCGGGACAAATTTGTCCCGACCTTTTATTTTCTGAACGGTTCCCCACCCCAAAGCGCCCGTACGTCACAAGCAAACTAGACCATTATCAGAGGATTTACACAGATCTCGGCTTCGATACGCAGAAAAACATGCTACTACGACAACGTTAAATTACATTCCATAGCCAGGATTCGCACGATTCACAAGATTTTGTTCTGCTGTGTTAATCCTGTTAATTCTGTTAATCTTGTCTAATTTAACATTGTCGTACTACTCAATACCTTCGCCAATTTCAGAAATTAGAGCCGTCATTCCTGCGCAGGCAGGAATCCATCTTCATGTTACACGAGTAGATTCCTGCCTGCGCAGGAATGACATCTGGAAATTTCC
>DAOUCA010000100.1:0-80176 GCA_034432375.1 Caldilineaceae bacterium
CGCGGAGGCCGCATTCTCTAAGGCTATTCCAAAATTTAAATTATCCACGAAGAAGCACGAAGTTTCACGAAGAATTGCTTTTTCTTCGTGTGTCTTCGTGTGACTTCGTGGATAATTATTTATTTGGTTTGGCCTAATGCGGTGCCTTCCAACAAAACCGGCGTTAGGGCCCAGGGGGCTCCCCGCCTCCTCCGCGATTGACGTACATTTATATTTCTGGGGTGGCCTAAGGTTCGTGGGCAAGATTCACCGTTGCAACAACTGAATCATAATGGTTTAGGGAGGATCGCATGTCGAAACCAGACCAAGGCAGGTCAACGTATCAACAGGAACGTCGGCGCAACGAGGCGGGGTATCCGTCCAGCCGTGCGGGTCCGCCACATGCATTACCAGATGCTTCAGCATCACCGGCTTCAGCATCACCGGCTTCAGCATCATCGCGAGCTTCACCCTCACCACAAAGCGTTGCTATCGATCGGGTGCCGGCCACTCCCCCCGCCCAGCTCTTTACCACGGCAACGCTGCGGCGGGCCTGGTTGGGGGTCAAACGCAGCGGCGGCGGTGCCGGCGTCGATGGGATGACCATCCAGAAATTTGAAGCAGATCTGGCGACGGAGCTGAGTACACTGCGGCAGCAACTGATCAGCGGTGAGTACCAACCCCAGCCGATCCGCCGCATCCTGGTGCCGAAGCCCAATGGCGGCCTGCGCCCCTTGGCGCTCTGGGCGCTGCGCGACCGGATCGCACAACGGGCGATCTATGAGATCATTGCACCGGCCTTTGAAGTCATCTTTCTCCCCTGTAGCTTTGGGTTTCGCCCCGGCGTCGGCGTGCAAGAGGCGCTGGCGCGGCTGCAACAGCTGCGTGATGAAAACCGTCGGTGGGTGGTTGATGCGGATATCAAAGATTGTTTTGACAACATTGATCCGCAGCGTCTACTGGGGCTGGTGGCGGAACGGGTCGATGATCCGTTGTTGTTGCGCTACATTGCAGGATGGCTGGCGGCGCGCATCTTTAACACGGCGGATGGCATTCCCCAAAAAGCGGGAGCCAGCCAGGGCAGCGTGCTCTCCCCACTGCTGGCCAATATCTATCTTCACCAGATTGATGTAGCACTCACCGGGGCAGAGTTGGCCCTGGTGCGCTATGCCGATGATCTGGTGGTCTGTTGTCAACGCAAATCCGAAGCCCAACATGCCCTGGTGGCCGTCCATGATACATTACACCGCTGGGGATTACAACTCAATGAGAAGAAGACGCAACTGGTGCACTTTGATCAAGGCTTCACCTGGCTGGGCTATTTTTTTGTGCGCGGTGAGTGCTATCAGGTTTAACGAGTGGGACGGTGGAACGGTGGGACGGTCCGACCGCCCTACCGTCCCACTACAGAAAGGGGGTAATCATGACCGTTCTTCATGTGCGCGAACAGGGCGCGGTGGTGCGGCGCAATGTGGCGCAAATTCGGGTTACATTGAAAGTCAAAGCCGCTGCCAACGCGGCGCCGGCAGCGGAAGCAGAGAAAAACCCAAAAAAGAAGCCGCCGAAAGAGCAGTTGTTGGCCCATTCACCAATCCGCGAACTGACCCAACTTGTCGTCTATGGCAACGTTCAGATCACAACCCAAGCGGTGGCGCTATTGTTGGATCATGATGTCGACATTGTCTTTCTGAGCATGTACGGCAAATTCCGGGGGCGGCTCACCCAGAGTGGATCGAAGTTTGCCAAGCTACGGCACGCCCAACTGCAGCTGTCCGGCGATGCCACAAAGTCGCTGGCGGTTGCCAAGGCGATTGTGCAAGCGAAATTAGCGAACCAACGCAACACATTGCAGCTACTTTTGCCGGGCCAGCGCTCCAATCAACGGGCCACTCCCTTGGACAGCTCGACTCAACAGGCCATACAGCGGGCCATCAGCGGCATCGAAGCAATGCGGCACGCCGGCAATGGTGCCCGCAGCACCGATGGGCTACGGGGCTATGAGGGCAAGGCCGGCGCGTATTACTTTGACGCGATCCGGCAACTGTTGGATGCATCCTGGCAGTTCAAAGGGCGCAATTACTATCCGGCCCCCGATCCAGTCAATGCGTTGCTCAGCTTTGGGTACGCGCTGCTCCAAAAAGATACCACGGCCACCTTACAGGTTGTTGGTCTGGACCCCTACCTGGGCTGTTTTCACGCCCTGGAATATGGTCGCCCCTCGTTGACCTTGGATCTGATGGAAGAATTCCGGCCACTGGCAGTGGACCGCGTGATATTGGAGTTGGTGACAACGGGCGTACTCAAGCCGGCGGATTTTATCTATACCGAACAGAAGGAGCGCCCGGTGGAATTGGGGGAGGCGCTGATGCCCATCGTCATTACGGCCTATGAGCGGCAGGTAAACAGCACGATCCGCCACAGCGCGAGCGGCACAGAGAACACGTTGCGCCGCGCAATTGAGCTACAGGCGCGCATCTTCGCGCGGGTGGTCATGGGTGAACGGAGGGAGTATGTCGGCGTGGTGGCGTGAGGGAGTGAAGCGTGGGGGAGTAGGGGCATCCGCTTGCCGGTGCCCTGGACAGCCATACCGGATCGACCTTATAGCGGCTCCTGATTCTTACACGGGAAAGAAACAGCGCATGACGAACATAACAACGGACAAGCAAAGGATGCGTGAAAACCCACTGTGGGTCTTTTGTGACGGTGGCTTGGGCGGGGGTGCACAAACGGAAGAAGTGCAGCATACAAGAGCCGCGTGGCGTAAATATTTCCGCGAGGAGCGCATCTGCACGGCCGCCGCGGTGGCGCGCAACCATCGCGGCCAAATTCTCGACTGGCGCTGGCAGCGGTTGGCACAGGGATCAAACAATGAAGCAGAATATGCCGGCCTCGTATTGGGCTTAGAGATTGGGATCGCGCACGAAGCAACAACGCTGACTTGTGTGATGGACAGCGAAGTGGTGGTGGGGCAGATGCGGGGCTATTTCCATGTCAACAGCGCGGACTTGCGACAGTGGCATTGGCGCGCCTGTGCGCTGGCCCGGCGTCTACCACAAGTGCGCTTCTGTCTCGTGCCGCGCGAATGGAATCACCTGGCAGATGGCCTGGCCGGGCAGGCGATGATGCCGTGGCGGGGGCTGGTGCAGGCGATCGAGGCGTTTAATGCGGAGATTTTTACGTAGCGTCCTCGTCGCAACTCACCCCATCCCAGCCCCTTCCCAACATCGAGGAGGGCAAAGATGGCCTCCCGTGCGTGCCCAGTGGAGAGGGGATAGCGGAGTCATTAGGCCGATCCAAAATAATACCCATACACGCAGGGGCATAAGGTGTGGCGGAACCAGTTGGAGATAAGCTGCACAAACCCCCTAAGATCCCGTACAATTTATGGTTCTACGGGATCTTAGGGGGTTACCCTTCCTGGAAGAGGCAGAAATTTGTCGGCCTGGGTAGAATCGTTGCGCCTCTTCCAGGAAGGATCCATCTCACCCCCCTGAATTCCTGAAGATCCCAATTTATTTCTTGGATTAGCCTTACGGTTTGTCGAGAAATAACCTAGTACACCGCGGCGTAAATAAGCCTATAGTACCCTAGCTCAAGGCGGGTCCGTGACCCGCTGGATTAAGCTATTGGTCAATTTAGGCCGTCACGTACTAGACAATTTTTCCGTACGGCCACGGTATACCGGTGGCCGTACAATTCACTACCTTATTTCTGGACAGACCCTTACGATTAACAGAGGAGACCAACGATGCCCCAACAACAGGTAGGGCGGGCAGCGCGCAATCGCCGCCATTGGGTGGTGGTCAGTTATGACATCCCAGATGACAAACGGCGCACACAAGTGATGAAGACGTTAGAGGGGTATGGCCGGCGGGCCCAGTACAGTGTCTTTGAGTGTGAGCTACGCCCGGCTGATGTCACGCGCCTCCAAACACGGCTGCGCGAGATCATCCACGAAGAGCAGGATGACGTGCGCTTTTACCCGCTCTGTGATACCTGCCTGCGCAAGGTAACGACACTGGGCAAAGCCGTGTTGCATCGTCGCCAGGACTTTGTAATTGTGTAAAGGATGAACGGGCGCGGCGCACGTCACCAAACTCGGCCCAAAAGGGCGCGGCGGGTACCGCCACGGTGTGGCAGAGCCACCAGAGCGCGCGTTGTGCCGCGGGCGAGAGCCGTTGCACACCCTGCCTTTGGCTCTCGGCATGATGCCAATAAGCAATAATGGTAGCAAGCAATTGTTTTTTGGTGACCGTGGCCGCAGGCTCCAGTCGCAAATAAGTCGCAATGCCGCGCAAATCATGAAATGGTAGCGCCTGCAATATCGCTTCGTACTCAGCCATTTGACAGCCTCCCTAAACGCTTTTGGCACAACGATACGATGCAAGGGTGCGTCTCATTTGGTGGAGTTACACAAAAGGACCATTTGCATCGTCCGGCGTAATCCTCTAAATGGGCCACGAACTCCAATACGAATAATGGTTGACATTTTTATACATTTGTACTATACTATGCGTAATTAATTTGCTCATTTTTCGCCCATTGTACGCTTTTCGCAGTACAACTTCAAGCGGAATGTACATGTCCATCTTACAGAAAATATTGCAAAATCTACAAGGTGCCAGAGTGAAATTGTTGACAACCGTGCAAACAACCAATAAATACTATAACATATTGTACGATTAGCTGTCACAGAACAATGAATCCCCGTCAGGGGTCGGAAACTAAGTACTCCTTGGGCTTGTGCCTCTAATGTAGAGGTCACAGAACAATGAATCCCCGTCAGGGGTCGGAAACTCCGCATCGGCATCGGAAAATTGAACCGACTGCAAAGTCACAGAACGATGAATCCCCGTCAGGGGTCGGAAACTCAGATCTAGGCACCTTTTCATCCCTGTAATAGGGAAGTCACAGAACAATGAATCCCCGTCAGGGGTCGGAAACTACCCTAACGCCTTCAAATATCGAGGACATATCCGAGGTCACAGAACAATGAATCCCCGTCAGGGGTCGGAAACTAAATCTCCATCTGGAAGAGCGCCTCTGTAAACGCCGTCACAGAACAATGAATCCCCGTCAGGGGTCGGAAACAAAAAGCACGAGGACACTTCCTTCGGGAGCTGCTGGTCACAGAACAATGAATCCCCGTCAGGGGTCGGAAACCCCATAGCGCCTGCACCCGCACTGCCTTTGATCCCTGGTCACAGAACAATGAATCCCCGTCAGGGGTCGGAAACGGGGTGTACGCCTTTGTTGACGCAACACCTATTTCGTCACAGAACAATGAATGTTTTTGGCAAATGAAAAAGTCAACGGTTGGCCATTGAAAAAGTCAACACTTTGGGTTGTATACAAAAATAGCGATCATTGAAAAAGTCAACAGTTGGCCGCCGAAAAAGTCAACGCGATGGTGGCCAAGAGGTTTGTGCGCCTAGGAGGCAACCGGCCATGGCCGGTTGCCTCCTAGGCGCACAAATTGTCAATCGTCTCCCTTCTTCTTTTCATGAGCAATGGTGTGCTGCTGCCGTACGTTTTGGAGCAAATGTTGAGCGATGTGGTCCAAGCGTGCCGCCGACACAACTTCGGTACGACCGACATAGGCGTTGTGTAACTTGCGGTCACTTTTGAGGTAGGCATACCAGTACCAATCGTGACGGCGTTTTTCTTTACGGAGGGTCGGGCTGTAATAAGTCGGTGCCCCCAAGGCGTAGCTGAAGCTAGTGACGGTCTGTAACCAGCGAAACCAAGCCGGGGTATCAATCTGGATCGTGGTTTCCCGCCGTGCGAGCCAAACGCGTCCGTTGCGCACAATCGGCGTGCCGGTGTAAGCCATTTATGCCTCCTTGGCCTGACGCAAGCGCTGTTGACGCAAACGGTACGAATCGCCGGTGAACTCAAGAATATGTGCTTTGTGCGTGAGCCGGTCAAGTAAAGCAAGCGTCAGCCGTTCATCGCCAAAGATCTGGGTCCAGTCTGCGAACTTGAGATTCGTTGTGACAATCAGGGCAACCCGCTCATAGAGCGCGGCGCAGAATTGGAAGAGCAACTGTGCCCCCAAAGCCGAGAGCGGTAAAAACCCCAGTTCATCAAGCACAATCAAGTGATGGCGTTGGGCGGCCGCGAGGATCTTCTCCACATGGTGGGTTTGTTGGGCGACTAAGAGTTCATTGACCAAGGCGGCGGTGTTGTAAAAGCGAACACGGCGGTGTTGCCGACAGGCTTCGACGGCGAGGGCAGTGGCGATGTGCGTTTTGCCCAAGCCAGGGTTGCCGATAAGGATCACCGGTTCGGCGTGGCGGAGGTAGTCGCCTTGGGCCAACTGAAGCACTTTCGGCTGGTTCAAGCTGGGCAGCGCCGTGAAGTCAAAGTCGGCCAATTGTTTGACAACTGGCAACTTGGCCTCTTTGAGCCGGCGTTGACGCGTGTTCGCTTCCCTTTGGTTGACTTCCTGTGCGGCCAAAGCGCCTAAGTAGTCGGCATAGGTGGCCTGCCGTTGGACGGCCGCAGCGGCAAACGCAGCATGGTTGCGCATAAACGTGGTCAGCCCCAGTTGTTTGAGCTGGCTTTCGAGCAGGACGGTTTCTACAGACATGGTACACCCCCAACTAACGCATCATATTGCGCCAAGTTGACCGCCTGTTCACCGATGCCCAAGAGTTGGGGACGATGCTGTAAATCGAGCACAACGGTCGGTAATTCTGGCGTCAGCAGTTGGTGCAAGCAGAGTTGTACCCCATCCGCATGAGCACAGTGATGGTCCAGTGCTTGGGTAATGGCGGCCGCGATGAGTTCGGCTGAATGATGCTGATGCAGTTGTAAGATGGTCACAAATTCACGAATGCCCCGCCCTTCTGGCCACTGCCGGCGCAATTGGGTCAACAACATTTCATACACCGCAGGCCAGGTCGTGCGCCACTGGCGCAGTGGCGTAGCATAGTCAAAGGCACCGGGCCTTTCTTCCAACAATGGCAAGTAGTGAAGCGGATCGAAGATGTCTTGCTCGCGACCGTAGCAGCGCTCATGGACCGCCAGTGGGTCTGGCTGGTCCGCACCATAGATTTCGACCTGAAATGGATAGAGTTTGACCACCAGTCGAGCAGACGCCTGCGCGACTGGCACGGAATAGCGATTCGTTTCCACAATCACCTGACTATAGGGTGTCAGTGTCGCTTCTACTACCCGGCAACAGTCATAGGCGTAGGCCGGCAACGGGCGCAGGTGCGGCTGCTCCTGCTGCCACATCTCCCCAATCGGGGCCGCTTGCCCCTTGACCTGGCGCCCATCATCCGCCACACAGCGTTCGCGTAAATAGCCATTGAGTTCCGCAAACGACTCGACGACTGGCCGCGGCACCAAATACTGCCGACGCACATAGCCGACCCCGTGTTCTACACCGCCTTTTTCGTGTCCTTCGCCGGGCGTACAAAAATGGCTATCAAAGAGGTATTGGCCCCGAAAGGTCAGAAACTTTGCCTGTTCCTGCCGTCCTTTACCCTTCAATATCTTCTGCACCGCCGTCGCCAGGTTGTCATAAGTCAACCGCCACGGCACTCCCCCAAAATGCTGAAACGCCGCCACATGCCCTTGAAAAAACGCTTCTTGTTTCTGGCTCGGAAACGCCATCACAAAGATCCGCCGCGAATAGTTCAACCGCATCACGAACAGTTGCACCGTGACGATTTCTCCGTTGAACACCACTTCAGCTTGGCCCCAGTCCACCTGTCCGTCTCGACCTCGCTCAAAGCTCAATGGCAGATACACCTGCGGCCGACGCTGCTTTTTCCGCACCCGACTCACATAATGACGCACCGTTGACTCGGCCCCGCCAAAGCCCTTCCCTTGCAAAAGCTGATAAATCCGTGACGACGTATACCGCTGTTTGCGTGGCAAGTTCGCATTCGCCGCCACCATCTCTTCGATCTGTGCTTTGTACGCTCCCAGCACCGGCGCCGCTCGTACACCATTCAACACATAGCGCCCTGGTTCGTTCCCTTCGATAATCCGTCGGATGCTCCGAAACGAATGGCCTGTTTCTCGCATCAACTCGCGCATACTCTTCTCTTCGACGTAATAGCCCCGTCGTATGCTTTCCCAGCTTTCCACGTCAATCATCCTTCCCTCCACTACCTTCACAAGCACACTTTTTTTGCTTGCTATCTTAGTGGATTTTGGCTTAGGTGTTGACTTTTTCGTCGGCCATTTCTTTCAGCACTGTTGACTTTTTATTTTATCAAAAACAAATGAATCCCCGTCAGGGGTCGGAAACTTAACGTGACCATATCCATCTATGTAATCATCTGTGTCACAGAACAATGAATCCCCGTCAGGGGTCGGAAACCAGTTGCGGTTGGTATTGCCCAACCTCTTGCCGCATCGTCACAGAACAATGAATCCCCGTCAGGGGTCGGAAACCCACCCGCAAACGCGGGCCAACAAACTAGACCTCGGCGTCACAGAACAATGAATCCCCGTCAGGGGTCGGAAACTTGACCATTCTCCCCCGGAGCTTGACCACTGACGTGGTCACAGAACAATGAATCCCCGTCAGGGGTCGGAAACGTACCGTCTGCCCCGCCTGGTACAGGGTGGCTGTACCGGGGTCACAGAACAATGAATCCCCGTCAGGGGTCGGAAACGGACAGGGTTCCATCTCGATTGTCCCGATCTGCCGGTCACAGAACAATGAATCCCCGTCAGGGGTCGGAAACAATGGCAATATCGGTGCCCCAATACTTGTCTACATTGGTCACAGAACAATGAATCCCCGTCAGGGGTCGGAAACGACTAAGTCCCACAATGGACAGGGTTCCATCTCGATTGGTCACAGAACAATGAATCCCCGTCAGGGGTCGGAAACTAGGCAACGGAGCCTGCTCCTGAGTCACCGGCACACGTCACAGAACAATGAATCCCCGTCAGGGGTCGGAAACTTGGACTAGCTACAGACTGAAGGCAGTAGGGTGCGGGGTCACAGAACAATGAATCCCCGTCAGGGGTCGGAAACATTTTACATGATTCGCACAGTCCAAAGCGACCAAGCGGTCACAGAACAATGAATCCCCGTCAGGGGTCGGAAACTTGTCGTGGCCTCTGAGAGTCTTTGGGAGAGATCTTGTCACAGAACAATGAATCCCCGTCAGGGGTCGGAAACTAGTCATCGCCGTGGCTTTTTATGATGGCATCTAAAGTCACAGAACAATGAATCCCCGTCAGGGGTCGGAAACGCCACTACGCAACTTGAGTCGCGTTATCGCGCGCCCGGTCACAGAACAATGAATCCCCGTCAGGGGTCGGAAACCAAATGCTGGCGATAACCCAGGGATCTATCCAGACTGGTCACAGAACAATGAATCCCCGTCAGGGGTCGGAAACCATCTTTTGCTGCAGTGCTGGGTAGCTAAAATCCAGTCACAGAACAATGAATCCCCGTCAGGGATCGGAAACGAAATACGTAGCCAGCATTTCCAGCACACACTTTTTGTCACAGAACAATGAATCCCCGTCAGGGGTCGGAAACCAGTAGGCGTTGCGGTTTCTGTTGCAATGGTTGCCGTAGTCACAGAACAATGAATCCCCGTCAGGGGTCGGAAACTTATCAGGCCACTTTAGGCGTGGTGCCGGGTGGCCTGGTCACAGAACAATGAATCCCCGTCAGGGGTCGGAAACTTGTTTGGACCCTTGCTTCCGTCTTTGTGGCTAAAAGTCACAGAACAATGAATCCCCGTCAGGGGTCGGAAACAAATACTCTCAATCACTGGCTGCAGATCTTGCCATGCGTCACAGAACAATGAATCCCCGTCAGGGGTCGGAAACTCATCGCCTCCAAATTCGGCAAGGTCAAACCCTTCAAGTCATAGAACAATGAATCCCCGTCAGGGGAGCGTTTCACAAATAGAGGATGGTTGGGCGGTCGCCGCGAGGCGGCCGTTTTTTTTGCGCTGCGGTTGGCAAGGGGGAGTCCGTGTGCTAGAAGAAACTCGCCCCCAAAGCGAGATGCTCCGCCGTGCCAACGGGAATGCACAGGCGCAAGAGTTGTGCTATAATTGGGGGGAATAATTGAGTAGATGTCCAGGAGTACACCCATGCCACAACCGGTCCAAGCCAGCACTTATACCTTTCGCCATCTCATCGATGGCGGCTTCTTGTATGTTGACAAGACGCGCTATCTCTATGATCTCGTGCGCCCTGGGACGGGGCTCTACTTTTTGGCGCGGCCGCGACGCTTTGGCAAGAGCTTGATGCTCTCGACGTTGGAGGAGATCTTCCTGGGCAATCGGGCGC
The DNA here is from genome assembly GCA_034432375.1 of Caldilineaceae bacterium. Lineage (GTDB taxonomy): Bacteria > Chloroflexota > Anaerolineae > Caldilineales > Caldilineaceae > JAHBVH01. The sequence goes on from DAOUCA010000100.1 coordinate 10,261, forward strand.
TCTTTGAGGGGCTGTGGATCGATAGCAGTGATTACGATTGGCAAACCTACCCGGTGATGCGTATTGATTTTAGCTGGAGTACGATTCACAACGCCGCCGCGCTCCAGCAGGCGATTGACAGTTACATCGAAGAGATAGCCGAAAGCCATGAGATCATTGTGCGTGGCTATGACTGTCAGAGCCGCTTTCGTAACTTGCTCCTGCAACTTTCTAAAGAGGGGCGGCTGGTAGTGCTAATCGATGAGTATGACAAGCCACTCATCGATAATCTCGAGAACCTGCCGGTCGCTATCGAAATCCGCGACACGTTGCGTAGCTTCTATGGGATTATCAAATCAATGGATCGCTATCTACGTTTTGTTTTTATCACCGGAATCAGCAAGTTTAGTAAAGTGGGCGTCTTTTCGGTATTAAATAATCTGACCGATATAACCATGAGTCCGCACTTTGCCACGGCCTTGGGGATTACCGAAGCGGAGTTGACCAGTTGCTTTGCCGACCACATCGACGCCTTTGCCCAACAAGAGAGCTTCACCCCAACAGCTTTCGTTGCCAAAATCCGGCAGTGGTACGATGGCTTTTGCTTTGTCGAGGAGAGTCCATCCGTCTACAACCCATTTTCCACCTTGCAGCTCTTCTACAATCACCGCTTCTCCAACTATTGGTTTGAAACAGGTACGCCAACCTTTCTGATCAAGCTTCTAAAGACACAGAAGTACGACATTACGCTGCTCAACGACCTGCGCTTGCGGGAGTTGGGGTTCAGCACCTATGAGCTAGAGTCGCTTTCGGTGGTGCCGTTGCTCTTTCAGACCGGCTACCTAACGATCAAGGCCTACGAACCGACACGGCGCGTCTACACGTTGGGCTATCCCAATAGCGAGGTCGAAGATGCCTTTCTCACCTATCTGCTCAGTGAATTCAGCGAACGGGACCGCGGGACCCATGAGTACGCCGCAAAATATCAGCTACAGCACAAACCGGTGACACTAGTCGGTGCCAATTTCAACAGCAGCCAACGCCAAGTGAGCGAGTGGGACAGTTCATGCTCATCGCCCTAACGCTCACCCTCACCTCCCCCACTGCCACCACTGTGCGCGCACACCTTGGCCGCGCCAACTATGCCGCCACCTTGGCCGCGCTGCAAGCGGTCGACCCGGCGCTTGGCCCGGCCATCCACGATCTCGATGGCCCCAAGCCGCTTACCTGTTCGGGGATCCTCAATGGCCGCGAGCACCGTGAGGGCATGGCGATTGAGGCGGAGACCAATTATTTTGTGCGCATCACCGGTCTCACCGCCACCGTCAGCCAAGCCCTGGCCGCAGCGCTGCTCGAAGCGCCACCCACCCATTGGCCGCTCGATGGCCACGCCTTCACCCTTGCTGCCGTCACCTGTAATCACGCCGCCGATCCGTGGACGGGGCAGACGAGCTACGAGACGCTGGCCGCGGCGCAGTTGCTGCAACCGGATCGCCTGCCGCGCAATGTCACGCTGCGCTTTGTCACCCCCACCACCTTTACCTCCAACAACATGAGCGTGCCGGTGCCCATGCCGTCGCTTGTCTTTGGCTCGCTTGTTGAACGCTGGAACGCCTTTAGCCCCGTCACCCTCAGCCCCGAGATGCGCCGCTTTGGCGAAGAGATGGTCGCGCTCAGCCGCTATCGGTTGGAGAGTAAAACGGTGATGCAGAAGAACAAAGGGCTGCGCATTGGCGCGGTCGGCGAAGCGACCTATGCCGCGCTCGGCGGCGACCGCTACTGGCTCGGCGTTATGCAGATGCTCGCCGATTTTGCCAACTACAGCGGTGTCGGTGCGCAGACGACGACGGGGATGGGGCAGGTGAGAAGGGTGGGGTAGGGGAGATAGGAGAGGGGAGACAGGAGATAGGAGAGACGAGATAGGAGAGGGGAGATAGGAGAGATGAGAGATGAGACAAGGGGAGAGGGGAGAGGGGTTGTGAGATTTGGGGGAAAGGAAGCCTTTCTGGGGATGTGGTTGAGTAGCACTGCTTAATACACATCATAATGGTATGATACTGTTGCACTATCTTAACAAAGTGATTATGTCACTCCTGCGCAGGCAGGAGTCCACAGCAAATAAATGGATTCCTGCCTGCGCAGGAATGACAGCCCACAGCGGAGCGTAAGGTGTTTCGTAAGACAGCGCAACAGTATCATGGTATGGAAAGGTGAAGAGATGGGTTCAACTAATCAACCAAAGCGGGCGATCGTTACGCATGTCGATCTGGATGTATATCAAAAGGCGTTTCGATCTGCCACGCAAATTTTTGAGATTTCCAAAACGTTTCCCAAAGAGGAAACCTACGCGCTGACGGATCAGGTGCGTCGCTCGTCGCGATCGGTCTGTGCCAATCTGGCCGAGGCGTGGCGAAAGCGGCGTTATGAGAAGGCATTCCTCAGCAAATTAGCCGACAGCGAAGGCGAAGCAGCCGAGACCCAAGTCTGGCCAGAGTTTGCCGTCCACTGTCAATATGTCGCGCCAGAACCGACGCGTGAGCTTTATCAACAGTATGAGGAAATTATCCGTATGCTCGTCAGCATGACAAAAAATCCCAGCCTTTGGGTCCTCAAGAAATAACCATGTCTCGTCTCTTCTCTATCCTATCTCCTGTCTCCTGTCTCGTATCTCGTGTCTCGTGTCTCGTACTTATCCTCCTCGCCTTCGCGCTGCGCGTCTACGCGCTCGACGCCAAGGGGCTTTCCTATGACGAGGCCGCCACCGCGCTAATGGCGCGCGCCACACCCGCGGAGATCATCGCCTTTCACTGGCGCGCCGCCTTTGAGCACCCGCCCCTCTGGCAACTGCTGATGCATGGCTGGTCGCTGCTCGCCGGGCAGAGCGAATTCGCCCTGCGCTATCTCCCCGTCCTCGCCGGCACCCTGCTGCTCCCGCTCACTCTGCAATTTGCACGCCGCCTTCAAGGTACCCACGCCCCATTCACAATTCACAATTTATTATCAGTGACGGCAAAACCCACATACAAAGCGTGTAGTGAGCATCCCCAGATGCGACGTGAGCATCTGGGGATGCTCACTACACGCCCATGCCGCTTGGGCCATGTATGTTCCTTTTGCTGCTACTGTTTATTATTGATACTTGTTGTTTCATCGCCCATCCTCATCTACTACAGCCAAGAAGCGCGCATGTACGCGCTCGTCGTCACGCTGGCGGTGGCCGCGCTAATCGCGCTGCTCCACCTCGTGGATTCGCTTGTCACTTTGCCAGAATTATCGGGAAGGGCAGATCGAAGACCCTTTCAGGGTGACAACCGGGCCGACGTTGCTCGTTTGGGGCTTGGTAGAGGGGGGGCACCATATACGGTGCCCCTACGATGGGTAACCGTCACGTTCATCTTGCTCCATTGGGCGATGCTCGGTTCGCACTACTACAGCGCGTTGCTTCTGCTGGCAGAGGGGATCTTCTGCCTGATCTGGCTGGTAACGCAGCGGGCCACGGTGCGACAGTGGCTCACGCTCGGTGGGACATTGGCACTGGCTATGTTGCCGCTGCTCGCCTGGTTTGCCATGGCCCCCGGCTTTCATGACACGGTGCGCATGGTGCTCGCCGGCACCACCCCCAAACCGAGCGCACTGATCTTCTTGACCGCGTTCTGGCGCGAGATGAGCTTTGCCGCCGTGCGTTGGGAGGTGGCGGAGAGTGTCTGGGGCTATCTCTGGCTACCGCTGGTTGGCTTGGGGGTGGTGGCGCTGCTGGGGAAGATGCCCCCCCTCCCAACCTCCCCCGCTTGCGGGGGAGGCGACCTTGACTCCCTCCCCGATGTCGGGGAGGGCCGGGGTGGGGTTGTGGCTCAGCATCGAATGAATTCAACGCCTGATACGCAAAATGCGTTGAAACGCATTGACCGCCGTGTGCAATTGTGGCTACTGCTGCTTACCGCCCTCCTCCCGATTGGCCTCAGCGCGCTCTTTTTTCCCGCCCTGGCGACGCGCTATCTCCTCTATGTCGTGCCTTTTTTGCTGATCTTGATGGCGCTGGGCATCGGTTGGCTGGGTCGGTTGCATTGGACGTTGCCCTATGGTGGTCTGTTGGTTGCGCTTGTGGTGCCGGCGTTGGCACTGCCTCACTATTTTGGCGATTATCAGAAGAGCGAATATCGCGAGATGGCGGCCTATCTCATCGCGCACCGTCAGCCGGACGAAGCGGTACTACTCGAAGCGCCACGCCAACATCTGTTGGCCAAGTACTATCTACCTGCTGATACACCTATCTACAGCGCGCCGGCCATCGATCTGCCCCCTTACTGGCCGGTCAATGCAGCGCCGGTGGTGCCCGAGGCGATGGACGACGTGATTCAGGGGCTTTTGCAAGAGTACAGCGGCGTCTGGCTCAGCCTCACCGCCGAAAACGAGGTCGATGCAGGCGAATTCGTCGCCAAATATCTGACCGCCGTCGCCTATGAACGGGATTGTGAAGCATGGATCGATGTGCGCCTCTGCCATTTCAGTAGCCCGCAGGCATTTAACCCAATGCTGACTACACGAATCAATGCACTCTTTAACAACGAATTGGCCTTGGCGCAGGCCGCCATTTTTGAAGATCAGGGGGATCTGTTGGTGACCTTGCAATGGCGGGCGCAACAGATCCCCCAAGCCGACTATCGCGTTACCCTGCGACTGCTTGATAGCACAGGCACGGTCGTTAGCCAGCGGGACAACTTTCCCATTGGCCCCCTCCTGCCCCCCACCACCTGGCAACTGGGTGATGAAAAACCGGGCTATCTGGCGCTGCCATTGCCGACACCTACACTCCCTGGTAAGTATCAACTGGTCGTCAATCTCTATGAGCCACAAGGTAACAGCACCATTCCGCATACGCTGTCGGCATCCCCAGCGCTAGCATCAACCGATGCGATCATCATAGCATTTGTCACAATCGGTGATAGAATAGTGTCAGTGACGGCAAACCCACATACAAAGCGTGTAGTGAGCATCCCCAGATGCGACGTGAGCATCTGGGGATGCTCACTACACGCCCATGCCGCTTGGGCCATGTATGTTCCTTTTGCTGCTACTGAATAGTGTTGCAGGCTCCGTAGTGCGGCCTTGTACGGTTGTGGTGTTTTGTCAAAAAGTCCTGATAGAAGTCGCATCTGGGGATGCTCACTACACGCCCATGCCGTTTGGGCTATGTATGTTCCTTTTGCTGCTACTGAATAGTGTTGCAGACTCCCTAGTGCGGCCTTGTACGGCTGTGGTGTTTTGTCAAAAAGTCCTGATAGAAGAATTGTAGGTCACAGTTGTACTGTGACAAGGGTTGTATCAACGCGATGCACATCGAAATTTATGCGTGGCTTGGCAGCAGGGTTAAAAGCCGCTTCTACCATCGAAAAGCCGCTTCAGCGGCTGATCTTTTAGCCGCTGAAGCGGCTTTTCGATGTTGGGCGGCCAATTTATTGGTCGTTCTTTCAAATGTCAACGGAACCTAGCTTTTCCCTGGTTCAATACACTTTATCAAACGATGAATATGTCTCCTTATCGCCGTCCGCTACTGCTCTTCTCCAGCTTGCTCGTAACCCTCTGGCTAACAAGCTGTGCCCTGCCGCCGGCCATCGCGCCCTACTTTGATGACAGCGATCCCGCGCTCATCCGTGTGGGCAACCCCTTCTACGAGATGACGTTAACCAAGAACAATGGGGCCATTGTGTCGATTGTCGACAAGCAGCGCGGGGTGACCTTGACCGATGGTTCGCGCAATGGCTGTCTGTGGGGGGCGATCTATCGCGCCGACAGCACGCGTGGCGAGAAGTATATCGGCGGTTGCAGCTTTGGGGCGGACCAGGAAGATTTCACCTTCCACTATCAGTGGCAAGCAGCAACGAGCCAACTTCGTTTGGACTATAGCGGTCACGCCGAGCTGGAGGAGGTGCCCGGCACGATCGAGGTGGAGATTGCGATCACCCCCTCCGCTTCCTCCTGGCTCGATCTACAGCTGACCTTGCACAATGCCAGCGAACGGGTGATCGACCAGGTGCTCTTCCCGTCTGATCTGCTCATAGCCAAGGCCGATCTACAGCAAGCGCTATTGCCCACACTGCCCGGCGTTCTACTCGACCAGCCATTTTTTGCCAAACGCGCCCGCTACGATGCACTCTACCCCAGTTGGCAAGGGCTCTTTGCCGACTATGTGGCGCTGCAGATGCAAGCGAGCAGCCTGACCCTCTATACCATCCAGCAGCCGGCAGCACTGGAGTCGGCCAAAGTAAGCCTGATCAATGAGCTGGATGAGACGCGGCTGGTCCACACCTTTTACCCCTACATTCCCGGCACCCTGGCGACAGATCCGTCAGCCACGGCGCAAGAAGGTTGGGCTGCACCCGTTGTGCGCTTGCACTTCGGGCAGCCCTATGCCGCGACGATTGCCGCCTATCGCCGTGACAATCGACTCGACCACTTTGCGGATCTGCACCAAAAATTGGGCGAGCGCTACAATGCCGTGGTGCAGGGTCCCCTTTATAAGATTGAGTATGACCATCCGCCCGCCTATTGGGCCGATCTGCTCCGCCATGTGCCAGCGCCTGGCCTGCTTCATTGGGTCACCTATTGGCAAAATGGCGTCTTTGACGAGGGCTATCCCGACTATCTGCCCCCGCGCGGCAGTGACACGGCTGGCTTAGCCGATCTCTTTGCCGCAGCCCATGCAGCCGGTTTTTTGAATATGCCCTACACCAACCCCACCTGGTGGGACGATGAATCGTCCACCGTACAGGAACTTGGCGCGGAGGCGTTGGCCATGCGCGATGAGCCAGGGGCGCTACGCTATGAATGTACGGGGCTTGAACCCCGTCCCCCTTGCAGCCTCGCCAACGCCGCCCACGATTCGGCCGTCAACCAAGGCAAGCCGGGCTGGCAATGGCTGCATGGCGGCTATCCCGTCAGCCCCTACGCGCCGGCCGTGCAGCAGCGCATCAGTAAGACCATCGCCGAGTTGACGACGCTCGGCAGCGATCTGATCTTTGAAGACCAGGTGGGAGCCGGCGATATCCACTGCATCCCCGCTTCTGGCGATTGTCGCAACTACAGCCCGTGGACCCCCACCCCCACGGCGTTTCGCCAGGGGTGGCTCGACCACACGGAACGGCACGCCGCGGTTGGGCTGATGACCGAAGTGGGGTACGACCGCATGGCCGCCCACGAAATCGGCTTTCACGGCAGCCTGCTGCTCTTTGACCAGCGCGGCGAAACCGATTTCTGGTGGGGACCAGGTTACTGGCACCCCTACCCCTTTGCCACAATGTTGCTGCGCGACAAGGTGCTCTTTTATCAACATAACCTGGCCCCCGAAACCTTTACCGACAATCTGCCCACCTTGCGCTGGAATCTGGCCATGGGCTACCAACTGAGCTATGGGCTCAATCCTGTCAACGGCCACGGTGGTGCCGATGATCCCTGGCTTTATGCGGTGAGTCTGCTGCAACGGGTGGTACTTGCGCCCTATGCCGACGCACCCATTACCGTCTTTCGCAGCCTCGAGACCGGCGTAACCGAAACACGCTTTGGTGATATGCGAGTCTTCGCCAACTGGCAACGCACCCGACCTTATCCCATTGCCGGCCATACGGTTGCGCCAGATGGCTTCTATCTGACCAACAAAGCGGGCACCCTGACGGCTGGGGCCTTTACGGCATATAATGGGCAAGCGCTCTCGTTGGGTCTGCATCTACTGGTTGAGGCACGTACACCCACGCAGATTACGTTCTGGCAACCACTGGGTGCGCCTGGACCGATCGCTCTCCGTCTGCCGCCGGCGTGGTCAACGGTCAAAAGCGTTAGCGTCACCGCATATACAGGTGCCGACCGCGCGCTTGCCACAGCCACGGCCATCCCAAGTGACGGTCTGATCGAGTTCACCTACGAGCTCCTTTTGGCCGGCCAGAGCGTCGATCACTACACGATTGTACCGATGAATTGAGTGACCGTTTCATTGGCTGCGCCCGTTGGAACCCCTCTTCCTAATAGGGTGAATCTCGAATCGACATGGTACAATACGGACCAGTATCGTTTGTCATTCATCAAAATCTTATGCGCTATTTTCGTAGGGACACGATATATCGTGTCCCTACGAAAATAGCGCATAAGGGTACGAATCATTTATCACGAACCGTTCCCATGCTCTGGACTCGACGCGACTGGCTCTATCTCCTTGCGCTTACGCTGCTGGCGGCGGCTTTGCGCTTTTACAAATTAGGCGAAGCCCCGCCCGGCTTTCAATTTGATGAAGCCTTCAATGCCATTGATGCCGAACAGGTTTGGTATGGCAACCGTCCGCTCTTCTTGCCGGCCAACGGCGGGCGCGAGGCGCTTTACACCTATGTTCAAGCCGCGTTGGGCGCGCTCTTTGGCTTCAACGTCTATACCCTACGGCTCGCCTCGGCGCTCGCCGGCATTTTGACGATTCCCGCGGCCTACTGGCTGTTGCGCACCCTCTTGCAACGGCGCTCTCGCCTGGTGGCACTCTTTACGAGCCTCGCCTTGGCTGTCTCCTTTTGGCATCTACACTTTAGCCACTATGGCATCCGCGTGATCCTGATGCCGCTGCTGTTGAGTGGTCTCTTTGGCAGCTATTGGCTGGCGCTGCATGGTGCGCGTAAACGCACGCGTTGGATCGCACTCCTTTGCGCCGGCCTGCTCACCGGCCTCGCGCCGTGGACCCACCCTGCCGGGCGCTTTGTACCCTTTGTGCTGATCGGCTATACGGGCTGGTTGCTCTGGCGGAACCCCCGCCCAACCTCCCCCGCGCCCAGGGGACACCCGAGGGGAGGAGCAACTAACCCCCTCTCTGAGGTCGGGGAGGGCCGGGGTGGGGTTACTAACTCCCTCCCTGAGGTCGGGGAGGGCCGGGATGGGGTTCACCCCCTGCGCACGCTGATCCTCACCGGCGTGATCGCTTTCCTCGTCTTTCTACCGCTCGGGCTCGAATTCTATCACCATCCCGACTTCTTCCTGGGCCATGCCTCGGAAGTCTCGATCTTTGCCGAGCGGGTCAGTGGCGAAAGTCATCCGTGGCGGCTGCTGGGGCAGAATCTGCTGCTGGTGCTGGGCATGTTTAATTTCCACGGCGATGTCGAGTGGGCGCACAACATTCCGGGACGGCCAGTCTTTGAATGGCCACTGGGGCTGGCCTTCCTATTGGGAGTGGTGTTTTGGGCTGGTCGACTACTGCGCCCCCGCCAGAATGATCCCCGCCATGACGATCCAGATGTAGATGCGCTGGCACTGCTCGCTGGCTGGGTGGCGGTGATGCTGCTGCCGTCGATCCTCAGCGAAGCCGCGCCCAACTATTCGCGCACCTTGCCCGCGCTGCCCGCGGCCTTTGTTCCCGTGGGATTGGGGCTCGCCTGGATTGCCGAATGGCCGCTACGCTGGCGCAGCCGGCAGACCCCCAATAAGATCCCCCGTTGGAGTGGCTACGCGGTGGCGCTCTTCTTGGTGGCAGTGAGTGGCAGTTGGGCCACCTACGATTACTTTGTGCGTTATCCCCAAATGCCCGAGAGCTACTACACCTATGACGCCGACAAGCTCGATGCGCTAACCACCCTGGAAGAGTTGGCAGCTGCCGGCAATACCGTCTATCTGGCCCCCCTCTGGAGCGAACATGCGACCTTTGCCTATCTGCGCGACAGCTCGATCATCAAAGCACTCGACAGCAGCGAAACCATTGTGTTGCCACCGCCAGGAGAGGGCGCAGTCTACGCCTTTCCCGCCGAAAAGCTGGAACGTGCCCAAGGGCTAACCGAGTTGTGGCCTGATCGCGCCGCCGAAACTGTCAACGATCGCTATGGCAAGCCACTGTTGGCGCTGCTTCAGATACCCGCTGATCAGCTCACGACATGGCCGGAACGCTATCAACCAGAGGCACAGCCGGCCACGGAACTGCCCGCCTACTTTGACGACGCGCCAACCTTGCTCGGTCTGCAACAGCGCAACGACCATAGCGAGCTACGCCTCTTCTGGCGTGCCGAAGCCCCAACTTTGCGCAGCCTGACTACCTTTTTGCACTTTATCGACCGCGATGGACGCCGGGTGGCGCAGATCGACAAATTGCCGGGCGACGGCAGCTATCTCACCCCCACCTGGAGCCCCGGCGAACGGGTGATTGAGCGCTACGATCCCGAGATTGAGGATAGCTGTGTCGGCGGTGACGAGTTGACACTGCTGGTTGGCTGGTATGAATTGGCCGCCGACGGGGCGCGACGGCCGCGCATCGACGCCAATGGCGCGCCGCTGGATACCGATATGGCCAACGCCGGCACCGTCACCTTCCCGATGATCGCCTATCCGCCAGCCGATATCACGCTACCACCCGCCACCAATTTGACCATCGACGACGATCTGACTCTCTATGGCTATGCGATCAATACCGACGTGGTGCAGCCCGGCGCGGCCTTTACGCTTGATCTCTATTGGATTATGAGCAACGCACTCAACAGCGAGCCAGTCACCTTGCAGTTGCGCCTGGGCGATCGGGCGGTGCCGCTCTGGCAGGAAGTTGTCGCGCCGGCGGTGCCCTGGCACGAAGGGGAGATCCTCTGTCGCCGCGTCCATGCCACGCTGCCGGCCGATCTACAACCCGGCAACTTTGGGCTGGAATTGACCACCACCGCGCATGAGACCGCGGTCCCCTTCTACACATTAGTTGTTGCCAACGAATAGATATTTATCCCAAAATTCTCTGTTCCCACTGGACTACAACCGAATTTAAAGATAGTTGACATTTGTGGCGCACTTACTCTCGTGTAAAACCAGTCGCCTGAGTGCCACTTTTAAATGAGTTGTCTATAAGTAACCGCACCCACTTTTCATCTGTGACGACAGTTAGGTGTCCCGTCTGTTGCACTTGAGTGCTGCCTTCTTCGTCTGCTATCCTGTACAATCGACGAGCACGCGTTGCTCGTTCCACGCTCTCGCAAGGTAAGAAATTAAACAGTAAACGAGCGTAGGCTGAGCTTGCCGAAGCCGGAGCGGCTTCGACAAGCTCAGCCTACGTTTACCAAAATTTTTCTTAATCCCCTACTGCGTGAACTACTGAGTGCCTAGTGAGTGCCTAGTGAGCGCGGACGTTCCAGCTTTCCGTCGGGCGTCATTCGACTCGACGCTGGAGCCTCCAGGTGAGGTGCCGACGCTGGAGGCGTTGGCACCAGACGATGTGCGACCAATAAATCAGTCAATTTGAAGGAGCAGATATGGATCAGTGGGTGTTGACTTTGGTGAATCAGCGGTGGACAAATCCGCTGTTGGACGTTGTAATGATTTTATTGACCACGGTAGGGATTGCCGCGTTGCCGCTGCTCGGCTATGGGTTGCTGCGGCGGGGAACAACGCTGCGGACGCGCCAACTCGGCAAGGCGCTGCTGCTGGCACTGCTGCTGAGCACAGTGGTCACTTTTCTCTTCTACTACCTAGCCATGCGCCCACGTCCCGCTCTCTTCTGGCCTGGTACGATCCGGTTACTGCTGCCAACACCTCCCTTTCCCGCCTTTCCCAGTGGCCACGCCGCGGCAGCTTTTGCCAGCGCCACGGTGCTCATCCTGGGCTTGCGCCGTCGTTGGGTGTCGGTGACGGCGATAGTGGGTGCGCTGGCCATTAGCTACAGCCGCATTTATCTTGGCCATCACTACCCGTCGGATCTCTTTGCTGGCGCGGTCTTTGGCACGGCAATGGGCGCGGCCGCCTATGGTCTGCTGCTGATCGAAGGATCGCTCTACCAACGCGCACGGTGGCTACTCTGGCCACAGATTGGCTTTGTGATCGTGATGACGCAGATGGCCTATCTCGATATTTTGCCCAAGAGCCTGCTCGCCTGGCCCAATTCGGACAAGGTGATTCACGCGCTCTTCTTTGGTGCGGTCGTCTTTTGGCTGACGATGTGGTGGCCGGAGCGCTGGGTGCAGGTGGGGCGATTGCGAGTACCGCTGGCGATTGTATTGCCGATTTCGTTGGCGCTGGGGGAAGAGATCGTACAGGCGTTCTCCCCCTTACGCACCGGGGACCTGATGGATCTATCAGCAGATTTGGCGGGGATGGTGGTGTTTTGGTGGTTAAGCTGGCGATTGATGACAACGGGGCATAGCATCCTCGTAGAAAACCCTGATTCGGTAGAAGCTTAGACTGTCTACTATTCACGGTCAAACAGCCGTGCGGCTTGGGTCCGGATCTCATCCCAAACTGCCGCCACCCCCGACTTCTCCACCCATTCTGCAATATAGGCCATATCGAGTTCGTCGCCACAAAATGCGATGATGCCGGCGATATCACGGACATGCTTAGTCTGTTGACTGAGACTGAAGTAGTAGACCTTATTGATAATGAGATCTTCCGGGGAGTGGACATAGACTTCGCCGGGGAAGGAATCGATCTTGACCAGCCGACGTCGTTTCAGCGAAATACGGCGATACTCGTCATGATCGCGCAGTAGAAAAATTTCAGCCTTGTATCCACTGCTGCCATGAATCGCATTGACGGGTAGATCCCCTGGTGCAATAAGCAAATCGACAATCACATCAACCGGAACAAGCATCTCCCGTTTCGCTAGTTCCTGGGAAAGCGGATAAATGCGTTCAACCGGCAAATTGAGCACAATATCTAAATCACGCGTGGTACGCGATTCTCCCCAAGCATTCAGCGTAACCGCCGAGCAAATATTCGAGATCAACGGCTTGAATTGCCTCAATCACCATGCGTATGAATGCATCAAATTCCAGCTTTGGTTCGGTCATCCGCTCACTGTTGCTTTTTCTGGTGGATGCTTTGCCAACCACTGCGTCATGCTACCACTCCTTACAATCCGTAGCGCAGCCTCTATACTCAAACTAGGATTACGCTGACGCAGTCGTGTAGCTGCGGTAGTTTCGGTAAAGCGGATCATCGATAGCATCTGTGCAAAGCGGTCCGCCGGTGTTAATTTACGCAAGATCGCAATCTGCGCCAGATCGATCTCGGCAACGGCACCGGCGATCATTTTGCGGATCCGTTCATCGACGACGGTGATTGGCCGATTGGGTTCTGCGTTTGCGCTCATTGGATTGTTGGATTGAGTTATCATCGGGTGCTTTCCGAACGCTTACCTTATACTGCAAAGAGGTGACAGCCAAGAGTATAACACAGGTTTGCTGGAGAAGCACAACGGTTTTGTAGAGTCTTGTGAGGCGGAAAGCGTGGTTAGTGAAAAGACAAAGCGTGCCGGGGACAGCCCAATTGCGATCTGGTAAATGAAGAAACTCGTGGGCCGTCCCCGGCACGCTTTATGCAAGCAAAATCTAAATCTAACTCATGCAACAAACCCTAATCATCTGTCGGCACAACCTCTTGTGCCTGTAGGCCATGATAACCATTCGTTTCATGTGCGCCATCCGTCCCATTCATTCCACTCACCCGCCCCTGCCCGTCCCCCTGCTCCATCTACTCGGGAATCTGATACACACTCGCCACTGGCTTAATAAGTGAGTATCCTCGTCCAATATATCTCAAAAATTTCACACTTGACAAAGCAACAAAATAGTGCGAGAATAAAACAAAATTTAGCCACGACTAATAATTAAGTTCAAGAAAGGATACATCATCATGACAGATCCTGCTATACTGCTTGTTGTTGGACTTCTGCTCCTCGCTGGCGGCATTTGGCTCTTCCAGCCCCAGGGAATCTTCTGGCGCTGGCAGCGTACCCGCCGGGTGACGGAGCGGGTGTTGCTGGAAGATGCGCTCAAACACATCTACGATTGTATGACACGCCAACAATCCTGTACGATCCAGAGTGTCGCTGGGGCCTTGCAATGTACGAGCGATGAAGCTGCCGCTCTCCTCACGACAATGGAGCAGCGCGGCTTAGTGATTTTAGCGGCTGGGGTACCCCAACTGACAGCCCAAGGCCGCGGCTATGCGCTCCAGATTATCCGTGCCCACCGCCTGTGGGAGAGCTATCTAGCCGAACGCACCGGCTATACAGCCACAGATTGGCACAGCCATTCCGAAGCGCGCGAGCATGAGCTAACCGTGGACCAGACCAACGCGCTCGCTGCCACATTGGGCAACCCCCGCTTCGATCCGCACGGCGATCCGATCCCGACGGCGCAAGGGGAGCTACCTGGGCACAAGAATGTGCGCTCCTTGGCCGAAGCGCCGCTCAATCAACCGCTCCGCATTGTCCATCTGGAAGATGAACCGGCCACCGTCTACGCGCAGTTGCTCGCCGAGCAGATCCACCTAGACATGCAGGTGGTTGTCACCGAGCGGACGGCGCACCGCATCCAGTTTTGGGGCGATGGCGCAGACCATCTGTTGGCGCCCCTGCTAGCCAGCAGCATCTCGGTCGTGCCGATTGCCCAAGCGGAACTGACGACAGAGCCATCAAAGCCGTTGAGCACGCTGGCGCTTGGCGAAAGTGGCAAGGTACTCCGGCTTTCGGCGCGTTGCCAGGGGGCCGAACGACGCCGGCTACTCGACTTGGGTATTCTGCCTGGCACGATGATCCACGCCGAAATGATCAGTCCCAGCGGCGATCCGGTTGCCTATCGCATCCGCGGCGCGCTGATTGGATTGCGCAAGGAGCAGGCCGATTTTATTCAACTGGTCGAGCAGCCAGTGCAATCAGTTGAGAACACGATGCAACCAGTCGAGAAGAACAACGAACTTAGTCAAAAAGATTTTCAAGCAGAAGTTGAGGTTATTGCATGAACGATTTGACCGAACAGACCATACCCTTACAGAGCCACGGCCACGCCTGTGAAAGCTGCCCCATCCACCGCCCCGGCAATCTCGTCCGCCTGGGCATTGATATGACCAATTGGGACTATGTGGTGGCATTGGCCGGCAACCCCAACACGGGGAAGAGTACGATCTTTAACGCGTTGACTGGCCTGCGCCAACATACCGGCAACTGGCCCGGGAAAACTGTCTCGCGCGCCGAGGGCGGCTTCTCCTATGGCGACCATCGCTACAAGTTGGTCGATCTGCCCGGCACCTATTCGCTGCTTTCCACCACGCTCGATGAAGAGGTGGCACGCAATTTTATTCTCTTTGGCCAACCCGATGTGACGATTATCGTCGCCGATGCCACTCGTCTGGAGCGCAACTTGAATCTGGCGTTACAGGTGCTAGAGATTACTGACCGCGCCGTCTTGGCGCTCAACCTGGTCGATGAAGCCAAACGCCACGGCATCAAGGTCGATGAACGGTCGCTGGCGCGCGATCTGGGCATCCCAGTCGTGCCGATGGCGGCCCGTCAACGGGTGGGGATCCCCGATCTGATCCATGCCGTGAGCGAGGTCGCGACCGGGCAAACGATCTGTCGCCCCCATCGCATCCAAAGCGAGCCGCCGGCGCTGAAAGAGGCCATTACCGCGCTGGTGAGCGAGTTGACCCTACTCCACCCCAACCTGCCCAATGCGCGCTGGGTGGCAATGCGCTTGCTCGATGGCGATCAACAGATTATCGAAGCGCTCGAACAGGGCGACCTTGGCGATCTGACCCGTGATGATCCCGGCGTTACGACCGGAACCTTAGATGCCCGATGGGAGGCCAGTCATGCTTGATGCAAATACATTATCACCCAGTAACGCCCTGACAACGAACGGATTGCCAACAACCGGACTAGGCGTGCAGGGGATTCTCCAACGGGCGACGCAGTTGCGCGAACAGGTGGGGGGCAACGTCCACGAAGTGCTGGTGGAGGCGATTTATACCGACGCCACCCACATTGCCGACCGGGCCGTCGACTATCCCGATAAGCCGGCGCGCTTTAGCCTCGACCGCACGATCGACCGCCTGGTAACGAGCCGGCTGTGGGGCTTCCCCATGATGTTGCTGCTCTTTACGATCGTCTTTTGGTTGACGATTGCCGGGGCCAATGTGCCCTCCGCCTGGCTGGCAACGCTTTTAATCGACATGACACAACCGGTGCTCAAGAGCGGCGCGGCCGCAATTGGCATGCCCTGGTGGCTTGCGGGCTTTCTGATCGATGGCGTTTATCTGGCGACGGCGTGGGTGGTGAGTGTGATGTTGCCCCCCATGGCGATCTTCTTCCCGCTCTTTACGCTGCTGGAGGACTTTGGCTATCTGCCGCGTGTCGCTTTTAATCTCGACAACATCTTCAAAAAGTCGGGCGCGCATGGCAAACAGGCGCTGAGCATGATGATGGGCTTTGGCTGCAATGCCGCGGGGGTGGTTGCCACGCGTGTGATTGATAGCCCACGCGAACGCATCATCGCGATTATCACCAATAACTTTGCGCTCTGCAACGGCCGCTGGCCGACGCAGATCTTGATTGCCTCACTCTTTATCGGCGGGCTGGTGCCGGCCTTCTTGGGTGGGCTGATTTCGGCGTTGTCCGTGGTGGCGATTGCAACCTTAGGGGTGCTACTCAGCTTTGCGGTTTCCTGGAGCTTATCACGCACAATCCTGCGCGGGGAAGCATCGACCTTTAGCCTTGAATTGCCCCCCTATCGCCCCCCCCAATTTTGGCAGACGCTCTACACCTCGCTGATCGACCGCACGCTCTATGTGCTCTGGCGGGCGATTGTCTTTGCCGCACCGGCGGGCGCGCTCATTTGGCTTTCGGCGAACATCAGTTTTGGGGGGCTCAGTGTCGCCGAGCATCTGATTAATTTTCTCGATCCCTTCGGGTGGGTTCTGGGGCTGAATGGGGTGATCCTGCTCGCCTATGTGGTGGCAATTCCGGCCAACGAGATTGTGATTCCCACGGTGCTGATGTTGACGGTGCTGGTGACCGGCACCCACACCGGTGCCGGGACCGGGGTCATGTTTCAAGGCAATGATGGCGAGACGCTGGCACTCTTTCAAGCCGGCGGCTGGACCTTGTTGACCGCGGTCAACCTGATGCTCTTTAGTCTGTTGCACAATCCTTGCAGCACAACGCTCTACACCATCTACAAGGAGACCGGCAGTTTGAAGTGGACGACCATTTCGGCGCTGCTGCCGCTCGGCATGGGCTTCATTGTGACCTTCTTTGTGGCACAGATCTGGCGTCTGGTGGCGGGGATGTAAGTAACAAAAAGAGAGCCACAGCTGCTCGCTTTGCGAGCAGCTGTGGCTCTCTTTTTGTTACTGGTTACTTGCCCAAACGGTTATCCCAACGCCACATCAAGGATCATCATTACGACAAAGCCGCCCAACGCGCTCAACGTGGCAATATCAGCGTTACCATTCGTCTGTGACTCCGGCACCAACTCTTCGATCACCACAAAGATCATGGCACCGGCGGCAAAACTGAGTGCATAGGGCAGGATTGGGCGCGCATAGTAGACCGCGGCCGCGCCCAAGACCCCAGCAATCGGCTCAACCAGTGCGGACGCCTGCCCATAGAAAAAGCTCTTCCCCTTGGACATGCCCTCGCCGTGCAGTGGCATGGATACGGCAATCCCCTCGGGGAAATTCTGCAAGCCAATGCCAATCGCCAAGGCAACCGCCGCAGCAAAGGTCGCCGTAGGTAAGCCCGCAGCAACCGCGCCAAAGGCCACGCCCACGGCCAACCCTTCGGGAAAGTTATGCAGCGTAATCGCGAGGACAAGTAACACACTGCGTTGCCAACTCGTTTTCACCCCCTCGGCCTTTGTTTCATCTTGCCAAAGATGCAGATGGGGCAGTAGCTTATCTGTGCCAAAAAGAAAGAGACCACCCCCCAAAAAACCAACGGCAGCTGGAATCCAGGCCGCCAGCGGCCCACCTTCCGCCATTTCAATGGCGGGGGCCAAAAGTGACCAGTAGCTGGCCGCGATCATCACGCCGGCGGCAAAACCCATCATGCTGTCGAGCAGTTTGCGGTTGACTTCGCGAATAAAAAAGACTCCCGCGGCACCAATTGCGGTCACGCCCCAGGTGAAGGTGGTCGCCAGAAGCGCCTGCAAGATTGGATTAAGCCCTTCAAGCTGATCCAGAAGCGCACTCATGAAGCCGCAACCGTGGGGTGCAGCGGCCCCTTGGCCCGGTCGACAAGTACGCCAATCGCCCACTCATAGCCATCGGGATCGCGCACGAGCAGCTCGCGCCAGCCGTGGCCTTTATTGTCAGTCGTGGCGACGATATTTGCACCAGCGGCACGAGCGCGCCCCTCAACCTCATCCGGATCAACGCCAAGGACGCGGATCTGTAACCCAACGCCACGCGGTGCCCCATCGGCCAGATCGGCATACCAGGGATGGGTGTCGTGTGTGTGGTCAGCATGTAACATCACTTCAACCGGCCCAACGCGCACCGCGCCAAAGTCAATGTCATAGTAATGCACTTCGGCCGCAAAGACCTCCTGATAAAACTTGGCCGATCGCGCAACATCAGCCACCAACAAGTTGAGCGATAGTGGCGGCAAGAGCGCGCCATAGCGAAAGCCGGGCATCCATGGATCACCCTGGCGAAGTTTTGTGCCCATCTTGTGCTTCCTCTCTGGTTTGGTAAAAAGTGAAGGGGTGGAGGGATGAAGGGATGACAAGAAGGACAGGATGACAGGATGAAGGGATGATACTGTTGCACTATCTTACGAAACACCTTATGCTCCGCTGTGGGCTGTCATTCCTGCGTAGGCAGGAATCCATTTATTCGCTGTGGACTCCTGCCAGAGTTTACCCTCACGGAGGTGGGGGCAGGAGTGACATAATCACTTTGTTAAGATAGTGCAACAGTATCAAGGGATGACAGGATGATACCCAATTTGCGTTGTCACCTTGTCCCTCTTGTCATCTTGTCCTTCTTGTCATCCTGTCTCTCTTGTCTCTCTACGCTCGTTTAAAGACATAAAACAGATACCCCAATGAGGGCAATAGTATCACGGCCCCGGTGGCAAGGGCAATCACGAGCAGACGCAATGTAATCTCTGGTGCGACGCTGTTGTAGATCGTCACATCGGGCATGATGAGCGCGGGGTACTGGGCCAATGCCCAACCGCTCAGAATCATTGTGACTTGTCCCACCGCAGCAATGCGCGCCAGATGAAAACGCTGCCACCAAAGCGCGCCCAGTGCGACAAAGGCCGCAATGCTCGTCAGGCCGAAGATCCAGTCGGACCACCAATGCGCTGCGCCGGCAAAGAGATCGGGGGCCTGATAGCGTGCCAAAACAAAGACCAATGCCGCGGCTGGTGCCAGGGAAAGACCAGATACCAACGCCCGCAGGCGAAAATCCCCTTGCAGTTCCGGATCGTGCGCCGTCTCAACGGTCATGTAGGTGGCAGCGAGAAAGGCAAAAAGCCCTTGCGCAAAGAGGCCACAGGCGATGGCAAAGAGGGTTGTCCAGCCGGCGAAGAAACCGGTGGTAACGAGCCCATCCTGCACCCGAATTGCACCACTGGCCAGGCCCCCCAATGTGATGCCAAGGAAGAGCGGCGTCAAAAAGCTGGCAATGCTAAAGATCACGCTCCACCGGCGGTGGGTGGCGTCATCCTGGGCATCATACTTGCGAAAGACAAAGGCCGAGCCACGCAGCACAATCCCAATTAAGACAATCGTGATCGGGATATGTAGCGCCGTCATAATCGCGGCAAAGGCGGGTGGATAGGCGGTAAAGAGCAGCACGATCACCAGGATCAGCCAGACGTGGTTGGCTTCCCACACCGGCCCAATCGCCTCGGCAATCGCTTCCTTTTGTTGACGGGCGCGCGGCCCAAAGGCGAGCAGATCCCACATGCCACCGCCAAAATCCGCGCCAGCGAGCACCCCATAGAGAATCAGTGCCACGACCGTCACCGTGGCGATCACGAGATTGAGCGTCAGTTCAGGCAGCATGGGACGAACCATCCTTTGTCGGCGGCAGTGTCGTGATGGCATTCTCGTTAATTGGCCCCGCCGTTTCGAGGAATTGACGACGCAGTAAGAAAACCAGGATCACAGCTAGCAAAAGATAGAGGGCAGTAAAGGTGACAAAAGGGACGACCAACCCCGGCATGGGGGTCACGGCGTCCGCCGTACGCATGATGCCATAGATGATCCACGGCTGCCGCCCCACCTCGGTCACCACCCAGCCCGCTTCGATGGCGATAAAACCCAATGGCCCCGCCAGCACTAACGCCCAAAGAAACCACCGTTGATCGGGTAACCGGCGCCGCCGCCACCAGAAGAAGCCAGCCCAGGCAGCCAGCGCCAACATTGCCATGCCACTCGCCACCATGATGTCAAAGGCCCAGTGGACAATGTTGGTGTTGGGCCACTCATCGCGGGGGAAGTCCGCCAATCCAGTCACCTGCGCTTGCGGATTGTTGTCGGCCAAGAAACTCAGCGCATAGGGAATCTCTATGCCATAGTCGACGCTCATTGTCGCATCGTTAGCGATACCGCCCAAAATAATCGGCGCGCCGGCCATTGTCTCGTAATGACTTTCCATCGCCGCAAATTTGACGGGTTGCAATTCGGCCACCCGTTTGGCGCTGTGGTCGCCACTGAGGATCTGGAGCGGAATGGTAACAGAGGCCACAATCAGCGCAATCCCCAACGCTCGGCGGTGAAAATTGGAGGTCGGATTTTTTAAGACAAACCAGGCGTGCACCGCGGCAACAACAAAGCCGGTCGCGACGTAGGCGGCAAGCGTCATGTGCAACACTTCGTGAAAAGCGGCTGGGTTGAGCATCGCTGCAATTGGATCGATGTTGACAACTTCACCATTTGCCAGATCAAAGCCGACCGGCGCATTCATCCAAGCATTGGCGGTCACCACAAAAATGCCAGAGAGCATACCGCTGAGCGCCACCAGCACGCCGGCAATCCAATGGGCGACCGGGGAAATGCGCTCCCAGCCATAGAGATAGATGCCCAGGAAGATCGCTTCAGTGAAAAAGGCAAAGCCTTCGAGTGAAAAGGGCATGCCGATCACGGCACCGGCATGGGCCATAAAGGTCGGCCAGAGCAGCCCCAACTCGAACGAGAGGACTGTACCGGAGACTGCGCCAACGGCAAAGAGGATCGCAGTTCCCTTGGCCCAACGCTTGCTCAACTCGAGATAGAGCGGCTGCTTGGTGCGTAGGTACAACCCTTCGGAGACGGCCATGAGCATGGGCATGCCAATGCCAAGGGCGGCAAAGATAATGTGGAAGGCCAACGACATGGCCATCTGGGAACGGGCGAAGAGAAAGTCAGTCATGGGTTGGTGGTTTGTTTGTTGGTTACCAAAGATACAATCACATGTTGTGTCAACAATGACACCTGTGAATTATATCACAATCCTACGGCCTGTACTGTAGGATTGTCATCTTATTGGGAAGCTATACGTAGGCACTTTGAAGGCACCACAGTACAAAAGAAGTCGAGGTTTTGTGTAATGGGGTTGTGTACACTTCAAATGGATTTTGTTGACATATCATCACGACCAAAGGTGGTAGTCACTGACCAAATGTACTCTACCATAGCAACTACTCATGGTCAGTGACAATCACCTATTCAAATGTCAACAGGAGCTCGACAAAGCGCAACAAGACGCCTTATTGTGCAGTGGCAAATTGCGCATCCAATTCGCGAATCGCAGTGGCGATATCGCTATCCGTGGCCGTGCCCAATTCAATCCACTCCAAATTGAGTGTTTCACCATCTTGTGTCACTTTGGCGGCGTAGAGGGTGCCCTCGCTCAGATCTTCAGCGTTGGTCGCCACAAATTTATAGAGCACGCGGTTCGTGCCATCGTCACCAAAATAAACAGTTTTGCTGTCTGGCATAATCAGACCCATTTCCTTAGAAAAGCGGCCCATCGCATAATGCTTGGTCGCAATCGTGCCCAGCGGATCGGATTCACCACCAGAGGGAACAAGTTCAATAGCGTAGCCATAATCATAGGGATTGGCAGCTTTGCCCAAATGCTTTGCCATGGCATCGGCAACCGGCAACCAACCACCGGTCCATTCATCTTCTACATCCGGAGGATATTCTTCACTGGTCATGGCTGTGTTCCACGGCGTCACGCTGGCGTTACAATTGTTCCAAGTGCCATTAACCGCTGAGAAATCGACCATTTCGCCTTCAATGACGGTCCACATGCCATCTTCGCCTTGCTTGATGTAAATGCGACCGACACCACCGGGGGTACACTCATAATTGGTGTAGAGATAACCTTCCATACCCGCGCCATCAGTCGGCAGGAACATATTGCCATCGGGGTTATTGCAAAGGCTCATCTTGACACCGGTCGCATCAAAGATTTCACCAAAGTTGACATCCTGGCTTCCGGGAATCGGTTCATTGACACGGGCAAGGGTCTGATACTCACCGGCCGCAACATGAACACGATGCATATCGACACCCTCCGGCAGGTCGACCGGGGTAAAGTCGTCACCGGCGACGTAACCGGTCACTACACCGACCACGGCACGGTTGTAGGGGTAGACATTCATGGGGGATGGGTGTTGCACATTAAAGAAGACCGTGCCATTTGGCTCGACACGCAGGCCAGTTACTTCGGCGCCGGCTGGCTGGGTGGCAAAGCGCTTCAGCTCGGTGCCGTTCCACATCCACAACATCTGATTTTGATGGTAATCGGTATCTTCGCCGATCCACAGGTTGCCCTTGGCATCGACAAAAATATTGTCCGGATTGGCGATGGCATCCTTATTACAGGCATACTCGGCGTCATCTTCATTATAAGGACCGCCGACAACAGCTTGGGTCAACGACGTAATATTCCAATTGTCATCGAGTTGTGCCATAAAAACGGCACCACAAGGATTTTCCGGCAATTGAATATCACCCTGATCGTCGGCCATGCCTTTCGCAATCGCGGTATCAGCAATATAGAGCCGCTTGTTGGCTACATCCAATGCCACACCTTCCATCTTACGCCATTCGGCGGTGGCACCTTGTGCAATCGCATAGCTATTGGTTTCTAGAAAGGCGGCATAGGGATGACCTTCCGGCAGGACCGGCAACGACGGTTCATCCTGCGCAAAGACTGGTACAACTGTAACTGCCAATAGCATGGACAGCAGAAAGCCGGCCACCACTCTGGCGATGAGTTTTTGGAACTGCATAACCATTGTTCTCCTTGGGATCATGAGTGTGGAAATGTTTACTCGTCGTACGAGGCGAGATCCACATGATCAAGATAGGAAATAATGCTTAACAAAATAAATACAAACTGTTAAGGTTCATTTACCGCGTGAGGCCAATCGGAGTTGACAAATGTAGGAGAATGGACCAGCCTTTATTGGCTAACAGCTGGCTTCATCCAAAAAAGCGATATCCGCCGACGATGGCGGATATCGCTTTTTACCAGCGGTGCAATAACGCTGCGCAATGAGAGGAATTCTGCTGTGGCACTAAGCAGCGGATTTATGCGTACCGATATGGAAGAGGCTGTAGAGCGGGCACCACCCGATGATGCCCGTGAGCGCCAGCACTAGACCGACGACGAGAGCTACCGTGGCTATCACTCCGGTTACCAACATCGCGTACCAGGCGTAGATCAGGATGGCACCAACCAGAAACCGAACGATACGATCGAGTGTACTTTCATT
This sequence comes from Caldilineaceae bacterium, assembly GCA_034432375.1. Taxonomy (GTDB): domain Bacteria; phylum Chloroflexota; class Anaerolineae; order Caldilineales; family Caldilineaceae; genus JAHBVH01. The sequence goes on from DAOUCA010000100.1 coordinate 33,731, forward strand.
GACTGTAAACATGGTTCTCTTCCTTTCTAAATTTCCTACAAAACAACAGGGCTCATCTGTGAAAAGTGTGAAAACCGATGATTCTGTCGCTGATGAATTATTGTGTTTTTACACTTTCGGCTGATGAGCGAACAACAGGATTGTAACTGCTTTATCTTCATATCATACGAGCCATGCCTCACCCATACACCAGCCACTTGGGGAGACGGAAACCTCTGCGCATGATGAGTTCTGGCCCTAGCCACGTAGTTAGTTAATCTTGGCGCTTACTGCTCAACCGGCAATCCAGCCCCTTGCCAAGCCATAATCCCACCTTGTAGATTGTGAATGTTGGTATAGCCCTGCTGCTTGAGATAGTCAAAGACCTGACTGCTACGGTTGCCGCTGTGGCAAGCCAAGACGACCGTTTTATCGGTGGGGATTTCGCTGAGGCGGTTGGGTACGCTATTCATTGGGATTAGTGTGATGCCGGGGATATGGCCGGCGTCATACTCTGACTGCTCGCGCACATCAATCACCAAAACATCGTCCCGATCCTTAATGGCGGCGACGGCTTGCGCATCTAACTGTTCGGGCAGGGTACTCAAATCGACAGTTGCGGTTTCCGCGGATGAAGATGGTACGGTCACAGCCCCGCCAGATGCAGGCTTGCCACTACAGCCGGCAAACAGGACGAGAGTAACGAACAACAGTAGGGCCACTATCTGCTTTTTCATGGAAAATTCCTTCATCATTTGTAGCTGATTGCCAAACTCTAAATTCAATCGTCCCTACGGGACGGGCCTAAACTACTACAGTGTCAGGCAAGTTTTGCTAGTTTAGAACCCACCCTAACCCTCCCCAGGTTGGGGAGGGAACTGTCACGCCGGCAGCGGCGTCAACGGCTTCTCCCTCAATCTGGGGGAGGTTGGGAGGGGGTGAATCTAAACCATCAAAACTTGAGTAACACTGCACTACTGCACCGTCAGGGAAGTTATGCTGGTTTAGACGTAGGTCACATTTGCAATGTGACAAAGCTCCAATTACGACGACTGCATGGGGAATACGCGTTTTCCTTAACTTGTCACGCTTGCAGCGTGACAAGGTAAGGAGTGTTCCTAATCTGGCAAAACTTTGTTGACACTGCACTACTGCATGAGGCCGGCGTTGAGCAAAGCATCGCGCACGGCAACAAAGGTATCGGCCTCGGCTTGGGTAACCGTGCCGGCTTGCACCATTGCGGTCAACATTTCTTCCTGCTGATTCATCATGGGACCAGTGCCAGATGGCGTTTGGTTGGCACTCATATAGGTATTCAATGCACTGTGTACAACCAGGAAAGTCTCACCCTCTGCTTTGGTAATCAATCCTTGCTCGATCCCCGCACTCACCATAGACTCATGCAAGGCGGCTTCGACGGCCGGGTCTGCGCCGTTGCCGTTCATCTGCCCCATACCGCCGGCCACCCCACCTGATCCAAGGGTACGCACATAATTGATCAGATCCCAACGCACCTGTTCATCAAGAGCGCCTTGCCAGGCCGGCATGGCGGTAGAAAAGTGCGTGCCCCCTTCGCTGATACGCCAGAAGAGATAGTCATCGCCAAGCATTTGGCTTGTACGGGCAATGGGCGCGGGCACCGGGTCGAGAGTAGCAGCAGCCACGCCATCGCCCAAGCCGCTCACGCCGTGGCAACTGACGCAGTAAAGTTCATAGGCGGCTTGGCCGCGAGTCAAGGAAGCGTCATCGGCAGCAACAGGGCTAGTCAAGCCAGCAAAGTCAGCGGGGATTTCGGCGTGGTGGAAGCTCATCATCGAACTGTTACCGCCGGTGCCCATGCCCATACCGGCCCCCATGCCTCGTCCAGCACCGCGGCTCATGCCCATGTTTCCCAAGCCCATGCCATTCATCCCGGCAAACGCCGGTTGAAACGCACGGAGGGCTAGAACAAGTAGGGCAGCGATCACAATCGCATTGATCAGAATGCCCAGCCGAATAAAGATGGGTGAATCGTGTTGCATAAAATGCTCCTGCAGTTGTGGCGAGATGACCGGTTCGCAACGTATAATCGTTACCGTCACCCCATTGGCTCTTTGTGGTTTGTCTAAACTCACACCTAGCATACTCGGCAAAGATGCAGAACTGATGGAGAGAAGATGGATCTGCAATGGAAAGAGGCGGGACAAAGGACGCTGACTTCGGCAGGCTCAGTCATCGTCCTTTGTCCAATGGTTGTCTACATGATTGATGCCAACACACGGTTAGCGTTTAAAGGGAATCCCTCAAGTGCCAGTGGGCGCACAGTTTGACGCACTCCCCCCAGTTGCCGCAGCACCGGTGACAGCAAAACCCGATAGCAACTTCTGCGTTTCGCTGCTTTTGCACTTAGGACAAACAATTGCCTGTGGGTTACGGGTCGAGCGGACCAATTGCTCAAAGGTGGTCCCACAATTCGTGCAAACATATTCAAAGAGTGGCATAGCATTATCTCCTCAATCGTTTGGGCTCTTCGGGATCTCAGGGATTGACCCGCTTTGGCTTCGACAGGCTCAGCCCCCGCTACGCTGGTGCCCATTCGTCAATCCCCTGCGATCCTGTTGTCCCCTTGTTAATTGCTGACTCTACAAACAGCACGGCATCAACAGCGAGTTAGGCCAGCTTAGGCAAATTGTCATAGAGCAGAAAAATTGCCAGCAAAATCACAAAGACGGCAAAGATCCGTCGCAGATGATTGGCCTGAATGCGGCGTGCCAGCCAGGTACCGGCAAAGGTACCACCCATCCCCGCCACCACAAAAATGCCGATCGTCATATAGTCGAGTTGGATCTGGCTAATGTGTCCCAGAATACCGGCCAGGCTATTCATGGCAATGACGATCAACGAGGTGCCGACGGCCTGGCGCATGGGTAGCCCGACCAACATCACCAACGCCGGCACGATCAGAAAACCGCCGCCAACGCCAAGAAAGCCGGTCATGATACCGACGGCAAAGCCAGCCAATACGGTGACGACCCAGCCATGGGAGGCGTGGCCTTCATCACTGGGCGTTTTACGAAAAATCATTAAGCCGCCAACCAGCAACATGAGCAGGGCAAAGAGCACCAAAAGCAGCGTTGAAGAGAGCAGGTGCGAAAGACCGGCAGAAAAGTAGGCCGCCACCATGCCAACCCCGCCAAAGAGCAGCGCCACGCGCCAATTCAATGTGCCCTGTGCCCGATGAAAAAAGGCACCCAACAGACTGTTGGCCCCCACAATCACCAACGAGGCCGTGACCGCCACTTGTGGCGTCTGGCCGATCAGATAGACGAGCGCAGGCACGGTCAAAATCGAGCCACCGCCCCCCAGCAGACCAAGCGTTAACCCAATCACGCCACCGACTAATAGATCAAGCAATACGGAAAACATAGTACCAACCCTAAACTTTCCAGGCTCGTCGCTGAACCCAAGCAAATAAGAAAATAGGATTCTTTGGGATCTCAGGGGGTTGACCCGCTTTGGCTTCGGCAAGCTCAGCCGCCGCTGACCGATAAACAGTTGTCCCCCCGCGATCCTACTGAACCGCAAATGGTTCAACCGAATTTCGGGGTTCTTCATAAAATCCCGTTGAACGTTAAAATATAAGTAAAAACTTTCTAGTTTTTACTTAATGGGGTAAAGAGGAACGTACATAAGCATACACATAGGATCCAAGCAGTGCCCCTACAAATGGCACGAACGCCAACCATTCCCCCGTGCCAAGCTGGGCATAAATCGGGCCGGGGCATGCACCCGTGATCGCCCAGCCCAACCCAAAGAGCAGCCCACCATAGACGACACCCTTTTGAAAGGGCTTTTCTTTGACAACAATCGGCTCCCCTTGCAAGGTACGTAGCCCTAGCCGCCGAATCGCCCACAACGAAATCGCGCCCGTGGCAATGGCGGAAAGGATTACCAAATACATATGGGCTTCTTCAAAGCGAAACATCCGCTGCACCCGAAACCAGGAGATCGCCTCTGATTTGGTCAACACGACCCCAAAGGCAGTCCCGATCAAGAGCACTGGCAGGTAGATCCACACAGTGGAGACAGCCATGCAGAGTGCCGGAAAGCGCCGCTCAGCACAGGGAGTCGCGCTCAGTTCGTGCATCATCGTCATTTACCTCCACACCAAGGACAAGAGCCCAGTCATTGCCAATCCACCAACAAAAAAGCTTGCTGAAGCGACCATACTGGGCCATTTGAGGTTGGCAATCCCCATGATCGTGTGGCCAGAGGTACAGCCATCGGCATAGCGAGCGCCAAAGCCAACGAGAATCCCGCCAGCCAACAGAAGCAACATGCCACCAGGAGTGCGGTAACTATCCGGCAGAAAGACCACCGGTTGGGCCGAGAGAAACTGCGCCGCTACAAAACCACCCAGCAAAATGCCAACGACAAAGACGAGACTCCAGATCTCTTTGCGCCAGTTGTTCGTACGCAAGTAGTCGAGCTTTGAATTTGGGGTGACAATTGAACAGAGATGGCGAAAGCTGCTCGAAACGCCAAGCGTTTTTCCAGCCAACAGCAAGAGTGCAGGAATACTCAGCCCCAACAGTGGCCCAGCGATATACCAGGGCCAGGGTTGTAAAATCCAATTCATTGTGAAGATACTTTCTTGTTTTAAAAGTGAATCAGTGAGACAGTGAGACGGTGAGACTGTCCGACTGTCCGACTGACCAACTGACCGACTGTCTCACTGACCTACCGTCTCACTGACCTACCGTCTCACTAACCTACTGACCCTAGTTACCCCGCTCGGTCTCGACAGCCTTGGACCAAAGCTCAATGCCGTCCCGCAAGTTCACGACGTTGTCAAAGCCATGCGCTTGCAACAGGCTGGCGGCTACCTGGGAGCGGTAGCCGCTGGCACATTGGGTGATGACCGTTCGATCATGCGGAATCTCGTCGAGATGTTTCGGCAGTTGCCCCAACTGAATGTGCTTGGCCCCTTTGATATGCTCTTCCAGATATTCAGTTTTGTTACGCACATCGATAATCACCAGGCCATTCTTAGGCAAACGGTCTGCCAACTGTTGGGCGCTCCACTCGGCTAGTTGCAACGTGTTGCCATCGAGCGCGTCGGGTAGCAGATAGCCGGCGATGTTGTCAACGCCAATCCCACGTAGTGCCTTGACAATCGACTCGACGGCGTCCGTTGACGGCGCAATGAAGTAGAAGGGTTGCGTGAAGTCCACAAACCAACCGACATAGGTGCTAAAATCCTTTTTCTCTGGAATGCTAAGCGTACCAGAAAGATGGGCTGCGGCATAGTCAGTGCGGCTGCGCAGATCAGCCACAAAGGCACCGGCCATCAGTAGCTCATCAAGGGCGGCGCGGCTCATTGGCTGCGCTTCTGGTAGATCCTTCAGCAGCGCCGGCCCTTCTTTATTGACCTTCTTCATCTGCGCAAAGTAGCGCGGTGCTTCGGGTTGGCCGGCCAACAGCCATTTGACAAACTTCTCTTCGTCGTTAAATTGAAAGGCCGGATTAAAGAGCTTTTCATAGCCCAGCGTGCTCGATGGAATGGCACCGAGCGCTTTGCCGCAGGCACTGCCCGCGCCATGGGCAGGCCAGATCTGGAGGTAATCGGGCATCTCTTTGAAGCGTGTCACCGTCTCGAATTGACGCCGTGCCCCCGGCTCGGCGGTGCCCATCATCCCGGCAGCAGCCTCTAACAAGTCGGGGCGCCCCACATCACCGACAAAGAGAAAGTCACCGGTAAAGACCCCCATCGGCTGATCGGCGCCGGCAGTGTCGGTGATCATAAACGAAATATGTTCGGGGGTGTGGCCCGGTGTATGCAACACATCAACTTTGATGTTGCCCACCATCCAACTATCGTTATCTTGAACCAAGATGACATTGGGCTGGTCGGCAAATTGGTATTTCCAGTTGGCATCGCCCATATCGCTGAGATACATCGTCGCGCCGGTGGCCGCAGCTAATTCGCGACTACCGCTGACAAAATCGGCGTGGATATGCGTTTCGGTAACATGCGTAATGCGCAGACCCTCTGCCTCGGCGGCCTCTAAATAGGGCGCAATGTCGCGGTTGGGATCGACAACCAGTGCTTCCCCGCTCTTGACGCAGCCGACCAGATAAGAGGCCTGGGCCAATCGTTCGTCGTAAAAGTAGCGTAGCAACATGTTTTTTCTCCTAAATCGTATATGTAACTCTACTTGGGATTAATGCAGCGCCCACGTGGAGCGGCTTATGTAACTTGTTGATGCACCTATTCAGCGGCTCAGCGGTAAGCCCTGCGCCGTCAGGCCACCGATGCCACCGATATTGTAGACCTCTTCATAACCGGCGCTCCGTAGCTGTTGCAGGGCCATGCCACTGCGATTGCCCGAGCGGCAATAGAGCATCACCGGCTTGTTCTGCGGGATTTTGGCGAGCTTCTGTGGGAGATCCTGCAAGGGAAAGTTCTTGGCTCCCTGAATGTGCCCTTCGGCATATTCGGCCGGCGACCGTACATCGATCAACAGATGGGTCATCTTTGTCTCGACATAGCGATTTTTGTAATCAGCGGCCGATAACGTGTGGCCATCGTTCTTGGCACCACCAAACAATTGTGAAAAGATATTCATTTTCAGCTTCTCCATCCCTTTATAAAGGCATTCTTGCAGGCATTCTCATGCGCAACGAATATTTGATGCACCGGTTGATATTAGGTCTATATAGCTACCGTGCTGCGATTTGTAATTGCAAGTTTAGCGTTGTGTTGGTTGGACTGCTTCCCCCAATCTGCTTATACTTGACATAAGTAATTGCTAATGGCAGTACCCAATTTCCATGTACGCAGGCAAGGAGCTACCATGCTCGACCTTCATAAATTAGAAATTTTTCTGCGCGTGGTGCGCGAAGGGAGCTTTAGTCGCGCCGCCGAAACGCTGTTGATGACGCAACCGGCGGTGAGCCAGCATATCCAGGATCTGGAAACACAATTGGGTACGCAACTCTTTCTGCGTGAACGGCGCGGCGTTTCCATGACAACCGAAGGGGAGACATTACACACCTATGCCGTGCAGATTTTGCAGTTAATGGCCGAAGCGGAGAATGCGATCACCGATGTGCGCAAATTGGCCTCTGGGCAGTTGGCGTTGGGTGCCACGCCTGGCGTGAGCATCTATCTGTTACCCGACTACATCCAAGCCTTCCGCGCCCAATTTCCACAACTGAGCGTGACATTGCAAACGGGGATCACGCCGCAAATTGTCGGTGAATTGCGCGCCGGCCAAATTGAGATGGGCTTTATCGAAGGCGAATTGGACGCCCTTACCAGCACACAAATTGGGATTACCGCGCTGGAAGTGGTCGAACAACATGTGGCCGTCGGGCCGAAGCATCCTTGGTGGGGCCGTACAACCGTTAGCCTGGCCGAGTTGGATCGCCAACCCTTTATTATGCGTCAACCACACAGCCAAACACGCATCTGGCTCGAAGAGGTGCTGGCGGCCAATCAAATCCAGCCCAAAGTTAGCGCCGAGTTTGACAATGTAGAGTCGATCAAACGGACGGTGATGCGCGGGATGTGTCTGACCATTCTGCCAACCTATGTGGTCAGCCATGAAGTGGCAGAGAAGCAGATCCACACGATCGCCATTGCGTCATCACCCCTACAACGGACCCTCAAATTGATCTGGGATAAGGAGCGCTACTTCTCGCCGGTTGCCTTGGCCTTTTTGCGCCATGTACGCGGGCGCTTTCCAGCACTGTCGGCAATAGAAGCCTTGAAGTAAAGCTCAGGCTGGTAGCCCAAGTCAGCGAAGGCCATTCCGCAGAAATAATTAGCCACGAAGCGCACGAAGTTTCACGAAGTTTCACGAAGAAAAGACAAAGCTTCGTGTGTCTTCGTGAAACTTCGTGGATAGTTTAAATTTTGGAGGGGCCCAAAGCCGACTTTAGTTGTTAGCCTGAACTTTACTTCAAGGCGAAATCGCCACCGTTATGGTATACTAAGAGGATAATTTGTTTACCCTTTTTTCAATCGTATCTAGTAGATAAATCCAATGAGCGCCAAAACTGAACCAACTATTGAAACAGTAGCAACCTATGCTGCCACCGCCCAAGCTGATGAAAGCACTGATTTTATTCGGGCCGTGGTCAGCGAAGATATGCGCAAGGGCACCTACAAGGGCAAAGTCGTGACGCGCTTCCCGCCGGAGCCCAATGGCTATCCACACATCGGCCACGCCAAGTCGATTTGCCTCAACTTTGGCATCGCCCAAGATTATGGGGGCGTTTGCAACCTGCGCATGGATGATACCAATCCCGAGACCGAAGACGAAGAGTATGTGCAGGCGTTGCAGGCGGCAGTCAAGTGGCTGGGCTTTGATTATGGTGAAAATCTAGTCTATGCCTCCGACTACTTTGACCAACTCTACAACTTTGCCGAGCAGCTGATCCGCGATGGCAAGGCCTATGTCGACAGCCTCTCTGGCGACGAGATCCGCGAATACCGGGGCACGGTCACCGAAGCGGGGCGGCCCAGCCCCTACCGCGAGCGCTCGGTTGAAGAAAATCTTGATCTCTTCCAACGGATGCGCGCTGGGGACTTCCCCGACGGGAGTCACGTCCTACGGGCCAAGGGGGACATGGCCTCCTCCAATATGAAGATGCGCGACCCGCTGCTCTATCGCATCCGCCACGCCAGCCACTATCGCACCGGCGATGCCTGGCCGATCTACCCGATGTATGACTTTGCCCATCCCCTCTCCGACGCCATCGAAGGGGTGACACACTCGGTCTGCACGCTAGAATTTGAGAACAATCGCGAAATCTACGATTGGCTATGCGAACAATTACTCGAAGAGCCGCGCCCCCACCAATATGAGTTCGCCCGCCTCAATCTCGACTACACCGTGCTCAGCAAGCGCAAGTTGCTGCAACTGGTGCAGGGCAAACATGTCGCCGGCTGGGATGACCCGCGCATGCCAACGATCGCCGGTCTACAACGGCGCGGCGTTACACCCGCCGCAATTCGCGACTTCTGTGAACGGATTGGGGTCGCCAAAGCCAACAGCCGCATTGACATCGCGCTGCTCGACCATTGTATTCGCGATGATTTGAATATGGTCGCGCCGCGAGTCATGGCGGTCTTGCGCCCGCTCAAGGTTGTGATCACCAATTATCCTGACGGGCAAACTGAGGCGTTAGATGCCTCCTTCTGGCCGCGCGATGTGCCGAAGGAAGGTTCACGCCCGGTGCCCTTTACGCGCGAACTATACATCGAGCAGGATGATTTTATGGAAGCGCCGCCTGCTGGTTTTCACCGGCTTGTTCCCGGTGGCGAGATACGGCTGCGCTATGCGTATATCATCAAGTGCGAAGAGATCATCAAAGACAGCGTCGGCAACATCGTCGAGCTGCGCTGCACCTATGATCCCGATTCGCAAGGGGGCGCACCAAAGGATGGCCGCAAAGTCAAGGGGACGATCCACTGGGTCTCGGCTACGGCAGGCGTACCCGCCGAAGTGCGCCTCTATGATCGACTCTTTACAACGCCTAATCCAGATGACATTGGCGAAGAGGAGCGCTTTACCGACTATCTCAACCCCGACTCGCTGACGGTGTTGGCCAACAGTATTGTCGAGCCGAGCATTGCCGCGGCCCAACCGGGAGAGCGCTTCCAATTTGAGCGCCAGGGCTATTTCGTCGTCGATCCGGTTGACAGTCGACCAGACAAGCTGGTCTTTAACCGGGTGGTGGAACTGCGCGATTCGTGGAGCAAGACTTCTGTCGATGAGGGACGACGGATGGCAGACACCCGGGCGACAGAGACTCGGGCGACAGACAAGAGGGAGCGGACACCCACGACAAGCACAACCGAAACTGGCGAGAGCAGCCGCAAATCGAAGACAGAGTTGCGGGCGGAACGGCGGGCGGAAGTGCCGGCCCTGGTTGAGCGCATGGCGCGCTATCAGGAAGAGTTAGGCCTTTCGGCTGAGGATGCCGATGTGTTGACCGGTGATCTGGCGCTGGCCCATTTCTATGAAGCGGCGCTAACAGCCCACGACAGTCCACAATCTGTGGCGAACTGGGTGCTCAACGAGGTGTTGCGCGAGTTGAAAGAGGGATCCATCGATAGCTTGCCCTTTGATGGGGCGGCGCTGGCGCGGCTGGTAGCGCTCGTTGACAATGAGACGATCTCCTCGGCGGCAGCCAAAGAGGTCTTTGCGGAGATGATGGCGACCGGTGGTGATCCAGCCGCGATTGTCGAGGCGAAGGGCTTACAGCAGATCTCTGATCCGGCCAAGCTGACGCCACTGATCGAAAAAGTGATCGCCAACAATGCGGCCAAAGCCGCGGAGTATCGCAACGGGAAGACGGGATTACTCGGCTTCTTCATCGGCCAGGCGATGCGCGAGACCAAGGGCAAGGCCAATCCACAGTTGGTGCAGGAGTTGGTGCAGGAAGCGTTGGGTAATTCGTAGGAGAACCTTGCCGTATCAACCCTCCAGCCAGACATAGCTGGAGGGTTTAAGCAAAGCGACCCCAACCTCACCCTTCGACAAGCTCAGGGGACGGTTGGGGTCGCTTTTGCTGGATGTCGACTAAATCTAGCGCACCACCAGCGGTATATAGAGTTGCAACTGTGGCGGGTTGTCGACAAGCGCGGCCAGCCGATTAAAGGCCGCGAGAATAGCGATGCTGGTGAATTGGCAGTGCCCATAGCTATCGACGGTCACCGTTTCGTGAAAAACACCGCGTCCAGCGGCGGCAACCTTAGCTTCATAACGCGTTGCTTGCCAATAAGGTACAATTGGATCACGAAGGGTGTGGAGCGTGATCAGCGGGCGCAGCAGGTGGCCCGATGTTTCATACCCATCGAGGCTGGTGAGCGCGGCCGGATCGGCGTTGTAGCGGGCCACGGTGGCGTTGAGCGCATCGTCGTCGAGCGAACCGTGATAGATACGGCTGCCATTGGCAAAGGGCTGGCCACCCAATTTTGCACGGGCATCGTTGGTCGCAAAGACATTGTACCAAAGTAGATCTTTGATGGTGGCGATTTTGGTGGCCGGATCGTCGACGTCAAAGGCAGCACCGGTGACATTTAAGAGTTGGTTGACAGCCGTGATTTGGACAGTATCTGTAATGACCGGCTGCACGGTGTCTGAGTAGTAGCTGCTCTCCCAGGTATCGAGCAGCGTGGGCGGTACATCAATCGCCGTGGGGGGCAGCAAATTGGGAAAGAGCGCATCAAAGACGACACGAAAGTCACCAAAATAATTGATCTGATCCTGAAAACTACCATAGGGCCCGCACATCGCCAGGCCGCCATCAAAGACTTCCGGATGGCGCTCCACCGCCAGGGCCGTAATGGCACCGCCTTCGGAGACACCGGCCAGCAGTACTTTGCTCGGTTTCCCTTCTTTGGCCGTAAAGATGGCCACGGCGTCGATCAGATCATCTATCCCCTGCTGAATTGCCAAGCCATTGGTGCTAAAGCCACTCGTGACAAAGGCATACCCCAAACCATTCGCCAGTTGATCGACCGTTGGCGAACCAGGCACCCCCAGTTGATCTTCCGGGATGCCCAGAGGCCGATTGGGCGCAACGTAGCCGTGGGCATAGACCAATAGTTTCCCATTCCAATTGGAAGGCATACAGATACGGTAAGTGGCACCGCTTGCTTGTTGGCCATCCTCGCACGCCGACGGTGCAGCCACAACATGGGCTGTAGCACCCCAGAAAAGGGCAGTAAGCGCGCAAAAAATCCCAAAAAGACGCGCCAGACCAAGGCTCCGCCGCTGTACATAAAAGTGGGCCCCATTCGGGCCGATTGCTACCCTACCATTCCCTAACAACTTCTTGCATACATTCATTCGGTTACTCAATAAGAGGCCTCATTATGCTGTAGTTCGCGCACCGTCTTGTTGTAGAGGCTGCGCGCGACCATGGGGACCCCGGCCACAGTAAAAGCAGTCATGAGCTTGTACCAATGATCCTTGGGAATCATCAGACGCAGCACGGCCAGCACAATTGTGGTGCCGATGCAGACCGTTGCCCAAGTGTACTCTTCGGTAAACTTTTTGCCGACTTTAGTATTGAGGCCAACGGCATACAGGGATGAAAGGAGACCAAGAATCGTGTAGGATTCTACGCTATGCATTAACAATTTCCTCTGCTCTTTGTCATGGATGGGCTGCGGCTCGATCGGAAGCAAGAAAGGAGACAACAGCGTCTGATCGGCAATCACTTCTCGCTCGTATAGGCGCAGTATATTGGATACACCCTTTGCATATTGTTTTAGCAAGTATACGGATTTTATGACAAAAGACATAATCTTTCCTACAACCAATGACGTATACAACGGAATTCGTCCCGTAAGGTCACTTAACCGAGCCACGCTTCCTAAAGCACGAAAATATCTACCTTACCAGTGGGCAAATTCTCTTCTCTAGGGTTTCCGCACGTAAAATCTACAGTTATAAAAACGCAAAACCTTACATTTTGTTTCGCAGATTGTAAGCTTATCCACTGAATTGCGCAGAACAGATGGTATTGCAGCCGGTTATGCCCTTGAACTTGCACCAACAGACCCACAGAGGGGGTTGACGTTCAATGGGAGCAAAGCATATAATCCCCAAAGGGATATATACCAGTGAGCGCCAAGACGTAACACTTTTTGCAGGAGTATTGGGTTACTTCCGTGTTGCTCGTGAGTATAACAGAGCAGCAGAAGAGCAGCAGGAGAGGGAAACCGTGAAGAAACAGCACCCGCTTGCCCAACTTGGCTATATTGGTGCCTGGATTGGGTTGACGATCTTAGCGGCGCTCACCGCCTGGCAACTGCATATTACCACCCTCTATCTCGCCACACTGCTGATTGATAACCCGGCGCTACGGCCACGGGGCTGGAGCAGCGAAACGCTGGTTGGCGTCAGCAAATTATCGGTCTTGGTCTGGGGCTCACTCTGGTTTATGCTGCTCTTTTATATGGAATATAAGCTGCGCGAAGGGCTACAGGAGCGACGGTTGCTGCGCCTGATCTGGTGGTTTGGTGGAAGCCTGTTATTGATTGGTGGTGTGGCCTATTTGCTCATCCGGTAAACTAAACAGAGCTAGAATTTTCGGTACGCCATACATTACGCTATACTAGCGGCACACCTGTTCTATAGCTTGAGGAAGGGACTATTATATGAGTGAAGTCGTCTCAGTAGAAAATCAAGAAGAGCATATTGATGCTGTAGAATTGGCACCACCGATCGATATCAGCCACATCGAAACCGAGGATGACACCCCTGTGGACAATATCTTTTCTGCCAAACAGCAGCGGCTATTGGTTGAGCCGCTCTATAGCTCATTGCCGATTGATTATCCCTTTCTGGCGGACGCCAATGTTGGGATCTTCTATCAACTCCATACACCACCGATTGTGCCGGATATGTTGTTAAGCTTAGAGGTAGAAGTCAACGATGATTGGTGGCCAAAAGAGAATCGTTCCTATTTTATTTGGGAATTCGGCAAACCACCGGATGTGGTAGTTGAAGTGGTCTCAAACAAAAAAGGGGGCGAATTGGCACGTAAATTGCGCGAGTATGCCCGCATTGGCGCGCGCTATTATGTAATTTTTGATCCCCAAACATTGCTGCAAGAGCAAACCCTAGCGGTTTACGAATTGCATGCACGCGGCTATCAAGTCCGTCCAGATTATCTCTTGCCAGAAGTAGAACTGAGTCTGACGCTCTGGGATGGTACGTATGAAGGAGGAAGCGGCCCTTGGCTACGCTGGTGTGATCTCAATGGCGTGCTGATCTTAACCGGCGCAGAACAAGCAGCGTATGAACGCAACCGTGCCGAGGAAGAGCGCAAACGCGCCGAAGAAGAACGCAAACGCGCAGATCGTTTGCTTGCCCAACTGCGCGCCGCCGGCATTGAGCCAGAGGACTAACCCAGAGAAGTAACCCAGAGGTCTAACCCTGTGCTTTTCAATCCGTTTACGCGCATTCTGCAAGAGCGAGCCATTGTCATCCTTGACGGGGCCTTGGCAACCGAACTCGAAGTGCGCGGGGCCAATCTGGCCGATCCGCTCTGGTCGGCCAAGGTCCTGCTGGAGCAACCCCAACTCATTCGCCAACTCCATTACGAGTACTTCACAGCTGGTGCTGATGTAGCGATCACCGCAAGCTATCAAGCTACTTTCCCAGGGCTAACTGCACGCGGGCTGACACACGACCAAGCGGCCGACCTCATGCGTCTCAGTGTTCAATTGGCCGTTGAAGCCCGTGCACAATATATCACGGCCTGCCACCCGCCATTGCAACCATTCATCGCCGCATCAATTGGCCCCTACGGCGCGTATTTACACGACGGATCCGAGTATACGGGCGACTACGGGTTGACCGTCAGCGAATTAATGGCGTGGCATCGACCGCGCCTGGCAGTGCTGGCGACGAGTGGTGCGGATCTGCTAGCGTGTGAGACGATCCCGTCACTGGCCGAAGGAGAGGCGTTGGTGCAATTGCTGGCCGAATTCCCCGAGACGCCGGCCTGGTTGAGTTTTAGCTGTCGCGATGGGGAGCACATTTGTCATGGCGAACGCCTTGCCGATGCCGTCGCACTGGCCAATCGCAGTGCGCAGATTGTGGCCGTAGGGGTGAATTGTACAGCGCCGCGTCATGTCGAATCCCTCTTACGCAGCGCACAAAGGGTAACAGACAAGCCGTTACTGACCTACCCCAACAGTGGTGAGCACTGGGACGGGGCCGCCCAATGCTGGTTACCAGGCGCGGGCGATGCTGATTTTACGCAAGCAGCCGAACGTTGGTATACAGCGGGGGCACGCCTAATCGGGGGCTGCTGTCGGACGGGGCCAGGGGAGATTGAATCGTTGCGCCAACATTTCGACCATCGCAAAGAGTAAACTCCGACTACCAAGGAGATAGTGGCCTCAGCCACGGAGATATCTATTTATGGCAATGCTGCGCCATCATCGACCCCGCCTCTTCGTACAGCGCCTCTATTTATGGGCCTGTGAACGGCTCTATCGCGAATTGGCGTGGAGCTATGACAGTGTGAGTTGGCTCGTGAGCTTGGGAGCCTGGACCCGCTGGCGAGCGACAGCGCTACCCCATGTGCGCGGTGACCGCATTTTAGAAATTGGCTTTGGCACCGGTGCACTACTTGCCACGCTGGCAGAACAATATGATTTTGTGGTCGGTCTCGAATTGTCATCGGCGATGCATATGCAATCAGCACGCAAACTCGCTCGGCTTGGTCTTGCTGTGCCGCGTCTGCAAGCGCCCACCCAACAGATGCCTTTTGTCGCCGGCACTTTTGACACCATCATTTCGACCTTCCCCTCAAACTATATTGTCAATCCGGCCACCTTGCGCGAGTGTGAGCGCGTCTTGTGTCCCCCCACCGCGACACAACCGGGCGGGAGGTTGGTTGTTGTGCTAGGCGTCTCGTCACCCAGATCACTCTGGTCGTTGCTCATGCGCACCCTTGCGTCCCCCGCCTCACCAACCAGCGATCCGGATCCATTGCTTGCCTACTTTGCGGCGGCCGGTTTACGTGCCACAATGGTCGATGAGCGACAGGGGAAGACGATTGTTCATCTTATTCTTGCTGAAGTTCATCGCGATATTGGTAATTTTGCGGACGAGCGAGCAGCAGAACACACATGTCTCTAGATCTCACGATGCTGAGCCGCCACGTGGTGGGCAGTGGCACACTTACCCCAATTGAGGCAGGGCTACGCCTGTGCAATGGCCAGACAAGCACCGAGCAGTATACTAACGCCCAAATCGATGACTACCAGTTGCTACGCCGAGCCGCCTTCCTCCACCACCCACCTTTAACCATGACAGTGCGCGCCCGCTTCTCTCATAACGCCACCGAATTACGTGGCACCGCCGGCTTTGGCTTTTGGAATGACCCCTTTGGCATGAGTGGTCCCCGTCGCCCCACCTTGCCCCGTGCACTCTGGTTCTTCTTTAGCGGCGCTGCCTCCAACATGGCGCTGGCACTCGATGTGCCTGGCCCGGGCTGGAAGGCAGCCACAATCGATGCCCAGCGTTGGCCATTTCTGCTGCTCGCCCCAACTGCGCCT
This sequence comes from Caldilineaceae bacterium, assembly GCA_034432375.1. GTDB lineage: Bacteria > Chloroflexota > Anaerolineae > Caldilineales > Caldilineaceae > JAHBVH01. The sequence continues at coordinate 49,788 of DAOUCA010000100.1, forward strand.
ATCGCCATGCCGCTGATGAAGCTGCGCCCCCTCTACCGCCGCCTCTGGCCGATTGGGCAGCGCGCCATTGGTGTGCATGAAGCACTCCTTACCTTAGACATGACCACCTGGCATCACTACCAACTGGAATGGCAGCCGGAGAGTGTGCGCTTCTTTGTCGATGACACGCTGATTTTACACGCCGACCAATCCCCCCGTAGCCCCCTTGGCCTCGTCATCTGGAAGGACAATCAGGCGATGAGCGTGACGCCGTGGAGCCTGCCGCGCCACCAGATAGTTACCTGTGCAGAAGAGCAGTGGCTCGAGATCGCTGATCTGACAATCAAGCAATCATCAATAAACCCATACCATACCTTGCGCTTGTGAGACGATAGATGGTCTATCGTTGTGTTGGTACCGCATACTGTAGGCATACGATAGATTGGATCGAGATAAGCGAAAGGAATCTCATGGACGGCAGCACTGTTGAACTGTATGCCAACCCAAGCAATATTTTAGAGACTGTCAACGGAATGATTAACGGCTTTTTGGCGCTGTTGCCCAATCTCGCCATTGCGTTGGTGATTCTGATCATCTTTTATTTTCTGGGTAAAGGAGTCCGTAGCCTCATCAGCCGGGCCACCGCCGATCGCGATTCGGCCAATTTGGGGACTGTCTTGGGACGCTTGTCGCAGTGGCTTGTGCTCTTCCTTGGTCTACTCGTGGCGCTGGCTATCGTCGCGCCTTCGGTCAAACCAGTCGATATCTTGAGCACCCTTGGTATTGGTGGTGTTGCGATTGGTTTTGCATTCCGTGACATCTTGCAGAACTTTTTAGCCGGGCTACTCATTCTGCTGCGCCAGCCCTTCCGCGTGGGTGATCAGATCGTGGTTAACAACTACGAAGGCACCGTCGAAGAGATTGAGACGCGCGCCACGATGATCAAAACCTATGATGGGCGACGGGTAGTGATTCCCAATGGCGATATCTACACCAGTTCTGTGGTAGTCAACACCGCTTACGAGATGCGCCGCAGCCAATACGATGTGGGCATTGGCTATGGCGATGATATTGCACAGGCCAAAGAGATTATGATCGAGGCGATGCAGAATTGCGCAGGCGTCGCTGTCGATCCGGCACCCGATGTGTTGACTGCCGAGTTGGCCGGCGCCAGCGTCAATTTGCGGGCTCGTTGGTGGACCCATTCCTCGCGTGCCGATGTGGTCAAGGTCAGCGATCGCGTGATTACTGCCATCAAACATGACCTAAGCGACGCCGGCATCGACCTACCTTTCCCCACGCAGGTGATTCTCTGGCACGACCAGACCGAGGAGACCGACGGCGACCGCACCCAGCAACGCGAAGGCTGGCCCGCGGGCGATCATCCGCCCAAGGCGCGGCCGATTAGTGATGCGCTTTATCAGCTGAATGGGGAGCGGCGTTAACAGACAGGTTGATTGCTTGGCCGGTGGGAACGACTGAATTTAGGAACCATCTTTTGTCTTCTTGTTGCTAACCTCATTTGTCCCTACGGGACTACAGCCATTCGGTCTTCGATGGTTGGTACCTTCTGCGCACGCGATTATGCTGCCCATAACCGTAGCGAAACCTACTGCACAGATCACCCGCTTCTCGCTATAGTAACCGCGCCCAAACAACCTTGGTTTTGTTGAAACAGGAGGAGTCATGCAGGTAACCATCAACGGCGAAGCCTATGAAGTCGCCGACAACCCCAATGCGCCGCTGCTCTGGGCGCTGCGCGACGAGCTAGGCCTCACCGGCACTAAGTTTGGTTGCGGTGCCGGTATTTGTGGCGCGTGCACTGTCCACATCGACGGCGTTGCCATGCGCGCCTGCGTCACCCCACTCGCCGCGGCGGCAGGGCGTGCCATTCGCACAATCGAAGGGCTGGCCGACCGGGCGGCCGATGGGTCAATTGTGTTACACCCGGTCCAACAGGCCTTTATTGACGAGCAGGTGCCGCAATGTGGCTGGTGCATGAGCGGCCAGATCATGACGGCCGCCGCCTTCCTAGCCCAAAATCCGGCCCCCAGCGAAGAAGAAATTGTCGACGCGATGGGCAACAACTATTGCCGCTGTGGCTGTTACGTCCGCATTAAACGTGCCGTGCAAGGTGCCGCCGAACAGTTGGCAACTGGTCAATCGGCAGGGGAAGTTGAGGTGACCGCATGAGCGAACAATCCCCAACCACCCAATTACCCGATGAGCAATCACCCAATAACCAACCCACCAAACGCCGTCGCTGGCGTATCGGTCGCCGCGGCTTTCTGATCGGCGCGGGTGTCACCGGCGTCGGGCTGGCGCTGGGCATTACCTATGGCAAGCCGTATATGCACCTGCGCGTGGCCGAAATGCTCGACAGCGGTGAGATGGCCCGTGGTGGCTTTGACCAGACACCCTGGAGCTGGTTTGAAGTGCTCGAGGATAGCCGCATTCGCGTTTATGTCCCCAAGGTAGAGATGGGACAGGGCGCGCACACAGCCATCGCCCAGATGGCTGCCGAAGAGTTGGGCATCGCCTGGGACGATATCGATGTGGCGCAGGCAACCACTGCGTTGGGGCCGTTCGATGGCAACGGCACCAGCGGCAGCACTTCGGTCAGCAGTACCTATACCCCCGTCCGCGAAACGGCGGCCACCTTGCGCGAGATGTTGCGTACCGAAGCTGCCCACCAGTTGGGCCAGCCGGCCGATCAACTAGTGATTGATGGCCGTGGCTTTGCCGTCAGTGACGCACGCACACAACGCATTGACTTTGCAACGTTGGTCGCCGGCAAGATGGATTGGGAAGTGCCCGAAACCGCGCCTGCGTTGAAAGCGGTCAGCGACTTTCAGATCATCGGCCAGCCATTGCCCCGCAAAGATATCCCTGCCAAGGTCACCGGCCAGGCGATCTACGGCTATGACATGCGCGTCGAGGGGATGAAGTACGGTGCCATTGCCCGCCCCCCAACCATCGAAGCGAAGCTCACCGCGGTTGGCACGGGTGACGCTGCCAGCCAACCTGGCGTACATACCGTTGTTACCGAGGAAGGCTTTGCCGGCGTCGTAGCCGATTCGCGCGCCGCTGCACGCACGGCATTGGATGCGCTGCAACTGACCTGGGAAGAGGGCAAGCGCTGGCAGCAGGATGAGATCGAAGCGCTGGTCACCGTCGGCAACGGCGACGCCGTCACCATTCAGAAAGAAGGCAACGGCGCCCGCGATTTAGCCGACAACGCCACCTTGCGCGCTGAATATCGCACCCCCTTTGCCGTGCAAACCCCGTTGGAAGCACAGGCCGCGCTCGCCGATGTCAAAGCCGATAGCGCGCGCGTCTGGGTCTCCACCCAGATGCAGCGCTTTACGCGTGACGCCGTTGCCGAGGCGATTGGCATGGATGCGGAAAAAATTGAAGTGATCCCCACCTATCTTGGTGGCGGCTTTGGGCGCAAGGCGGGCTTTGAGGTTGCGGTCGAGGCAGCAAGACTTTCCAAAGCGGCTGGCGTCCCTGTTCACGTCGGCTGGGATCGCACGGAAGAGCTGCGCTACGGTTATTTCCGTCCACCAACCCATCATCTGCTGGCTGCGCAGTTGAATGACGACGGTACCATCGCGGCCTTCGAACATCAACAGGCCAGTGGTGATGTCGCCTTTGGTTTCCTGCCCGCCTTTATGCAAGTGATGATGGGGGCCGACTTTGGGGCCACGCGCGGTGCACGCGTCCATTATGCGATCCCTAATCTGCAAACCGTCGCCTATCGCACAGTTGTCCCCGTGCGCACCGGTTGGTGGCGTGGGTTGGGCTTGCTCGCCAATGTCTTTGCCGTCGAAAGTTTCATGGATGAACTGGCACACATGGCGCAGATCGACCCACTGACCTTTCGGCTCAACCACCTGTCGGCGGATCAACAGGGCGACCGCCTGCGTGCCGTCCTCGAAGCGGCAGCGCAGAAAGCCGGATGGGGCGAGCCCCTGCCGAATGGCCATGCCCTTGGGCTCGCCTGTTGCCTTGATTCCGGCACCGCGGTGGCCCAAGTGGCTGAAGTTTCAGTTGATGTCGAAAGTGGCAAGGTCCGTGTTCACAAGATCACCGCGGCCATGGACTGCGGTCTCACCATCAACCCCAACGGTGCCGCCGCCCAAGTCGAAGGCAACATCATGTGGGGCGTCGGCTCGACCTTTATCGAGGAGATGCTAGTGAAGGATGGCGCGATCGCCCTCAACAATTTTGACACCTATCCGCTGCTGACCATGCGCGACGCGCCGGATGTCGAGGTGATTTTGCTGGAGGCGGGGGATGGTGTGCCGCGCGGCGTTGGGGAGCCGCCGATAGGGCCCGTGGCGGCGAGCATTGCCAACGCCATTTTCAATTTGACGGGGGCGCGGCTGCGCCAATTGCCCTTTACGGCAGAGCAGGTAAAGGGGGCGTTGGGGTAGGCTGTTCACGAGCAAGCGCTTACGCTCCGCGTAAGCGCTTGCTCGAAGCACCTATTTGCAACGTCGGTTATACGGGGGTTATGCTATTGGTTATGAAAACAGCGATTTCTCTTCCCGACGACCTATTTGCTCTAGCCGATGACTTTGCCAAGCAGCATGGCTTGAGCCGCAGCGAGCTCTATGTCACTGCTCTCCGTCGATACCTTAATGCCATCGCTGTGATAATTTGACGGAGCGCATTAATCGTGCCTGTGAAACCCTCGATACCAAGCTGCCCGATGACATGGCACTCGTTGCCCGCCAAACGTTGTTGGAGGCAGAGTGGTAACGTTGCCGCAGCGAGGCGGCAACTATTGACAAGCCGTCATCGCCCACTTCCTCACCGATATTGCGATCAATGGCGTAGTCAATCTCTCCGCAAGGCTTTATCCATAGCAAGCAGATCAAGGCGGCCACGCCCGCGGCTGTCCCAACTCGTCCACCACCAGCGCCTCTGTACGCGGCGGCAGCACTTGCAAACTCTTCAGAAATTCGATTACCGTATCCTGTTCATAGTCGGTCAATCCTGCAAAACGTTGACGTGTGGTCAGCGCTTCACCGGCATGGGCAAGGACAGCCTCGCGCATGGTTGTGTAAAGGCCGTGATGAAAGTAGGGTGGTTCGTTGGCCACGCCCCACAGTTTGCGCGTGAGAAAGTGGCGATTGCCGGCAAAGAAGCCGGGCGATCCCAGTGGTTGGTTCATGTCGAGCGGTTCGCCATTGGGATCGTCGGGGCCACTGGTAATGTCGTGCAGTTTGAGGTCGGTGAAGGCGGGCACGAGTACCACACCATTTTGCGGCTGCAACCGGGGGGAGGGCAAACGTTCGTCCGTCAGATCGACCACCAGCGGGGCCACACCATTGGGCTGCAAGTTGCCGGACGGATTGTAGGGGTTCGGTTCGCTAAAGAGCCAGCCATTGTTCTCCAGCGGCAATGTCGGCATGTGACAGACCGCACAGCCAATCGTGGTAAACAACTGCTCGCCTTGCCACACGGCTTGTTCAATGAGCGGATCATTGGGGATCACCCGACCAGGCACCGCTAAGGTAGCTTGATAAATACTCACGGCAGTTACATCTGCGCGTGTCATCTCATTCACGAAGCCATCACCATCGGGGTCGCTGCCCACACCAAAGCGTTCTTCGGCCTCAATGCCATGGTGTTGGACAAAGGCGTTGATCGAAAACTGACGTAGCGAAACCACGGCACCGGCTTGATGAAATGGACGGATGAGTAGGCTTGGTGGATCGGTTGCCCCGGTTGTGAGCAGGCTGGGCGCAGGCAACCCTTCGACACGCGCCGTGTCCCAAGCCCCATCGGCACGGCGGCCAAGGATGCCAAAGGATACACCCTTGGTGAACAACGGCTTGTATTGGCCGACGGCAACAGTGTCGCGAATCGCCTGTAGGTCGGCGGTCATCTGACGGGCGAGCATTTCAATGTAGCCGGCACCAAACATGCCCAGGGTGGCGCGGTTGTTGGCAAGCGTCTGGATTGTCCGTTCAGCCCCTGATTCATCCACCATGCCTTTGGTGCGCAGATAATCGGCAAGATCAAAGGTCACAAAATCAAAGCGCTGCCCCAGCACAAAGACATTGGCGACAATATCACCGCCACCGCCGGCAATGCCAAAGGGTGCGTTATGGCAACCGGCGCAGGAGTTGGCATCCGGCCCGGAGATACGGTTAAAGTTGCGCGGGAAGGTCAGCGGATTGTCGCTATCACTTAACATGGCACCAGTGCCTTTGCTCAGTGGCCGCCCAGCCCCTTCTTGGCTGGTCCAGTTGGCGGCAAAGAGTTCCTGGCCGTGTGCCAACAATTCCGGCAGCGGTACCATAAACTCTTCACCGTCACGTAAATGGTCGGCAATCGCCACTTCGCGTCCAATAACCGGTGGTGGTTTGGTTTGGGCGGTTGAGGCCGTCACCGAGGCGATTGTCAACACGAGCACGCTCAATCCCATAAAGCTAATCTTCCATCGACGTATCATGCGTACCATTCCCGCTTTCTATCCGTGTTTCTTGGTATCCGTGTAGACAAAAAATCTGTAACTATCCTGCCGCTCTTGGAGGGAGCGCCGGTTGAGTAGTGTAGCCTATCGAAACCAAAACGGCGTCGACAACTTTACCTGGATAGTTACAAAAACATTCGCGATACACGGATCACAGGGAACACGGATACCAAGATTATGTGCTTACTGTGGGGACCAATCAAACCAGGGTTCGCGGTTGGCGGCATCAACGCCATGCCCCAGGCTATCTGTACAGTGCGAGACCAGACGCAGCATAAAGGGCGCAAATGGTGCGCCAACAATCGCGACCGGCGGCAGTGTCGCATTGTACTTTTGGAAAGGGTAGGCACCATCGATGAAGGGAAAATCGACGGTGATGGTGACGGTGCCGTTCCCCGCCGCGTCGGTCCAGAAACCATTCGCTACATCGGTAATCCCTGCTCCCTCGGCGGCGGCGACCAAATCGGCGATGGCGGTGGTGGGAGCTAGTGGTGTTGAGCCGGCACCGGTGATGGGGCTGCCGCCGAAGCTTGTCCCCTCATTGCCGGGCGCTGTGCCGAGCAGACGGAGCCACGTTGTGTAGAGCGTACTCGGCTTGGCACGTGCCAGCGTAATCGTGACCGTGCTGCTGTCGGTGGTTTAGTGAATCAGGAGATGGGCGCTGGCCGCGGCAAAGTCACCACCACAGTGCTCCTGCACATTGTGGCCGGTCGGATCGGGGGTGTCGGCGGCGAGGCGGGTAAATTCATCATCGACCACCGTGGTCGCCTGGAGCGGCCACAGCCGAGTGCTGCCATCTTCGCTGCCGGTGGCCAGCCATGCACCGTCGGGGCTAAAGGCCATGGTGGTCACCGCGCTATCGTGGGCGGCGAGATCGATGGGATCGCCCAATGGCGCGGTGACCAAGCGGACGGACCGTGCCAGCACATTTTGCCACGGTGTCGTAATGATTCCGAGTAGAGCAACGGTGCCGATACTTACGAGGAGTACAATAAGCTTTTTCATTGTTAGGTCCTTCGTTAAAATCGTGGAAAACGAACCTTCCCGGAAGGCGCGACAGTCAAATTGCATAGCCCGCTTTCAATGCCCTTTCCGGGAAGGCGATGACGCCTAAATCGTTATACCGCACCTACGTTTTTACTCCACGACCGTGTAGATCGTTGCCGTGCTACCACTCTCCAGCGTCACCGTTGTGGCGTAGACGCCTGCTTCGTTGCCAACTTCAATTGCGACGTTGAGAAAGCTGCCATACGATCCTTCTAACCCATCGCCGCTCACGGTCAGTGGCCATTCGGGCATAGCAAGGATGCTGCCCTGGCTCTCAGCGGTTGGGCCCTCGACTGCGACCTGTCCCACAACTGTATCGCTATCGTCGAGGGCCCCATCACTATTGGCATCTTGCACCAGGGTGGCCGTTGCCGGTGCGTCGGCGTTGACAATAAGCCCCACATCGGGAATGCCGATCATGGGGCCATAGGGATCGGGCTGCGCTTCGGCACTCTCCACGAGCAGAAAGCGCAGCGCATAGGGCATGCCGGCGGCGAAGGTCTCCCCCTTTGTCGTGTTGACCAATTGGGTGCCGGGGGCCACATGTTGAAAGTTGGTCATTTCGTTAAATTCGGTGATCACATCGGGGCTGAATTGCATGGGCGTGACTAACCCCAGATTGGTGACAAAGACTTGGCGGCCAATGGCAACGGGAAATTCCAGAGCAGCGGTGCCGGATTCCATGAGGGTGCCACTGGCATCATAGATGCGGAGTGCAACAGTCCCTTCCGAGCCGGCGGGTCCGTTCTGAAACGGTGCGGGGCCAGTATTCGAGCCAAAGTTTGGTAGCAAGTGGATCACCTTGAGCCCAATCTCCTGGGCGCGCGCCCCTTCCAATCCCATCGCGCCGCGGCCGCCATTGGGCCGGACCGTGAGAATCTTGTTGCCATCGTCTTCTATACTATAGTTGGCGTGCTGCGGACCGTCACCTGCCGCGGCGGCTAGCCCATTCTGCGCATTCCCGGTCAGCAAGATCAGATTTGTGTTGGAGTTGACCGGCACAAATTCCGCATTATTGTCCACTCCGTTGCGCACATAGCTGCCCCCCAACTCAATCTCCATCCACCCGCCCGCCGGAATCTGATGGCCAAAGTGAGCCGGGTCAGAGAAGTATTGATCCGCCGTGCTTGGTGCATTCATGAGGATATTGATCGCCGTCGGCAGATCGGCCACGGTGCCGCCGGGTGAGGTGGGCGCATTGACGATGCCGAGGAGGATGTTGTCGGTGGATGCTGCCATTGCTTCCTCCACTGCCACAGCCGTTGGCTCCTCCAGTTCCTGGACCAGGGTAATGGGTTGGCAGGCGGTCAATGCCAATGTGACCAGTAGAAATGGGGTGAATATCATTTTCAACATCTGTCATCTCCTTGTTTGGTTGGTTGGGTGATACAGGATTTTCCTAACGAATTGGGACGGGGTGTCACAACGGGTTACACGGATGACGATGCAGGGCATCATCATTATCGTCAAACACTGCATTCAAATAAGCAATAAGCGTCGGCCAATCGCCAAAATAGCGCACTTCACCACTGCGTAGATGCTGCACCCTGAACCGAATCTCATCACGGTGGGATGCGACCGGTTCTATCCAAAGGCGCAGCGTAAAGAGTTGGGAGTGATATTGGGGTTTGGCCTTCACCAGTCACAGTGCCTCCGCTAGCGTGAAAGAGCATCCGTTGCTGGCGGCTAGGGTAGCAGGCGGGGCGTTCGCAAAGCGTTACAATAAAAGGGGATGGGCGTTCGCAACGTGGTAAAGTTGAGGGGTGATGAGCAGAATGGCGTTCGCTGCAACTTGATCAAAGAAATTGTGCGCGAATTAGGCAATTTCAAACTATAACTATCCCCAAAGAGACACGAAGAGACACGAAGACACACAAAGAGACACGAAGAAAAATCAAATTCTTCGCGCCTCAAAGCACTCGCATTGCGCGTGTTCGTGGACAATTAGTTCTTTGAAAGCGCCTTCGCTGCAGATTACGCGGAGAGTTGGGTTAACAGCGCTTTGGCCGTTTTTAAATCAGTGGTGTCAAAGCCTTCGGTGAACCAACCATAGATCGCGGAGAGCACTTGATGCGCCTGGGCGATCTGACCTTGGCGCTGCCAGAGCCGACAGAGCGCCGTTGTTGCCCGCAGTTCGAGCGATTTGGCCCCTTGCGGTTGTGCAATCTCGATCGCACGCAGGTAGGCCGCCTCAGCCTGTTCATCGGGTTCGCCTTGGGCCAGCAGCAGGTCGCCTTGAAGCCGATAGAGTTCGACATCCCAAAAGTGTTGATCACAACGCTCGGACAGGTCAAACGCTTGTGCCAATACTTGGGTAGCCGCAGTCAACGCTTGGCCCCACAGCAACACTTCAATGAACATGGCGAGACGATGGGGATGGTACATCACATGGTCTAATTTTTTGAGGCCTTCAAGACCATAGCGCATCTTCTCGATAGCCAGTGTTGGGTTCCCTTGCTTGGCCAGTAACCAGCCCCCAAAAATATTCCCAGCGTACTGGGACATACGAAGCTCATATCGTTCGCTAAATTCCAACAGAATACGGGCTTCGGCCGCCACCACTTCATCGTTTCCTAGATTGCGATGCAAAACTGCGGTCATAAAGGCAAAGTTCACGCGATGATAAGGACTTAGTAGCTGATCACTGAGCACTCGGTGGTGCTGTGAGATCTGTTGCGCTTGAGCAGGATAGCCGCGAATCCACTGGACAAATGCGAAAACAGGGGTGGGAACAACATATTGAGCTTGCAGCTTTGGGTTACGGGTTGCATCATATACCTGCTTGAATAGCTCGATTTCCTTAACCAGTAATTCATGTGTTCGCTCAAAATTACCGACATGTAACAATATTCTAGATTCTGCGCCATATAGTTGCGCCTTTTGTACAGGATCTGTAACTTGATCCACAAGGACATTTGCCTCTTTTGCATAGAGATGCATTTTCGGGGCATCACCAAGGGCTAGGTAAAGATTCGAAAGCATAGGGATAATATATGAAAGGGCTTGATGATTGCTTAGTCCCTGGGCAAGTTCCCGTGCTCTCAACAGCGCATTGTTGCGTTCCATATGGGTAAAGCCCGTTACTGCGGCCATTGATTCCGCAAATTCGATCTGTAACGCCAGCTCTTTTGCTAGATGTTCTTGCGTAGCGGGTAGTTCTGAAAAAAGGCCTAGCGCAGCTTGTTGGTAATCAATGGCTTTGCGAAATGCATGGATGGTCCACGATTTACGACCCGCTCGTTGATACCAATTAACTGCAATTGGATAATTACCTGCTCGTTCATGATGCAGCGCCAATTGACCACTGACTGGATCAAGATCGTTCTCATAAATCACTTCCAATGCCTGCGCTGCCCGCTGATGCAACACTTTGCGCCGCATAGGACTCAATTCGGCATACGCCGCCTCGCGAATCCGATCGTGGTTAAAATCATAGTCGTGCGCGCCCCGTTCACGAATGACTTTGCGCCGCCACAGTTCGTCCAAGCTATTGACCACTTCGTCCTCACCCCCTTCACTGGCCGCGCACAAGAGATCAAAGGTGAATGAGCGGCCAATGGTTGCGGCCAGGGCGGCCAGGGTGCGCGCGGCGGGGGAAAGCTGCGCCAACCGATGTTGAATGACCGCGTAGACCTTGGGCGGCAGCGGCTGCCCAGCGCCAGTGACTGCTTGCGCACCAGCAGTGGGCGCTGTCCACCCTCCGCTCTGCACCATTTCCACAACAAAGAGGGGATTGCCTTCACTGGCTTGCACAAGATGATCGGCGGCTGCACTGTCTAGCTGCGCATTACTCACGTGGGCTGCCAGTGCTGCCGTTTCTTTAGCGTTGAGGGGCGGTAGCTCGATGATAGTCAATTGCTTGCTGACCTGCAGCTCGCGCGTGAATGCGTGCAGGGGGTGATCGCCTTCAATTTCTTCGGTGCGCACTGTGCCCAAGAGCAAGAGTGGCGCAGCGGGCGCAAAGCGCAACAGGAAGCGCAACCACTCCAACGTCTCCTGATCACACCACTGCAGATCATCGATAAGCAGCAGCTTGGGGCGCGCATCAACCGTCACCGCACGGGCCAACGCTTCAAAGAGTCGCTGCCGCTGCCAGCGTTCGGTCAGCGGTTCCGGACGCGGCAGTGATAGCTCTTCCGTTAACAGTTCGGGCAGGAGGCGCGCAAGTTCCATGCGCCAGGGCGCACCGAGGTCGGCAATGGCAGCGCGCAACGGGGGCGTACGCAACCACTCGATCACCGGGGTATAGGCGAGACTGCCCTCGGCGGCGTAGGCGCGGGTGCGGGCGGTGGTGATCGCCTGGCGGTTTGCCCACTCGAGTAACTCCTCCCCCAGCCGTGTCTTGCCGATGCCCGCTTCCCCTTCGATTAGGAAAGCGTGGGCATGACCCAGCGCAGCCTGCCGCCACGCGTGGAGGAGTCGCTGCCATTCCGCCGTGCGGCCCACCAGTTGTAGAGCCGTCGCACTGCTACCTCGGTGATCACCGGCAGCGGGCTCCGCTGCGTGCAGCAACCGTTGGTAGAGCCGCTCAATCTCCTCCCCCGGCGTTACCCCAAGCTCCCGTTCCAGCACAGTGGTGCAGGTGTGGTAGATATGGCACGCGCGGGCGCGATCGTTTTGCACGGCGTAGAGTTCCATCAGTTGGAGATAGCCAGTTTCGTACAGCGGATCGTACTGTAGGAGGCGTTGGCACGAACTGACGGCCGCCGTGTATGCCCGCTCGTCAATCAAGAGCGTCGTGAGTGTTTCCAAGGCGTGGATAAAGGCCTGGCGCAGCTCTTCCCGTTTGGCCAGCACCCACTCGTCATAGAGACCGAGCAGGAGGTCGCCGTGATAGAGGTCAACCGCCGCCTGGTAACAGTGCCTGCGGGTTTCGGCATCGGTCGTCTTAGATGCCCCCTGCAAGTAATCCGTAAATTGCACCACATCCACGCGATCAGTAGGCTCGCTCTGCCACTGCACGGATTGATTATCGCTCTTAACCAACGTATCGAAGAGTGGCAGTGTTTTGCGCAGATGATGAAGTTCGCGGCGCAGGTTGGTGCGGGCCTGGCTGTCACTCGTCTCCGGCCAGAAGGTATAGGCGAGGTGTGCACGATCTTGGGGTGTTGCATGGTGCAGCAATAGATAGACAAGCAGCGACATCCCGCGTGGTCGTATCGAAGTTTGGAGCAGCTTGCCTTCTTGGATGATTTTGAAACCACCAAGCAACTGGATCGTTAGCATAGACAGGATAGAGCGAAAATTAGGACCAGACGTAACCTTTGGAGAGTTTGTCCAGTAATTGTATCATCAATTTTCGGTAGTGTCTATGGTTTTGTGGATTTCTGTTTAGTGGTTGGATATCGTTCTTGAAGATATGTGTGCCACTCTTCTTCAAATTCTTGTATAGACATCTCAAAAACCACCGGCACCAGCGTTTCCCACGTCTCATCTTCCTCAAAAGCCTGCAACAACGAGGGTAAGTAATGGTAGCCAAACGTGTTGAGGATAAATTCGATTAATGGATCTGCTAACTCATCCGCAATCGGCATACGTTGCAGGAATGCATCTGATTGGCCATTGTCCACGGCGGAAGCTTGCTGCACAAGGGCTAGCGACTGAGTTTGCGCAAATCGCCGTCTAGCCAGATATACCTCCTCGCGTTGCCAGCCGGGTCGGTCGATTTCACGTTTTAGATACAATTGCAATCCCATAAGTATCGGTTGCCACTCTGTTTTCTGCTTCCCACCTGCCGCAATTGCCACTAATTGTTGTGCTAGCTTTATCGTATCTTGATGATTTGATCGTCTCGTCTCTACATACCGCTGGCGAAAAACCTCTTGGCGCAACACAATCAACTCTTGTTCAAAAACCGACAATTGCGCCACGCTGTGCTGCCACATTAGATACATCGCAATCCCATAAACGACAGCGATTCCCACGAGCAACTCCAGCATTACATGAGGCTGGACCTGTCGACCTGGCTTTGTGCCAGCTATATGATTGTTATAGACATCGGTTGGCCACGGCCAACTAGATTCTTCTTCATCCAGCTCTTCGCTGAATACCCAGTCAAGCTGTTTATTGGGTGATGGCATCGCTGCACCTCTGTCCACGGCGACTCCCTGCCACATGGTAGCAAGGAGTCACTCCTTCAAGCCTATGTATTACAACAAAGTTAAATGAGCTGACTGACCTTTGCTAGATTAGAAGGCCACCTCGATCTTCCGGGAAGGGTTCAGAAAATGGCTCGGATACAGCGATTGGATTGGTGTGATCCCTTCCAGAAGAGTCGCGCTTGATTGCAGGGTTATCTAAATTACTCATGTTACGCACCACGCAAGAAGGAAGAAGCGCTACCCGAGTACTCCGCATCAAAAACGGATGTCAAATAATTTATAAGCGCCGGTCAACTGCTGAAGTAGTGCACTTCGCCGCCCTCTAGATCCTGGGCTTTGAGGCGGATTTCCGCGGGGTGGCGGGTATTGGGTTCGCTCCAAAGTTGGAGCGTAAATAGTCGGAAGCGATAGGGGCTGTGCTTGTTCACCAGTCACAGTGCCGCCGCGATCGTGAAAGAGCAACAGTATTTGGCGGCTAGGGTAGCAGGCGAGGCGTTCGCAAAGCGTTCCCCATCAATGGCATGATCGGTTGCAAACAGGATAAATCTGAGAACTGGCGAGCGGAATTGCGTTCGTTGCGACTGATAGACTAATCATTTAAAAGTCATACGTAGTAGAGTGCTTTTACATGAGAGAGGCTGTATGACTTTTAAGGATTTTATCTATTATACTCAGCTCTGAATGGGAACCGGAGTTTCTACCCCAGCAAAACTCCGGTTCCCATTCAGAGCTGAGTATAGTAGTAGAGATTGCGCACAGTACAGAGACAGGCTACGTGGATAGTTGCGCTCATATCGGGTCGTCTAAAGCTTGATCAAGTGCCATTGTCAGGTTAAGACGTAATTGACTAACTAGCGGAGGCTGAGCTTTCGAAGCTGTCCCACTACGGCTTCGCCAAGTCCTTCGACCGGCTCAGGACGAAGCTCAGCCTCCGTTCACCTGCTCGCTGCTAACCTTCACAGCACAGTCAAACTTCTTGCCTTAGCTCATTCCTGTGCCGCCAAAAAGGTCTGTGCTTCTGCAATTTCTGGTCGTTGACTGTCGGCACCCACCATCCCAACCAGCGCGCTGTAGTTGCTCTTTGCTTGATCCATATCGCCGGCTAATTCCGCCGCATGGGCAGCGTCATACCAGCCCCAGAAGCGATTCGGCTCAAGCTGCTGCGACGTCTCAAACTCTGTCAACGCCGCTGCTGGATCACCCAACTCGAGCAGGAGTTCACCCAGGAGTTCGTGTGCGGGCTTGATCGGGCCAGGAGTCACCGGGTGCTTTTCCGTTAGATCTTCCGCGGCCGTGGCTTCCTGCATGAGGCGCAATGCTTCGTCTTGATCGCCGGCGGCCAACGCGGCCCAGGCGGCAATTTCCATGCGCTGAATTGCAACTTGGTCGCTCCAATAGCCATTGTTATCGGCAACCAGAGCGTCGTGGATCACATTCAGCCGCTCAACCGCCGCGTTGGCGGTCGTAACATCACCATTGCGGGCAGCACCCAACCCACGGGCAAAGACCAGAATGGCTTCGGCGTGGGGGAAGCGATCCCAGGCAAAATCAGGTGGGGACAAAGCCAATGCCGCGGCTTCCTCCCAAGCCTTGCGTTCTATTACATAACGAGCGGGAATGGCGGCGAGCGCATAGGCAGATCCAAAACCGCCATTTGCCTGCGTGATGGCGTTGATCTCATCGAGAAGGGCTTTGGCATCACGATCCTCTGCCAGTTGCAGATAGGCATACATCATGTAATCTTGCGCATGGAGGGCATCTTCATTGGTGACACCTGCTGGGCTCTCTGCCGGCAACATGCCTTTGGCTGACTCGACGCCAACGCGATTGCTCTCGATTGACTCGTGCCAGAAACCCCGTCGCGTAAAGATGTGCGATGGCATATGCTGGGCATGGGGTGCAGCGGGGGCAACATCGGCATAAACCAATGCCGCTTCCATGCCACCTTCCGCCAAACTAGGCGCGTCGTGGCTGTGAATTAAATAGTGGGCGGCACCGGGGTGATTGGGCAGTTCATGAAAGATTGGGTCGAGAATATCCATTGCCAGGTGTTGATTGGTGTAAGCCTTATCCGGCGGTGTCCCAACGATCAACAGTGATAGTGCATAGAAGATTTTGCCTTCCGTGTCATCGGGAAAATCCTGAACCACTTCTTCCATGGCTAACTCATAGGCTTTTGCCCGTTCACCAAACGCCTGCCCCTCGGCATCGTCATAGAAAGCCGCAATCGCGTTGATATATGCCTGTTCGCGTTCGGTCTCTCCACCCAAGGCCAGGGCTTGTTCAACATTGACCTTACCGGCGGCCAGAGCCTCCTGCGGTGTCGGCGACCAGGGGATACCGAGCCGACTCATGGCAATGCCCCAGTGGGCAATGGCGCAGGTGGGGTCAAGTTCGAGCGCGCTTTCAAAACTGCTGATCGCCGGTGGAAAGTAGAACGAGTGCAAGAGTGCCACGCCTCGATTAAACGTAGCCTGGGCTTCGGTATTACAGGAAGTCGGGAAATCGACGGTTCCAATCACGTCTGCCGTCAAGCCCTGGACATCGCTTGACGGGGCAGACGCTTGTGGCGCCGGCTGCAGCGGTACACAGCCGGCCACTAGCACGAAAACAAGCAATACCAGCCACCATTGACTTAATACCTTCTGTGGTTTCATCTTTCTCTCCTTTGTACTATAAATGGTTGAGCCATCGCAGCAACAAGGGGATTGCCCTGTTACGACGACATAGAGAAAACAGTTATCCAGCCGTACAGCACCATCCAGCGTGCAATAGGGTACACGGCTTCTTTGACCGTGGCGCACCCTTTCTTCCCCGTCCGCATGGATAGTCGATTGTAATGGGGGCGTGGGCGCGTTTTTGGCGATACACGTTTTACACAACGAATTGGGACCGGGTTGTCACAATCGACGATGAGGATGACAAGGCATCGCATCGCCCTCGTCGAACACGGCATTCACGTAGGCGATGAGTGCCTGCCACTCATGGAAGTAGCGCACTTCGCCACTCTGTAGATCCTGTACCTTGAAACGGATCTCCCCAGGGCGGGGCACGCTTGGTTCGATCCACAGGCGCAGGGTAAAAAGGCGTGAGCGATAGTTGCCGGAGGTGTTCACCAGTCACAATCTCTCCTTTGCTAGGTGTATAACTCGACAACGTTAAATTGGGCAAGATTAACAGAATTAAGAGGATTGACACAGCAGAACAAACATCTTGTGAATCGTGTGAATCCTGTTTACGGAATGTAATTTAACGTTGTCGTAATAATCACGAGGTATATGATCACGGGTGCAGAAAGCGTTGGGGTAACTGCCTGCAGAGCATAGCAGAGGGCGCGTTCGTAAAGCGTTCGCGGTGTGGCGGCACAGCGTTCGCATGAGAGCAAACTTTCTGGATTTTCTCGTTAAATGCGTTCGGATCGGCGAGAGTGGGAGAGGGAAGAGAAACGAAGTAAGGTTAGGTTAGCAGTTCTGCCAACAGTGCCCGTGCGGCGCGCAGATCCTGTGTGTCAAACCCTTCGGTGAACCAACCATAGATTGCAGAGAGCACTTGATGCGCCTGGTCGCTCTGACCTTGACGCTGCCACAGCCGACAGAGCGCCGTTGTCGCCCGCAGTTCGAGCGATTTGGCCCCTTGCTGTTGCGCAATCTCGATCGCACGCAGGTAGGCCGCCTCAGCCTGTTCATCGGGTTCGCCTTGGGCCAGCAGCAGGTCGCCTTGAAGCCGATAGAGTTCGACATCCCAAAAGTGTTCTGCACAGCGAACAGAAATCTCAAGCGCTTCCTGGAGCACCCTATGGGCTTGCGCATACTCCTCTGCCCAGAGCAGCATTTCAACAAGCATTGCTAAGCGATGGGTCTGAAACATGCTGTGCCCCATGCGCCGAAACCCATCAATGCCTTGATTCGTTAAGGCAATACCCTCTAGCAATTGGCCCTGTTTTGCCAGCAGCCAACCGGAAAAGACGGCGCCACTCTGTCTTGAAAGAGCAATCTCATATTGGGTGCCTAATTGCAACATCTGTGTTGCTTCAATGGCAAGCATTGCATCATCACCTAAATTACGCAAAGGAATCGAGGCTTGAAACATCAGATTGGTCTCCTGGAAGGGCTCCTGAATTTGGCCTCGCTGCGTCAAGTAAGTTTGAATCAGCTGCCAGGCTTGTTGTGCAAACCCAGTAATCCAAAGAATCGTTGCCAAATTGATTGTGGTTCCGCCAATCTCTTTTTGGATTGAGCGCTCCCCTGTTGTTTTGTAGGCGCTTCTTAAATACTGTAATCTGTTTTCGTACATGCGTTTTGTCTCACCAAAGTCACCTCTGTGTCTAGCGATGCCAGCCAATAGTCCGTAAATGTAAGCCTTTGACGTTGCTTCCTCGGCGAGTTCTAAAATGGAATGTGCTTCATCCGCGCAGTGCTGCGCGCCTTTGGTATCCCCTATCGTAATATAGACGCTCATTAGCCGGGATAGCACATCCGCTAACAGATCTATATCATGCAATTCGCGGGCGAACGTTCCGGCTTCCAATAAGGTTTGGCGATACTCCGGCTTGGTAAAGCCCGTTGTAGCAGCCAGCGCTTTGGAAAACTCGATTTGTAAAGTTAACGCGTGCCCTTTGCTTGCTGCGGTGATGGGCAGATGAGAAATCAGCTTCATGGCGGAACGGCGAAGATTCACGGTGTCATGAAACGCATGGAGATTCCACGCTACATGCGCGGCCCGCACATACCAATCGATCGCCTTTACAAACAGGCCTGTCCGTTCGTAATGCAGTGCCAGCTGACCACTCACCGCATCTAGATCATTTTTGTAAATTGTCTCCAATGCCTGGGCCACCTGCCGGTGTAACTGTTTGCGCCGCATGGGACTCAATTCGGCATAGGCGGCCTCGCGAATGCGGTCGTGACTGAAGTCATACGCACTCGCCCCTTGTTCATGGATCACATGTCGCTGCCACAATTCATCTAGGCCGTTAACCACCTCACTCTCACCTTTGTCACTGGCGGCGGCTAAGACATCAAAGGTAAACGACCGTCCAATTGTTGCAGCCAGTGCAGCTAATGCACGAGCTACCGGTGAAAGCTGGGCCAGTCGATGCTGAATGACGGCGTAGACTTTGGGCGGCAGAGAATTGGCGACTAGAGACTGGGGTGTGGTGGACTGGGGCGTGGTGGGCTGGGGTGTGGCAGACTGGGGCGTGGTGAGCTGGGGCGTGGCGGTTGGCACAGGCGTAATGCCACCACGCACCATCTCCACAATAAAGAGCGGGTTGCCTTCGCTAGTCGCAAAGAGCTGCGTACTTATTGCATCATTCAGTGGCTGGTCGCTCACCTGCAACGCCAATTCGTTGGTTTCCAGAGGGCTGAGCGCGCTGAGTGCCGTTACCGTCAACTGCTCATTGGCGCTCAGTTCACGAGTTAGTGAATGAAGTGGATGATCTACCGCTATCTCCACCTCCTCCACCCGCACCGTTCCCAACACCAGCAGCGGCGCGGCCGGCGCAAAGCGCAGCAGAAAACGCAGCCATTCTAGCGTCTCCTGGTCGCACCATTGCAGGTCATCGATCAGCAACAGCTTGGACTGTTCATCGACCGTCATCGCACGGGCCAGCGCTTCAAAGAGCCGTTGGCGTTGCCAGCGTTCAGTCAACGCTTCCGGCGCGGGCAAGCCCGAGAAATCGGTCAGTAATTCAGGCAACAGGCGCGCGACTTCGGTACGCCAGACCGGCTCCAACGCAGCAATGTAGACCGACAGCGCGGGCGACCGCAGCCATTCGATGACCGGTGCATAGGCGAGACTCCCTTCGGCGGCATAGGAGCGGGTGCGCGCCGTTGGGATCGCCTGGCGGTTGGCCCACTCCAGCAGTTCTTCGGCCAATCGCGTTTTACCGATACCCGCTTCGCCCTCAATGAGTAGCATATGGGCACGGCCTTGGCCGACCCGCTGCCATGTCGCCAGCAACGTCTGCCACTCGGCCTTACGCCCTACCAGTTGTAATGTTGTCGGTGCGCTAACAGTCCGTTCTCCAGCATTGCGCTGATCCGCGTGCAGCAACCGTTGATAAATCGCTTCGAGTTCAGCGCCCGGCGGCACACCAAGTTCCCGCTCCAGCACTGTAACACAACTGTGATAGGTGTGTAGGGCGCGGGCGCGGTCATCTTGCAACGCATAGAGTTCCATCAGTTGAAGATAGCCGGCTTCGTAGAGTGGATCGTACTGCAAAAGGTGTTGGCTTAAGCGAGTGGCCGCGGCATAGTCGCGGTCGCTGACCAAGGTTCGGGTGAGCATTTCTAGCGCTTGGATAAAAGCCTGGCGCAGCGCTTCGCGCTTCGTCAACACCCAATCCTCATAGAGACCGGGTAATAGGTCACCGTGGTAGAGGTCGATGGCAGCTTGGTAGCCCGCTTTGCGGATGGCATGGTCAGTCGCTTGGGTTGCTGCCGCCAAGAGGTGGGTAAATTCTGCCACATCCAACACACCATTCGCCGGCATTTGCCACTGCACACTTTGACCGTCGCTTTGAACGAACGCATCAAAGCGTGGGAAGCTCTGGCGCAGTTGGTGCAACTCGCGACGGAGGTTGGTACGCGCTTGGCTATCGCTTGTCTCTGGCCAGAAGGTGTAGGCAAGGTGGGCGCGATCTTGCGGGGTGGCGTGGTGCAACAACAGATAGGCGAGCAGCGACTTGCCGCGTGGCCGTGTCAGGCCAGGGAGGGATTCACCATCATCGGTGATCTTGAAACCGCCGAGTAGTTGGATTGACAGCATTGTTGCATCCCTATAGAACGGAGTGAACCAGCAACAGAACGGACAGCCGTGAATCTTGAATGTGGGTATATCGAGGTCCGTATCGCGCAACAGTATAGCACGTTTTGTTGGGAAATGGGCAATGCTTATTCAATTTGGGATGCACCCAGTGCGTACCATTCAATTGACTTTCCAGAGTAGCGGCGCTATACTATCGGCATGAGCACAGAGACCGCTGCAGCGAATCAAGATAACGATCAAGACAAGCAGCCGCGGACAAAATGGCACCGCATCTTGGCCAAGTTATTGGAACTCTTGCTGACCACAGTGGGCATTACGGTACAGCCGGAAGTCCCGATTACAAGTGATCCACCAAAGGTAGATATTCTACTGTTGCGCCGTGAACAGCCGGCTTGGACCGCGACCCAGTTGGCATTGCTCTGTGATGGGTTACGTGATACGGCAGCATCGCACCTGCTGATTGAATTCAAATTCAGTGAATCATTTAACGCCGCGGCGCTATTGCAGGCGTTGAGTTACGATTATTTTTATCGGCAGTCGCAACAATTGCCGGATAATGCGGTACAGACCTTTGTCATGGTTTCAATGACACCACAGCGTTTGACGTTACAGAGGTTTGGGTTTACGGCAACGGAATTGCCTGGCATCTATCACAGTATGCAGCCGCTGGTCGAACGGATCGTGTTGATTGTGCTGAATCAATTGCGTCCACTGCCGTACAATGCCTTTGTCCAAACCTTTGCCAGTCGCTCACGAATCCGGCAACAGGCATTTGCAACAGTAGATGGGATAGCACGGGGAACGTTAAGCGAACGCTTGCTAGAGTTACTGTTCGGATTGCGCCGTCAATTGGCAGTACAGGAGGCTGGGATGAACAAACAAATTTTACCTGAGGGAATTACCCCTGAATACATCATGAAATTGGGACGTGAAGTGCGCATGGCTGTCGTAGAGACCTTGACACCAGAAGAAATGGCCGCTTTGCCACCGGAAAAACGCCTTGCGGGGATGGCGATTGAAGATCGCCTGGCTGGACTTGCCCCCGAAGATCGTCTGGCTGGATTAACACCGGAAGAGTTGGCAAAGTTAATGGAACAGGTTGAACGATTTTTGCACAAACAACAGAATCAAGACGATTCATAGCCCGTCACCAGAGAATGCCCCATCCAATGAAAAACCCAGGCTTCTCTATTGGAAGCCTGGGTTGGAAGAGCTAGTGGCAGGACTCACCGGAACGCTCGACTGCTTAAACTGTTCAAGGATTTGAATCCTCAACCATCCCCGGCACGGGCCAATAATAGGCTGGCCAAGCAACCTGTTTGTGGCCTAGGGCGGGGACGTTAATTCCGGGAGTGACTTTACCCTGTCACGCTATGCAGCGCCCGCCGGACCAACTGGCGCGCAAGCGGCACCTTGTAACCATTCTGCTGCAACGGCTGCGCATCGGCCACAGCAATATCGGCAGCCTGATCAATCAATGCGTTGCTGACCTGCTCTCCCCGTAGCACTTCCTCCGCAGCCTCCACCCGCCACGGGATCGGGGCCACGCCACTGAGCACAATCCGCAGATCATCGACCCGCTGTCCGCTCATTTGCACCACCACGGCGACCCCCACCAGTGCAAAGGACCAAACCTTGCGATCCATTGCCTTCAGATAGGTGCTGCGCGTGCCGGGCAACTGCGCCGGCAGCTCGATAGCCAGAATTAACTCGTCATCGGTCAGCACCGTCTCTTGCCGCCGCGCATCGCTAGGTAGGGCGAAGAAGTCGGCCAGCGGCAGGATCGCTTCGCCCTTTGCACTTTGCGTGCGCACGGTCGCATCGAGTGCCAGCAGCGCGGATGCCAGATCAGAAGGGTGCACGGCGACGCAAGGGCTGTCCCCAAAGAGTGCGTGAAATTGATTTTCCCCTTCTTTGGCGGGGCAGCCATCGCCGCCCTTGAGCCAACAGGGGATCAGATTGTTACGAAAGTACCAGCAGCGCGGGCGTTGGAGCAGATTGCCGCCAATCGTCGCCATGTTGCGTAATTGGGGGGTAGCGGCCAACCCAGCCGCTTGGGACAACAGTGGGTAGCGCTCTTGGAGCAGCGTGCTCTTTTCAATTTCGGCCAGCGTTGTCAGCGCACCCAAGGTCACCCCCGCCTGCTCTTCGACAATGCCATGCGCCATACCATCGAGACGTTTCAGATCGAGCAGTTTGGTGGGATTGGCAATTTCACTCTTCATCAGCGTTAGCAGATCGGTGCCGCCGGCTAGTGCCTCAGTGTGATTATCCCCTTCGGCCTGCAACAGCGTCAACGCTTCGTCAATACTCTCCGGACGCACGTAGTCAAAGGTTCTCATGCGGCTGCTCCTGCTTTCTGATTGGTGTTGCCATCGTGGCTATTGCGGCTAGTGGTTCCCTGCTCCGCCAGCGCATTCAATAGCTGGCGGCGACTGATCGGTAGTTGATGGAGGCGGATACCAGTAGCATCGAAGATCGCGTTGGCAATCGCCGGCGCAGTGGGGATCAAGGGCGGCTCGCCAATGCCTTTGGCACCGAGTGGGTTGGCGTTGGTGTCCGGCAAATTGACCGCAGCGTGCGTGATGGGCGGAATGTCAGCCACCGTCGGCACTTTGTACTCTTCCAGGTTAGCATTGAGGATCATGCCGATGTTGCTGTCGCAGATCTGTTCTTCGGTCAACGCATAGCCAATGCCCTGCGTCACGCCGCCGATCACCTGGCTATCGACCATCATCGGGTTAACAATCCGGCCACAGTCGTGCGCCGCCACCACGCGCAAGAGCGTCACTTCGCCGGTTTCCACGTCAACCTCGACCTCGATACATTGGGCGCCAAAGGTGCGGATTGAGACGTCATCGGGGTTGCGCCCGCGCACGCCGTGGCCCAGGATCATGTGAGGTGCAAGGCGACCAGCCACTTCTTTGATGCTGACCTTGCTTGAAGCGTCATTCTCTTTGTAAATCTGCCCATCACGGATGGTGAGGCGTGTCGCATCATCTTCTTCGATAATCATAGCCGCCGCTTCGAACAATTGTCGTTTGGCATCAGCGGCCGCGGCGCGCACCGCCGGCCCAACTGTCGGCAAAGTGGCGCTACCGGCGCTCGTCGGTGCATAAGGACCGGCGGCGGTGTCGCCCAGATAGACAGCCACCTGGTCAACGGCTACCCCCAATTCCTCAGCAGCAACCAACGCCAGCCCCGTGCGCGAGCCGGTGCCAATATCCTGCGTACCGGTGATCACATCGACCGAGCCATCACCGTTGATCTTGACCCAGGCATAGCCGGGTGGGTTACCGCCGCCACCCCAATCGTGGGCAGCCAGACCAATGCCACGCCGTTTGCTGCCATTTTGGGCTGGCCGCTGATAATTCTGCCAACCAAAGGCTGCGGTCGCCTTTTCATAGCTGGCGCGCAAGCCGTTAGGTGACGAATAGGGTTTATCTTTCTTCTGATCAGTCTCAGTATAATTCTTTAGCCGCAATTCCAGCGGGTCCATTGCCAGTTTACGCGCAAGCGCATCCATGGCCGATTCAAAGGCAAAGGCCGCTTCAACGTGGCCGGGCGCGCGGAAGGCGACGCTGGGACCGCTATTGGTATAATAGCCCGTCTGTTTGGTGCGCACGTTGGGACACTTATAGATACGCTGGCTAAAGCCGACCACATCAGCCGCTTCGCCGCCGACCATATAGGCACCGTTGACAAGATCCGCTTCCACATCGATGGCGGTCAACGTGCCATCCGCCTTGGCACCAATGCGCACATGTTGCTGCGTTGCCCCCCGACTACCAGAGACAAGATTCTCCGCCGGGCGGTCGAGCATAAATTGCACTGGGCGACCCGTCCGCTGCGAGAGAATCGACGCCAGCACGGTGACCTTCCAGGGGATCTGCTTGCTGCCAAAGCCGCCGCCCATGTGCTGCTTGATCACACGCACTTTGTGTTCGGGCAGACCCACCTTTTCGGCGATCTGTTCGCGCACTTCAAAGATGCCCTGCGTCGATTCGTAGATAGTCAACTGGTTATCCTGCCAGAGCGCAGTGCAGCCATGCGGCTCCAAGGAATTGTGAACTTGGGTCTGTGTGTTGTAACTCTCATCGACAATCACCGCGGCTTCGGCAAAGCCCTTGCGGATATCACCGCGCTCATAGCTTTTGGGTTTATCGGTCTGGTTGCCTTCGCTCTCCTGATCGGGGTGGATCTTTGGTGCGTCTTTGGCCTTGGCCGCGCTCAACGTCAGCGCAAAAGGCAACCGTTCGTAGTCAACTTCGATCAGCCGCAGCGCGTCCTGGGCAATCTCTTCGCTCTCCGCCGCCACCACCGCCACCTCGTCGCCGACAAAGCGCAATGTGGTGTTGAAAAGGGGACTCTCCTCTTCATACCAGGTGATATCCGGTGCGTTGGTCGAGCAGAGCACCGCATGAACACCGGGCACACTTTGCGCACGGCTGATGTCGATGTGGCGCAGACGGGCGTGGGCGTGCGGGCTGCGCAACGCTGCCACATAAAGCTGCCCGGGCAAGCGGATATCATAGCTGTAACGGGCGCGGCCCGTCACCTTTTCCACCCCTTCGAGCCGCGTCTGGCGGGTGCCAACAACGTTGAGTTTGCTCGCCTGATCCCAACCGGGGAGAATATCGGTCTCAACCAGCTTGAGCTGCTCTTTTTTGTCGCTATCGTCGCCACGCAATACCGCAATATGTTCAATCGGCATGGGCAGCCTCCTTGTGGCTCTTGCCGTTCTGTTGTAGCGCAACCGCCTGCTTGCCAGCCTCTAGAATGTGGCGATAGGCCCCACAGCGACAGAGATTGCCGGTGACAGCACGCAAAATCTCCGCTTCGGTGGGCTCAGACTCTTCGGCCAACAGCGCCGTCAAGCTCATGATCTGGCCGGAGGTGCAAAAGCCACACTGAAAAGCGTCGGCGGCAATAAAGGCTTGCTGCACCGCTGAAAGGTTCCCATCACGATCTAAATCTTCAATGGTCGTAATCTGGCAATCTTCACAATCGACCGCCAGCCGCAAACAGCTATAAATGGCCTGGCCATCAACGATGACGGTACAGGCCCCACAGTTGCCCATATCACAGACTTTTTTGGTGCCAGTCAGTTGCAAATTGTAGCGCAACGCGTCGAGCAAGGTGCGCCGCGGCTCCACGCTAAGCGTATGTGGCGCATTGTTGACGTTTAGCTTGATCTGCATTTAATACCCTTTCGCTTTATCGACGACATTTTTTAGTTCTTGGCCCGCCACATAGCGTTTAAGATTCTCCAACAAAATGGCAAAGGCACGGTCGTTGTAGTGGGGGGTGGTTCCCGAGGCATGGGGTGTGATCTGCACGTTAGCCATTTCCCAGAGGGGCGAATCTTCCGACAACGGCTCGGTCTCAAAGACATCGAGTGCCGCGCCACCGATTTGGCCGGATTGGAGTGCCTCGACCAACGCCTCTTCATCGACCGTTTCGCCGCGGCCAATGTTGATAAAATAGCTGCCTTTCTTCATGGCGGCAAAGGCCTCGCCATTAAACATGCCCTTGGTCTCTTCGGTGAGCGGCACTGTTGAGATCACCACATCGGCCTTGGGCAAGGTGGCCAGCAACGCATCATCCCCGACCGTTTCCTCGGCATAGGGCGCTGCCTCGCTTGGGTCATGGCGCAGCGCAATAATCTGCATCTCCAACGCCTTAGCGATCTTGGCCGTGCGCTCCCCAATCTCGCCGACGCCAAGCAGGAGCAGCGTTTTTCCCGCCACTTCAAAGACATCGCCGCGTCCATAGGTGAGTGCCTTCTGATTTTTATCAGCGCGGTCGCTATCGTTGTCGCTTGCCTCGCCAGTGAGCCACTGCTTCTGTTGCTGTCCTTGCCATGCCGTTGGCAAATTGCGGGCGGCGGCCAGCAGAAAGGCAATGATATGTTCGCTAATCGGGATGGCATGAACCCCCGATGCATTGGTCAGCACAAAGTCCATTTCCTGCGCTTCTGGGCATTCAAGCAACCAATCGGCCCCGGCACTCCACTGCTGGAACCAGCGCAGCTGCTTGGCTTTGGGCAATAATTGAGTCGGAAAGCTACCGGCGATGATTTCACAGTCGGGAACCAGATCGTTTAGGCGTGCCTCATCGGCAGTCTGGATCACGTTGAGATCGGGAGCAACTTGGCGCAACTGATCTTGTTGCTCTTTCGAGATCGTTCCTTCGGGGAATGCCAGCAAAAGGTTTTTCATCGATTACTTCTCTTTCTTGACCCACTTGCCATTATCATTTTTTTCATAGCTCTTCTTGACAGCATTCCACGCCACGCGGTGCGCCGTCTCTTCGCGCGAGGCGTCGCCGCGCCGCTCCTCGGGATCTTTGTATTCGTCCCAAGCGCTGTTGTAAGCCTCTTGGTAGATATCCTGGGCATGGGCCGGCAGATTGTCTTTGACCGAATCGGGGAGGGCGGAACGATTTTTGTAGGGCATGGTGATCCTCCTGGATTGATGGATGGCAATTCCCGCAGATACAGATTGGGTAACGACGGTAAGCATTTACCCTATACAATCACGCAGAATGCCGGTTGCGTAGGCTGCATTTTGCTCTATCGAAACCAAGGGCCTGCGTAAGTCGTAATTTCTCTAGTGTAGGATAAAGATGATTTAGAAGGAGTAGATCCGGATAGAAGGAGGAGATATAAAGCTGGCACAATAAAGAGATCGGCTCGTGATGCTCTAATAATCAAAACTGCTACAGTTGGGCGTAAATACCGCGCTTGTCGAAGCCAAAGCGGCGGACACCCGCTCACTCTGGTTTCGATACAATTCTCGCTTTGCTCGAATCACTCAACCGCCGTTCGCTCGTCCGAGCAATATTTATTCATCATAGTTTCCTGACAAAACACTACTGCCTGAGAATTGGCAGATAAATGGTCGTCAATTCACCCGCGACATCCGTCGGCAGCGCAATCGTCGTCCCGCCCCCTTCTGCCCGCCGCAATTCGCTGACCGGTTGCAAGAAGAAGGCTTTGGTGACCGCTGCCGCGTCCCCAATCTGCACAGCGTAACTGCCGGCCTCCAGCCCAACGCTGGTTAGATAGACAATAAAGCTGCCGGCGACATTGCTCTGAATTGTCGCGCTGAGCGTGGTGCCGTTGACAATGATGGGCAGCGTAGCGGTGGGCGCAAAGCCGCTGCCAATCAGGGTGAAGGTGCTGCCGGGTTGGCCGATCGTGCTGTTGCTGTCAAGATGGGCGGTCGGGGCGCCGTGGAGATCGACCGGCACCGAACTTTGCGCAAGGACACCGGTCGCCAACTGACCATCGCTATCGTTGCCCCAGCAGAGCGGTCGATTCCCGGTGACCAAGACACAGTTGTGGTAGCCCCCCGCTTGCACGATGAACACATTGGCGGCCAAGCCATCGACCAACGCCGCGGTGGCCCGATCTTCGGTGCTGCCGTCGCCCAGTTGCCCCTGCTCATTGCCTCCCCAACAATAGAGCGCGCCGGTCGTGGTGAGCCCACAGCTATGCGAAGCTCCCGCACCCACTAGACGCACATCACCGCTGATGCCTTGTACCGCCACTGGCTGCGTCTGATTCTCTTCTTCGCCATTGCCCAGTTGCCCATCGCCATTGTTGCCCCAACAATAGACCACACCAGCCACGACCGCGCAGCTGTGCCGATCGCCTGCAGTTAGCGCCACCAGCGTGCCGGTCGGCAGACCAATCACTTGTGTCGGTGACAACCGCTTCTCAACCGTGCCATCGCCCAATTGGCCACTGCTGTTATCCCCCCAGCAACGGATGCTGTCGGGCAGCAGCGCACAACTGTGGCCCAACCCGGCTGTAAGCGCGAGCGCGCCACTCAACCCACTGACCGTAACGGGGAAACTGGTATCGGTCGTGGTGCCGTCCCCCAACTGACCACTGCTGTTCTGCCCCCAACATTTCGCGCCACCCCCTTGCACCAGCGCACAGGTGTGATTATCGCCAGCGACGATCGCCGCCACCCCACCGGTAATACCACTAACTTCCACCGGGGTGGCCCGCTGTTCTTGCGTGCCATCGCCCAGTTGTCCATATTGATTGCTGCCCCAGCAGAGCACCGTGCCATTCTGGCGCAGCGCGCAGCTATGTTCGGCCCCCAGGCTCAACCCAATGACCCCATTCGCCAGCCCGACCACGGCAACCGGCGCCGGCTGAGGAATATTGCTGCCATCGCCAAGCTGCCCATCGCTGTTGCGCCCCCAGCATTCGACGCCGCGCTGGTTGGTCAGCAGGCAGCTGTGATAGCGTCCAACGGCAATCGCGGCAATGCCGCCAATGGGTGTCGTGTTGCCGGCGGCGCGGTTGGGAATCAGCAATTGGGGTATGCTGTAGAGCCCTGGCGAGCCTTCGCCCAGTTGGCGGTCGCGGTTGCTGCCCCAGCAACGGAGGGTTCCATTGGTGAGAATCGCGCAGCTATGCTCTTCGCCCGCCCCAATTGCCACGGCGTCGCCCCCCAATGTGGCCACGCGCGCCGGTGTGCGGCTGCTATCGAGTGAACCGGTGCCCAACTGCCCCCGGCTGCTGCTGCCCCAACAGTGCACATCGCCATCGATGGCTAGCGCGCAGGTGTGATAGCGTCCGGCGGCGAGCTTGGCGATGCTATCGCTCAGATCTTGCACGGCGACCGGTTGCAGGCGATCTTCGCGGCTGTCGTCGCCGAGTTGACCACGTGCGTTGTCCCCCCAACAGGCGACACTGCCATCCTGCAGAGCCGCGCATGTGTGATAAAAGCCAGCCGTCAGTGCAATGGCTGGCGCACGAAGGCCAACGACATTGATAGGGCTACTGCTGTTGCTCTGACTGCCATCGCCCAACTGCCCCTGGCTATTGTCACCCCAACATTGCACCATCCCATTGACAAGGCGGGCACAACTATGCGCAAAGCCCGCCGCCACGTCAACGGCTCCCCCTGCCAGCCCGCTAACAGCAGTCGGTGCGTGGCGATCCGTGGTGCTGCCATCGCCCAATTGTCCACGGTCGTTGCGTCCCCAGCAGTTGACGGCACCGCCACTCAATAAAGCGCAGGTGTGCGCTTCACCACCGACAAGCGCCTTTGGCGTCGCCGGCAGATCAAGCACAGCGACGGGGATCAACCGCTCGTCGGTCGTACCATCACCCAGTTGGCCATTGCTGTTACGCCCCCAGCACCTGATCGCGCCGTTGCCCAGCAATGCGCAACTGTGATTGCCACCCGCTGCAATATCGAGCACCCCACTTTCCAAGCCCACCACTTGGCTCGGTGGGCGTGAGGGAAAGTCACTGCCGTCGCCGGATTGGCCGTCGGCATTGTCCCCCCAACATTGGACGCCGCCCGCGCTGGTCAGGGCACAAGTCTGGTCATCGCCGGCGACGACTTTGGTAAAGGTGAGCGCCGCGTCGATCACAGTCACGGTTGCTGCCGTGGTCGTTGTCGTTGCTCCCTCGGCGTATACAGTTGGCGTTTGACCATCGTATAGATAGCAGCAACTGCCGATCAAGATCATTACAATCGCAAGAAAATAGAGTCGCGCGTGGGCGCTTTTGTGTGGTAAAACGATCAGATGCATGAGGATTTCCTGTACTAACACGTTTGCCTTGGGGGATGGCTTATCACGATGCTGATCTTATCATGAGTTGGCGCAAAGTGATATTGCGTAATCTTGACAGTGAATGAATTCATTCATCCACTGGTACGCAAAACCCGTTGTAGCCGATTAATAACTCATGTTACGCAGTAAATATCGCGATCTCGTGTACTCCGCATCCCTAGATGCGGGTTGACCCGCATCTAGGGATGCGGAGTACACGAGTAGGGTCTCTTCTTGCTCGCGTCGTGCGTAACATGAGTTAATAAAACAACCAGGTAAACGGGCAGCACCGCAGAATAGGGTGGAGCTACTCACGGTGAAGACGATAGCGTAAAAGCTGGTCAATTGACCAGACGGAATCGGTCAAGCCAGCCGCCATAGCAGGGGTTGCCTGCAAGGAAGCATGGACATGACAGAAA
>DAOUCA010000101.1:0-150397 GCA_034432375.1 Caldilineaceae bacterium
TCGTCACCACGACGCGCGTGGTGATCTGGAACATCGCAACGGAGACGATTGTCACCACGATTTCGCTTGAACCGGGCACGAGCGTCACCACCGTCACCTGGTCGCCAAACGGCACCGATGTGGCCGTCGTCACCACGACGAGCGTCGTCGTCTGGAACATCGCAACTGAGACGGTTGTCACCACGATTTCGCTTGAACCGGGCACGAGCATCACCACCGTTACCTGGTCGCTAAACGGCACCGATGTGGCCGTCGTCACCACGACAAGCGTCGTCGTCTGGAATATTGCCACCGAGACGGTGGTCACCACGATTCCGCTTGAACCGGGCACGAGCGTGACTACCGTCACTTGGTCGCCAAACGGTACCGATGTGGCCGTCGTCACCACAACGAGCGTCGTCGTCTGGAATATTGCAACGGAGACGATTGTCACCACGATTCCGCTTGAACCGGGCACGAGCATCACCACCGTCACCTGGTCGCCAAACGGCACCGATGTGGCTTTTGTCACCACAACGAGCGTCGTCGTTTGGAACATCGCAACGGAGACGGTTGTCACCACGATTCCGATTACGCCGGGTACGCGCGTCACCACCATCACCTGGAAACGCACCGGAGAAGTTACCGTAGTGGTTGAACCGATCGTGCCTGGTGTTGAAATATCACCAACGGCGACGAATACGCCGTTACCAACGGCGACACCAACAAGCACACCGACCAATACACCGGTCCCAACTGCAACGCCGACCAATACGCCGTTACCAACGGCGACACCGACAAACACACCGACCGATACACCGGTCCCAACTGCGACGGCGACCAATACACCGTTACCGACGGCGACATCGACCGATACACCGGTCCCGACAGCGACGAATACGCCTGAGCCAACGGCGACACCAACAAGCACGCCGACCGATACACCGGTCCCAACTGCGACAGCGACGAATACGCCCGAGCCAACGGCGACACCAACAAGCACACTGACCGATACACCGGTCCCAACTGCGACGGCGACGAATACACCGTTACCAACGGCGACAGCAACAAGCACGCCGACCGATACACCGGTCCCAACTGCGACGGCGACCAATACACCTGAGCCAACGGCGACAGCAACAAGTACGCCGACCGATACACCGGTCCCAACCGCCACAGCGACCAATACGCCCGAGCCAACGGCGACACCGACCGACACACCGAAACCGACTGCGACGGCAACGAATAAACCGAAACCAGCCGCTACAGCAACCAACAAGCCGAAACCAGTTGCCACAGCAACCAACAAGCCAAAAGCAACGGCAACCAATCGACCGAAGCCAGTTGCCACAGCAACGAATAAGCCGAAACCCACGGTCACGGCGACAACTCCCGCTACTGGAGGCAGCGGCAATGGCAACGTTCTATGCGCCGATATTCCAGCGCCAATTGATGCCGATGCCGTGGTTCGCTTTGTGAACAACAGTGGTTCTGTTGGCTATCTCTACTGGATCGACGCCGACGGTGCATGGGTAGCGTATGCAATCTTAGAATCCGGTGATGTGTACGATCAGGAAACATTTGTGGGGCATCAATGGGAGATGTACGATGTGAACCCGCAAGCGGTTGATGAGCCCGGCACCCATCTAATGTTGCGCTACACTGTGACCGCTGACACAAAGCAATGTGTCCTCATTGAACGTGCCACCGAAAGCAACGCCGGCAGTGATGGGACCGATAGCGGTAACACTGGCGCTGTCGACACCAGTAAACTGTGCGCCGATCTACCATTGCCCACCACGAGTGATGCGCTGGTCCGCTTTGTCAATGGCGGTAATAGACCCGTCTTTGTCAGTGTCTCCGGTGATCAGCCGCAGGAACCCCAACGCCTTGCCGGTGGCGAGACACTTGATTTGGAGATGTCTGAGGGTGATACGTGGACTGTTGAAGATGAAGAAGGCAAAGTGCTGGAAAGTCAGACGGTCCCTGGCCGCGTACTGCAGTGCGTTGGCATTGCCGCGGCAAGCGAAAGCACCGGCTCAGGCAGTGGCAGTGACGCTGACAGTGCCGCTGGCGGTGAAAGTGACACCACTACCGACGGCAGCGCCAATACGGGCGGCAGTGGCGCAAGTGGTAAAGAGGCGGCCGGTTCAACAAGCAAAGCGGCCGGCACCACTGGCTCAGGGGGTAAAGTCGCAATTGTTAACGCAGCTAGCCTCAACGTACGCAGTGGCCCAGGGGCTACCTATCAGATTGTCGGCAAAGTTATCCAGGGACAAGTATTACCGGTGCTTGATGAAGACGCAAGCGGCTGGGTACAGGTGGAAATCCCCAATGGCACCGGCTGGGTCTCTGTTGACTTTGTACGTATCGATGCTGATGCTGGCACTACCGGCGGAGGCAGCGGTAGCACAACTGGTGGCACGACAAGTGGCACGACAAGCGACTCAGGCGCAAGGCCACTAACATTCGAATCATTGGGTAATTGGCAACGGGGCGCTCAGTCCTATGGCACCTTCACGTTGAGCGCAGGCGGCGGACAGGATGGCGGCTCTGCAGGTGAATTGAAATACGACTTTACCGGTGCCACTTCGGACAATGACTTTGTCGTCTTTACCCAGCGTGTTGCCATTGCCGGTGAACCCAATGTGCTGCGTGCTTTTGTTAAAGGGGACGCTTCCGGCCACCTTTTTAACATCTGGATTGAAGATGCCAAGGGGGAAGTGTGGTCTGTCCCGATGGGCGCGGTAACCCATACCGGCTGGCAACAGATGACGGGCATCATTGACGCCAATGCACCTTGGCCCGGCGGCTACGTTTATGGCCCTGAGGATGGCGTCATTGACTATCCGATTTGGTTCCTTGGCTTGGTGATCGATCGCACCGATGGGCCAACGACGGGCACAATCCTCTTTGACGATATCGCGCCTGTCAGTGACCCTTCGGCGGCTCTTGCCCAACCAGAGGCAGCAACCGATACAACGACCGCTGTACCTGATCTGTGTGCAGACATTTCGATCCCTGAAGCTGGTTATGAGTTGACCGTCCGGTTCGCCAATGCGGCAAAGGCCCCGGTTGTGATCTTCTGGGTCAACTTCGAGGATCAACTCGTTGAGGTTGCCAGACTAAGCCCCGGCGAGCTCCATGATGAGAACTCCTTTGTCGCCCACCATTGGGTCATTCAGGACGAAAGTGGCACTGTGCTAGGCGAATATACAAATACCGACGCCCAGATGCAATGTGTTCAAATCTCATAAAGTAGGACTTGCGCTGTGCCCTCTGGCTTCGACAAGCTCAGCCGACGGGCACAGCGTAAGTTCTAATAAATTGCAAAACGCCGAGTTGTCTGACTTCCGCCGGAAGTCGGGCAACTGAAAGTCAACCTGTGAGGGCTGCACTTGGCAGCCACTTGGTAAGATGAGGGCTGCACTTGGCAGCCACTTGGTAATATGAGGGCTGCACTTGGCAGCCACCTGGTAGGATGTGAATGAATCCTCCTTGCAATAAAGGAAACTTAGATGATGACAATAAAAGGTACTCCCCAAAAATTATGGCACTCTATGTCAGTGCTGGTTGCCCTGCTGCTGCTCAGCGCATGGCAGGCGACACCGACCGCGGCGCAGTCTGATAACACATTTGCAAGAACCTCGTGGCAGATGCACCGCGGCGGTGACATGATTGTGCTTGATGCACCCGTGCTGGATCACGGCAATGCTGCACTATACACCTACATGGATATTCCGGCGGCCGATGACGCCGGCTGGGAGACGCCGCCGCTCGATGAGAATGGCAATATTTTCTTGTCAGAGACCTCGGCCCTGGTCGGGAAATCCTGCCTGGGTTGGGCTGATTTTACCTACTTTCAAACGGAGGTGACAATCCCCGACGGTGCCGAAATCTCGCAGTTTGAGGTGACCTTCCAACAGGTCGATGATGGCGCGCGCGCCTACATCTTCAACTCGACCTTTCCGGCTGGCGCGTTTGTCGAAGGGGGCGACATCGTTTTGAATGGCGTCCCCACAACGGCTGATCTGTCAAGCCTTGTTGCCGTGGGTGAGACAAATCGGATTGTGATTGTCCAGGTTGACGACTGTCCCAGGGATAACAACCTCAAGAATGCGCAACTCTATCTCAACGGCACCGTTGTTGCAGAACAACCGAACCCTGCGGCCAGCAGCACTATCTATTATGTGGATCGCAATGCCACTGGCAGTGCCATCGGCGACTCTTGGGCCAATGCCTTTCTCACCGTGCAGGATGCTTTGGCCGTGGCTGTTGACGGTGATCAGATCTGGGTAGCGCAAGGGATTTACTACAGTGACGAAGGTGGCGTGCAGAGTGATAACGACATTAGCGCAAGCTTTGTCATTGCCTCCGGTGTGCGCATCTATGGCGGCTTCGTCGGCACAGAAACGATGCTGACCCAACGCAACTGGCGCCAATATGTGACGGTGCTCAGTGGCGATCTTGAACAGGATGATCTGACCGACAGCGATGGCGTCACGGTCGATGCCAACGGCCTGCGCGGCAGCAACAGCTATCACGTGGTCTACCTGGATGGCACAGCCGCGACCGGCGTTGCCGTCACCGTATCGACCGTCGTCGACGGCTTTGTGATTACCGGAGGCCAAGCGGCGGGGGAAGCGGAAGCTGAAATGGCAGGCGGTGGCCTCTTCTGCAATGGCTTTGGCGGCGACTGTAGCCCAACGCTCACCAACCTGATTTTCAGCGGTAATGCCACGAGCGGCAACGGTGGCGCACTCTACAACGATGGTCGCGATGGCGGCAACAGCAGCCCCCATCTAACTAACGTTAGCTTTCGGGGCAACCTGGCGAGCTTTGGTGGTGCGCTTTACAATTACGGCGGCACGAACGGCAACAGCAGCCCGACGCTGATCAATGTCGTTTTTAGTGGCAACCGAGCAGAGGTTTGGGGTGGTGCGCTGCTGAACCAGGGTGAAAATGGCGGCAACGGCAGCCCGACGCTGATCAACGTCACCTTTAGCGGCAACGCGGCAACAGCCGGTGGCGCGATCTACAACTATGGCGACGGCGGCACCAGCAACCTCACGCTGATCAATGTGATTCTGTGGCAAAACAGCACCTCGGAAGACGGCGCGTCGATTGTCAACCGCAGCGCCACAACGACAATCAGCTATAGCATTGTCGAAAATGGCGTTGAGAGCATCGCGTTGGTTGGTGAAGGCACGGTTGACTACGATGAGGAGAGCAACCGCACTGGCGACCCACTTTTTGTTGCGCCGGTGGATCCCGCGGATGCCCCAACCGGCGCCGGTGATCTGCGGCTCCAAACTGGTTCCGCGGCGATTGATGCTGGCTCCAACAGTGCCATCCCCGCCGATGTGACAACGGATCAGAACGGCAATGCCCGCATCGTCAATAGTATCGTTGATATCGGCATGGTTGAGTCAACGGCAGTGGCCATTCGCTGGGAATCGCAGCTGACCTTCGATGGCGATATCAGCGAGGCCACCAGCGTTGCCTGGTCGCTTGACGGACACTATGTCGCAACCGGTTCTGCCGATGGGCGCGTCGTCGTGTGGGAAGTGGCAACGCAGACGCTCGTCGTGACGCTTGAAGAGCAGCGCAGCCGCATTACCAGCGTCGCCTGGTCACCGGCCAGCGATCGACTTGCGGCCAGCGCGGATGACGGCACTGTAGTCGTTTGGTCGGTAGAAAGGTGGGAAGTCAGCTCCACGGTTGAAGGTGATGGTGATAGCGTTTTGACGATCACCTGGTCGCTGGACGGTGCCATGCTTATCTGCGGCTTCGCTAGCGGTCGCGTGGTTGTGAGTAACGTGACCACCATGGAAATTGTGGCTGATCTCGAAGGGCCTACCGATAGTGTGACGAGCGTCTCTGTCTCGGCGAATGGCAACCGGCTAGCGGCCGGTTCTCTCGACGGTTCGGCTTGGGTGTGGAACATGAGCACCTGGGCGGTGATCCAGACCTTTGCTGGGGAAGCGAGTGTGCTGAGCCTGGATTGGAATTTCGACGGCAGCATGCTGATCTGTGGCGTCACCGATGGTGGCCTGGTCGTTGGCGATGTGGCCACCGGTGACATCGTGGCCGAAATTAGCGGTGTAGACGATGAGATTACCGAAGTGGCGGTCTCACCAACTGGCACCCAGGTGGTTGGCGGCTATACGCGTGGCACCGTGATCATTTGGAGCACAACCAGTTGGCAGCGGGTGAGCACCTTTAGCGTGGCGGGCGGCGTCAGCAGCGTCACCTGGTCACCGAACGGCGGCAGTCTGGTTACCGGATCTGCTGGCGGTAGCGTTGAGGTGTGGAGCCAAACATTCCAAGAGATCGGCCAACAGTGGCAGAGCCTGGCCTCCTTTGCCGGGGGCGTGGACGATGCAACCAGCGTGGCGCAGTCACCCGATGGCACTTGGGTTGCGATTGGCTCCGCAGGTGGTACGGTGCAGATTTGGAATTTGATGACCCAAGAGCTAGTGACAACGCTCGACGAGGGTACCCAAAGCATTAATACCGTTGCCTGGACGGCCGACGGCACACGCTTTGCGGCCGGTGCCAACGGTGACACCGTGCTGGTGTGGGAGACGGGGAGTTGGACGCTCCTGCATACCGTGGCCATCAACGGTGCGGGCGACGTGTTGAGCATTGCCTGGGCACCGGACAGCGCGCTGATTGCGATTGGCTTTACCAGCGGCTTTATCTTTGTCGGTGAAGTGACCGCAGAGGAGCCAACGGCCATTCTACAAGGGCCAACCGACAGCATTACCAGCGTTGCCTGGACCGCCGACGGCAGCCGCTTGGCCGTCGGTTCACTCGATGGCACGGCGTGGGTCTGGAACACGACGACGTGGGAAGTCGATGCCACCTTTGCGGGCGCCGAAGCTGTTCTCACGGTCGCCTGGTCACCTGACGGCACCATGCTCGTCTGTGGTTTAACCAATGGCAATGCCCTGGTCGGCGACGTGGCGACCGGCGAGATCGTGCAAACGCTCGAAACGAATACAACCAGTGTGGTCAGCGTAATCTGGGAGGGCAACCGTCTGGCTGTCGGCACAGGCGATGGCATTGTACAGGTATGGACAACGACAACCTGGTTGATCGTGGATACATTTGAAGTTGGTTCGGGATCGGTTACATCGATCGACTGGTC
Organism: Caldilineaceae bacterium; assembly: GCA_034432375.1. Lineage (GTDB taxonomy): Bacteria > Chloroflexota > Anaerolineae > Caldilineales > Caldilineaceae > JAHBVH01. The sequence continues at coordinate 7,133 of DAOUCA010000101.1, forward strand.
GGACGATGGCAGCGAGCTGATTGTCGGCACTGCCGATGGGACTGTCCAGGTGCGCAGCACCCAGATCGTCGACCTGCGTGGTGTAGCGGCGGTAACGATTGGTGATACAAACGGCTACTATCGTTTGCAGACAATGTTCCTCGCCGGCGAGAGCAGATGTCTCGAAGGCAATAGCGTCAGCGGGAAATCGATGCTCGGCGGTGCAGCTTTCCAGGATGATTGTCAGGATGTGACTGGGCAGTACTGGAAGCTCATCCCCGAAGCCAATGGGTATTACCGTTTGCAAACGAAGTATTTGGAAGACCAGGACAAATGCCTGGAAGGCAACGAACTGGCGGCTGGTGCCATGCTCGATGGCGCGGCATTCATGAATGACTGCGCAAGGGTCACGGGACAACTCTGGAAATTTATCGATGCCGGCAACGGCTACTATCGCCTGCAGACGATGTATCTGGAAAGTGATAACAAGTGCCTCGAAGGCAACCGTCTGTCACCCGATTCGGTGCTGGCTGGTGGCGCGTTCATGGACAATTGTCAAAATGCCACTGGTCAATTCTGGCAGCTCGTGTCGGTGAGAGAAGGAGAGGTCAGCTCTGGTTCCGGTGGTAGTGCAGGCGGCGCGAGTGGTAGTGGTGCCGGCAGTGGTTCGGGGAGCGTCTCTGGTTCCGGTGGCAGCTCAAGCGAGGCAAGTGGCAGCGGTAGTGGTAGTGGCTCCGGCAACGGTTCCGATAGCGGTAGCGGTAGTGGCTCCGGCAGCAGCTCTAGTTCTGGTGGTGGTTCAGGGGGGGCGAGTGGCAGCAGCACTGGTTCAGACAGCGGTGGCGGCGGTGGCAGCCGTAGCGCAGGGATGAGTGCCGATGAGATCAATGCGCTGTGCGCCGATCTACCGATGCCCACCACTGGTGATGCGCTGGTGCGAATTGTAAATGGCGGCATAGCGCCGGTCTTTGTCAGCGTCGCCGGCAGTCAGCCCCAAGATGCCCTCACGCTTGCGGCGGGAGCAACGCTCGATCTGGAGATGGCCGCGGGTGATATGTGGACCGTCGAAGACGAAGAGGGCGAAGTGCTGGAAAGCCAGACGATCCCAGGGCGGGTGCTACAGTGTGCGGGCATTAACAGCGTGATCGAAAGCAGCGGCGGCGGGTCAACCAGTGGTACAAGTGACAGTGGTGATGACGCGGGCAGTGGCTTTGGTGCCGTAGAAGGCACCGTAGTCGATGCAACGACGGGCGAACCCATTGCTGGGGCCCAAGTCTGCATCCGCGACGCCGAGCAATGCGCCACCACCAATGCGGCCGGGAAGTACAGCTTTGCTGAGATCGCGATTGGCGAACAGGTGGTCGAGGTGTCAGCTGCTGGTTACACAGTGGTGACGGAGACATTTACTGTTACAGCAGACGGTGCGACCGCGCAAAATGTAGCGCTGTCGCCGGAATTGACGTCAGATGAGTTGCGCATTGTGTTAGAGTGGGGTGAGAACCCTGTGGATCTGGATCTGCATCTATGGGTCGTCGATGGTGCGCAGCAATCGCACATCGACTACGAGAACCCGGGTGCAGCAGACACAGCGCCCTTTGCCGTGCTTGATGTCGACGATCGAATCAGTTACGGTCCGGAGACAATTACTGTTTCTGAAATGGGCAATGGGAGCTACACCTTTGCGGTGCATCACTACGAAGGGAGCGGGTCGCTCGCCAATTCTGGCGCTATTGTGCGTGTCTACGGCGCGACAGGCCTATTGGCCGAGTACACGCCACCCAGCGCACAAGGTAGCTGGTGGCATGTCTTCGATTTAGATGGCTCCACAGGTGCGATCACCGCAGTCAACCTGCTACAAGATGGCCCGCCCGCAGAAGAGAGCCAATAAGCGCACGGAGCATCCCCTTGATGGCGATCAGCGAAGTGCTGGTTGATCAACTACGTCTGTAATTGATCAACTACGTTGGTAAAAGGAGGCGGTACACAGTTCTCGCCGGCTGAGCCTGTCGAAGCCAAGGAGAACTGTGTACCGCCTAAGATGCTACGCAAACAGCTCGTCCCCAGGGAACGAGCTGTTTGCGTGTTAAGGCGTTTCGCTGTGCGCCAATGAGCTATACCGAAAATTTTATTCGCGATCGCGTTCGCGCGCCAAATCGTGGAAAAGTTGTGCCCCGGCCCCGGCTTGTGGCGTCACCGGGCGCGCATACTCACCCAACGCGTCGACCTTCGTCTGCAACTGCGCCCAATCCTGGAAGAGCAACCCATAGTTCGCATCAGTTGCCAGCCGTTGCACTGACCTTTAGCGAAGAGAAGCACTCGATCACAATCGAAGGCAACAGTGCTGAACAAACCGACTATCAAGTTGAGCTGAATCGCATCAATACTGATGGTATCACCGACACCTTCGTTAGCCATAGCGTTAGCGATGAGGGTAACGTGGGCGTTACTCTCAAAGTTGGTGACGAGTGGGATGGTGAAGAGCGCCGGAGATTCAGTTGGAAGGGAACCGCACTTTGCCAGAGCCCACAACCACCGAATCGGGTCACATTGTTGCTCATCAACGGCCTGGAAACCTGGCCTTTGTGCTAAAGTGATAATGCCACTGGTAAGTGCGCAAAGTCCGCTGATCCAAGAAGCCATCCGAAGGAACTTTCCCGCGGATGGCTTCTTGGGGTATTTTCTATTCCGGCTCTACGCGTGTATCTTCGTGAGCCTTCGTGGATCCCCTTTTTACCCCCGCTGAAAGATCTGCACTTGTGGCGTAAAGGTGACCTCGGCGTCCAGCGGGAAGAGGGGACGGCGGCAGCGGGTATGGCCCAGCCGGGGCAGATTGGCACTGGTCGAGCCATCGACATCAACATTGAGCATGGCCGTCGCCCAATCGGCAAACATGTGGGGCTGACAGTGGGGCGATTTGACGACGACGGCATCAAAATTTTGCGGATCTTGGCCATGCGCATAGAAGAGTGAGCGATCATAAAGGCTGACCGGGCGTGTGGTCACCACGAGCGTCAGCCCGTCGCCCTCCAACACCGCGGAATGGCCGGCATCCCAGATTGAGCGATGGGATTCATTGATAAAGCGCCCATCGGAGAGCAGGCGGACTTGCGCCGTGATCGGCAACGGGGTAAAGCGCGGGTCCAACTGTCCACCCACCGTCACCTGGATCTCCCCGCCGATCCCCGCCCTCAGCGCGGCGGCCACCGCCGGCGGATCGACCACCGGGGCAAGCACGCGCCCCCGATAGCCACTCGCCACCAGCGCGCTGATGATCGCGTTGCTGTCGCCCGACGCACCAGAGCTGGTCGCGTCCGCCGCATCGACCAGGACAATCGTGCCATTCCCCAGCTGGGCATCGGCCTGTGCCACCGCCGCTTCCAGGCTGATCAACGGTTGGAAGAGCCGTTCCCGCACCTGCCAAAAGTCATTGGCCAACTGCAAGGCGGCCTGTTTCGCCCACGCTACATCACCATTCGCCACCACAAAACTATTCGTTGCCAGATCCAGCACATCGGTAAAGGGGTTGCCGATCATGAGCCCGGCGGACAAGCCCTGTGCACTCGTTTCCAGCGCTTGCGCCTGACGGATCAGCCCGCCATAGCGGCCGGTGGCGGTGATCAACTCCGGCCCCCGCACCAGCGCCGGAATGCGCACATGTGCGGTCACCGGCTTGGCTTCACCGGCCAGAATGCGCAGCAGCAACTGTGCGGAGCGCACCCCCGTCTCGTAAAAATCGACATGGGGATAGGTGTGATAGGCGACAATCGCATCGCTATGCTGCAACATGCGGTCGGTCAGCACCCCATGCAGATCGAGCGAGACGACGATGGGCACAGCCTCCCCCACGATCTCCCGCACACCGGCGAGCAGCCAACCTTCCGGGTCATCTTCCCCCGCCACGGACATCGCCCCATGCAGCGAGAGATAAATACCATCGACCGGCGGCGCCGCGCGCACCGCGGCCAAAAACTCTTCGCCGATCCGCGCAAAACTCGCCGCCGCCAGCGTTCCGCCCGAGGTAATCGCGCGGGCACTATAGGTGGGGACGAGTTCGATATCGCCCTGGGCAGCAAAAACATCCAGCGCCCCGCCGATTTCGGATTTTAAGCCCCGGTGAAACGCAAGCACTTCGTCGCCAAACGAAAGGTCAAAGTCGGCATAGTTGCTGGGCACGGGATTGAATGATGAGACTTCCTGTTTACATTCGCCAATCAGAATACGGGGCATAGGTGGGTCCTTTGGTGGGTTGGTGGTGATGATGACATGTACCCTATCGTACCCGAAGCTGCGTACAAAATCAATACAAAATAATGGGGTACGCCCCCGCCCGTCTTACTTCACAGGTGGTGAATCCGCGTGTATAATGATAGCAAAATTGATGCGAAAAGTGACGTTTTATTTTGTGGAGGAGTCTATGCTTGCCGAATTTGAGACTGTGCGCACAACGCTGACCATCCCTGTTGATCTAGTAAAACGTTCGCAGCACTTCATCGATGGCGGCACCATTCCGAGCCGTAACGCACTGATTGTGACTGCCCTAGAACGGTTTTTGTTGGAGTTGGAACGGCAGGAGATCGACCGTCAATTTGAGGCGATGGCCGGCGATGAAGCCTATCAAGTAATCAATCAGCAAGTGGCTGACGATTTCGTCGAGAGCGATTGGAATGCCTGGGTTGAGGGTGCGGCAGAATGAAGCGCGGGGATATTTTCGACGCGCTTGAACTCCACAGAAGGATCGGAACAGGCGGGTGTCCGACCGGTTGTGATTGTGACCCGTGATGCCATCAATAACAACAGCGCCGTGGTGGTTGTCGTGCCCTTGACCAAAGCGGCGAATGTTAAACGCAGCTACCCAAATAATGTGACGATTGCCAATGGGGAGGGCGGCTTGCCCTTTGCGTCAGTCCTGCTTGGTGGGCAAGTGCGTGCGATTTCAAAGTCGCGCCTGCTGCGTCAACGAGGCACGTTGTCAACTGAAATCATGCAACAGGTTGACCGTGCGTTGCGGATTACGCTGGATCTGTAGGTAATCGTTGGATGAACCAGACTATTGATTATGATTGAATCGACACTGCAACTTTTCTGGCCAGACTCGATTGGCCCTATCAAACCGATCTTGAACAATTTGTTAAACGCCTTGAATCGGCCAATCATCCCGCAAATTGTGTCGAACACACTCTCGAAAACTTTCCGATTTACCCGTCAAAGAAGGCTGATGAATTGCGATATCGCACCTACTTTAGCGAGCAACGGCAAAGATTCACTGGAGCGCAACTGCCGCTGCAACTGCCTGAACTGACGATTGACCCAGTGCTGCCCATCCCCGAAGCATGTACACAGCAAGCGATTGCTGCTTTATATCGGGCTAAACGAGTGCACGCCTTATAGCACGGTCGCCGTCGTCTGATTGCCGAAGCTTGCGTAAAGCATCCGCGCCATGAAGTGCATTATCTGTCGCTATCAAAACAGACCGCGCAGCGAGTAACTGCTATTCGAACTTTGAGTCGGGCAAATAAGAAGCATAAAGTCGGTATCAACCTGATGGATATTATTGTGTGTGGTGCGGTTGCTCCATACAATACCCTGTTAGGTGGTAAGTTGGTTGCAATGCTGTTAGCCGGACCGCAGGTGGTCAGTGAATATGCTGAAAAGTAGCGTAACTGGGGTCTGAAGTCCAACGGAACGAAAAGTCAAAGTCAATTACACACTTTGCGGACATATTCAGAAAGTGAACTCACCTAATCGTCCGCTGGCGTTGCCTCTCTCCTAGCGCAGCGACTAGCGCTTGTAAGCATTGTCGCAACTCCTCCACTGTTGCGCGCCCGATCAACTCCGCCCACTGCGCTTCTGCTTGCTGCACGATTGCTCGTCCGGCTTGGCTCATCTCCCAACCGCGCGTCGTCAGCCGAACTAACTGGGCACGCCCGTCCGTTGGATCGGGCACGCGCTCCACATAGCCACTCTGTTCCAGCGTTTCAATCAGATAGCCCATCGAAGGCTTGGTTATGCCGGCGAGTATAGCTAGATCGCTAGCCCGCATCCCTTCTTGCCGCAGACTCAACGGCTGCAGGACAGGCGTGTGCGTTATTCGCACATCTCCATAGCCAGCAGCGGCCAGTCCCGGCTCAAAGCCTTCCATAAAGGCCTGATACGCGGTGCGTAACAATGCTCCAAGCATTAAGCCTGAAGTACCATTTGCGTTTTGGGATTTCTTTTCCATCGGTTTCCTCCTGACTGACACAACCTACAAATTTCTCTATTGACAAATTAGTAAGATTATATCACTATTTTGGTTAGAGATTCTTACTATATTCTACCATATAGTCATAGAAAATCTCAACGGGCGGCAGCGACGCGCTTCGCGATGGATGACTACATATCGGTGCGTGTACCTGTTCACCAGCTGCGCACAAGTAGGTAGCACAACAGGTACATGTACCGATGCATAGTCGCCGGCCATCTTGTATGCTGAGCACGCACGGAATTGTCGTTCCGGCGTAACGATAGAAATGATTTCAGCAGCAATGCAAGGAGAGAGACAAGATGAAACCGCAGAGATGGCAACGATGTACCTGTTGGCTTAGTCTGTTCTTGATGATTGGGCTGTTGGCAGCGTGTATCGTACCGACCGAGGCACCCCCCCAAACCAGCCCATCCCAAAGCCCCACCCAAGCAACAGGTGCCGAAGCGGCCAAATACGGCGGCACCTACCGCGCCATATTTGTCAACGATGCCCCCAACCTGGATGCAGCGGATTACGGTAACTGGGCAGATTGGTGGGCCATCCATATGTTGCTCTACAACCGGCTCTATACCTATGATCCAGCTGGTCAGTTTGTGCCCGATCTGGCAGCCACGTTGCCGACCCTGAGCGCGGACGGTTTGGTCTACACCATTCCGCTGCGCCAGGGTGTCAAGTTTCACGATGGAACGACGATGACCGCGCAGGATGTCAAGTTTAGCCTTGATCGCACGTTCTGGCCGGAGTTGCAAAGCGCAGGCGCTGGTTACAATGAACAGATCGCCGGCAGCGACGCCGTGGCGCAGGGCAAGAGCAGAGAAGTGTCCGGGGTCGAGGTTGTGAATGAGTACACGATTCGTATTACGCTCAAAGAGCCACAGGCCGTCTTCCCGGCGATTCTGACGGTGTCGATCAACGGCATTGTCTCGCAAAAAGCGGTCGAGGCGGCGGGCGCGGATTGGGGCGTCAAAACCGTGATTGGCACCGGGCCGTTCAAGTTGGTGGAGTGGCTGCCAGGGGACAAGATCACCTTCGAACGCCATCCCGAATACTTCAAAACAGGTCTGCCCTATCTGGATCGGGTGGAACTCTACCTAAATGTACCGGAAGAAGCCGGGGTGCTGCGCTGGGAAAGCGGCGCAGCCGAGTATGTCGATTATTTCGATGGGGTGCAGGCGGGTGAGTTGCCGCGCATCCTGAACGATCCGAAGTTGGCACCCTTGCTGCGCAACACCCCGGCACCAATTTTCGATTTCTTGCAGATGGCCGATAACGTAGCGCCCTTCAACGACCTGCGTGTGCGCCAGGCGATTGCGATGGCTCTGGACAAAAAGTCGTTGGCCGACTCCGCCGGGATTGGTGCCAACGTACCGCTGGACGACATCTATACCAGTTTTCTGCCCATGTACCAGCCGGACTTTGTCAGTGATTATCAATACGACCCGGTCGCGGCCAAACAATTGCTGGCTGAAGCTGGCTTCCCCGACGGCATCAAAAACGTTGATATGTACGTCGAGGTTGCACCCTACCCGGGAGCGGTTGTCCAGGCCGATTTGGCCAAGATCGGCATCGAGGTCAACATCCTCGACGGCGCATTGGATCTCTATCAGGACAGGATCGGCAGCGGTGAGATTCCGCTCGTCTTTACGGGCACTGGGTATTCTATCATGGATGGCTATGACATCATCAGTTACCGCTTTGGCTGTGCCGGCGAACCGCTGCCGTCGCGCGCGCAGTACTGTACGGATGAAATGCGGCAGTTGTTTAACCAAGCGAACACTCTGCAATTGGACGACCCCAAACGCAACGAACTCTTCCACCGCATGCAAGAGATTGCGATCAATGAGACGGTCTATCTGATTCCCGTCTACCAGCGCAACGTGCTGGGGTTGGGGCAGAGGTACGTCAAGGGTGAAACCTACTTTTTTCAACTGCCGGTGCTCGAAGCAGCCTATCTGGAGCAGTAAACGGATCCTTTATGTCCATTTCACCGGTCATCGCAACGGCGAGCAAAGATTTCACACCTGGGCGCGACGCAAAGGCGCGGCGCACCGTGCAAAGCTGGTGGGGACAAGCCATGCGGCGCTTTTTGCGCCAGCGACTCAGCTTGGTGGCCGCCCTGCTGCTGCTTGCTCTTAGCTTGGTCGCAATGCTTGCCCCCTGGCTCGCGCCCTATGATCCGGCGGAACAGCTACGCGATGCCGGGCGCATGGGTCAGCCACTGGCGCCAAGTGCGCGCTTCTGGCTAGGCACGGACAACTTGCAGCGTGATCTCTTGAGTCGCTTGATCTTTGGCGCACGCATCACGCTCAGCGTTGGGTTGGGTGCCAGTCTCTTGACGGTGATCGTGGGCATCGCGTATGGCAGTCTAGCGGGGCTGGTCGGCGGGGCCCTCGACAACTGGCTTATGCGTTTGGTGGATATCGTCATCAGTCTGCCGACGCTGCTGCTGATTATGCTCTTGATTGTGGTGTTGGGGCGCAGTTTGTGGGTGGTGGTGGGGGTGATTGTCGCGGTCAACTGGGCGTACCCGGCCCGCGTCTTTCGCACCGAAGTGGTTGCGCTCAGGGAGCGCGAGTTTATCATCGCGGCGCGGAGTGTGGGCGTTGGCCAGAGGCAAATTTTACTGCGCCACATCCTGCCGCAACTGTTGCCGCTGGCGATTGTTTACGTTGGGCTGGGCGTGCCGACCGCGATCTTTGCCGAGGCGAGCTTGAGTTTCCTCGGCTTGGGTATCCCCCCACCCACGCCGACTTGGGGCAGTATGTTGCAGGCCGGACTTTCGTTTTACCGCTCTGCGCCGCTGCTGGTCATTTTGCCCGGAGTGTGCATACTGCTGACCAATATCGGCTTCACTTTGCTGAGCAGTGGTCTGCGCGATGCGCTGGACCCATTGGGGCAATAGCGTTAAGTTAGTGAGAAACCATGCCAACCCGGTCAGCCAAGAAATAAATTTCTGGCTGAAAGCCGAAGCCCACTGAAGTGGGCTGGCACGCGCGTTCAGTCGGCATTTAGCCGACTTTTGCTCTCAGCCTGCAATTGATTGCTAGGCTAGGCTGACATCGGCTTAACTTAATGCCATTGAACCACTGGGAAGGGAGTAATGATGATCCGCTATATCCTGCGGCGCCTGCTCTGGATTGTGATTACGCTGGGCGTCGTTTCGTTGCTGACCTTTGGCTTGGTCTTTGCCACCGGCGATCCGGCGCTCATGCTGACGCCCACGCGCCCCGGCCAGCTGCCCAATCCCCAGTTGGTGGCGCAGATTCGCCGGCAGTATGGTCTGGATCAGCCGCTCTATCTGCAATATCTCGCTTACATGGGCAATCTGTTGCGCGGAAATCTGGGGGATTCCTACTATTTTCGCCGCCCAGTGACTGAGCTGTTGGCCGAAAAGCTGCCCACCACGGCCTTGATGGCGGCGCTGATCATGCTAACCGCCTTGGGCATGGGCATCCCCTTGGGTGTTTTGGCGGCGGTGCGGCGCAACAGTCTGATCGACCGCAGCATCCTGATTTTTTCCACCATCATGATTTCAGCGCCGACCATCTTTCTGGCCGTGTTGCTGCTCTACTTCTTGGCCTATCGCATCCCCCTGTTCCCCTTGAGTGGCGTCGGCACGATCCGCCATTGGGTCTTGCCCACGCTCAGTGTTGCCCTGCCGATTGGTCTGGGCTATGCCCTCTTTTTGCGCACGAGTATGCTCAATGTGCTCACCGACGACTATGTGCGCACGGCGCGGAGCAAAGGGTTGGCCGGCGGCTGGATTCACTTTCGCCATGTCTTGCCCAATGCCTTGCTCCCGGTGGTGACACTGGTCAGCCTGGACATGGCCGGGTTGCTCACGGGCGTGGTGCTGGTGGAGCAGATCTTTAGCATTCCCGGTCTTGGCCAGACCGTCTTCAAGGCGGTGCAAAACCGTGATGTACCGGTGGTCATGGGCGCGGTCTTCTTTGGCGCCATTCTGATCGGTATCGGCAACCTGATCGCGGATTTGGCGGCGGCGCGGCTGGATCCGCGTATTCGGTTGGGTGAATGACCAGGGCTACAATTTACTACGTTATAGAATCGAATCACAACTAGTGAATTCCTACTCTCAGTGCTATAATCAGGCAAAGTCCTGACCTGAATCAACTCTCCTTCACGCGCAGCAATGCGTATTGCGCGTGGTTACGTAGACCGGGTCCGGCAAGGAGATAGCTTACGCCTATGCTCATCCCTAGCCGTTCTGTTTTTGAGCTCGCCCTGTGAGCGCCGCCAAAGCAGGGAGCACCACCTCCAAACGTGAGGTAGAGCGTGCGCGCCCAGTACCCTTGGCTGGCGCAATCGCTGCTCCTCTACCAAGCGTCAAGCGCCCACCAAGCAATTTCGTCCTCCCCCGCAGCCCCCTCGTTGGACGTGACCACAACCTGGCCGCCCTCCAACAACTATTGTTGCAAGAGCAAGTCGGCCTGCTCACCCTGACCGGCCCCGGCGGCATCGGCAAGACGCGCCTGGCGATGCAAGTGGCGGCGAACCTGCTCGACCATTTTGTCGATGGCGTCTACTTTGTATCGCTGGCACCGATCAGCGACCCGGCGCTGGTGGCTTCCATAATTGCCCAAACCTTGAGTGTGCAAGAAGCGCCCGGACGCGCCATACAAGTGAGCCTACAAGAGTATCTGCGCGACAAACAACTGCTCCTGATGCTGGATAACTTCGAGCAAATCTTGCCCGCCGCGGGGTTGGTGAGTGCATTGTTAAAGGAATGTCGCCGTCTCAAAGTGATGGTTACCAGCCGGGCCACCCTTCATCTCTACGGTGAACAAGAATTCCCCGTGCCACCGTTGGCTTTGCCGGATGCCAAACACTTCACCACTGCCAATCTGACCGAATTCGCCGCCATCGACCTCTTCTGTCAGCGAGCGCAGGCCAGCAAACCCGATTTTACCCTCACCGCTGACAACGCCGCCGCTGTCGCCAGGATTTGTATCGACCTGGATGGGTTGCCGTTGGCCATTGAACTGGCTGCCGCCAGAATCAAGTTGTTTTCACCCGCCGCCTTATTGGCGCGCTTGGATCAGCGCCTCACCCTCCTCATCGGCGGCGCTCACGATTTGCCCACCCGTCAACGCACCCTGCGCGACGAGATCGCTTGGAGCTATGACCTGTTGACCTCAGGGCAACAGACGCTCTTTCGGCGGCTAGCGGTCTTTGTCGGCGGTTTTACGCTGGAAGCCGCGCAGGCTGTTGCCAATGCCGATGATGCGTTCACCCTAGACATATTGGATGGGATAGCCTTGCTCATCGATAAAAACCTGTTGCGGCAGGTAGAAGTATTAGATGGCGAAGCCCGTTTTGACATGTTGGAGACCATTCGCGAATATGGGCTGGAGCAGTTGGAAGTGAAAGCGGAGGTAGAAACCCTATGGCGGTGGCACGCCGACTATTACCTGAGCCTGGCGGAAGCGTGTAATCGAAAATTACAAAGTGGAGCACAAGAGCTTTGGCTATCACGTATGGTGTGCGAACAGAGCAATTGGCGAACGGCCTTGGGTTGGTGCCAATCCACTGGCGCGATCGAGGCAGAGTTGCGCTTGATAGGAGCACTCTGGTATTTCTGGCTCTGCTATGGTTACTTGCATGAGGCGCGCCGCTCGCTTGAGGGTGTTCTCGCACGGACCGGAGAGTTGGGTAGCCAACAAGCACGTGCGAACGTAATCGGGGCCGCTGGGGTATTTGCCTGGCAGCAAGGGGATAACCACACAGCACGCTTGCGGCTTGAGCAAAGTATTGCGCTCGCCAGGGAGTTGGAGGATAGGCGACTGACCGCTGACATGCTCATTTTTCTGGGCTGGGTGATGCTTTTCCACAATAAAGACGATGCACTAGCCGCAAATCTATTTGAAGAAAGTTTGCACATCGCCAGAGAACGTGGGAACGCGATGGGACTTGCCAACGCATTCACTGCATTGGGTAGTTTGTTCAGAGGGCGGGGTGATTATAAGCAAGCCTACGCTTTTTTTGAAGAGAGCCGAAGGATTTTCCAAGAACTCGGCGCCACCTGGGAAGTAGCGATGGCACTCATTGAACTCGGCGATGTGGTTCGGCTGCAAGGGGAGCACCTACGCGCCCAAGCACTCTTCAACGCGAGCCTGGCACTGTGGCGTGTACTCGGCATCAGCCGTGGATTCAGGATGCCTTTTTGTCTGGCGGGATTGGCGCGGCTGTATGCAACGGATGGAGAGTTAATGCCCACAGCCCGCCTGCTGGGAGCAGCAGAAGCATTGTCCGAACGCATCGGCGCACCGCCGTTCGTGGAGGATATCACTACCCTGCGTAGCCAAATGGATGCGAGCGCGTTTCAGGCAGCCTGGGCGGAGGGGCGAGCGATGCCACCAGAGCAGGCTATCGAGTATGCATTAACTTTGCCACCGATATCGACAGAGCCGTCTACTGTAGCGCGCTCTGCCATCGTATTACCCTCACCCACCTACCCCGCTGGCTTGACCGCCCGTGAAGTCGAGGTGCTGCGTCTATTGGCGCAAGGATTAACCTATGCCCAGATCGCCGAAAAACTGATCATTACTCGCCGCACGGTCAATGCCCACCTGACCACAATTTATGGCAAACTGGGCGTTACCTCGCGCGCGGCAGCCACTCGTTTTGCGCTGGATCATCATCTCGTCTGAGTCCACATACATATACCTAGTACATGATGGCGTAAATACCACGGCAGTAAATAAGCCCAAGTTACTCGAGTGAATAAGGCAGAATAGCTATGGGCCTGTTTACGCCGGGATTTACTAGTCCTCCGAAGCGCTAAGCCGCTCACTCCAAATATGTAATAAAATATGTACAAGTACCGATGCACTGCCACCACCCATCTTGTAGACTGCGTGTGTACGGAATCAACTGGCAAAACCTATTTCCTACAAGGAGAAAACAAGATGCGCACCAAACGAATCTATATTACCCTCATTGTGATCGGACTGCTGGCGGCGCTGACCACGACGGTCTATGCAGCGAACAGCTATTATCCAGCTACGCCGACGCTGGTCGGCACCTGGAATGTTACGGTCAAAATCGAAGGTGTCCCAGACACCTTTGAGACCATGCACACTTACTTTGCCGATGGCAATTTTACCGAAGCGACCAACATCCCGACCATCCAGACCTCAGCATCGCATGGCGTCTGGATCGGGAGCGGCAACACCTATCTGCTGACCTTCGGTGCCTTCATCTTTGATGAACAGAACACGTACACAGAGAAACAAATCGTACACTGCTCAATTCGCATGGATGGCAGCGACCACCTAACGGCCCATTGGTCATTTGACACGATCGATACCGCAGGCAAGGTGACAAAGGATGCCTATACAGGCACCTTCGAGGGCGTTCGCATGGAGGTGGAACTGCCGTAGGTAGCATGACGTGACCTCGAATTTCAACATGCAAAGCGCCACTTGGGAGTTCTTACAAAAACTTCCAAGCGGCGCTTTGCATGGGCGATTGCTTGTTGCTTCCGCCGGCACTCTATCGGGCACCGGTCGCCGTAACCGAGGCGAAACTGCTGGCGCAGGCGCTGGCCCTGCCGTTGATCGAGGCGGTCTTGGCGGAAGCCAGCGCACGCTACGCGCTTGGCGCGGTATGGCAGCCACTGCTTATTCCTCGGCCCACCCGCGTTGCTCAAGCTCAACCAGCAAAGCCGCCGCGCTGGCCCACAGGTCGCCAGCTTTGCCCCGCGCGCGGGCAGCGGTCACCATTTCTGGCGGCAGTGTCGCCGCAACTTCTGCCAACTCTACGCCGGCCAGATCCCAGCGCATCTGCGAGTTGGCAACGATTGGGATGTCGGCGATCTGCGCGTAGAGTTCAATGGCGCGTTCGGCTTCACCGCTATCTGCCAGCAACAAGGCGATGCCGGGCAAGACAAAGAGCACCGTCAAAAAGCCATCGTCGCGCGCGGTCGATTGCAGCGCCTGGCAAAAGTAGTGCTGGGCGGTGCTGGTTTGGCCCAGACCATGGGCGGTGTAGCCGGCGAAGGCCCGGGCCTGGGCCAAACGTTGCTGTTCGCCGATTTCCTGGTGGAGGGTGAGGGCTTCCGTCACCAGCGCCTGAGCATCGGCATATCTGCCTTCAACAATCGCCAAACAACTTAGCACATCCAGCCCCAATGCGAGTTCGTCTTGGTTCTGAGTAGCGCGGCTCTGGCGCAACTGCGTTTCCAGTTGGGCGCGCGCCTCGGCGTAGTTGCCCAGTTCTAAATTGATGAGGCCGGGCAGAGTGAGCGAGGTCGGCAAGCCTAGATCGGCGCATATGAAGCTATACTTTTCCACCTGGATCAAGGCTTCGTCAAAGCGTCCGCCATAGATCAAAGACCAGGCTAAGGCATAATGCCCGGTGGCAACTTTGACGCGATCACCGAGCAGCGCATAGAGGGCCAGCGATTTTGTGGTTACTGTTTCGGCCTCGGCTAGTCGCCCCTGATCGCGCAAGATATAGCCCAACCCCTCCAGCACATGCGCGCAGTTTCGTTCATCACCCAGCGTTTGGTAGTGCGTAAGACTCTCCTCATAAAAGTGCCTCCCCAGCGCTAAATTACCTGAGCGATAGCCGATTTCGCCCAATCCGGCCAACGCATGGGCTTTGCCCCAATTGTCCTGCAGGGTTTCATAAAGCTCGAGCGCCTGTTGATAACATGCTTTACAGACCACAAAGTCGGCCTGCGCTTCGCCCAGCCGTCCCATCTGAAGCCGGGTAAACGCCATTGCCTGTTGACCCGCGCGATCGGATGGGGCAATGTTTTCTAGTGTGATCAGGCTCTGTTGGAGAAGTTGATCGGCTGCCAGTAAGCGCCGACCCGCGCTCAGAAAGACGCTTTGCCAGGCCAGTGTCTGCGCCAACACACACCGTGCCACTGGGAATGGCGATGGCAGGTCTTCTAAGTAGCGCACAGCAAGCTGATAGGCCGCCGCGCCTTCCTGGTAGCGATTGCGCCACTGATAAAACAACCCCAAGCTATGCATGGCTTGCGCCAACTGTTCAAGTTGTTGGTGTTGCGCGGCCCACTGCCAGGCCCGCTGCATGTTCTCTAGCTCCAACTCAATTTGCCCAATGGCAGCTTGTTGTTCCACCCCTTGCAACCGAACTTCCTGCGCGCCAAGGAGGGCGCAGTAGAAGTGGCTGTGCCGCTCACGCGCGACAGCGTGTACCGCCGGCATTTGCGCCAGACGGTCAGCCGCATAATGTCGCACCAGTTCATGGAGAACATAGCGACTCTGCCCATCCCCATCCAAACTGGTCAACCCCTGCTGCCGCTGTAAAAGGGATTTGTTCATCAGCGTCAAGAGCAACTGCGGGGACGCCCCAGTCACGAAGCGGGCTGCTTCCCGTGTAAAACCGCCCCGAAAGAGGTTTAGTTGAGCCCAAAGCCGCTGTTCCTCTGTGCTGAGCAAACGCCAGGAATGGTCAAAGAGGGCGCGTAGACTGCGGTGGCGCGCGGGCAGATCTTGTTGCTCAGTGGTCAAAAAATCGAACGTTGGTGCTGTGTCTGCACCGCTTGTCAGTTCGGCCAGAATTTCGGCAGGGGTGAAGAGATCTATCCACGCCGCTGCCAGCAGAATGGCCAGCGGCAACCCTTGCACCAGACGACAGAGGGCGGCAATTGGTGCGCTATTGTCCTGGGTCAACGCAAAGTCCGGCTGTAGACGGCGGGCACTCTGCACAAAAAGTTCAACGGCACTGCTCTGGCCAATCGCGGCGGTTGCCGTGTCGCTTGGCGGGAAATCGATGCCGGCAACGGGGTAGAGTTGTTCCCCCTGCACGTTGAGACGCGTGCGTGAGGTGACCAGTAGCTTGAGCTGCGGGGCAGCCTGGAGCAGGTCGAGCAAGAGGGCCACGCTATTGGGTTCGTCTGATTCCTGGCTAGCTGACTGGGATGGCGTGGGTAGTAACTGCTCAAAGTTATCGAGGATCAGCAATAGCTGTTTGTGACACAGATAATCCGCCAGTTGTTGATAGGGCATCCCCTCGGCGTAAAAGGCAAAGTTGAGCGCCTCGGCCATGAGCGGGATGATGGCGTGGGTGCTCTCCACCGCGGCCAGTGCGACAAAGTAAACGCCATGGCTGAAGTGCGCCAGTTGCATAGCTGCCGCCGCAAGGGTCAGCCGCGTTTTGCCGATCCCGCCCGGACCAACCAGCGTCAGCAGGCGCACGGTGGGGTCGGCCAACAGTGCGGCCACTGCGTTGACTTCGGTCGTACGCCCAATCAGTGGGGTCAGTTGCAGCGGTAAGTTGTGGCGGCGGGGTGGCGCCGGTGTCGGCCGCGAGTCATGATCAGGGGCGGCGCGCGCGAAGGCCATAAAGTCAGCGGACTGGGCAGGAGGGACCTGTAGCGATAGCGCCAGCCGCTCAGCCATCTGCTTGGAAGGGCGCAACGCATCCGCCTCCAATTTGCGGATGGTGACCGCCGCACAACCCACTTGCCGCGCCAATTCGGCCTGGGTTAGGTCAAGTTGGCGGCGCTGTTGCCGCAGCCAACGGCCAAACGAGAGTTCTACTGCCACCGCGTCTGCCTTTCCTCTATAGACATTATACTGATGCTCTGCATTAAGGTTCATTTTCACCGCTGGTAGAAATGAACCTTAATCGCAACTGCCAATATGTCTCAAAATCTCTGTGTTACACCTGTACAGCTGCCAAACTTTCCAGAGCCACAACCGATTTTGAGATAGTTTCAGAGCACACCGCGACAATGACGAAACGCCATTATATCACTTTTGGTATCGCTTTTCCTATCGCCGTGCGCCCTTATATTCACCGCAAAAAGATGGTTAACTATAGGTGCACTAAACAATGCCTATCGCGCCAAAACCGTTTTGTCCCTAGGGACGGTTGAATTTAGGGGGAAAAGAAAATCTACCTTCGCCTAAAGTCATGCGTCCCGACGGGACAAGTGAGCCCATCGTGATTGGGTGTAACAACGGTCAGATTATGCGACTGCGTACAGGCTACAAAGCGTGGCCTGCGAAACAAGGAGAAACCAATGCGACTGCCAACCCTTCTTAAATGGCTGCTTATGGGCGTGCTATTCCTACTGACAACGGGTGCCTGTCAAATGGTGACGCCCATCGTTCCCACCAATCCAATGGAGACAATCATGAACAACGTATCTTTCACCGCCACCGAGTATCACTTTAGTGGACCGCCAAGTATCCCCGGCGGCTTGACACGGATCGAATTGCTCAACGCGGGCCAACAACAACATGACCTGCTGCTCTTCCGGCTCGATGAGGGCAAAACCCTGCAAGACATCGTGGCCGGTTTCCAGGCCGCGGCAGCCGTCGGCGTCGAAGCCACACCACCCCCTTGGGTCAAGCTCTATGGCGGCATCGCTGGCGTTAGGCCGGGCGAGCGCCGCAGCTATGTCGCCGATCTGGTGCCGGGTAACTACGGTATGCTCTCCTTTGGCGAATTTCTCAAGCTCAGAACTGGCATCCCCGATCTGGCGCAAGGCATGATGAGCACTGTAACCGTGACCACGCCCAGCGCCACAACAGCCACACTGCCCACGCCGGATGTCACAGTGACGATGCATGACTTCAGCTTTAGCCTGTCTGCGCCAATCACGGCGGGCGAACAAGTAATTCAGGTGACGAACGCCGCTGATGAACTCCATGAACTCTTTATCTACCGGCTCCAAGCGGAGGCAACGCTCGCTGATTTCATGACATTCTTCACGGGTGACGCGTCTTCCCGCGGCACCCCGCCGGCTGAATTTTTTGGTGGCGTGATGTTGCTCGACCGCGGCTTTAGCGTCACGACGACCCTAGATTTTGCAGCGGGTAGGTATGTGTTGGTCTGTTTCCATCCCAGCGCCGCGCATGACGGGCAATCGCACCTAACACTCGGTATGGTGCAGGAATGTACGGTCGACGCGCCAGCAGCGCGTACCCATTGAGTATAAACCTGGGTAGCACCGCGCATAGAGGTACCTAGAGCGATTCCATCCCAGAGATCTAGCGGCTGTTGCACAAATAGGTATCGCGATAGGTACATGTACCGATGCGCGACCAACGTCAATGCGTTATATTGAATACGAGTACTGATTGTTTGATAAACTAGTGAACTACTTTATTCACCTAACCTCTATCCGGAGATAGTCCCATGCAAACCCAACCAATTGTCGGTGTATGGCAGACAGCGATCAAAATCGAGCGCATGCCGCAAGGCTTCGAAGGAATATACACCTTTTTCGCCGATGGCAACTTTCTCGAAACCAATTCCTTTAAGGAGACAAATTCCGGCGTCTGGACGCACAGCGATGGCCACTATGCTTTGGCCTTCTGGGGCTACCTCTTCGACGAAGGTGGTCAAGCTACTGGTAAGGCCAAAGTGCGCCTTACGATCCAGATGGTGGACGCCAACCATTTTACCGGACATGGCACAACAAATGCCTATGACCTGGCCGGCCAGCCGACGGTAAGTCCCTTCGATGGTCCGGTTACGATTAAAGGCCGCCGCGTCGAGGTAGAGTTATTGTAAGTGGTTGTTATATTTTGGCCCATTTGTGGAGAGTGTAAAAACCGATGCTTTTACCGTTGGGA
Organism: Caldilineaceae bacterium; assembly: GCA_034432375.1. Taxonomy (GTDB): domain Bacteria; phylum Chloroflexota; class Anaerolineae; order Caldilineales; family Caldilineaceae; genus JAHBVH01. The sequence continues at coordinate 25,937 of DAOUCA010000101.1, forward strand.
AATTATTGTGTTTTCACACTTTCGGCTGTAGAGGGTGACAAAGTCGTCACGCGGCGCATCCTCCAGGGCACCCATCAGGTTGAGTCTACTGGGATTGCCGCTACCGGAAGTCGGTTACCGCCGGTGGTGCCTGGCTATCTCATCTCCGAGCGGGCAAGGTCAAAGAACAGTGGGGCTACTTTGATGCGCTGGGCTACTGCAACAAGTGGGGCCAAGTCTTAACGCGAAAGAATAGGTATCGCGATAGGTACATATACCGATGCACGATCAACGCTATTTTTGTATGCTCTTCTCATCACAAAATCGTTGTTTCAACCAATTTCATAAGGAGAAAACCTATGACTGCATTCGAAAACGCCACCAAATTCTTTACCGCCTGCGAAGCCCCCGAAGGCTGGGCAGGCTGTAAAGCCTATGTCGCCGAGGGGGCACCCTTTACAGCGCAGAGCGAACCGCTGGCTGAGATCACAACGGTCGAGGCCTATTGTGAATGGATGTACGGCTTTGGAACGGTCACCGTGCCCGGTGCCACCTATAACCTTCATACCTCCGCCTATGACGAGCAGACGCGCACCGCCATCTTCTTTGCCACCTATCAGGCCAAACACACCGGCGATGGTGGTCCCGTCCCGCCGACGGGCAAAGAAACCCATTCCCACTATGTCTATTTCTTGACCATGAATGAAGCGAACAAAGTCGCGCGCATGGTTAAAGTGTGGAATGCCCCATGGGCCATGCGCGAATTGGGTTGGCTATAGTCCGCTTTTTCTAATCAGTATCCAGACTTTCAATCAGGAGAACAACCATGACAATGACCGCCGATCACGAAACAATACGTGCCAACCATGGCGAAAAGGTATGGGTCGTTCTCACCCCAATCAAGGCTGACAAGCGCGCCGAATTCGAACAATTCGTGCAAGAGATTCTGCTGCCAGCGGTCACACGCATTGCCCCCAATGTACATCGCCACGTGCGTGCTCTCTATCCAACGCACCCGGAAGCGGATGGCAGCTATACCTATGCGTTTTTCATGGATCCCTGGCTTGCCGATGTATCCTACGATTTTGCGACTCTATTTCGCCAGGCATACAGCGAGGGTGAAACCCAAACATACCTGCGCCGTTGGACAGAGGTACAGGCCGCGCCGCAAAAGGTTTATGAATTTATGCAATCCAGTTGGTAACTCTGCAAAAGAGAACCTTATCTTAAGGGTAGATTCAGGAGACCCACACATGACAACAGAACAAACCGCAACCAATATCGCCGCGATCCAGCGCTTCTGGGAAGGCTTCAACAGCCACAATCTGGACATTTGGGACGAAGTCTGCGCCCCCGACTTTCTCAATCACGATCCGGGATTTCCCCAGCCTGATGCCGACCTGGCGACGATCAAACGCACCATTACCCAGTTGATGTTTGGTGCCTTTCCCGACATGCAGGCCATTGAACAGGATCTCTTTGCCGACGGCGATAAAGTGGTTACGCGCCGCATTCTGCAGGGAACCCATCGCGGTGAATTTATGGGCATTGCACCCACCGGAAAAGCGGTTAGCGCCGGCGGCGTTTGGCTCTCTCACCTGCGCGACGGCAAGCTCAAGCAACAGTGGGTCTATTTTGACGCGTTGGGGATCTTGCACCAGGTCGGGGCAAACCTGTAACAGTAGAAGTAAAAGGAACCTACATGGCCCAAGCGGCATGGGCGTGTAGGGAGCATCCCTAGATGCGACGTGAGCATCTGGGGATGCTCCCTACACGCTTTGTATGTTGGTTTTGCCGTCACTGACCTGTAATAAACTATAATCAGTTGGCAAGGCTGGCAGATGAACGGTACAGACGAAACCGCAATGCGATTGCTTGATCCCCAATCGCATTGCTATCGACATCGATAAAAACTCGATGAAACCGCTTCCGCGTTCCTATCAAGATGAACAAGATATCGTTACGATGCGTGCGCTGCTGCTGGCTGGTCGTCGCAGCAAAAGCGCAACCTATTATGTCCATGTCGGTGTCAATAGCCGCTCCATACCCTTCATAAAACAGACAAAAAGGTGAATAGTTTGACCCAATTGCCCGAAGTCAGTAGCGAAACCGTGAATCAGATCCAGGCGAACCTCATCGCCTACTTGCGCATCTTTGCCGGTCTGCCGGGTATCATCTTTGTCGAGGGTGACGCAACCTGGAATGTCGGTGGGCCCGGCCCACACATTCTGGGCAGCCGCTTGCTGCCCGAGCACGTTGACCAACAGATTGACGATCTTGTCCGCCAAATCGGTCTGTCCGCCAACAGTGTAGACTGGTTTGTCAACCGGTCACTGCTGCGACGCTGCTATTGGCCGGGGGGATTGCCGGCCTCTTTGATATTTCCACGCCGCCGGCATTGCGCCGTCTAGCTTAACTTTTGATGGCTTGACTTTTGATGAAGTTGGGAATCTGGCCCTCCTATTGGGTTAGACAACCCTGGCCCTGGTGCTTACTAGCTATCCAGAGCAAGCTATCCATAATTTGCGGCGCGAGCAGTCGGCGGGCGAGCATAGCTGGGCAATCTGACTGAACCACTTTCTGACAGCGTTGCGGTGGCTGCGGCTACGGTGGCGTTTCCTAGTTCAATTTTGTTCCCCGGAGGCGGAGAGCATTCCCCACGACAAATACCCGCAAACTCAGAATGCCATCGTAGCCACCGTTTGAATCTGGCAAGGATCGATTTCGCCGGGTGTCAAGTCGGCGTGAAACCAAAGCGTTGTGTCAGTTCGACATTTCCGTCACCGATCGGTGACTCAGATCAGCGTATGATAAGCGGCAGATAGACCTGGTAGACCTCTGTGGGTGATTGTGGCAGTGGTTCGAGATAGTCGGGCTGACCGTCACCATCACTATCGCCCATTCCTTCTTCTGCATCCGTGAGGCCATCGCCGTCGGAGTCGAGATCGAGAAAATTCGGGATGTTGTCGCCGTCCAGATCGCCTGCTGTCTCCATATTATCGGGGATACCGTCGGCATCCTGGTCTTCGTCATCCGTTGATACCTCCACAATGACTGTGTATTCGGGTTGGTAAGGGTGACTGGACCACCCGTTTGTTACAGTTCTCAAATCTGAGTGCAGATCCGACCGTAGCGCATTAGTACCGCGCAATCGCAGACTGCGGGCCGTGATGATGGATGGACGCGCTTCAGCGGTCCAAGTGGCGAGGTGGGTCGTGCTGGCGGTTACCGTGTGGGAGATAATCTGTGTGTACATGGCCCCTGGTCCGAGGACCAACGGGACATGGTCAAGCAAGGTGCCCCAATGGCTATCCGTCAACGTATGGATGGTCTGCGTGATCGCAGTTTGATTGTGGACCGTGTAGCAGTAAGTCACAGCGGTGTCGCGCGGGATCTTAAGCACTGTCTGAGTAGTGCAAGGTGGCTCAATGCCCCAAATGCCCACGCGCAGTGACAGGTCGAGTTCAATCGGTTCAGGTAATGGGGTTGCCGTCGGGCTGGCAGTCGATGTTGGCGAATTCACCACTGTTGCGGTCATCGTGGCGGTCGCTGGTACCGTTGGTGTCGCACTGGGTATCGCACTGGGTATCGCACTGGGTATCGCACTGGGCGTGGCGCTATTCGTCGCGGTCAAAGATGGTGTCGCCGTTGGCATGGCCGTCATTGATGCCGTTGCCGTTGGTGCAGGTGTTTGCGTTACCGTCGCTGTCGGCAGTGGCGTTTGTGTACTAGTGCTTGTTGCGGTCCAGGTTGGTGTAGTGGTTGGCGGTACCGGCGTTGCTGTTGGTACTTCCGTTGCGGTCGGCGTGGCAGTGGCCATTGGCGTATGGGTCGGCAATGCTGTCGGCAGTGGCGTTGGTGTTGCGGTACTTGGCACAGTTGGTGTGACGGTCCAGGTTGGTGTAGTGGTTGGCGGTACCGACGTTGTTGTTGGTACTTCCGTTGCGGTCGGCGTGGCAGTGGCCGTGGTGGCCGTTGGCATACTTGCTGGTGTGGCGGTCACCGACGCAGTCGGTGTAACGGTCGCCGTTGGTGTCGTGCTGCTGTTTGCGGTCGCGGTGGCGGTGTTGGTTGCCGCCGCGGTCGGCGTGGCGGTGGCCGTCGCCGCGGTGGTTGGTGTCGTCGCTGGCGTACCAGTGACCGTTGCGGTGGCAGTAGCCGTTGCGGTGTTGGTTGGTAATGTTGTGACCGATCCAGTCGGTGTAAGGGTCGCCGTTGGTGTCGCACTGCTGTTCGCGGTGGCAGTGGCGGTATTGGTTGCCGCCGCGGTCGGCGTGGCGATCGCGGTTGGCGTTGGCACCGGTGTGCTAGTCGCGATTGTCGTATTTGTTGGCGTCGTCGACGGGGTACTGGTGGTCATCGTTGATGTGTCGGTTGCCGTGGCCGTAGCCGTTGCGGTGTGGGTTGGTAAAGCTGTCACTGATCCAGTCGGTGTAGCTGTCGGCGTTGGTGTTGCGCTGCCGCCTGCGGTCGCGGTCGCGGTCACGGTCGCCGCGCTAGTTGGCGTCGCCGTTGGTGTGGCGGTCGCCGTCGGCACGGCCGTCGCGGTTGGGGTGACGGTTGGGGTTGGCGTTGGGGCATCGACAGCCGTGATCTGTTGTGTGCCCTGGCCCGTGGCACTTGCGGTGTCGGTGACTGTGATCGTGGCGTTGTGTTGGCCAGCCGTCGTGTAGATATGGTCTGCGAGGAGATAGTTGGCGAAAATTGTCCCAGAGGATAGCGAACCGTCGCCCCAATCAATCTGGGCTGTCGCCAGGTCATCCCCCGGATCAGAGATGGTGACAAGTAGGCTCACCGTCAGCCCGGTCGTCGTTGTGAGTGGTGCGCCGACCTGCAGGCTCGGCGCGACATTGGTTACGGTGACGGCCGTGCTGGCAACCGCGCTGTAGGTGCCATCCTCGTCGGTCAGATCGACGGTGACCGTGTAGGTGGCCGGGCCGTCGGCATAGCGATGGGTCGTGGTGCCTGCAGCATTATAGAGATCGCTTTCGCCATCGCCCCAGTTGACGGTAAAGGCGTAGACGGTATCGTTCCCGGGATCCTGCGGTGTACCCAGGGTTAGGGTAAAGGTGCCGCCCTCGGCTACGGTGGTGTTGGTGCCGGTAATCGCTAGCGTCGGTGCAACATTGAGGATCGTGACATTGGTCTGGTTGCTCACCGCGGCCGCGGCGACCTTATTACTCTTCACCGCGATTGAGTTTGGCACCACCAGGGGACCATCGCCAAAGGTCAAGCTGTAGCTGTAGACCTTGCGCGCACCGGCGGCCACCGTGAGATTCTTGTCGATGTTGCCCACGAGCGCGTCACTAAGCGAGACGCCCGTTGCCGCCGATTCGCCACTGTTGGTAATCGTGACCTGATACCAGAGCGGGGAGCCTTCATATTGGGTCGGTGTATCGATAGCCATGGTAACGGCTAACAGCGGTGGGCCGAGCACTGTAGTTGTCACGGTGGCCGTGCCGCTGGCTGCGAAGTGAGCATAGTTGGCGTGGTTGGTAATGGTCGTGGCAACAGTGCTATCGACGCGAGCCAAGTAGATGAGATCCACACTGCTGTTGGCATCGATCGTGCCGCGCCACGCCAGGGCTTGGCCGCTAACGGTTGCGCCACTCGGCTGCACAATCCAACTTATAAAGTCAAGCGTGCTGGGCAAGGTTGCCGTGACCGATGCGCCATAGGCAGGAATGGCCGCGCTGTTGCTCACCGTCACGGTGTAGGTCAGGATCGTGCCGTTACTGACGCTGCCGGTAGGGGTCACGCTTTGATCGATGGCCAGGAGGGGCGCATCGACGGTTACAATGAGTGAATCGGTCGCGGTGGCACCATCATCGTCGCTCACCGTTACCGTCACGGTGTACGCGCCCGCTGCGTTATAGCTGTGCATCGCGGTAGTCCCTTCGGCAGGCTCAGGGGCCGATCCATCACCCCAATCGACCGCATAGCTGAAGGTATCGGTGACATAATCGGTCACGGTCCATGTCAAGGTGAGCGATTCGCCGACTGCACTGTTTTGGTCGTCACCAAGGGCAATGACCGGGATCGCGTTGGTCACGCTGATTGGCGCGCTGGCCGTGGCTGTCGCGCCATCGTCATCACTGACCCGGACGGTCACGGTGATAGTGGCCGGGCCATCGACCGTCGGCGTGAACGCGATGGTCTGACCCGCGGTCTCGAAGCTGCCGTCGTCGTCGAGATCCCAGGCATAGTCCAAGGTGTCGCTGATCACGTCACTGCCGGATCCGTTCAACGTGACTGTGCCGCCTTCCACCATTGTATAGGGACCACCAGCCGTGGCGATCGGCGTGACGTTGTTTACCATGATCGTTTTGGTGGCAACTTGATAGCTGCCATCTTCATCCGTGGCGGTGACTGTAATCGTCATAGATGCGGGGCCATCGGCATAGATGTGGGTAATGGCTATGGCTTCGACAAGCCCCTCGACCGGCTCAGGACGAAGCTCAGCCGCCGCGCCGGTTACAGCGCTTGTCGACATATCGCCCCACGCAACGGTGTAGGCGGTGATGGTATCGTCGCCCGGATCGACCAGCGTGTCGAGTGTCAGCGTGTACACTTCTCCTTCGTCAACCGTTGCCGCGCCACTGATCGTCATAACAGGCACCACATTCTGCACGGTTACTGTGACCGTCGCCGAAGCCACTGTCCCACTGTCCACTGTCCCACTGTCCACTGTCCCACTGTCCACTGTAACGGTGTTCACCACCGTTGCCGGCCCATCGGCCATCGGCGCGTAGTATTGTATTTCCATGCTTTTGCCCGCGGCCAGCGTCACGCCGGTGGCCAATGTGCCGGTTACTGTATCGGTCATGCTGAGGTTGGTCGCCGCGCTGTCGCCGAAATTCGTCAGGTCGATGGTATAGAGGACGGGGTCGCCCTCGTTGGGCTGCTCATTATCGGCGCTGACAGCGAGCACCAAGAGTGGTCCCGTGCGGACGCTGTGTATGGCGCTGGCACTGACATCGCCAGAAAAATGGGTCGCCACGGCTTCGTTGATAATCGGTTCATTGCCCTCACCGCTATGGCCAGCCGTGTAGCTGAAAGTAATCACTTCACCTGTTGCCAGATCGCCCTGCCAGGTGAGGCGCTGCCCGGTGATATCGGCCCCTGTCGGCTGGTCGAGCCATGAATTGAACGCTAGCGTCACGGGCAGCGTGTCGGTGAAAAGCAGAGCGGCTGCCGGTGAGGGACCGCTATTTTCCAACACAACAGTATAGGTGAGGATGCCGCCAATCTCGACTGTGTCAGGTGGATCGGCTGTGATGGTGAGCAGCAATACAGGCGAGTCACCGATTGTCAGGATGGCGGTCGCGCTGTTGTTGCTTGCGTCGCCCTCATTCGTGGTTTCCGTGGTGACAATCGCGTTTGGCGTGGAGCCATATAGTGAAGCATCTTCGGCGACTGTCGCCGTAAACAGAATCGTTTCACTGGCGTCGGTGGCAAGGTTGTCGATTGTCCACTGATTGTCCGCTGCGCTGATGCCGTTGGGTAGCGTTGCCGTTACGGCAACAGCCGCGGCCAGGGCATCACCGCTGTTGGTCACGGTGATCGTATAGGTGATGATGTCGCCGGGTAGCGCCGTGGTGGGTGTGACTTGGAAGGTCACGACCAGATCGGACAGTTCTTGTTCATACGCGCCGATGTCACAGGCCATGCCCTGCGGACGGCTGACACCCCGTTGATCGGTGGCCTCACAAGCGGTGCCGGTGGCATCGATGACAGGGCTGCCGGCGAGTGGCACATAGAGTTGCGTTGCGCCACCGGCACCACCAGTGGCGCTGACGACGGTCAACGGCTCAAGCACGCTGGTGAAGAGATCGGCCTCGTCCACGGCTAGTGAGCTGTCAGCGTGGGCCGCACAGCTGCCGTTGGTGCCAAAGAGATTATAGCCTTCATCGATAAACGGCCCCGCGTAACTGGGGTTGTACACATAGCAATCGCTGGCATGGCGTACCGTGTCGTCGTCAGCGTCAACATATTCGTTGCCTGCCACCAGCGAACGGGCGATAGCAACCCACTGGTGATTGCCGTTATGATGGATGCCAGCCCCGGCATCATCGTCGGCATAGCCCAAGGTGTTGGCAGTGTTGCTGACAATGGTGCTTGCGATGACGGTGAGGGTGCTGAAGTCGTTGTCGATGCCACCGCCATAGCCGCCGGTTGCGTTGCCCGCAAGCGTACTGTTGATCACCGTTAAATCGCCATAGACGTTGTCGATGCCGCCGCCATATTCCTCTGCAAAATTGTCGAGGATGGCACTCTGCTCAATGATAGTCGTACCCTCGTTATAGATCGCGCCGCCATAGGTGATGCTCTGATTGTTGCGAAAGCGGCTGTTGCTGATCGTGAGATCTTCGTAGGGGCGTATCAAGATGGCGCCGCCGGCGTTCCCGGCTGTGGTCCCATCATACGCATCATCTTCCGGCGCTTGGGCATAGCCGTCGCGGAAGGTGAGCGCGTTGAGGGTGACCGGCCGCGCCAGATTATCGTCGTCGTAGGGATCTTGGGTCTCGATGACCATGATGCTGACGTTGTCGCCGTCGTCACCCTGAATACCGGCATCACCGCTCAGCACGATATCATGCCCCGCGCCGTCGATGGTCATGCTGCGACCCACCAGCAGATAGTCGTCCAGAACGATGGTAAAATCGTCGGCAAAGGTGACCGTGCTGCCGGCACAGATGTCGACCAACGCTTGGCGCAAGCTGCCGGGACCGTTGTCGTTGGCATTGATCACCACGATGTTGCTGGCGCAATTGACCGTGCTGATCGTAGCGTTGTTGTTGGTGGTTCTCTCTTCTGGCGAAGCGGTCGTGATCGTGGCGGTGGCCGTGATCGTGCCCGTGGGCAGGGAACTGTCGAGCAGCCCGGTCAACGTGATGACGCCACCTGCGCCGGCGGCCAGTTCAGCCATGTGCCAGGCATAGGTGATGCCGTTGGTAGCGGTGAGGGGTGTATCGGCTGCTAGCTGGTAGCTGGTGGCAGTGAGCGCGCTGGGCAGGGTGACGGTCAAGGCCACATCGCTAGCCTGGTCACCGCCGCTGTTGGTAAAGGTGAGGGTATAGGTGATCGGCTCGCCGGGGACCACCTCCCCATAGGCGTTGTCGCCCCGGTTATTGTCGCCGACATCAACTGCCAGCGCCACTGTGACATCGGCCACGGCATCGGTCACTGTGATCAGCGCTTGGCCGGTCGCCGTGGCTTGCGTGTCGGAGACGAGGAGCGTGAGGGTGTAGTGGTCGGTTGTCTCAAAGTCCAGAGCGCTGCGGTCGGCAATGGATAGTTCGCCGCTGGTGGTATCAATAGCAAAGATATTCTCTTCGTTGCCGGCTGTGATACTGTAGGTGAGCGGATCAACATTGGGATCGTAGCTGATGACGGTGCCGACAATGGCCCCCACGGCGGCCTCTTCACCAACTGTAAACGCGAAGTCAGCCAACGTGGGCGGCAGATTGGCGATAGCCACCGTCGCGGTGGCGCTGTTGTTACTGCTGCTGCCACTCACTTGATCAAAGGCAATGGTGGCTTCGTTGGTTACCATATGGTCGGCGAGCAGGTTAGAGATCTGGGCGATTAGCGTAATCACGCCACTGCTGCCGCCGGGCAACGTTGCCACCGTGAAGCTTTCAAGCGTAGAAGTGCTGGTGGTATGGGTGATGGCCACATCGCCTGCCACGGCAACATCCAATATAGAAACCGCGTCGGGCACATTGTCTTGAATCACGATGCCATCAAGCGGTGCGCTGCCGTTGTTGGTAAAGAGCAGCGTATAGGTCACGATGCCGCCCGGTGTCATGGTGGTGGGGGTGACCTGCTTGCTTAGCAGCAGGTCGGCCACAGTGTTGGTCAGCGTGAAGGTCGGTGCAACGGTGCCATCTAGGCTGCCGGCCAAAGTTGGCGTGACAACATAGCTGCCCACACTGTTGTTGGCCATCACAGTGGCCTTGGCGACCCCTTTACTGTTGGTGGTGACGACGGTGGCGGCGGCGAGACCGGCACCCGTGCTGGGTCCACTGATCGTCAGCGTACCGCCAGGGCCAACGGGATCATCGGCCCGACTGGTCACGCTAATTTGCAGCGTTTCGGCGAACTCATTGCCGATGACGGTAGATTGGTCGCTGCCGGCGGCATAGGTCATGGTGTAGCCCTGGCTCTCGTAGGCCCCGAGATCAACAACGCCGTTGAACGGTCTTGGGTAGCCACGCAAATCAACTGCCGGGGCGTCGGTATTTGCGCCGGCATCGATCGCGGCGCTGCCGGGCAGAAGACGGAAATCACCGGCGGTCGATGGGGTTTGGTTGCTGGGCGTGATCGCGGTGGCAAAGCGTGGGTCGCTGGCACTGATATTGGTGCAGATCGCCGCATTGCAGGTCGTATCCATCAACGCATCCTGCACCCTAATGGTGGCGGACTCGGCGTAGAGATCATACGCAGCGTATAGGCTAGAACTATTTTCCCAGAAGATAGCATTGTAGACTGTGACGGTGCTGTTGCGCACCGCGAGTGCACCGGCGCGCGCCTTAGCGTAGTTGCCACTAAAGGTGACGTTGCGGAGGGTCGGTGTCTGATTCGGAGAGGCCCAAGCCTGATGGGAAAAGCCGCCGCCATACGCGCCGGCCAAGTTGCCGCTAAAGCGCGCATTCTCAAGCAACAGCGCGCCAGGCGTCCAATGATCGGCATATTGGAAGAGCCCGCCGCCGTTCTCCCTGGCCTTGTTGCCGGCGAAGATGATGCGGTCCATCTGAGCGCTGCCAACGTGATACATGCCACCGCCATCCCCGGCGGCTTCATTGCCGATAAAGTTGACTGCTTCTAGAATCGGTGAATTGACCGAATAGAGCGCGCCACCTTTGTCACCATAATTATGGGTAAAGGTGACATTGGTCATGGTGGCATTGCCATCGCTATACATAGCACCCCCCTTGTTGCCGCTGTTGCCCTCAAAGATTAGGTTTTGCAAGGTGGGTGTACCGGCGCTGTTGATGAGGCCGCCGCCGTTGCCGCCTTGGCCCGCGGTGATGGTGAAGCCATCGAGGAGGGTGTCGTCGCCCACACTGCCAATTGTGACCACATGGAGACTTTGCGTGCCATCCTGATCATCCACATCTTCCACCACGCCACCGCCGTTGGTCGTATCATTCTGTTCTAGATCGCCGCTGAGCACAGTGACATTGGCCGCCCAATCGCGTTCGCTCACCAGCGTTTCGGTGCCGGCAAAGCCACCATAGAGGGCTACGCCATCGACCAGGATAAAGCTCTCATTTGGATTATCCTCTTTCTGCTCGCGGCCATCATCGGGATAGTAAACACCGGTTGCCACCCAGATTTCGCTGATGCCTGCACAAGAGCGCGCAACATCGAGCGCGTCTTGCAGTGTGGGCATGGCATCAGCCCAGGTTAGGCCATCAGCGCTGCCGGCCGCGGCTTGGTCGACGTACAACCGATCCACGCCGCCATAGCAGACGGTGACATCAACGGCGGTACTGTTATTCGTCACATCCGTTTCGCGACCACTACCGGTGATGGTCGCCACATTGGTAACCACCTTGCCCCAGTCGCTGTCGCTGATCACACCGGTGACGGTGATCACGCCGCCCGACCCCGGTGCCAAGGCATCGATTCCCCAAACATAGGTCGCGCCCGCGCTAGCTGTGATCACAACGCCACTGTCCACTGCCCACTGACTGCTGACCGCGGCTAGTTCACTGGGCACGCTGTCGGTGATAATCACATCGGTCGTGGTAATGGTGCCGCTGTTGGAGAAGGCGATGGTATAGGTGACCACTTTGTTGAGCCCCACCGTTGTGGTCAGCGCGCGCTTGGTGATCGTGAGATCGGCGACCGTGTTGGTCAAGTTGAAGGTGACCGGCAGGGTGATGCCCGCCGCGGTCGCGGTGACGACGTAGCTGCCATTAACTTCGTTGGCGGTTGCGGTATAGCTGACACTCCCGTCGTCGGCAATGTCCATGGTACTGGTGGTTGGCGCTAATCTGGCTCCCGCAACGGGCGAGAGCAAAGAGAGTTGGCCGCCGGAGATGGGTTCGCCGGCAGCAACGGGCAGAACAGTCACCGCCAACGGCGTGGCAAAGACGCTGCCGATCAATGTCTGCTGCTCGCCGCCACTGGCAGCGGTGAGGATAAAGCCTTGCGATTCAAATGCGCCGATGTCGCATGCATCGCCCTGGGGCCGCGCCACGCCGCGCTGATCGGCCGCGGTGCAAGTGGCGGGATCGCCGGCGTCGATGGCCGGGCTGCCGGGAAGCAGCGCGTGGATCTGGATCGGTTCGGCTGCGCTACCGCCTGCGGTTTTGCTGCCGTAGTCACCCAGGGCAGAAATGCTCAAGTCGTCCAGGCGGGTGACACCTAGGCAATTGCTTTTGGGCCAATTGTCATTGTAGCTGCTGACCAGTGTGTTAGTGGTGGTGATGCCGGTTGCGCCGTTAAAGCTCAAACAATCGTTGGGTGTGTTCTGTGCCAGCAACGTGTTGGAGAGGATGAGCGTCGCCCCCAGATAGGTGTAGATGCCCCCGCCATTGGCGATGGATTCGTTGTCCACAAAGCTGCTGTTATTGACGGTCGCGGTGCCCGCGTTGAAGAGGCCGCCACCACCATAGTAGCTGCTGCCGCCGCGGTTGGCGCTGAAGGTGCTGTTCTCGATCAGCGTGGTGCCGCCGTTGTAGATCGCGCCGCCGGTGCCAAAATTGGCTGAAACCGACACAGCTTGGTTGTGCAGGAAGGTGCTGCCGGTCACCGTTAGGGCACCCGCGTTGTGGATCGCTCCGCCGCGGTCGGCCTGGTTGTCGCTGAAAAGCGAGTCGCTGACCAACAGGGTGGCGCCGCTGCTGTTGTAGAGCGCACCGCCACTGTTGTAATACCCCGTGGTGCCGCTCACGCCGCTGTCGCGCACAACGGTGCGCTGCACGTGGAGCCAGCCATTGTTGCGCAGGATGCCGCCGTAGGTCGCCTTCCCCGCAGTCAGAGTAAGGTCGGTCAGGGTCACGGCGCTGCTGCTGCCAATCGTCAAGAGTTGGCGATCCGGGCTGCCATTATCATCGCTGTCGCCGCTGATGGTGACGGCGTGATCCGAGCCGTCGATGGTCAGATCCTTGTTCAGCGCCAGGGTGCTTTGCAGATGGATGGTGTAATCGCCAGCAAAGCGGATCAACCCTGCGTCACAAATATTGTCAATTGCCTGGCGCAAGGAGCCAGCGCCGCTATCGTTGGCGTTGGTCACCAGTTCGACATCACAGGGATCAATCGGTGCGGACGCGCTGCGCTGTTGCCAGGTGTGGCTGACGGTGGCTGTGTTGGTGATGGTCGGCTGGGTGCGGTTGTCGATGGTGACCGGAATCGTATAGGTCACCGTTTCATCAATCGCCAGATTAAGCGTCATATCCAAGTCATCACCAACCACGCCGCTGGGCAGGGGGTCGCTGATGTGGACATCGGTCGCGTCCAGGTTGCCGCTGTTGGTGACGACGATGGTATAGCGCACGTTATCGCCGTATTGCAATCCGCTGTCGACATCGACACTTTTGTTGATGGTCAATTCGGGTGCGTAGACAGTTAGGTTGGTTTCGCCGCTGTCGAGAACTTCGGCACCGCTGCCGGTGGTGAGGATCGCCTCCAGGCTATAGTCGCCATAGATGGTTGGCGTCCAGTCAAATTGCCAGGTGGCATCAAGCTGTCCCGTGGGCCAGGTTTCTGTGTAAATCGTTGTGCCATTGGCCGTGACGGTCACAGCGCGCACCTCATCGGGGCTGCGCACGTAGCCGGCGATGGTGATCGGCTCCAAGCCGTAGAGGGCATAGGTTGTCGTCGGGACCAGGATCGCGCTGACTTCCGGGAGCGTGCTCGTTGTGCTGATCGTTTCGGTGGTGCAGTGGGTGTAGATGTCGCAGGCGGTCATTGTGGCGACGACATTGGTGGTCTCGCTGTCAAAGCTCGCGGCGCTGCTGGCGATGGAGAGTGTCTGTGAAGAGGTGGTCAACCCAACCACTTTGTCGTTGATGTCAAAGAGGGTGGTAAACCATTCGGCATCTTCATCAACTTCGATCAAATCGAGCGCGCTACAGATCCAACCGTCGTCGGTGATGTTGTAATCATCGGCCACACAACTGAGGCGGGCGTAATCGTCGTTTACCAATTCATAGGCAAAGTCAACGCGCGGGGCGACCACATCAATCTCGCCGGACCAGACACCGGGCAGATAGTTACTGTTGCTCAGGCTGTCGGTCGCCTTGAGGTCAATCATGTAGGGCCCTTCGAGGGTGTTGGGCAGCGCATAACGCCAGGTGGTGTAATTCGCGGTCGTTGAAGAGAGGGTGACACTTTCCCAAGTGCCGCGCGTGGCGTCTTTCCCGTCGTCGCTATTTTCGGCGTGGCGGAAGCGAATCTGTAGATCCTGGATGCCCACATCGAGCGGGTTGGCAATATCGTAGATCTCGTCGGCGCTCAGGGCGCGGTTGCTGATCGTCAGTTCATCGAGCGCGCCGCGGAAGAAGTGGCTGCCGTCGGCACTGGCGCCGATGGTCAACGTAGCGTCGGTCAAATCGCCAAAAGCTTGGTTTTCACTGCCCAACGCCAGGCCGTTGAGATAGGCGGTCCACTCGCCATCGTTCATGACGAGGGCAACATGTTGCCAGGCATCCTTGGTGAAGCTGCCCGTGACAGTGCTGATGCTGGTGCTGGTGACGCTGGTCGAGGCTAACAGCATTCCATCATACGCGCCGCCAAGCTGCCAACTGAAGCCGGTGCCGGTGATGTTTTCCAGCGCGAGGATGGTTACGTCGTCGTCTGTTGCGGCCCACGTCGGGTTGAGCCACGCCATGAGCGTCGCTTCGCTGCTATTGGCAGTCAAGGTAGTCGATGTCATCGTAAGCGTGTCATCAATGCCGTCAAAGGTGACCGCCAGGCCATTTTGGCCCGCTTCGCCGGCGGTAGGACAGGTTTCGACAGGCTCAGCGACCGAAGGACTTGCCGAAGCGGTTGCTGAGCTTGTCGAAGCACAGGTGGCGGCGTTGTGTAACTGGGAGCTGTCGGCAAAGGTGGTTGCGCCACTCGCTTCCTCAAAGTGGAAATGGGCCACCTGACTCGCAAAGGTATAGGGAATGTCGGTGACGGTGCCGATGAGCGTGCTGTCGGTCTGCGAGATGACGCGGCTGCTCCAGGTGAGATCGGCAATGGGCGCGACCCCGTCGATGGCGACGGTGCCCATGGTAGTCGTCAACGTGTTGCCCGCGCCATCTTCGGCACTGAGCCAAACCGCGTAGTTGCCGTAGGGCACCGTGGTGAAAGGATAGTCGACACGCCACCCCGTGTCATCTGCGTCGGCGTAGAAGGTGCCTTCGACGGAAAGATCCTGCCAATCACGCAGATCGATGGCAACGCTGGTGGTGACGATGCCACTGTCCACAATGCTGTTGCTGTCATCTAATGTGCCAAAGAGGGTCAATGTGTCCACCCCGTTGGTGGCAGAAGGTTGGGGTTGCTGGATCCCAGTCGTCAGTGAATCGTCCAGCGTAGCAACCGGTGGCTCGTCATCGACATAGATGGTCACATCCGAACTCGATGCCGCGGTCGTGAGCGCAGCTTTCCCCCCAGTAGAGCTCTCTGTAGAGTTCACGGTGAAGTTGCTTGCGACTGTGGCAGTCTGGCTACTAAAGGACGTGGTGCTATTTTGATTACCGACGCTATCGGTTGCTATCACGGAAAGGGTGTACGGCCCCTCAACGGTGGGCTCAAACCAATAAAGCCAGCTCTCATTATCCAACTCAGCCGGGGTGGTCGTGACATTGTTGTTGGGGTCGGTCAATGTGACAGTGACGCTTTCCACGGCGGAAGTTGCGTCCACCGCACTGATAGAGAGCCAAGTTGCGACCTGTGGTAGATAGTCAACGTTTAGGTTGAGCGCCACAACGGGATCATCGGCATCAATCGTCACCGGCTGCTGGTATGTAAGGTCGTACCAGGTGACCTGATAGTCGTAGATCGCCCCAATTTCGTCATCGTTGAGCGCGTAGTTGTAGATGCTCAATTCATCGAGGTTGCCCTCAAAGTTTTCGCCGATGGTGATCGGTTGGTCGCTGGTACAGACGCCGGAGTAGCCGGGGGTTTTCTCCACATCATCATTGCCGTTCAGGTAGAGCCGGATCGTGTTATCGTCGTTGTCGTAGGTGGCAACGACATGGTTCCATTGGTTTTCGAGCAGCGCGTTGCTACTTTCAACGAATTTCCAGCCGCTGTCACTATTGGTGCAACTGCTTTGGACGGTGAAGGAGAGATGGAGATCGCCCTCATCGTCGGTGACCAGGGCCAGACCATAGTTGCGCAGATAACCATTGTCGTTGCCGCGGCGGAGCAGCCATTGATCGGTTGTCTTACCCTGCGTGGGTTTGACCCACAGCGCAATCGAGAAATCTTCCAGGCTCAGGTCGCTGGCCGCAGGGATCGTCAATTCGGCGTCGCCGTTGTAGACCGGCGCTTCGCGCATCTGTCCCTTGTCGCCCGCAGCGGGACACCCTTCGGCAAGCTCAAGGTCCGTTGAGGCGGTTGCTGAGCTTGTCGAAGCACAGATTGCGTCATTGCCGTAGAGGCTGTCATCGGTGAAGGTGGTGGTGTTGAGATCGGCGTCGAAATGGAGCGTGGCGACCGCGGTCTCGTTCATGATCGCCTGGATTTCCGTCTGGCTCAGCGCTTTCTGCACGATCATGAGGTTGTCGATTTTGCCATCGAAGTAGCGCCCACCGAGTGACCGCCCAATGTGGACGGGTTCGGTACCGGTGAAAAGGGTTGCCTGCTCCTCCTCAATGTCGAGTTCGCCGTTGACAAAGATTGCCTGCTCCTGGACGAGATTATCGGTTTCTTCATCCTTATAGGTGTAGCGCCAGGCGAGATGATACCAACGGCCCGGTTCGAGAAGGGTGTTGCCCTGGAGACCACCGTTCTGAAAGCCGATGTGGGGATAGCCGTCATTGCGGGTGCCGATGTGGAGCCCTTCTCCGGTGGCTGTGGAATCCGTGCCCAACACCGAACGCCAACCGCTCAAATCATCGGCCTTGATCCACGCCAACACGGTGAAGCTGTTCTCGACAAAGCCCAACTCATCGGCTGTGGCGGAGAGGGTGATGTAGTCATCTGTGCCGTCGAAGTCGACGCTCTGATTTTCAATGCCGGCCAAGCCGCTATCGGGGCACGAGGAGCCGGCGCAACTGCCGTAGACTTCGCTCAACGAGTCATTGGCGAAGATCGTCTGGCCGGGCGCTTCGTCAAATTTCATTTGCAGATGGGTACCGTTGTAAAAGGCGGCTACCTCGTCGGCAGTCAGATAATCCTGATGGAAACGCAGTTCGTCTACCCGGCCATAGAAGCTATTTTCTTTGCTGTTATTGTTGGGGTCGTCCGTTAAATTCACGTAGCCCAGCCGGAAGCCACTGACGCTTTGGAAGTTGGCCGAGGAGTTGCAGCTTTGGCTGGCCAACAGTTCGCCATTCTTGTAGACATCGAGTGTGCTGCTGCCATCGTAGGAGAAGAGCAGTTGGAACCACTCAAAGTTGGTGTAGAGATTGGCGATCGTGAGGGCGGAGCAGCCGGCAAGTTGGACCTTCAACGTGCCATTCCAATCGGTAAACCACGCTTTGAATTGGTCACCACTCGTTTTGGGCATGGAGAGTAGACGGTATTTGCCCGTGAAAGTGCCGCCCTTGGCGTTGGGCTTGAGCCAAGTGGAGATGGTAAAGGCATTCTCGTCATCGGCAAGGGAGAAGGTGGGGTCATATTCGAGATAGATCCGCGATTCATCGTTGTCGTTGCTCAATTCAACCGCGTTGCCGACGATGCCGGTGACGGCGTTGGGCGTGGCATCCCATTCCAATGGGTAATAGCTGTTGACACTACAGCTAGCGTTGCTACAGAGCGTCATGCTTTCATTGGTCGAACCACAGTCGAAATCTTTATTGGCGATGCTGTTTTTGTAGCTGCAAAGTTCTTCTTCAAAGCTCGCCAGGAAGATCGAGCCGTTGAAGAACTCGGCCAGGATTTCCGCTTCGGTCAGGGCATATTCATAGATCGAGAGATAGTCGATCTCACCGACAAAATTGGTGCCTAGCTCCACCGTGTCGTCATCCCAACTGATGGCGGATTGCCCGCTAAATGCTTTATCCAGTTGGCCGTTGACAAAGATCTGAATCTTGCCGCTGCTGTTGTTAACAGTAACAACAACATGATTCCATTCATCGAACGTCAAGCTCTCGTTGCCTGTCAGTGTGGTTGCGCCATCGAGCAGAATCTCGATTTTTTTGTTACTATTCACCTTCAAGCGAATGTCGTTGTCATCGTTATAGAAGATCTTATTCGCTGTGGTGGGCTTGATCCAGGCCACAATGCTAAAGGTATCACGGTTCAATTTGTCGTTGTGATCGCGCGTCAGATATGCGCTGCCATCCAAGCTGATCGTACCGCTATTGGCTGTGGGGCAAGTGCTGCCGGCACAGGTGAAGTCGAGCCGATTGGAGGTGGCATCGTAAAAGGTGCTGCTGCCGCTCTCTTCATTCAGGTTAAGCACCAGCACCTGATCGAGACCAGATGTATCAATGACCGCGCCGGCGCGCACAGTGATGCTGCTGGTGGTGCTGCTATCGACCGCGGGTACGGTGACCATGCCATCAAGCGAGACCGCCATCTGCGGATAGATCGAGCCAATCACCTGCTCGTCCTGCACCGTGTCCACCGGGAATTCAACTTCCAGCAGCCCATTGACCACGCGGTTGTCAAGCTCGTTGCCGACAGTGGCGGTGTAAGCGATGGTGTCACCGATGGCGACCAGATTTTTGTTAACACCGGCATCGAGGGAGAGCACGTTGAGCACAGAGGCGAGGTTGGGATTGTAGCCGTAGATGAATTCGAGTTTGTCGGTAATGGTGTCGTCGTCACTGTCGTAGTCGTTGGGGTCGGCGGAGACCCGCGTCTCCAGCCGGTTGCCGCTCTCATCGTAGTCGTAGACAATGGTCCAGCCACCGCTCCAGGTGCTGTTGTCCGCTTCGTAGGGATTGGTGGTTTGCGAATGGAAGAATTCTTTGTCGTCGAGCAGCCCGTCGCCGTCGCTGTCTTGCAGATAAGGATCGGTGCCATAGAAGGCTTCCCAGTAGTCCATGAGCCCGTCATTGTCGGGGTCGTCATTTTCGGGATCAAAGCCGTTTTCCTCTTCCCAAAAGTCGGAGAGGCCGTCACCGTCGGTATCCCAGGTGCTATCGTCGGGATCGGCGCTGCGACGGAGACCGTCAGCGTCCGCATCGGCTTGGCTGGGAAATTCTTCGGACCAACTGAGGCGGTAGGTGCCGCTGCCATTCTTCGTGAGCGCGATAAACTCATCAAAGCTCTGGGGGAAAATGTCAAAGGTAAAGTCGTTACCCAGATAGTTGTGGAAGGTATCTTTGTAATCTTCACGATGGCAGCCCTGGATCAGGAAACCCCAACATTCCAGCCCAGGAATGTAGAACGATTCGGAGAAGTAGAGTTGCATCGGCTGATTGATGCCGGCTGCTGTAAATTTTGGGGTCAGTGAGACACCAAAGGTAGCGCGATTATCGATCCAGGTGGTCTCGCCGGCGTCGAGCGTGCTGTGATGGTCAGTTTTGGTCTGCTGCAAGGTATAGGCAAAGGTGGCATTGGCAAACATCTCATCCAAATCGTGGGTTTTGAACCATTTGCTCGCCATGTAGGTGCCCCAGTTGGTGCCTTCCACCGGTGCCTGCGAGATGGTATTGGTGACCGTGGCGTTGTAGGTGATCTCGTTGCCGACCATGTACCCTTCGACTTCGTTCTTTTGGATCAGCGTCGGCGTGACAAAGGTGATCTCGAGCCGATCATCGTCATCGAGATCGACAACGAGATATTGGTCAAAGATGGCGGTGATAATGGCTTGGGTTAAGGCGCCGGTGATCCCACTACAGACCCATTTGTCCACCGCGGAGCCCGCTTCCACCCCGGCCGCTCGACAGAGAAGTGACATCAAGATGTCAATCACCGCAATTACACCGACGATAATCCAACCAACGATTGGGATCAGGGAAAGCGCCATCATAATGGCCGCGACGATGATCTTGGCGATGGTATCGGCCAATGCCGCGGAGCGTTGCAACTGGTTTTCGTAATGGCCGGTAAAGAAAAGGGCTAAATAGAAGGCGGATGTCAGCACAAAGGTGACCACGGCCCAGATTTTGGTCGTTTTCGTCAGTCCATCTATTTTGCTTTCGACTTGCGCAACTTCCGCGGCATTCACCCCCGCGGCTCGACTAGCCGGATATTCTTCAAACAATTTCTCATAATGAATCCACTTTGAAAAATTGCTGCTGTACGTGTAGGCATGATAGATGCCCGAGGCAAGGGTGTAGTTGCTGCTGGCAAGTTTATAGGCGGCATAAATTGCGTATTCTGTGTTGGCGCGCGTTGCCGCGCTAGAGGCCCAAGCCAACGCGCTAATGCCGGTAAAGTCGGTGAAACTTGCGGTATCCACCGCGGTCGTTTTGTAGTAGTCACTCAATTCTTGGAAGGCCAACGTAAGCGCGGTGGTGGTGTCACCTGCCACCGCAGCGCCCAAGCTTTCCAGCAGCACGCTGACCGAGTCGGCAAAGGTGGCCGAGAGCGCATTGGCGGCTGTGGTTGTCGCGTCGCTCGCCGCGGTGAGGGCTTGAATCACACTCAGATCGCCATAGTATGTCTGGATCTGCGCCAACATCTCTTGGACAATGGTGGTCACGATCTCGGTTGCGCCCCGGCTGTAGTCACCGAGCGCGCTGGAAACGACAGAGACACCATCAATCGCGACCGTTGCACTTTGCCCCACATAGAACGCATAGTAGTAATTTTTCGCCAGTTGCAGCGCGGCGGACTGCGCAAGATCATAGGCACTGAGCGTCTCCGCGCCGACGAGGGTATCCAATTCGCTATCGGTGAAGACCGCGGTCAAGTCTAGCGCCAGTTGGTCGGCGTAATCCGCAATTTCCGCACTATCCCAAGTAGAAGCGCCTTCATAGGTGTAAGGCGCCCAGCGCAAGATTGCGGTGGTGTCGAGGGTTTCAGCGGAGAGATCGAAATGTAGCGTATTGGTGTCGATCTCTTGGTCATCCGTTGCCCCCAGTCCCGCGGTGCGGGCCGTCTCTTCGCCGGCAAACAGAAGTGAGACCATCTCATCCGCCGTGGCATTGCCGTCGCTATTAAAGACACGATTGAGAATGGCGGAGCTTTCGTCGGCGGCGATATCGATCAAGTCGAGCTGATCGTCTAACGTCAGTTCGGTGACATCGAGGCCACTGATATTCCAGTCGGCGAGATAGTCGTCGATATCGGTCACGCTGAAGCGATTGCCGTCGGGCTTGCTTTCAAGGTTCATCAACGCACCTTGCAACGTGTCCGCCAAATGCCAGAGGTAGTCTTCATAGTGGCTGTTGCCGACCGTGGCTGGCTCGGCGACAATAGCGACATCGCCGCCGTGATCCTCACGCACGTTGAGCGCGGTGACAAAGAAATCATCGTAGTAGGTCTGCACCACGGTAACGGCGCTGCTCCAATTGTCTTTGTCATCACAGTAGCTCGTGGCATCTTCGTCGTCCGCCATGTTGCTTGTGTCGCAGCTATCGAGGATCATCTGCACCAGCCAAATGAGGCGGAATTCTTGGTCATTGCCCAAATTGGTGACGCCGCTCTCCGGCTGGTACAGCATACGCGCGGACCAACCGACGGGCGTATCGCCGGTATCATCTTCGAGCAGCGTAAGGGGCAGATAGAGCAGCAGCGTCTGGTCATCGTCCGTTGTCGACGCGGTGATGCCGAGTTCAGTCAGGGCCGCGGTGTCGAGCCAGTCGATGCTGCTGTAATCGGTGATTGAGGCAAGCGACGTCGTGCCGGAGATGGGCAGCCCCGCCGTGGGATTGGCCGGGTCATAGGTGACCTCAACCTCCAGCATTGGGACCAGCACCATGTCGCCATTGTCGGCTTTTGCGTAGCTGCTGTAATCGTCAAAGTCTGCCAGCGTCGTGTTGTGAACGCGGGTAATCTGGCCTGCGGTATCGTTATTGGGCCAATCGAACACGTTGTTGGTCTGCCAGAGATGGTCAGCGTTGGTGGGGCGCACGACAAAATCGACAAAGACCGGTTCATCGCTGGCATTGAAGGTCAGGTTGAAGTTGAGCTTGCCATTCTTGAGCCCGCTCTCTGGATCGCCAAAATAGCGGGAAGGCGAATCATCGACTGTATCGGGCACACCATCGCCGTCGTTGTCGAAGTCAAAGAGATCGGGCGTATCGTCGCCGTCGCTATTCCAGCAGCTTGTGACCGTAAAGTCTGCCGCCCATTCACCGTCGCCGTTGATGTCAGTCAACGGGGAACATTCAATCGTGTCACTGATCCCATCGCCGTTGCTGTCGGGGTTGAGCGGATCGAGATACCAGTGGGTGCCATTCAACTCGAACCCTTCGACCTCGGTTTTGTCGCTGATGTAATCGTTGTCCGAATCGATATCAAAGGGGTTGGTGCCGAGCTTGTAGAGTTCCGTCTCGTTGCTGAGCCCGTCGCCGTCGCAGTCGTCGTTGGTGGTGGTGTCGCAGGAGGTTTGGAGAATGGTTAATGGTGAATGGAGATTCTTGCTTCCGGATTTTATGGTTTCCAGCGGATTCGCGTGGGGATTGAAGTCGGCGTTGCGTTGGTCGGCTTGGATTGTCGCAAGTTCTTGTTGTTTGGCTTCTTCTTCGCGTTGGCTCTGTGCTTTCTCTGCTTGGCGGTCATAGAAGGCGCTCGCCTGTTGGGTCTGGAAGAGGGGGCCGACAAGCATGGCGATCATCACTGCGCCGGCCAAGGCGGCGTAGAGGCGCGGTGAACGGCGGTGAGCGATGAGGAATGCGGCCGCGCCTCCCATGACCATGAGCAAGCTGAGGGTCAAGCCCCATCTTTGGGCCTGTTGCGGGGAGATGGTCGGTAATAAGGCCGCCAGGGCGGCTGGATTGTTGATGAGTTGGGTCGGCTTGTGCCAGAGTTGGGCCAACTCGGCGGCGGGTAGCGTCCCCCAATCGCGATAGTCGGTGGTGATCTCGACTTCGTACCATGAAAGCGCACCCGATTCCGCGGGAAATTTGACGTGCATGACCTGACGCACGGGCAAGCTGTCCGCGTTCAGCCAGATCTCACCTGTGCCCTCCATATCCACATAGTCGCGCACCATGCCCAGGCGCAACCCGGCAGGCAATTCGCCATTACGCCGTAACTGTTCTTCCATCTGTTCCCGCATGTAGCCGGCGTAGGCGAGGCCGTTGAGGTCGAAGGAGTAGCCGGTGGTGGGGGATTGGAGATTGGAGATTGGAGATTGGAGGAATGTATCTAAGCTCGTATCTCGTGTCTCGTATCTAGTCGCTGAGATCGCTTCCACATTCTCTGCCGCGACAAGGAAGCCCAGTGGGTTGCTGCCGGGGGCAAAGAGATCGTTGGCGTCGTCGAGGCGTTGCCAATCGCTTGTCGTATCCATGCGGCCATAGGCGAGACCATCTTCGACTTTGAGATCGATCAACTGGGTTGTTCCTGGGTTCGCGTTGCGCAGTTGCATGGATATGAAATCGTGGGGCGTGTTCATCGTCCCTTCGATGAGCATGCGTTTGCTTTTGGGGTTGCGCCCAACGTTTGCCAACTTGGCGGTGGGATAGGTGGTTTGGATGACAGTGGAACGATACTGATATTGGCCCACCTGGCCGGCCAAGTGCCAGGCCGCCGTCAACTCCTGGCGTGCGGTTAAGGGCATCGCTTGCACAAAATGGGGCCAAAGCAACAAACAGAGCAACCCAACGACAAGCAAGAGCAATGGCAGGCGGGCAAGGGGGGATCGGTTCTTCATAACGATTGAATATCCTTCTACGCGAGGCAACGGAAGAAAGGCTGAAATGGCAAGCGCGGTGGCAGATCGACGCAGGGGCAAAGGCTAGGGTAACAAAGATCATTGGGAATTGATACTGTTCAGGGGACAGTCAAGGTACAGGGTTGCCCCTGTACCAGTCAAATGGCGTAGGGGGGTATGGGGCAAAGGTAGGAGACGTGGTCGTTCAGCCGGCAGTGGCTGAAATCACCGCCTGTTAAGGGAAGCTGCGCTCAAGCGCACTCTGGGATAGCCCGCTTGAGAGGGATTTTCGCTAGCAGTTATGAATCCCTCATTCCGTCCCTCACTCTGCCCGATCCCGATGACCGCCATGTGCTTGCGACAGCAGTAGCGGGTCATTGTACCGTATCCTCAAGTCAAAGACTGATTGTCATAGTTACCGCACTTGAACTCTTCTCTAAATAAATTTGAGGTGGGGAATCTTGGCAGTTATACTCAGCTCTGAATGGGAACCGGAGTTTCTACCCCAGCAAAACTCCGTTTCCCATTTCAACCGCAGTATAGAGGGGATGCCCTACTTCCCCGACACCCCATCCGCCATCAACCCAGCCACAGCTTGGGTGAGGTGGATCAGGTCGTAGCGGCTTTGCACGCCCATCTGTTCGAGAATCAGCCCGACATGATATTTGACGGTACGCTCGGTGATCACCAGTTCACGGGCAATCTCTTTGTTGGTGAGGCCTTGGGCAACTAGGTCGAGGACTTCGCGTTGGCGTGGGGTAAGGTGTTGCATCTGGGCGAGGGTAATTGCGGAATCACGGCTGGTGGCTTGCCCGTTCGCGTCGGGATGGGGGGCGGTCTCTTCTTGCGCGGTCGACGGATGGGTGGTCAGCGATGCGGCCATGGTAGTGACTAATGTAGGGGAGAGAACGGTCTCGCCCTGGACGACGTCGCTGAGGAGGGTAAAAAATTGTTCGGTCGTCAAGTTTTTGAGCAGATAGCCGGACGCGCCCTGTTTGAGGGCCGTCAGGAGCGTTTCGGTGCCGGCTGCCACGGTCAACATGACAATTTTGATTTCAGGCAGGGCCGTCTTGATTGCTTTGGTCGCCGCCACCCCATCGCAATTGGGCATTTCAATATCCATGAGGATCAGATCAGGCAAGAGTTGATGGGCCAACTGTTCGGCCTCGTAACCATCTTCTGCAATCCCCACGACCTGGATCCCGCGCACTTCAAGCATGTTACGCAACCCCTCGCGATAGAGCGGATGGTCATCGGCGAGCAGGACACGCAAGCCACGCAGTTCTTCCTGCGCCTGGAGTTTCAGCCGGCGCGGCATCGTGACCAAGACTTGGGTGCCCTCTCCCGGCGTAGAGCGAATTTCGAGCGTACCGCCGACCCCGGCCGCGCGCTCGCGCATGATATCCAGGCCAAAGTGCAAAGCTAGCAGCGGCGCGGTGTTATCATCCGCGCTGGTGTCATCGACCGATATTGCGTTCCACAGCGCTGAGCGGCTGTTGTGTGTTGCCTGATCGGCGGTCAAAGAGTCGGTTACAGGGCCTGGCTCATCGTTGGGCGCATTATCGAGCGGGGGCATGGTAAAGCCGCGTCCTTCGTCACTGACTATCACTTGCAATTGATTGGGCTGCACGAGAAAGACAATTTGGGCCAGGTCGACACCGGCATGTTTGTACACATTGGAAATCGCCTCTTGTACAATGCGCAACAGTTGCGTTTCTACCTGGGGTGAGAGGAGGGGCTCCGGCACTTCTTCGGGCAGGCTCACCCGGACGGTGAGACCATGCCGCTCCCGGACCTGATCCAGGTACAGGTCCAGCGCAGTAAAAAAACCCAAGGTGGGCGATGGGGAATGCCCACTGCGAATCCCCAAAATAAATTGACGGACGCTGCTCTGCGCAGATTGGGCCGCTTCGACCAGGGCTTGTAGTGTTTGCTGCGCCTGGGCTGCTCTATCCTGGATAAGCAATTCTTGCGCGGTTTGCGCTTGCATGCCGATGTAGCCCATCACTTGCCCCAGATCATCATGGAGATCACGCCCGATGCGTTCACGCTCTTCCAGCGCGGCCAGTTGTTGGCGTTGGCGCTCAGTCGCCCGCCGCTCAGTTAGGTCGCGCAGCGCCACCACAAGCGCTTCTTCGCCCTGGTAGGGTACAGTGCGCATGTGGATTTCGAGCGGGATGGCCTGGCTATCAGCCCGGATCCCTTCGCTTTCAACCTGAGCCGGCACCGGGCACGGTGCAGTATTGTCAGCGGTGGCCGGCAAAAGTGGAGGCAAAAGCGTGGTGATCGGCAACCCCACCAGCGCCGCGTGGGGATAGCCGAACAGTTTTGTCGCGGCCTCATTGGCATCGACAATGGCCCCCGCCTGCTGGATCAAAATTGCTTCAAAGGCCGAGGTGGCAAGCCCGCGAAAGCGTTCCTCACTCTCTTGTAAGGCTGCGGTCCGTTCGGCAACCTGTTGCTCCAAGAGGCGATTGCGTTGCGCAATGGCTTGGGTGCGGTAGTGATAGCCTCCCCCCACCAGGGCACCCAGCACGATAACAATAAACAGGCGAAACCAGGCTGTCTGCCACCAGTGCGGCAAAACGCGCACAATCAGGGTTGTTTCCGCCGGATACCAGTTGCCGTTGCGGTCACCCCCTTGGAGATGGAAGGTATAGCTGCCGGGGGGGAGACTGGTATAAGTGGCAAAGCGCCGTCTATCATCGACCTCATTCCAACTGCTTTCCAACCCATCCAAGCGATAGCGATAGTGGTTCTGTTGCGGCGCGACGAAATTGAGTGTGGCAAATTCAAAGGCGACAACCTGTTGGTCCGGCTGGAGGATCAGGGCATCCGTTGCCCACAGCGCCTGCTGCAACGGTGAAGCCGCCCCCACCGTCACCGGCACGTTGTAGAGCCGCATGTTGGTGAGCAGCACCGGCGCAGACCTAGCGTTCCCCACCAAGGTACGCGGGTCGAAGCTCGTGAGCCCTGTTACCCCGCCAAAGAAGAGGCGGCCATCGCTATCGCACAAGGTGGCAAAGCGGTTAAATTGGTTGTCCTGTAAGCCGTCGGCCATGGTATACGTCTGGGCGCGCGCCGCTTCTGGGTCGAAACGAATTAAACCGTTCTGGGTACCAAGCCAGAGATCGCCCCCTTGATCCTGGGCAATGCTCACAACAAAGGTATTGGTCAGCCCGGCATCGCGACCGTAGCGCGTAAATTCTTCGGTTGCCGGATCAAAGCGCACTAACCCATTGCGTTCACCAATCCAGAGCAGATTGGCCGTTGCATCCCAATACAAGGTCTCGATCCAACCAGTGGGATTGGCCGCGTCCACGAGTGTGCGCAACTGATCTGGCGAACGATCTGGCAACTGATCTGACGGGGGAGAGGCGTGCGCTGGTGGCGCACAATCTTGACAGTCAGGGGAGGGTCGCGGTACGGGGTTGGGAGCACGCGCCAACACACTGAGACTTGGGTAGTGGGTAAAGTGATCGTCTTTTGGCGTAAAGCGGGTGATCGTGCCATCGTTATAGCCCAACCACAGAGTCCCGGCGCTATCACTCGTGAGGGCCATCACGGCGGCGCTGGCAATGTTATGCGGGGTATTCCGAAAGAAATCTGGGCGTCCTTGATAGCGAAACGCGGCGACTGTGGTCCGAGTTGCGTCAAGGCGATAGAGCCCCACAAAGGAGACGGCAACCCAGAGATTGTGACTGTTGTCTTCCATCATGCCGACCACTGTGGCTGGTGGTCCGGCGGTCAGCGGCGCATCGAGCAACTCATATTGGGTAAAGGATTCGCGCACCGGGTCGAATTCGAGTACGGTCGGACCAACTGCGCCAATCCACAGATGGCCACTGTGATCGCGCAGTAGGCGAACCTGGCCACCCTCGTTGGCTTCGCTTGCGTCGTTGCGTTTTGGTAGCGGATAGTGGGTGACTTCATAGGTTGCGTTGCCACTCACAGACGCTCCAGGCTCGGATTGCCCAGGCTCAGATTGCCCAGGCTCAGATTGTCCAGACTCAGATTTTCCAGTGTTCGTGCCTTGGCTGGCAGGATTTTCCCGCTTGCGCAGCCGATAAAGGGTTTGTCCATTGGCGGCCCAAAACATCCCATTGCTGCCGTCGGCCAATGCCTGGATCGGAGAAGTATCCAGCGGCGCGTGTGCGTCGGCAGCAACGCCATAGCGGACAAATTGCTGCTGCGTTTGATCCAGACGATTCAGCCCACCCTGCTGTGTACCGATCCAAAGCAGACCATTTTGATCCGCCAGCAATGCCGAGATATAGCTGGCCGTCAGTGATGCGCCATTGGCTGCGTCATTAGCCACATCGTGGCGCGCGATCAGGCGGCTCTGTTGCGTGGCGGGATCGAATTGATAGAGACCCTGGGCGGCACCAACCCAAAGGCGACCGTGGGGAGCGCGATGCAGGGTCGTGATCTGTGCCGGGGCATTGGCGATCTGGCGAAAGCGTCCATCCACTGGCTCAAACTGATACAATCCACCACCACCGCCCACCCAAACTTGACCGGTTTCACTGATGAGTAGCGTGCGCAAGAAAGCGGTTGCACGGGATTCGCGCGGCACTTGGTAGACCTGGAAGCGATCCGCTGCGGCATCGTAGCGCGCCAGTGAGGTTTCAGTGACTAACCAGAGCGTGCCCTGTGGATCGGAGGCTATCGCCATCACCGCGCCGCGCGGAAAGCCCCGTTCCTCAATGCTTTCGTCTGGCCCTGGTCCTCGATAATGGGCGAAGCTCTTGGTGACAGGGTCAAAGCGCGTTAAGCCGCTTATCTTGGGCCCGCCAAACCAAAGTTGGCCATCTGCGCTCTGGTGAATAGAGAAAATGAGATCGCCCCCCAAACTTTGTGGATTGCCAGCCTCATAGCGCAGCGTTTCAAAGGTAGCGCGGCGGGGATCATAGCGCGTGACCCCACCGCCATTGGTGGCGATCCAGAGCATCCCATCGCGATCTTCAAAGAGCGCGCGCACTTCGTTATGCGACAACGAGTTGGGGTTGCCAGCTTCGTGACGATAGGTAACCACGGTGTAGCCATCATAGCGGTTGAGGCCATCACGCGTGCCGACCCACAAGAATCCCTGCTGATCCTGAAGAAGCGCTGTGATATCGTTATTGGTTAGACCATCATCCAGGGTGAGGTGGATAAAACGGGGTGGCAATGGCGCGAATAACGTTGTGTCAGCGGCAACGTCACTACGCATGTTCAGGCTCTTGGTAATGACAGCAGTCGTGGTCCGTACCGGCGTGGCTGGATCACGACCATCTTGGGCATGCGCCGGCTTGCCACCGGATAGAAACCAGATGCAGGCAAGGAGTAGATTGAAGATCACGACTGAGTGCGACAATGGGTGACATAAAAACGCATGACAGGAAATTGAAGGAAAGGAAAATTGTCTCATCAAAAGAGTGTTGCCCGAACCGCATCATCTTTCTGTTACAAAACGTTACAAGAAAGACAAGCACAGGTAGTCTACATTTTTCTCTTTCAAGCTTACTGTTTTCTGTCGGTGCTGTCAAGAGTCCTACATCCTTGTCTGCATTTGTAAATTGTCCAACGATCCGGCGAAGGAACGTCGCTACGGTGGCGTTTCCTAGTTCAATTTTGTTCCCCGGAGGCGGAGAGCATTCCCCACCACGCTAATACTCGAGAACGCCATCGCGCCCGCGGCCAAAATCGGATGCAATTGGCGCAAAAAGTCTGGTGCCCACATAAAGGGGGCAAGAATCCCTGCGGCAATCGGGATCAGCGCAATGTTATAGCCAAAGGCCCAGCCCAAGTTCTGCTTGATGTTGCGCATGGTCGCCTTGGAGAGCGCAATTGCCTGGGGCACGCTGCGCAGATCGCCACGCATGAGGGTCACGTCGGCGGTCTCCATCGCGACATCCGTGCCGGTGCCAATGGCAATACCCACATCGGCTTGCGCGAGCGCCGGCGCATCGTTGATACCGTCGCCGACCATGGCGACTTTATAGCCTTCGGCCTGCAACTGTTTGATATGGTTGGCCTTATCACCGGGCAACACCTCAGCAAAGACCCGTTCTATGCCGACTTCCTTGGCAATCGCCTGCGCCGTCGCTTCGTTGTCGCCGGTCATCATGACAACGGTGAGGCCTAGCTTATGCAGTGCAGCAACCGCCGCCTTGGAGCCATCCTTGATCGTGTCGGCCACGCCAATCAACGCGCTGGCCTGGCCGTCAACTGCCAGCCACATTGCAGTCTTGGCTTCGGCCTGCAATTGGGTTGCCTTGGGACGGAGACCATTCAAATATACCCCTTCCCGCTCCATCAAGCGCAGGTTACCCAAGAGCACTTTATGGCCGTCAACCGTCGCCGCGATGCCATGACCCGCAATGCCTTCAAAGCCGGTCGGGTCACTCAACGTCAGCCCCTTTTCCCTGGCCGAGCGCACAATCGATTCGCCCAGCGGATGCTCGGAACCGCGTTCGGCGGAGGCCGCCAGCCGTAAGAAGAAGTCAGAGGGCTGTAAAGCAGTCGGACGGTCGGACCGTTGGACGGTTGGGCGGTCCGACGATTCACCACCGTCCAACGGTCCGACCGTCTCACTGCCCCACTGTCCGACTGACTCACTCACCACCATATCCGTCACCGATGGCTGCCCCTTCGTGATCGTCCCCGTCTTGTCGAGCACAATCGCAGTCAGTTTATGCGCCTGTTCAAGCGCTGCGCTATTCTTAAAGAGAATCCCCTTCTCGGCCCCCTTGCCGACGCCGACCATGATCGATGTTGGCGTGGCGAGCCCCATCGCACAAGGGCAGGCAATCACGAGCACGGCGGTTAGGCGGATCAGCGCCGGGACAAATTCGCCACCGATGACGAGCCAAACAATAAACGTGAGCACGGCCAACCCAATCACACCGGGCACAAAGTAAGCCGCCACCTGGTCAACCACCCGCTGGATCGGTGCCCGACTGCCCTGTGCCTGTTCGACCAATTTGATGATCTGCGCCAGCGCGGTCTCTTTGCCGACTTTGGTCGCTTTGAATTTAAGCAAGCCTTGCTTGTTGATCGTGGCACCGATGATCGGGTCGCCCGCTTGCTTCTCGACGGGCAGGCTCTCGCCGGTGATCATGCTTTCGTCGACTGTGGAGTGACCTTCGGTGATCACACCGTCGACCGGCACTTTTTCACCGGGACGCACGATGACAATGTCACTGGTGATCACCTCGGCAATCGGGATATCGCGTTCCTCGCCATTACGGATGACGCGCGCGGTCTTGGCTTGGAGGCCAATCAGCTTTTTGATCGCCGCGCTGGTCTGTCCTTTGGCGCGCACTTCTAGCAATTTGCCCATGACAATCAGCGTGATGATCAGCGCCGAGGTCTCAAAGTAGACGTGGTGGCCCAATGCCATGCTGCCCGCCGTCAGGGCAATCAGCACGGCAACGCTGTAGATATACGCCACTGACGATCCCATTGCCACGAGCACATCCATGTTGGCGCTGCCGTTGCGCAGGCTCTTGTAGGCACCAACGTAGTAGTCCCAGCCGACGTAGAATTGGACCGGCGTTGCTAGCGCCAGGAAGAGCCAATTAACCCACGCTGCCTGCGCCCATGCGCCAACTAGCCCAAAATCGCGCCCCATACTCAACAGAAAGAGGGGCAGCGAAAAGAGCACGCCAATAGTTAGCCGGTGCCACTGATGACGGACCTCTGCTTCTCGCGCCGCCGCCTCAGCATCCTCCGGCTCGGCACCGGCTTCCGCTTCTACGACATCGTAGCCGGCTTTGCGTACCGCAGCGACTAAATCGCTATAGGTCGCAACGCCAGGCACAAAATCAACCGACGCCTTTTCATTGGCATAGTTGACCTCGACACTGATCACCCCCTCGACTTTGTTGAGACGGCGTTGGATGGTGTTGGCGCAGTTGGTGCAGGTCATGCCGAGGAGCGCAATCTCTGTGTGCTCAGTTGGCACATGATAGCCCGCCTTTTCGACGCGGGCGATTACATCGGTCAAAATCTCCTGCGGCTTCGAGATTGCTGGATCGTAGTTGATCGTCAACTTTTCACTGGCAAAGTTGACGGTGGCATCGCTCACGGTGTTTACCTTTTTTGCGTTGCGTTCTACCGTTGCCACACAGTTGGCGCAAGTCATGCCAATGACGGGCACGGTTAATTGTTTTGTTTCAGACATGGTAAATCCTTCCAAAGCTACCCCATCACGGAGTAGCTTTCCAGCGGTTTTGGTGGACAAGAATGTACCCTGCTATCACCAGATCAAATGAGAGGCAGGCGATCACATACCACGCTGGCGCAATCGCCTGACCTTGTCCTAGCCAATGTAGTAAAATATCCCACAGTGGATGGGCCGCCCAGCCCACAGCCAGCCAGCGCATTGTGTAGCGCCAAGCCAGGAGTACAAAGAGCCCATAGATGAGTAGACCACCGCTTTCGATGGCTAGCCAGCGACCATTGCCCCAAATTGCCGCAAACCCGACATAGATGAGCGCCGCAATAATCAACCCCTGTGCCAGGGTCGCCTGCTCCCGGTGTGCTCCTTGGCTGCGGGCAAGGAATAAAAAGAGAGTGGCGGCGACGAGGCCAAGCAGAAACCAAATCGCCGTGCTCATTATGCGACTGGCTCTGCCGCCGGATAGTCGATCTCGACTAATAACGCTTTGATCGATTCCCAACTTGCCGGTGCATCAAAGTTAACCGTCACCTCTTTGGTCGCCTCTTCTGCCTTGACACTCTGCACGCCTGCTAACTCGCCCACTTCACTCTCAATAGTGTGCGTGCAGTGACTGCAACTAATATTTGGTACAGTAAATGTTTTGGTTGTCATGATTTTTTGTCCTTTGTTATTGGTTGTGTTGATAGATTCGTGTTGCGTTTTGCGTGAACTGCTATGGGAAGTTGATTGCTCTTGCGTATATCACGCCTTGCTCAAATAGATAAAGAAACAAATACGCGTGAAGGAACGGTTAAAGTTCACGCAAAACGCATCAAGCCTTACTTGTCACTTCAAAGACACTCGTCACTTCCTGCAACATCCGTTCTCGCTCAACCGGATCATCGCCCTGGATGGCGGTGGTGACACAAGTGTGCAGGTGGTTATCGAGCATCATTGTACTCACTTTGGTCAATGCGGCCTGTACCGCCTGGATCTGCTTGATCACATCGATGCAATAGGTATCCTCTTCGACCATGCGCTCGATCCCTTTGAGGTGGCCAGCGGCACTGGCGAGACGGCGGGTAATTGCTTTACGGGTAGAATCATCCATGGGCATGCCTTCTATTTGTTAACCAATTGAATCCCATCCCCCCTGGGGGGGGTGTATCTATGAGTATAAGCTGTTAGATACTTGCTGTCAAGTAAGCAACTATACAGATCCTGCCAAGACGACCAAGTTGTTTGGCAGAATTACTCACACTACAGCGAGCATAGGGATCACATCGTAGTAAAGCCGCATCCAAAATCACAGAGGGCACAGAGATTTTTGCAACTTTGCTTTTCTTCGTGAGGCTTCGTGTCTCTTCGTCGACAGGCACTAATGGGGGCTAGAGGCGTGGTGGTGTGGCAATCCCTAAATAACTTTTAACCGTCTCTTCATCGGTCAGAATTGCCTCTGCGCTTCCCTGAAAAGCAATCTGCCCTTCGCGCAGGATATAGGCATAGTCACACCAGCGCAAAAGGCTGCGCGCATTCTGTTCGACGACGACAAGGGTAATCCCCGTTGCACAAAGGGTTTGCAGCGTGCGGAAGACTTCAGTTACGACAATGGGGGCCAGCCCAGCACTCGGCTCGTCGAGCATCATCACCGTTGGTTGGGTGAGCCAGCCGAGCGCGATCGCCACCATCTGGCGCTGTCCGCCGCTGAGTTGGCCGGCGCGTTGATGGGGGCGTTCGGCCAAGATCGGAAAGAGTTCATACGCTTGGGTCAGTAGCGCGGTTTTTTCTGCGCGCTGGCGGCTGCGTAGGGCCAGCAGCAGATTTTCGCGCACGGTCATCGTCGTAAAGATGTTGGCACGCTGTGGTACATAGGCGATGCCTTGGGCGGCAATGCGTTCGGTGGGCAGCCCACTGAGGAGTGTCTGACCGAGATGGACGGTGCCGGTGGAGCGATCGGTCAATCCAAAGATACTCTTGAGCAAGGTGCTCTTACCGCTGCCATTGGGGCCAAGGATCGCCACAAATTGGCCGCGTTGGATGGTCAGGTCGAGATCGTGCAGAATTTGTAATTTGCCATAGCCGGCGTTGAGGTTGCTGATGGTCAGGATCTCATTCCCCAAAGTAGACCTCCCGTACGAGTACATTTCCCTCGATCTCGGCCGGTGTGCCCGCTGCAATCACCTTGCCAAGATGCATCACATAGAGATAGTCGACAAAGGCAAAGAGGATCTCCAGCCGATGCTCGACGATCAGAAAGGTTAGCCCGGCGTTGCGCAAGTCGGCGATGCGTTCAAAGATCGTGTACGCCAGTGCCGGTGCCACACCGGCGGTTGGCTCGTCAAGTAACAACATTTTTGGTTCGCCCATCAACATGCGGCTGAGCGCCACGAGTTTCATTTGGCCGCCCGAGAGTTCGGCGGTGGAACGGTCATAATGATTTTGCAGATTGACCTGGCCCAACAAGGTATGGGCCGTTGCGGCGGTCTGCCGTTCTTGGGTACGCCAGCGGCGGTGAAAGGGGGCCTGCGCCGGTGCCTCCCCTCGCTGGTTGCGCGGTGGCAGCAGCATATTGTCGAGCACCGTCATGCGCGTAAAGAGTGCCGGATCTTGAAAAGAGCGCGCCAACCCCAGGTCAAAGATCTGATTGGCTGGCCGGTTGGTGATTGCGTGGCCGTCAAAGGTGAGTGTGCCGCCATCGGCCGGCAATGAACCGGCGGTGACATTGAGCAACGTGCTCTTGCCGCTGCCATTGGGGCCAATCAAGCCGACGATCTGCCCTCGCTCGACCGTAAGGGAAACATCCTCCACGGCGACAAGTTTATCAAAACTTTTACGGACATTTTGTAATTTCAACATAAAGATATCGATAGTGAAATGGGATCAACAGAAGCGGTTGGCAAGATTTTCGCAGGGGCACAAGGAGATTAAGAAAATAATCGGTACACGTCGGCTGAGCTTGTCGAAGCCGGAGCCGCTTCTCCTTCGACAAGCTCAGGGTCCGCTCTTGTCCCTGTTGAATTCTTGACTCACCGTATCGTGGTCCTGTAAAATCGTCCAATTTTCCAAGAGCCTCGAACTGAAAGGGTTATTGCTGGGCATGGGTTGACGCTGCACGCAACTTCCGCAGCACTTCATGTGCATTGGTGGTCTTGGCTGGTTCTGGCAAAATTCCCTGTGGCCGGTAGCGCAACATCGCCAGTAGAATTAGCCCAAAGAGAATATAGCGCACATAGTTAAATTCCCAATCATAGCCCAACATGTTGAGTTGGATGGCGGCGATAGCAGTGACGCGGTCGAGGATCGTAATAACCAATGCGCCAAGCAGCGCCCCACGGTTGTTGCCCAGCCCACCAAAGACGACCATCACCCAGACATCGAGTGTCAAACCGACGGCGTAGTCGTTAGCGCTGGCAAAGCCGAGATTGACGACGAAGAGTACCCCAGCAATCGCGGCCAACGCTGAGCCGATAAACATGATCTGCCCGCGGATCTGGGGCACTGATTTGCCAAGGCTGGTGGCCACCGTTTCATCCTCGCGGATCGCTTTGAGCAGCCGGCCATAGGGGGAGCGCACGAGCCGTTCGCAATACCAATAGCAGAGCCCGGCGATCAGCAGCACCAAGCCGGCAAAGCTGATGGCGGTCAGTTGGGCGTTACCGAGCCATTTGAAGGGTTGGGCGAGGCCAGCGAGGCCATTGTGCGCACAGATAATTGGCTCATAGCCGCGCACGATGATGCGCACGATCTCGCTGCCCACCAGCAGCACAAGCGCCAAATACCACTCATCCTTGAGCCGCAGGGCCGGGTAGGAAAAGAGATAGCCAGCGAGACCCCCAATGATCGCCGCAATAACGAGCGTGATCAGAAAATTCGACCAACCCGCCAATGGCAGCGTGCGCATGATTTCGCTGCGCAGCTGCAGCGCCTGCCCCAAACCGACGCCACAGGGATAGATCACTTCCTGGCCGGCCAAGCGGGGTAGCAGCCTCGTGTAGGTCATGCCGGCGGTGTAGGCACCGAGCGAGACAAAGAGCGCCAGCCCATAGTTGGGGATGCCGGCGAGGCCATATTGCAGATTTAAGCTCAGGGCCATGATCGCCGAGATGCCAAAGAAGGTCAGCAGGGCGATAGTGGTGGCGAGAAGGTTGAATTGCATAGGAAGGAATAATCAATTGTAAATGGTGAATTGTAAATGGTGAATTGTAAATGGTTGATGCGGTGGCTGAGCCTGTCGAAGCCTGTCGAAGCCACCGCGCCAACCATTCACTGTTTCAAGCCCTGTGGTCGCGCCAGCAGGACGATGACGATGATGATAAAGGGAATGGCCGGTTTGAAACTAAAATCCAAGCCCACGCTCTGGTTGAGCAGTTGCATGACTGTGTTTTCGGAAAAGGCGACGATGTAGCCACCCAGGATCGCGCCGGGAAAGCTCGTCATGCCACCGAGCACGGTGGCGGCAAAGACGGAGAGGATCGCCAGCCAGCCGACGAGCGGATCGACAAAGGTGTAGATGCCCCACAGCGCGCCGGCCACCCCGGCCAAGCCACCAACGATCAGCCAGGTCAGATCGTGAACCCGATTGACAGGAATGCCGACGATGCGCGCCAGCGTCAGGTTATCGGCCAGGGCACGCATATCACGGCCAAGTTGCGTATAGCTAAGCAACAGGGTGAGTAGCAGGACAAAGCCAATGCTCGTTGGCACCACCCAGAGAAAGATGTTGGTGAGGGTGAGCCAGCCATTCTGCAGCCAGACCGATTGCACGACGGCAATGCGCTTGTCAAAGAGATCATAGCGGTCGGCCAGTAGAAAAAGAATGTAGCGCAGGATCAACCCTAGCGCAAACGAGGCGAGGATCATGGCGTAGGAGGAGAGGTTGCGCGCCGCCAGCGGACGGAAGACCGCCCGATGCGCTAGCCATGCCACCAGGCTACCAACGAGCAGCGCCGCCACAATCACAATCAGCGGATTTGGTGAAACCCAAAGCGACACCACCAATGCCGTGTAGGCGCCCACGGTTATATATTCGGCGTGGGCAAAGTTGGGCAGCCGCAACACCGCCAATGTCAACGTCAGCCCGACCGCCATCAGCGCATAGAGGCTGCCAACTTGGATGGTGCGCACGAGCGAATCGATCAGAAGGGTGGTGGACAACGGAACCTGCGGATCTGCTGGGGTCTTTGGGGTGGATGCGTGGTGCGTGTTGCGTGAACCGAGCGGGGGAACTGGTTGCTTTTTGTCGCGACGGACGCAGAGAACCCAAAGACAGGGTGGTTAGTGATGGGGGTATTATACCGATCATTCCGGAGCAGGACAAGTGTTGCCATCAATCCGGCGTCTTTCCGTTTCGCCATTATTCTTGCGGCAATGGTTGACAAGGTCCCAAGTAATCAGTGAGGCGCAACTCATCATTGATGGCACAGTTGTTGGGATCCCATAGAATCATAGTACGGCTGCGGTTAATCGTATACTTCCCACGTTCTTCCGCGGCTGCTTCATGTAAAGTCGGAATCCACCACAGTGGAATTGCTAATGCACGGCCATCGGTTAGCTCAATATAAATCCGTGTCTCATCAAACCACACTTCGTGAATATGGGCCTCTACAGGCAAGGTGTAATCTGAAATCGAATGTTGAACTTTAAAGCGTTTGATTTGATGCAATGCATCTTCCTATCTGTCATCGTTCTTTGCAACATTTCGGAGAGACCATTTGTTGATGGAGCTACCTCGACCGGCGCAACTTGGTCCAATTCGACTCGGTAAAATCTACTCCAGCACGAGCGTAGATTGTCTTCCGTTCCAAATCTTTTCCACTCATTCGCGATTCAATACGAACTTCAACAACATCATCAACTGCGCCATTAAACAGGTTGTAAAGTGCAGAAAGGAAACTCAAGTCAGCTAATCGATGAGAAGCCGGCGATGGATTGTTGCGCGGATCAGGAATTGAACGAGGAAAGAGATAAATGCATGGCGGTGGGATGATACGCCCGCTGACTGTTGTACCACGGTTGGGGTCTATCTGTAACTTGGGACAGGGTCTCCCGCGAGTTCCGCAGATCATGTCCCAAATGACAACACCATCCACCACTTGGCCGCTATGGATAATTTCGGCACTTAAGCGCGTATGGATACCTGACCAAGCGTTGTGGGCAGGGTCTGCTCCTGGATTCTGACACAGCGACCAGATAATAAATTCATCTGCATTCGGTGGGCGGCGGAAGATATTTGTGTTATTCCCATCAAGACACCCTTTGGTTTCGATGATGCAGATCCGGCCATCAGCCATTTGTAATTCATAATCATGTCGTTCGCCAGCACCACTGTACTGCCACTTTGTGATCGACCCTGCTTCTTGAAGATGATTCAAAATCATTTCAACAAACTGTCGCTTTTGCTCAGTGGTTGCTGCTTGTGTACCGCGGATGCGTTCTACCGCGCTACGGAAGATCCCTGATTCCCAGAATTCTTCTTCTGAGAGCCCATGATCACCGATCTCTGCGGCGGCTGCTTGCAGAGCTTCAACGTATTGCTCAATTGTTTGCCGAGTCGATTCTAATAGTCGACAAGGGATAATAGCGGTCTTTGCCATATCTCTGTGGTCTCTAGGGATTGTATATTTGCGGGATTTTGTTGTGTGTCAATGATCTTCGAAAAAACATGTCCCTCCAACCACGCTACAGTGGGGACCGCAACCGCATCTCCCATCACATGATAGGCATCGTTGTAACGATCTGGCAAGCGATAACTATCTGCAACACCCATGAGCCGGGCTGCTTCACGTGGCGATAACAACCGCGAACGAATTTCTTCGCCGGTAACAAAAAGCAAAGTCTGCCGAGATGAACCACCCGCAGGAGTGCGTAGACAACCACTTTTTCCATCAAAGCGCACTTCGGCACGCTGTACCCGTTTACCGTTTTCGGTGC
Source organism: Caldilineaceae bacterium (assembly GCA_034432375.1). GTDB lineage: Bacteria > Chloroflexota > Anaerolineae > Caldilineales > Caldilineaceae > JAHBVH01. Next base: position 64,882 of record DAOUCA010000101.1, read on the forward strand.
GTGTCCTTTTGTAGATTGTTCCAACCTGCATGGTGTCAATTTCCTGTGCAGCACGAACCTTTGCCAGGTTTGTTTCGGACATCATTTCTAGTAATTTGGTAGTTTCTTGTTGTGAGTGCCAAGAAACATTGGTTGGCGCTTTTTCAATGATATCGGCTAGCGCGGGAATAGGGACAGTAGGCATGGGAACACTCCACCAGAGCCAATGTCGCTTAATCGCACTGGGCAATCGATGGTAAGCACGAACCAATGTAGCGGGAAACCAAGGACCATAGGGCGCAAATTGAATTAGATCTTCGGCAATGGGCCAGCTTTGATCCACGGCAATTAGAAAAAGGCGCGGGCGCGATTGGGGAACAAATAGCTCTGCATTGATAACAAGTGCCCCAAGATTATATCCAGCATCAGCAACCGCTTGACATAGCGCCGTAAAATCTCCACCTTGGTTGGAGGTCAATAATCCAGTAACATTTTCAATGGCAATTAAGGGAACTTTTCGACCTTCTGTCTGCAACGCTAAGATTAGTTGCCAAAACCCCCAAAAAGCCCCGCTGCGTTCCGCATGTATACCATTGCCATTGCCTGCCAGCGATAAATCTTGGCAAGGGAAAGAAGCCCAGGCGAGTGTGGCATGTTTGGGTAAATTAGCCGTAGTGATATTGTGAATATCACCCTGCAAAAGTTCAGAAGCGCCATTGAAATTTGCGCGGTAGACATCAGCTTTTTTTTCGCTGATATCATTGGCAAACAAACAAGTCCAACTGTCACCGAGACCGAGCCGGGCCAGGCCACCGCCGGAAAAAAACTCGTAAAAGGTTCGTTCAATCGTCATTGAAATTATTAGCAGCTCTCAAAGAAGTATCAAATCATTAAACTTCAGTATAATGCGCGATAGAACATTTGTCTACATTCCAAAGGCTGACAATTTACACAAATGCACCGTGAATTTGCCCTTGGCCACCACAGTTCAAACGTCGCTTCCATACTGCACCGCCAACTGATTCGCCAAGCGATAGGCCCGCACCAGGCGTGCCGGCGGCACATCGGGCTGCACAAAGTGGCCAGTGCAGAAGATAAAGCCGCCGCCTGGCGCGTAAATCTCGAAGCGCTTGGTGATGTACTCGTCAAGCGCTTCGCCTTCGTGGTTGTAGAGGCCGTCCACAACATCTAGCGCCCCATAGATCACAAATTTGTCACCATAGTCGCGCTTGATCGTCACCGGATCCATGCCCGAACTCTCTTGGGTCGGGTGGACAAGATCGTAGCCTATCTCGACAATTTCATCCATGATCTGCATCATGTAGCCGTCGCTATGGAGCATGACATGCAGCCCACGGCTTTTGGCGTGGGCGACGACGCGCTCAGCGTAGGGGCGGATCATGCGTCGCCACATGCGCGGCGAGAAGAGCATCGTGTCATTGCTGCCCCAATCGTCGGAGAGGGTGATCATGTCGACGCCAACCCCGGCGCAGTTGTCGACGAGGCCACAGAGCCAGTCGGCATAGCGATCAAACCAGGCCATCATCAGGTCGGGGGATTGCCCCAGGTTGAGCCAGCAGTTTTCAATGCCCAGAAAGCTGCTCGTCCCCTCGACAATGCCCCAGAGATGGGCGCGGATAAAACGCTTGTCGCCGTACCACTCCTCGGCCTGCACCACGTTGACGCCGGCAAAGTCGTAATTCCAATCGCTGTGCGCCACCCACTTGGGATCGCGCGGATCTTCCAAGCGGATATCTGCCAGTTCCGTCACCGCAAACTTGTGCCCGAACTGATTGGGATAGGGGACGAAACCGGCAAAGATATCAATGTTGAATTCGTCGAGAAACTCATCGCGCGTACCGTAATCAGCCGCCAGCATCTCGACAAATTGTTTCTGATAGAGCATACAGTCGAGCGGTGTGCGGTCAACCGGCTGGCGCTTGATCGTCGCCAAGATGCGTTCACGGGCATTCATCGATCAATCCTCCACTTTATATTTGCCTGAATATCAGCCTAAAAATTCTCTGTTCCCGTTGGGCCACAACCGATTTTCGATTGATTCTTAGTCTTCCACTGCCACTTTGACGACGACTTTTTTCACCGCATGGGGGCTCTCGACCGCAATCTGCGGCATGTGGGCATCGGCGGGGAAGAGCAGCGTAAACATCCCCGCCGGCAACAGGACAAAGCTGCCAGAACCTTCATGCATGATCAGATCTTTGCTCGCATCGTATTCACCGTTGGTCAGTTGCTGGAGGTTGGCAAAGCCCATGTGCTCGACACCGCTGACGACGTATTGGATATCAATATACTTGCGGTGCGACTCCCAGAAGCCTTGTGCGCGCGGCTTGGTGTTGTACTCCTGGTGCATGGCAAAAACGCGGTCACCGTCAATTTTGACAGTGCCCGGCGCAACAGAGGCGAGATCGGTTTGGAGTAGGTAGTCAAAGCCGGCTTTGAGGCGCTTGGCCAGACCGGTATTGGGGGCAGTAGAGGAGAGCAGGTTGGGATAAATGCTGGATTGGACATTGGAAAGTTGGTCGATGATCATGGGTTCCTCACAAAATTGGCAATAGAGATGTAAAGGTAAGCGCAAGTAGTATATCATATATATGGTTGATCCATCTAGGGTGATCAACCAGTTTCCATTGCGTAGCAGTCATCTACTTTGATGCAATTGTGACGCGATTTCCCTTGCCAAGTGCCACAGATTTCCCGACCGTGCCCCTATGCTATAGCTACATGACTGCAGTAACCAATACCTCTACCAGTCACTGAGCCGATATCTCTATCTGTAGCGAAAGGAAAAACTATCATGAAACGTGTAACGATGTTCGCAGCGGCAGCCATTTTGCTATCTACGATGGCATTGGGTGGGCAACCTGCCCCTGCACAAGCCCAAAGTGTGATGTGTCAAGGGTTGGTCGCTACCATTGTCGGCACCAATGGCAACAATGTGATCACCGGCACCGCTGGTGACGATGTGATTCACGGGTTGGATGGCAATGACATCATTGAGGGGAAGGGTGGCAAGGATACCATCTGTGGCGGTGGCGGTAACGATGAAATCCACGGCGACGGCGGTGACGACAGCCTGAACGGTGGTCCCGGTGATGATGTCCTGCGCGGTGGTGATGGCAAGGATACGCTCGATTGCGGCAGCGGCGACGATCACTACAACGGCGGATTAGGCAACAACAACGTCTCCGGCAATTGTGAGCATTGGGTGCTGTAGACCGCCGGCACTTGGCTCCAAAAGAGATTGAGTTGAAGATGAACAAATTTCGGCAAAAATTGACATTCCAATGTCAATTTTTGCCGAAATTTGTTCATCCAATGACTGTTATCGGCTCACCCCAAAGCGAGAGATGCAATGCCGATTGCCTCATTTGTTCTCCTCCGGTAGAATGAGAGATGAGTGTAAACCGAATAACCAGACAGATCGATGCATTGAGGACAAATCAGACATGAACTATCGCAACTTTGGCAGGACCGGCGTTCAGGTGAGCCCGCTTTGTTTGGGCGCCTGGCAATTTGGTAACCGCACACCCAAAGCTGACGCGCTACGGATGGTCGACGAGGCGCTCGACGGTGGCATCAACTTTATCGACACGGCCAGCGGCTATGGCAATGGCGAAAGCGAACGGATCCTGGGTGAGGCGTTCCAAGCCAATGGCAAACGGGATCGCATCTTTCTCGCCACCAAATTTTCGCACGGGGTCAGTCGTAACCAGATCATCGCCCAATGTGAAGCATCGCTGCGCAACCTGCAAACCGACTCCATCGATCTCTTTCAATTTCACTCGTCAAGGGCCACCATTCCGATTGACGAAAGCCTGCGTGCGCTTGATGATCTCATCCGTGCCGGTAAGGTGCGCTACATCGGCACTAGTAATTTCACCGCCTGGCAAGAGGTCGAAGCGCTGTGGGCAGCCAAAGAGTTGGGGCTCAATCGCCACATCTCCAGCCAGCCGGCCTACAATCTGCTTGATCGTCGTGCCGAACGGGAACTGTTGCCAATGGCACAGACGTATGGGATCGCCGTCATTCCCTGGTCGCCGCTGGCACAGGGCTTTCTCACCGGCAAATATCGCCGTGATACGAGCGCCCCGGCTGAAGGTCGTCTGACGGTCGCTGCCGGTGTGCAACAGAGTGGTGATGCCAATGTGCATGGGCAAGAACAAGCCTATGATCTAATTGAGGTCTTGGTGGCGTTGGCGGCGGAGAAGAAGTGCTCAGTCGCCCAGATGGCGTTGGCGTGGTGTATGCACCAGCCGGGGATCACCTCGCCGATTATCGGGCCGCGCACGAGTGAACAGTTGACCGATAATTTGGGTGCGTGCGATGTTGTGGTGAGTGCGGAGGATAATGCACGGATTGACGCCGTCATGCCGCCCGGGCAGATGCTGGTCCATTATATGCGGGCCACGACGGAACCGCGCGCACGCTGGTAACGCACTGTTGATCTACTTCCTGCTTCCTACTACGACAACGTTACATTCGACAAGATTTACAAGATTTACAGGATTGCTACAGCGGAGAGAAAATCCTGTGAATCTTGTTCATCCTGTCTACTGATTGAAATTTAACGTTGTCGTACTACTTACCCCACAAGGTTTCGTGAAACCGGTTGCTGAGCGCTGTGGGGAACTCTCCCGTCCTGGTCTGTTGACGCAGGGTTGTCTGATCACCCCAACTGACCAATTCCAGGTAGCGCCGCGCCGTGCCCAAGGTTGACCCGTCCAGGCTGTAGAGTTCGATCCAACCATCATCACCATCGGTGGTGACATAGATCATATAGAAGGGGCGGCCATCTATGTTGGGGCTTAAGAGGTAGACATTGCCCCAATCGGCGCGCTCTACTGCTGTGAAATAGTACTGATAGGCTTCGGCAACAGCCGCGGGGAGCGTTGGGGTTGGTAGTTTTTCATCGCGTTGCAAGAAGCGCAACGACTCTTCGTGGCCGGCCAGGGTTAGTGCATAGCGTCCTTGCCAATAGCGGCGCAATGCGCGCTCAATAAATTGCTGGGCGATGGTAGCGGTTAGCGGCGTGGACTCATGTACAGGTTTACTACAAGCGGTCAGGAGGCTCAACGTCAGGAGAATGATGGCAGACCAGTTATACATCATTGCGCGGCTTCAACTGTAACATCTCGTCCCAGGTGGCCAGATCCAAGCCATCCACAAAGCCGCTGTGGAACTCTTCCATATAAACTTGATCCCAGACGGGGACGACCGTTTTGATCTCGGCGGGCAAGCCTTGAATAATCTCGGCATAGGCATGTTCCATCAACCGATAGCCAGAGGTGGGCGAGATGACAAAGGTGGGGTGCGGCTGGATAATCCCGTCGGCGACCATCGTTTGGTCGAGGAGGTCGGTGATCTGATGAAGGAGGTCGAGCTTCCGTTTCCAACCCGTCGAGAGTTTTACCGCTTCATTGACCAGTGGCAACATTGGTGCCCCTAAGCGTGGCAGCCGTTCTAGAAAGGCAATAAGCCACTTGTCATAGGGGAAATATTGTTTGTCGAGCAGGAAGGCTAGTTGAATGCCCAGCCGTATGGCGTTGCTAAAGCGAGTCACGGCGTAGAACTCATTGTCGCGTAAGATTGCTCGCTTAAGCGCATAGGTGCCCATACCCGAGAAGAAGCGACACCAATTGGCAATCCGCCGCCGCCGCACTGGCTCGGGGTAGTAGCCCTGGAAGACCTGCCGAATTTCGCTGAATTCGCCCAGCGGGTCCGACCAGACCTCGCCGTTGACGATGTGGATAATATCTTCTTCGGGGATCTTGAGCCATTCGACAGAATCACGCGGCGCGTGGTCAATACCAATCGTACGCGTGAGAAAAGCTTGGAGATTGTCCGGTGCTAGCCCCGCGCCTGCCAGATGGCCGGCCCGCAGCGACTGCCCACGATAGCGTTCGGGCAGGTTGGTGCTGAGCGTCGTCATAATTGCCTGGCGTTTCTCCTCAAAAACAGCCGCCGGCATCAGCGCGTCAATGCGCAGCCCCCAATGGTGGTCGCGCGAATATTCATCATCGAGCCGCAACGCTTCCGAGCCATAGCCAAAGACGCCAAAGGCCGTCTGCGCGGTTTCGACAGGGAAATGTTCTTGTAGGATTGGCTTGACAACCTCTTCAAAGAAGCTGCGGCTGATATCAATAATCGACTCGGCCATCTGATGCCCTCCCTTCCACAAAACTATTTGGCGGCTCTACCGTTTTTGTCATGTAGACTACTTGAAAACCATTGTAGCTTGCCCGTTTATCTTCAGAATAACCAAGCCACTGGTAGAGGGCTATATTCTCAGTCATCTTTTCATTGGTATAAAGTTTCACCGTGGCAAAGCCCTGGCGTGTAGCCTCTGTCTCTGCCCAGGTTAACAATGCCTGCCCTACGCCCATTTTCTGATGGGCCGGATCGACAGCCACTGAATAGATCAGCAAATGGTCGGTTTGCGGCTGTAACACGATTAGCCCGACCACGCGATTTATGCTAGCGGCCAACCAGATCTGGCCGGCATCGATCAACGGTTTGTAGTCAGTCGTCATTGGCTGCGGTTTGCGACCCAAACGTGGGATATAGTTAGCATAAGCCGCATCCGTGATCGCTGTGATAGCGACAAGATCGGTAGGGCTGGCTAATCGTAGAACGATCTCAGGGAGCAAGCGGCATCTCCAATTCAAGTTCATCACGCAAGGGGATACCATCAAAGCCACTGAAAGGAATTTCTGGTTAGAGTTGGCGTGACGCAGCTAAAGCATTACAAGGCGGTAATTCTCTAGCGAAGCTGTACCTCAAACCGCAAACTGATTATGGATACGGACGATGAGAAACACAGATAATCCGCGTTTGAAAAATCCATATTGCCAACCATCCGTATCCACAAAGAGAAAATTGCTCTGTTTGCTTTATCCCTTACTGAGCGGCTGCCTCTACATTATCCGCGTTGTAGACCGTGAAGGGACCCATCACGACACGCAATCCAGCGTCGCGGGTGGGATCTTTTTCAATGGTGTAGGTGCCCATGCGGCCGGCTTCAAAGCTTACTCCCTCGGCGGCTTCCATCTGCCCATCGGCCAAGAGATAGGTACTGTAGTAGGTCAGATAGCCGAGATCGGTGAAGCTCCAAAGCGCAAATTCCGGTGCACAGCCGTTGAGCGTATAGGAGACCATTTCGGCGGGCAGCCCCAGACCGCTTACTTTGACGGTGTCACAGAGATCTTCATCCTGCATCGCCTTGGCTGCCGCCGCAATACCAACCGTGGTCGGGGCCATAATCAATCCCATGTCCGGATATTTGTCGACAAGTGCCAGGGCCTGATCATAGCTGTCTTCCGATTGGTCATTGCCGTAGACCACATCGACCAATTCGAGGTTAGCATAGGTACTATCAGTTTCAAGTACTTTCTTTAACGAGGCAATCCAGGCATTCTGATTGGCGGCGTCGGGCGAGGCGGAGAGCACGGCGAATTGTCCCCCTTCTTCCCCAAGAATATTCATTGCCATATCGGCCATCACCTTGCCGGTCTCATCAAAATCGACCTGCGCCACAAAGAGATCTTCGCCTTCTGCCGAGGGGATCGGGGAATCCCAGGTGACGACGGTCAGGCCGGCCTCTTTTGCCGCCTGGGCAACTGGTGCCAGCTGATCCCCAGCGTTATTGGAGATCATAATCGCGCCCACGCCTTGAGTCGCAGCCGCGGTTACAGTTTCGATCTGCCCTTGGACACTATTTTCGGCAGTAGGGCCGGTAAACTCGGGCGCTGGCGCGCCCAATTCGGCGGCGGCTTCCTGCGCACCATTGTTGGCTTGATCAAAGACAAGGATCCCTAGAAATTTGGGCAGTAAAATGGTGGAGAGTTCATGACCAAACTCGGCGACAATCGCATCGCTGCTCGCGGCTGTATCACTGGTGGTCTCTGTCGCCGTCATTGTTTCGGTTTCGGTCATGCTGTCTGTGGCGGTCATCGCCTCGGTTTCAGACATCGTTTCAGTTTCAGTCATCGCCTCGGTTGCGGCGACTGCTTCCGTTGGCACTGCGGTTGCTACTGGGGCCGCAGTTGCCTCTTCCACAACTGGAGCGGCGGTAGGCTCTGCTTCTTCATTGCCACCACCACAGGCCGCCAGCACCATGGATAGGACAATCAACATTGCAAGTAGTGCGCGCAAATGTTTACTCATCTGCTTCTCCTTTGACTTAGACGCTTTACGTTAGACGATTTTGTTTAACAAATTTAACAAATAGGGGATGAACCAATTCTGTGCTGATGATGCTGGGCATTGGCAGACTATGGGGAGCGCAATGGCCGCAGAATTTCTAGCACAATGGCGTCAGTATACATGATCTGCTGCCAACTGTCACACCTTACGCCCCTCGGATGACGTTCTTCCAGGCAATGGGGCTGACATCATCGTGGCGTAGCGTGCGCTCATTGAGTCGATCTACGCGCATAATCAGTCGACAGGCGGGATCGGGGCAGACAGCTCGGCTATCGGTCTCCATCCAATCGGCGGGATGATTCAGCCGCTGTTTGGCCGGCAACAGTGGAATGACTGCTTGCAATGCGTAAAGACAAAAATCAGCCCCATCGGGCATTGACAATTTCCCCCCACGCAGATAGACTCTGTCCCCCACCGTCATTGCACAGGTACAGTGCCCTTCGATCGCCTCGACAACAACGGCGAGGTCATAGAGTTGAAATTGATCGTCGCTCATGGTAATCTCCTATTTGTCTCGAATCTCGAATCTCGTATCTCGAATCTCGTATCTCGTATCTCGTGTTGGCTTTGCCAATGAGCAATCTCTATTGACCAATGACAATTACTACTGAACAACTACAAACCTATTATGCCGGTCTTTACCCAAAGCGCCAAGTGTTGGCAATTGAGCAGGTAGCGGAGATTACCAGCGGCTGGGAGAGTGAATTGGTGAGCTTTGTGGTACGCTACCAATCGGCTGGACAACCGCAGCAAGAGTCGTTGATTCTGCGGATGCTTTCGGGCGCAAATGCCAGCGAAAAAGCGATCCGCGAATTCCAGAGCATACGCCAACTGACCCATGCGCTCTATCCTGTTCCGCAAGTCTATGACTTTGGTGCGGCCGATATGCCCTTTGGTACCCCATTTTTGCTCATGGAACGGATCGATGGGATGACATTGGGTGAGGCCTATACAACCACAACAGCGGCGCAAGCTCACCAACTTTTGATGAGCTTCTGCCAACTCTTTGTACAACTTCACCAATTGCCCTGGCGCCCCTTTGTCGAGCGCAGCCACTTGGCCTACGGGAAGAATCCTCATCGCTTTGTCGATCGCTGGCTAACCAAAACTGCCCGCCGCCTAACCCTCCTATCAGATCTCGATCTAACAGCCTTGCTGGGGTGGGTCGAAGCGCATCGCTTTCATCTTGGCTGTGTCGCCCCTACACCCACCCATAACGATTTTCATGGCGATAATCTCCTCGTGCGGGCCGATGGCTCCTGCGTTGTTATCGATTGGACTGGTTTTGCCATTAGCGATCCGCGCTTTGATCTGGCCTGGACGTTGGTGTTACATGGTAGCTTTGGCGGCGAAGCGTTGCGCGAACAGACTCTGCAAGGTTATCTGGCCCACTGTGAGGAACCAGTTGTGGCGCTGGACGCCTTTGAGGTGATGGCTTCTATGCGCCGCCTTCTCGATGTCGCGATCTCGATCCAATCCGGTGCCCAACGCTCCGGTATGCGCGCCGATGCGCTTCACGCAATGGCCGAGCAGGCTCCAACCTTTCTGCGTGTCTACGAGCGCCTGACAACCCTAACGGGCCTTCATGTGCCACAACTGGTGAAGCTATTAGAAAAATTTGCCACAGGATGATCGATCGATTTTATGAGTGAGCTATTTACTGTCTGCACACCAGGCGAAGCCTGGCAACGCTTTATGACCCATTTCCAACCGCGTCTTCAGGTCGAGCGTTTGGCAACGGTCGATGCACTGGATCGCCGTTTGGCCGAAGCCCCTATCTCGCCACAAGATCTGCCCGATTTTGAGCGCTCTACCGTTGATGGGTATGCCATCAATGCCGCTGACAGTTACGGCGCGACGGCTACCCTACCCGCCTTGCTCGATGTAGTCGGTGAAGTGGCAATGGGGCAGGCAAGCAGCGTCGCATTGGGGATCGGCCAAGTCGCATTGGTGCACACCGGTGGGATGATTCCGGCCGGGGCCAATGCGGTGGTCATGGTCGAAAACACACAACGAGTTGATGACGGGAGCATCGAAGTGCTCAAGCCGGTGGCCGATGGTGAGAATGTGATCCACGTGGGTGAAGACATCCGCATGGGGGCCGTAGTCTTGCCTGCGGGACACCAGTTACGGCCACAAGATCTGGGCGGCCTGCTGGCGTTGGGTATCACCGAAATTAGGGTGGCCATCCCCCCACGCGTTGCCATTCTGTCGACGGGCGACGAGGTGATCCCGCCCGACCAACAACCAAAACCGGGACAGATTCGCGATATCAACTCCTATACATTGGCGGCCTCCGTGACGCGGGCTGGTGGTACGCCGATCACCTATGCCATTATCCCCGATGCGCGCGCCGCGCTTGATGCCGCCGCCCGTTGTGCTCATGCCGAAGCGGATATTGTGGTCATCTCTGCGGGGAGTTCGGTGAGCTACCGTGATATGAGCGTCGATGTGATTGACGCCTTGGGTGAACCGGGCGTATTGGTGCATGGCGTCAGCGTCAAGCCGGGCAAGCCGACGATCCTAGCGGTCTGCGATGGCAAACCGGTCTTTGGGTTGCCTGGCAACCCCGTCTCGGCGATGGTGATCTTTGATCTGCTGGTTGCCCCGACGATCCGGGCACTACTCGGCGCAACCACGCCGCGCCAACCGCAGGTACAAGCAAAGTTGGCGCGCAATCTGTCGTCCACAACTGGGCGCGAGGATTACATTCAAGTGCGGCTGGAAACTCGTGAGGATGGGCTGTGGGCTGTGCCCGTCTTGGGCAAGTCGAATCTGATCTACACGCTGGTCAATGCCGAGGGGGTCGTCAAGGTGTCGCTGGATAGCAACGGCATACGCGCCGGTGAATGGGTAACCGTTGTCCTCCATTGATCGGATTAAAGAAAAGTAGAACCTTATGGAAGACCGCAATATCTATCTCCACGATATCGCCCTTGATGAAGCGATTACCGCTTGGCATAAACTTCTGGCGGAGAATCATCTGCTCCAGCCGTTGTCCAGTGAAATCAGCCCTTTGATCGCCGCGCTCGGGCGCGTCACTGCCGCACCGGTTTGGGCGCGTATCTCTGCGCCTCACTATCACGCCGCGGCCATGGATGGCTATGCCGTGCATGCTGATGCCACCCACGGGGCTACGGAAACAAGCCCCAAGCAACTTCCCATCGGCACGCAAGCCTTTGCGGTCGACACCGGCGATCCGCTGCCCCCCCATACAAACGCAGTTATTATGATCGAGCATGTCCATCTGATTGAAGTAGAGGGCATCCAATCGATTGAAATTTTAGAGAGCTCTCCACCCTGGCGTTATGTGCGACCAATGGGCGAGGACATGGTGGCAACCGAGTTGGTGTTACCCGCCAACCACAAACTGCGGCCGCAGGACTTGGGCGCGATTGCCGGCTGTGGGCACGCGGTGGTAGAGGTCTATCGCCGGCCGCGGGTGGCGATCTTGCCTACGGGCACCGAATTGGTGCAGCCTGGCGCTGATCTGAAACCCGGCGATATCATTGAGTACAATTCGCTCATGCTCGGTGCGCAGGCCGAAGAGGCCGGGGCGTTGGTGACGCGTTTGCCGGTTATCGCCGATGAGTATGCTGCGATTTGCGCGCAGGTCGCAGCGGCATTAGTTGATCATGATTTGGTGGCGATCAATGCCGGTTCATCCGCCGGCTCTGAGGATTATACGTCGAAGATTGTGGCCGAACTGGGCGAACTCTCTGTCCACGGCATTGCCATGCGTCCTGGCCACCCGGTGATTTTGGGTGTGGCAGAGGGCAAGGCGCTCGTCGGCATTCCCGGCTATCCAGTCTCGGCGGCGCTGGCCTTTGATCTGCTGGTCAAGCCGCTGCTCTACCGCTGGCAAGGAATTCTACCCCCACAACGGCCAACGGTCCAGGCAACGTTGACCCGCAAGACCCTTTCCCCTATAGGCGAGGATGAATTTTTGCGCGTCACTGTAGGCAAAGTTGGGGCGAAGACGGTGGCAACGCCGCTAGCCGGCGGGGCTGGTGTGATCAGTTCGTTGGTCAAGGCCGACGGGATTCTGAAAATCCCGCGCTTTTCTGAAGGGCATCATGCGGGCGCAACGGTCACGGTGGAGCTACTCTGCGAGCCGCGCAAGATCGACAACACGATTATGGTCATTGGCAGCCACGACATGACGCTCGATCTGCTGGCTAACCTGTTACATGCGCAATGCCCTGAGCAGACGCTCTCGTCGGCCCACGTCGGCAGCCTCGGCGGTCTGCTGGCGCTGCAACGGGGCGAGGCGCATTTGGCTGGCTCGCATCTGCTTGATGAGGAGACAGGCGACTACAACATGGGCTCGATCGAACGGCTGTTGACGTCTCATGAAATCCGCGTTGTGCTGCTCGGCTTTGTCAACCGCGTGCAGGGTTTGATGGTGCCCAAAGGGAACCCCAAGGGCATTGCTATATTGCCTGACCTGCTGCGCGATGATGTGACCTTTGTCAACCGCCAACGGGGTGCGGGGACCCGGGTGCTGCTCGATTACGAGTTAAAGCGCAACAAGCTCGACCCGCGCGCCATCCAAGGTTACGAGCGGCAGGAGTATACGCACCTCGCCGTAGCCGCCGCAGTCAAGAGTGGTGCGGCCGATTGTGGCCTGGGCATCATGGCAGCAGCACGGGCGCTCGATTTGGATTTTGTGCCGTTGTGCAACGAGCGCTATGATCTGGTAATTCCCATCGAGCACTATGAGGGCGAGTTGTTGCAGCCGTTGTTGCGCATTATTCGCGATCCACTTTTTGCAGAGACTGTCGAGGCGTTGGGGGGCTATGAGACCGGACGGATGGGGCAGGTGTTGGGTGAATATTAACATGAGTCACAACTGCCTGTGCCTCCTTGTTACCGTGCAATCGGTAATGCCACGGTAAATGCGCTGCCTTGCCCAATGCCGTTACTCTGCGCGCTGACTGTGCCGCCATGGGCTTGGACAATGGCGCGTACAATGGCCAAGCCCAACCCAGCCCCACCTGTATCACGGGCGCGGGCACGGTCGGTGCGGTAGAAGCGATCAAAGACGTGCGGCAGATGTTCTGGCGCGATTCCTTCACCACTGTCGCGGATCATGATGGTGACGGCGTCCGGTGTGGCCGCACTCTGCAGACTGACGGTGCCACCAGTAGGAGTGTGGCGCAGCGCATTGGCCAGCAGATTGTGCAGCACCTGGCGTAGGCGTACCGAATCGACGGCGGCGGCGGGCAAGGTGGGCGCTAACTGCGCTTCCAAGTTGATGGCGCTATCCTCGGCCATTGGCGCAAAGATTTCGATGATTTCGCGTAGCAAAGGGCGTAGATCGGTTGATGCTAGGTTGAGTGAGAGTTGTCCCGCTTCAGCCTGCGCGAGTTCATGCAGATCATTGACAAGGCGGCTTAACAGACGGGTCTGTGTGTAGAGGCGTGTGATCTCTTCTTTGTCAAGGGGATAGACCTCATCGAGGATCGCCCGTAGATTCCCTTGCAGCACAGAGAGCGGTGTGCGTAATTCATGGGCGACATCCGCCATGAGGTTGCGCCGTAGTGTCTCTGCTTCTTGCAGTTCGCCGGCCATTTCGTTAAAGGCAACGGCGACGGCCGCGACTTCATCCGAGCCATGGATGGGTACCCGCTCGTTGAGATTGCCCCCACCGATCGCGCGGGCGGCATTGGCGAGTTGAGTAAGCGGTGCAGTGAGTGTGCGGCTGGCGGCGACGCTAAAGACCGCCCCCAAAATAGCAGCACCTAACGCGATCAAGAGCAGATATTGGCTTAGCTGTTGAAAAATATCCAGGGGTCTGTTGCCGGAGGGCGCCATCATCACGCGCGTTTCAAGATAACCAACAGTCTGCCCGTCAATCTTAATCGGGATTTGAATCGGATTCCGCGGGCGACCCATTGCTCCATTCCCTGGTTGCGCATTACTATTGGGACCATTGGGACCATTGCCCATCGCTGAATTGCCCATGGCTGAATTGCCCATGGCTGAATTGCCCATTGGCGAATTCTCAATGGGGGAATTGCCGCCCGGGCGTTGATTGATCTGATAGATCGGTGCGCCCTCACGGTCAAGGAGACGCAGATCCATGCCACCGGACCAAAGATGAAAGGTTGCGCGTGCCCCATCCATTAAGTTATCTACACCTTGCCAGCTATGGTGTGTTTGGTAATAGTCTCCAAGTGTATCCACAATGCCACCTGGTGCTTGTAACTGCGCGGGGATAAAGGATTGGCGCAGCGTATCATTGACCAGCAGACGTGCTACAATGATGAGAACGACTACTCCCAGCAAGGCAAAACTGCCAAAGTAGATGCTTAGACGTACCCAAAGGCGATTCATGCGGGCGCGATCCTTTCAAAGCGATAGCCAACCCCATAAACAGTCTGCAAGTAGGTGGGGCACTTGGGATCTGGTTCAATCTTCTTGCGTAAATTTTTGATATGGCTATCGAGCGTTCGCTCCATCCCCTCATAGCTATAACCCAGCCCCTGCTCAATCAAATCAATGCGTGTAAAAGCATAGCCAGGATTTTCCATAAAGATCTGCAGCAACTTAAACTCGGTTTGGGTTAGATCGACCGGTTCATTGTGGATGCGCAACTCGTGACGGTGTAGATCGAGCGTCAATGCGCCAATTTGGTGGATGCGCGTTGAGGGTGTCGTTGCCGCGCCTTGGGTCCGGCGCAACACTGTCCGAATCCGTGCCACGACCTCGCGCGCGTTAAAGGGTTTGGTGATATAATCATCGGCTCCCAATTCTAGGCCAATGATCTTATCCGTATCCTCTACGCGCGCCGTCAACATAATGATTGGCAGACCTGCCCATGCTTCATCGGCGCGTAAGTGGCGTGTGATCTCCCAGCCATCGTGGTCCGGCAGCATGAGGTCGAGCACGACGAGATCGGGCCGGTCGTGGCGAATCACGTGCAGCGCCGTCTCGCCATCATAGGCCGTCAAGACGAGGAAATTTGCCTGTTCCAGATAGGCGCGCAAGACACGAACGATCTCGTGGTCGTCATCGACGAGTAAAATACGATGGGTGGTAGATGTAGCCATGATAGGGTGCTTTCTGGTAAAGCAGGGTAGGTAAGTTCAATAGACTAAGTGTCTATCCTGAAATTCTCTGTGACGATCTCTCCTATAGGTGTAGTAACTGTAGCCACAACCGAATTTCAGGATGGGTTCTAAGCAACTATGTATAGTATAGCTGCAAAATGTGGAGATCTGGTGAAGAAATTGTCAATGAATCGATGACAGATTGATGACAGATTGATGACAGATTATTGGGTGGTAATAGATTATGGGCGAGTTTGCGGCTCTAATTCCAAGACGCGATAGGGGTAAATATTGATAATCTCGGTATCGTAGTAGCGCGTTTGCCGTACTTCGTTGTTGCGATAGATATGGATGTGACCGTGGAGGAGGTAGCGCGGCTTAAACCAGCGCATAAAGGGCAGAAAACTACGAAAACCAGTGTGGGCACGATCGGGCCGATCGTGGATCCCAAAGGGCGGAGAATGGGCCACCAAAACATCAAGCCAACGTCCGTAGCGCAGCCGATTGTAGAGCAGCTTGGGTGCCAAACGCGCAACGTTGAGCCACATTTCGGTGTCCGTATATTGCGAATTAGATGAATCATTATAGCGGATGGACCCTTCCAACCCAGCGATGAGCAGGGGACCAACTTTGGCCGTTTTACCATGCAGATTGACGGCTCCCTGAGGTGCATTGGCGACTTGCCAGCTTTCGCCTTTACCGCTCTGGTATTGCACCTCGCTGCCATGATTGCCAAAAACATAGTAGGTAGGCCGATTAAGCATGCTTACAATGAATTCAATGTAATAAAAGGGGAGATCACCACAACTCAATACGAGTTCCACATCGCCGAAATTATCTTTGATGCTACCGCTGTATAGAATTGCTTCAACTTTATCGCTGACGACCAGAGTACGCATGTAAATTGTGACCAACAATGACGCGGCAACAGACTGTTCGACTGAGCATGTTATACCGTCCTGCGGATCGGCACCCACGAACAGATTGTGCTACCAATCAGACAATGAAATGAAAAATGGGTAGAGTCGTTCCATTGTAACAGCCGCTCGTGGGTGCGTCAAAAAATTATAGCAAGGGAAGGGATATGCGCTCGAACCGGCTGATAAAGTTGCCGCAGAAGGCGCTCTTTTGTAGAATCAACCCCATTGCGACTGCCGCCGGCAGCGATCCGGCTATTAGATTGGGCACTGTTATGGCTTATACATTGGGTGATCCTTTTCGCCCGTTGCGCATTATCTTGCGCGTCAATGGTATCTTTCTTGGGTTGTTGCTGGGCGCACTTTTTTTGTTATTGCCCGCCACGCTTTTGATTCACTGGGGATTGGCAGTGGATGGCATGTTGTGGTCGTTGCGTCTGGCTGGGGCCAACCAGATCGCTTTGGGTTGCTTTCTGTTGATCGCCTCTGGTCAGCACTATATGAACCGTGTCCTGCTCTTTACCGCCACATTGACCCACGTGCTTTGGGTGTTGACCTTGCTGAGTGCCTATCTCCAACAAGAGCTTGCCAATCTGCTGGCGACTGGGCGCGCATTTCTGATTCTAGCCTTTTTGCTCTGTCTGATTGGAGCAGTGGCACCGCTGCGCTATGTGCGCAGCAGCGATTAAGTACATAATTGGTGTGAACATTGTGCAAATGGTGATTAAACATTGTGCAATTTGGGTATAAATGGATGGGCGGCTATCGAAGTGATCGATAAATTGCGTATAATAGGGGTGTGAGACAACTTCTTCTTCCTCTTTGCGGAAAGGGCGATGATCGACTTCTGAGAAAGCCGATCATCGCCCTTTCTACTTCAATCACCTACCCGATTCCCTCTAGCCGGTATAGTTCTCGTATTAACCCTCTACCAAAGTTGCATAAATCGAACAAAGGGATACGATAGTGGTAGCAAACACTGGTATTCAAGTACAAACGATTGAGAATCGATAAGGGAAAACGAATGAGCTTCCTGCGCAAACTTTTTGGTGGCACGCCTCGGCTCGATGGGGCCGCCTTGGCGACATCAACCGAACGTACGGCGTATGCGCAGATCGCGCTGCTGGCAGAATTTGAAGATGCCCGTCCCTTTCATCAAGGGCTCGAAGAGCGGCTGTGGACGCGGGCATTGCCCCAACCCTATGCCGATACAATTGCACTTTTGCAGAAGGTGGGTTGGCTAGCTGTCACTGGAGATCAGGGGCAGGCAACGACTGCTGCATTGCCTTTTATCCAACAGTATCAGGCGCGCGTAGCCAAAGAAAAAGCCGCTGTGTTGCCCCAAGTACGTAAGGCAATTGCCGCGCGTGATACGAGTGAAGCACTGTCGATCCGGCGGGCTTATGAAGAGCGTCAACCCTTGGGCAAAGCAACGTGGACGGGTCCCGAGCCGCAGTTGAGCCACAGTGCACTGACGCGCCGCATTCTCTTTTTGGACCATTGGCTCCTGGATGGCTTGAGTAAGGAGACTGTGGCTTGGCTCAAACAATATGCCGCTGAGCAACATATGTGGGGCAGCTATTGGCAACTACCTGTCGCCGACATCCCCGAGATTGCGCAAAGGGAATTGGCTGTCGAACCCTTATCTGCCCCCGAGGCTGCCTATTGGAAAGCCTATCAACTGGCACTCTATGTAGACAATCAAGAGACATGGCAACGCTGCAAAGGCGGCGACCATGTGCGCCGCCTTGAAATTGTCGGCCCAGACGATGACGCGACCTGTGAACACTGTCGCCAATTTCTCGGCAAGCAATTTCTAGTCGCCCGCGTGCCGGAACTGCCCCACCGCGATTGCACCGCGCTCCTTGGCTGTCGCTGCCGCTACGAGCCGGTGTTGGAATCGTATGAGGAGTGAGGAGACAAGGAGATCGTTTA
Organism: Caldilineaceae bacterium; assembly: GCA_034432375.1. Classification (GTDB taxonomy): domain Bacteria; phylum Chloroflexota; class Anaerolineae; order Caldilineales; family Caldilineaceae; genus JAHBVH01. The sequence goes on from DAOUCA010000101.1 coordinate 82,991, forward strand.
GACGATAATGTCTCCTGTCTCCTGTCTCCTGTCTCCTGTCTCCTGTCTAAGGTAGATCCGGTATTGTATCCGCGTAAAGCCAGCCCTGGAAAAAGTCGGTCAGATCTTGTCCGCTTACCTCTTCTGCCACTGCGATAAAGTCCGCTGTGCCGGCGTTGCCACCCTGATAGCGTGCGTAGTAGGTCTGTAAAATTTCCCAGAAAAGCTCGTCGCCAATGGTGAGGCGTAGCGCGTGGAGCGTCATGGCACCACGCACATAGACCGACGGCCCAAAAAGATTGTCGAGCGGTGGATTGCCAGGAGGCGGCATTGACCCTGTTTTGATGGCTGTATACGAGCCGAGCATGGTCGCGTCAAAGATCGTCTTGCCCTTCGTATGTTCAATCCATAGATATTGGAAATAGGTGGCAAAGCCCTCGTTGAGCCAAAGGTCGCGCCAGGTGGCCAAACTCACGCTATCACCAAACCATTGGTGCGCCAGCTCGTGGGCAATAATGATCTCAATCGTTGCTGAGCGTCCAAAGATCGACCGCGTCTGTGTCTCCAGCGCACCGCCCAAAGGTGCATCCATCACAATTGCCCCGTAGCTCTCAAAGGGAAAGGGGCCGATTAACTCGCTGAAATAGGCGATCATCTCCCCCGTGTTGGCAAAGTTGCGTTGCATGCGGCTGCTACTTTGGCTGGGGAAGAAGTTGATGAGTGGTAGCCCATCCGGCCCTTCTTCCTGCACCATGTCAAAGCGCGCCACGTTGACTGTTGCCAAATAACTTGCCATGGGATCGCTGGCCTCCCAGTGGTAAGTGTGCAATCCATCTTGCTCCACAATGTTGATGAGCAAGCCGTTTGCTGCAACGACATAGCGCTCCGGCACAGTAATATAGAAGGAGTAGGTCGCCTTGTCGGTTGGATGGTTATTGTTGGGATACCAATTCATGGCCCCCGAGGGTTCGCTTAATACATAGCTACCCACCTCCGGATAGGTAAGCCATCCGACCCCTTCAAAAGGCACTCCTGGATCGACAACCGGTTGCGGATTGCCCCGATAGGTGACGGCGACGGTAAAGGGCGTACCCATCTCCAGCGAGAGCGTCGGTGTAATCGTTAGCTCCTGCCCTGCACGCGTATAGGATGCTGCTTCTTGATTGAGCGTTAGATCCACAATCGTCAGGTCGATCAGGTCGAGATTAAACGCTGCCAAATCGTCAAGCGCAGTGGCTGCGATGGTGGTTGTCCCACTGATCGTATTTGTGTCAACATCAACGGTCAGTTTGATTGTGTAGTGCTGTACATCATAGCCACCGTTGCCGAGTTGGGGGTAGAGCGGATCATCCAACCCTGGCGTGCCACGGATGGGATGATCCACCAGCATCATCCCTGTTTCCGTCGATGGTGCAACAATCAATGGCTGGCAGGCAATAGCCAGCATCACCACGCCGATAAGCATGAGAAGTTTTACGCCAAGGTGAAGAAGATGACTTTGTTGAGACCGCTGCATTGGGAGTTGATCCTTTAGGCAAAGGTGACGCCGGCCAGCGCTGCGGTGAGCCGTGCCGTATTGGTCGCTAATTCTTTGATGCGCTCTCGAATTTCGGGCGAGGCAATATGCATGGTCGACTGGCGATCATCACCAAAATCCGCACCCACCGCATAGACAAAGCGCGGAATAATGATACATCGAAAATCGAGCATCAAGCTATTGGCAAAGGGCATCACCGACATATAGCTGCGTTGCCCACCGGCGGCACAGAGAAAGCCAACCAGTTTGTGATTCCAGGCGCGCATCCCAATCTCCAGCAGATTTTTGGCTGCAGCGTTGACATCATAATTATAGACCGGCATTGCCAACAGCACGCTATCGGCCTGCCGAATGGCTGCGATAATCTCTTCCGCCACCGGCGTTTTGTGGGTGGTGGTGGCGTCACACATGCCAAGTTCATGTTGACGCAGATCATAGAGCGGTGCCTCAATCCCTAGTTCCTTGAAATGGGCAACAGCCTGTTGGGCCAGAACATAGGAGCGACTCTGTGGATGGAGCGAACAGCTAATTACGGTGATATTCACAAGCGGTGAACTGCCTTTCTTGGGATAGGTAAATAGGTATATCGGTAGACAAGTAAATCGGTAAATCAGTAGGACGGTAAATCAGTAAATCAGTAGATATAATTTGGTTACCGTTCTACCGATGTACCGTTCTACCGATGTACCGATGTACCGATGTACCGATGTACCGTTCTACCGATGTACCGTTCTACCGATGTACCGTTCTACCGATGTACCGATGTACCGATGTACCGATGTACCGATGTACCGATGTACCGATGTACCGATGTACCGATGTACCGATGTACCGATTTACTTGCCAACTTGTCCATGATATGATAAGGTCGCCAATCCAGACCGTAGCATTGCTTGCAGATCTAAAAATCAACCATGTATATTCTTCACAGCCATTGGTCCCCTTCCACAACGCCAGCGGAAACCGGCACTGTGCATTTCTGGGCAGAGACAGCGCTTGCGGCCCAACCTCCCAAACAGAAACGCAATCCTAAGCGCGTCCTAGCCCATCCCTTTGCTGTCGATGCCAAGAGCTTGCGCCAGATTTTGCTGCCTTTGGTCGATGCAACGGTGAAGCCAGCCAAAGGCACTGTTGAACTGCTCTTACCCACGACCCTCAATGGTCCGCAACCTTCGCCCGGGCTGCTGCACGATTGGAAGCTCGACGGCCGCAGCAAAGTGACATTGGAACGCTGGCAGGTTGAGAGCTTACATGCCACGCCTGTCGCCGCCATCGAAATTCTCACCCGTCTGCCCGCGTCATTCGAGCTACCGCCGAATATCCGTATCGGTGATGACCTACGCTTTTGGGAGACAGTCACCCTTTTTGCGCTCGAAACTGTGGCACAGCAGAAGGTGCTACCAACATTGGCCCAAGCAGATGCCACCGGTAAAAATTACGATGCGCGTTGGATGCCGGTGGTCGATGGCCCGCGCGATGGGCCACGGCTGGCCCGCCTGGTAGAGGCAATGCCACCGCTCGCCCGGGCTGGCAGCACGACCGCGGAAGGGGCTGACCATCCGCACCATCTGCTCGACAGCTATCTCAACAGCGTCATCGACGGCTTGGCCCGTCAATGGGGCAATGGTGCCTTTCCATCGCTGCCCTTTAAGAGCAATGAACCGGCTCAAAGCTGGCTCCGGTCACTCTTTGTCGAGAACCCAGCCATTAAGGCGGCGACGGCACAGATTCAGCGCCTCCAAAATAGCTACTATGCCTGGCTACGCAACCTGAATGTCGCCGGTGATCGCACTGTCCGTGTTGCGTTTCGGTTGGAGGCACCATTGCAGCAGATGGCAAACGAAGAGCGCCGGACGGAACGTGATTGGACCCTGCACTTTTTTCTTCAAGCACGCGATGATCCCAGCCTGCTCATCCCCGCCGCACAGATCTGGCAAACCAGTGGCAATGTATTGAAAACCTCGGGGCATCAGGTTGAGCAGCCGCAGGAGAAATTACTGGCCGGTCTTGGCTACGCTGCTCGTCTTTTTGATCCGTTACGCCGCAGTCTACAGGCGGCCAAACCAGAGCAAGCGACACTCAGCACCGAGGAGGCCTATACCTTCTTGCGCACGACAGCCCCGCTGCTCGAAGAGAGCGGCTTTGGTGTGCTCATCCCACCATGGTGGAACAAACCAGGTACGCGGCTGGGGGTACGGCTGCGGATGCAGGGCAATCGCCAAAGCAACAGCACCGATGCCGTTCCCGCCAATGCCAGCATGAGCATGGACAAACTGGTGAGCTATAAATGGGAACTTTCGCTGGGCGATACGAAGCTGACCAAAGAAGAGTTCGACGCATTGGTGGCACTCAAGTCACCGCTGGTGCAGATCCGCGGGCAGTGGGTCGAGTTGGATCCCGACCAGATCGAGGCAGCGATAGCGTTCTGGCAACGCCACGACGCCGACGCCGATGTTTCACTCCACGAAGCGTTGGGCATTGGGCTCGGTGCGGATGAGATCGATGGGTTACCAATTGAAGACGTTGAATTTTCGGGCTGGCTCGCCGACTGGATGGCGCGCTTTACCGGCAACGAGCGGTTGGATGTGTTGCCCCAACCACAAAGCCTCCACGCTACGCTACGTCCCTACCAGGCCTATGGCTACTCCTGGATCGACTTTCTGCGCCGCTGGGGGATGGGGGCTTGTCTTGCCGATGACATGGGGCTGGGCAAGACGATTCAGACCCTTGCGATGGTGTTGCGCATCAAGGAAGAGGAGAAGACACTGCCGGGGCCGGTGCTCTTGATTGCGCCGACTTCGGTTGTGACCAACTGGGCTAAGGAGGTTGAACGTTTTGCCCCTAATCTCTTGGCCCATGTTCATCAGGGGAGTGATCGCTTCAAAGGTCAGCAACTGCTTGATCAAGCGAACTCTGTCGATCTCATGTTGACGAGCTACCCGCTGATCCGCCGCGATGCCGAAACGCTGCAACAGGTGAACTGGTTTGGCGTGATTCTCGATGAAGCGCAGAATATCAAGAATCCCGGTGCCAAACAGACGCAGTCGATCCGCGATCTGCCAGCTGGCTTTCGGTTAGCGCTCACCGGCACACCGGTCGAGAATCGTCTCTCTGAACTCTGGTCGATCATGCACTTTCTCAATCCCGGCTATCTCGGTTCGCGCCAGAAGTTTCGCCAACGTTTTGCGCTGCCAATTGAGCGCGATCAGGACGAGGCGGCCGCTGGTCAGTTACGTAAACTGGTTTCGCCCTTTATTCTACGCCGTGTGAAGACCGACCCGACCGTGATCCAAGATCTGCCGGAGAAGATGGAGACCAAAGTCTACACCGTGCTGACCGAAGAGCAAGCGACGCTCTACGAAGCAGTCGTGCGCCAGGCACTTGACGAAATCAACAGCGCCGAAGATGAGATGGCACGCCGTGGACGGGTATTGAGCATGCTCATGCAACTAAAGCAGATCTGCAACCATCCGGCCCAATACTTACATCAGGTCAATGAGGATTACACGGCGGGTGAAGAAGAAAAACGGAGCGGCAAGCTCAGCCGCCTCGCCGAGATGTTGGAGGAGATCACCGCGGTGGGCGATCGGGTGTTGATCTTCACCCAATTTGCCGAGATGGGGCGGTTGCTGCGCAGCTATCTGCAACAGCAGTTGGGCATCCCCACCATTTTTCTGCATGGCGGCACCCCAGCCAATCAGCGCCGTACCATGGTCGAGCAATTCCAGGAAGCGGAAGATGGACCATCAATCTTTATCCTTTCGCTCAAAGCGGGTGGCGTCGGGTTGAACTTGACGCGCGCCAACCATGTCTTTCACTTTGACCGCTGGTGGAATCCTGCCGTCGAAAATCAGGCGACCGATCGTGCTTTTCGCATTGGGCAGAAGCGCAATGTCCAGGTGCACAAATTTGTCTGCACCGGCACATTGGAGGAGCGTATCGACGAGATGATCGAACGCAAACAGGCGCTGGCGGAAAGTATTCTTGGTGATGGCGAAGGTTGGTTATCCGAACTGTCGACCAGTGAGTTACGCGAGATGGTAACATTGCGACGCGAGGCGATGGAGTAGCACGAAGGCAAATCAGGGTGGCCAGGGGAGGCGGTGGATTTGGCGGTCAATTGTATAATATTCCAATGATGATTGACGAACACGGATTATATTGCCCATGCGGGCTGCTTTCGTACGAAATTGTGGTAAATTTACCAGCGAACGTAACATACTCGATGAGCGGTGTCGTTGATCATTCGTCAGAACGAAGCCGATGATACAGTAGCTCTTATTCGCATGAAACACTTGCCAAAAATCATCAACATTTGTGGTAATAAAGGTTGGCTTATTGACCTTGTGTAGAAGAGTGGCAATGCCATCATCCTTCACCACTGTAGCCGGGCATAAATCCACAATCGATAGCACTTGTCCTGGATACCATGCAGTGATTGAAGCGATAAGACGGTTACTTGTAATGTTTTCATCAACCACGATCACGGTTATACAGGTTCCAATTCTTGTTGGTCTTCGAATTCGTTGGGACGATGGATAAAAGCATGATGTCGTGATATAAACGCTTGGTTGGCGAGAGAGATTGCTTCGTAGAGCGCTTCTGCTGAAATTTTACTACGCTGATAATCGGCTAGAATTTCTTCTACAGTTTCGCCTTGGGCCAGCATAGACAAGATCACGCTCGGTTCCAGCCGTGTATACTTAAAGGTCGGTCGTCCCCCACAAACACCAGGGGCGCGCACGATGTATTTGCCGAGTGGGTAATATTCATAAAGTTCGCCGCCGTACATCTCTTGCACAAGCTCATCAGTCTGAGTTGCACCATTACCAATTGCTATTGTCATCGGTCAGCTGTCCCTTTCTCTTTCCGGTACGACTACATAAGCTAGTGTACCGATTCAACTGGGGGTTGTCAATAGTGAAATTGAGGACATTCTGTTATGCGTTATCGCTATTACGATTCCTTTGAACGGGCTACCCCTATCTCTACCGATGAGGGCATCAAAGCGCGTAGCAAACGGGGCGACTTTGCCAAGAATTGGTGGGCGGCGCGCTGGATCGGCGCACTCGAACAGTTGGTCGACAAGGGACGCTTAACCCGCGGTCGTTCCTATGCGCGCAAAGGGCAGGTGCTCGAAATTAAAGAAGAAAAGGGGGGCATCAAGGCCAAGGTGCAGGGCTCGCGCAGCACACCCTATGCGATCACCATCACGTTGGAACCCTTAACGGACACACAGTGGGAGAAGGTAATCGATGCGCTGGCCGAGCGGGCGATCTTTACGGCGCAACTCCTGGCTGGGGAGATGCCGCAGGAGATCGAGGAAGCCTTTGCCGCGGCGGGGGTCAGCCTTTTTCCCGAAAAATCCGGTGAATTGGTGACCAATTGCTCCTGCCCGGATTGGTCCAACCCCTGTAAGCATGTTGCCGCCACGCACGATATTCTTGGCGAGCAATTTGACGAAGATCCCTTCCTGCTCTTCCGGTTACGCGGTCGCAGCCAGGATCAAATTATGGAAGCACTGCGGGCAAAACGCGCGGCAGCGACGCCGCAATTGGCCGAAGAGCCGGTAGAGTATATCACGGAAGAGCCGACTACACCGTTGGCCGAAACGCTCGACCATTTCTGGGTAATGGGGCAATCGCTCGCTGGCTTTCCGCTGCAGATCAAAGCGCCGGTGACACCACTCCCGATCCTTAAACGGCTGGGGCAGCCGGCCTTCTTGGATGAACAACTGGAGCAATTGCTCGGACCAGCCTATCGGGCGATGACGGAGAAGGCATTAGATCTTTATGACAAAGCGGACAAAGGGACAGGCGCATGATAGCGGGTAAACTCGAAGCAATTTGGATCAAACGCGCCAAGCGAGGACCAATGGATCCCAAAGAAAGGGCCACGCTGATCGCTAACCGAGGTATTGTTGACAATGCCGATCAGGGGCGCAAGCGCCAGGTCACGATCATTGCCCAGGAACGGTGGGCGGAGTTGATGGCGGAGACCGGTGCTACGCTTGCACCGTCGGTGCGCCGGGCGAATCTAATGGTGAGTGGGATCGATCTGGCCGAGAGCCGCGGCAAAATTCTACAAATTGGTGCGGTCCGCATTCAAATTTACAACGAGACGCGCCCCTGTGAACGGATGGATGAAGCGCACCCTGGTCTACGCCACGCGATGAAGAACAACTGGGGTGGTGGTGCTTTCGGCATCGTGTTAGATGATGGCGAGATTGGCGTGGGTGATTCCGTGGAATGGGTGATGTAGAGCTGTTGCTCGCAAAGGCGCAAAGCTCGCAAAGGAGGGCTGGGTTCTCACGAGAAATCGCAAGTGCTATAGTTTGTTGACAACGCGAACAATACCATGTGAGCAAGCGTTAACCATGTATTAGCTTTGTGAGAAACTAAAGATCGAACTCAGTTTGGGTAGAGGATATAGCTGTGTGCAATTTACATCGCCGGAAAGAGCGCGTTCACCGGCTCATAGGTCGGTAAGCGCAGCGTGACCACGGTCTGCTCACCCGGTACGCTTATCGTCTCTAGCGTACCGCCAACGACGGCGAGCATCGTGCTGTGGATCGATAACCCTTGCCGGCTACCGACACTCTCTTCGCCCTCCTCGCTCTCTTCTCCATTGAGGGACGGCACAATTCCCACGCCATCATCCTTCAGTTGAATTACCAGTCCCTGTTCCTCCCGGATTGTAATTTGCAGATGCAAGCGGCGCTGTCGCTCGTGGCCACGTCCGTAGCGGGCGGCGTTGCGGATTGCCTCGCGCGCAGCATAGAAGAGCACTTCGACGGTCAATTGGGGTAGATCGCGCAACTGTTCTTCTGCCGCGGCTTCGATCTGCCAGTCCACCCGATCAAAGGTTTCGGGCAGTTCATCGGCAATCAGTTGGTGTAGCGCTGCGATGAGCCCCATGCGTGCCACCGCCGGGGCGCTGCGGGCCGGCATCTCGCGCAATAGATCGGAGATCTGGCGGTGGGTCGCCATGAGTACGTTGGTCGCATCGGGGATTGCCGAAGCCCCGTTGCCCCCCAAGGCAATGAGGGCAGTGTGTACCTGCGGTAAAATATCATCGTGGAGCACACGCCGGGTGCGGCGGTCGAGCAGTTGGCTTTCGACAAGCCGCTGCCGTTGAAGTAACATGAGGCTGCGCGCCAGTTGCGCGCTGGCACGGGTATCGATCAGCCGCTCACCACTGGCACGCGCGATCTCGATCTCTTCCTGCGTGTAGAGGCTATCATTCTGTTTGGGGCCGAGCAGAAAGAGGCCGATCAGACCGCGTTCACTCCAGAGGGGCACCGCCCAGAGCAACCCATCGATCTGCGTCGGGTCGAGCGGCAGGCAGATCATCTCTGGCTCTTGGAATTGGGCGGCCAAGCGGTTGACCATCGTTTCGTCCACCGCTTCGTGGCGAGGGAAGGCGAGCGGTGGACCGACCAGCGGAGCCATTGGCCCAAGTGGCACCAGAAAGGCCCGCCGCAGATTGAGCACATCACTACAAAAACTTTGAAATAGCGAGGAGACATCAAGCGCGGACGGCACTTGTGCAAGTAGCGTGTGTTCCAGATGTGTAGAGGTGATCCGTCCATTACCATCGCCATCGTTGTTGGGTAGATCGAGCAGTCGTTCATAGAGATGCTGGCTACCGAGGAAGGGGCGCAATTGACGCATATATTCCTCGCGCCGGGCATAGGAGCGCCAGCCAAGCAGCGCATAGAAGAGGATCATCAGCATCGTCGCCATGAGCAGACTATAAATTGGGCGCAACTGCAACGCAAAGGCGAGGCTAACTACGCTGCCAAAGCCCATCGCCAGCAGCACTGCGTTGAACCAATGGCGGCGCAATTCGCCGCGCGGTAGGGTCTTGCCGGTGAAAATTTCATAAGCCACAATTGCCTGCCCCACCATAAAGACCGCTGCGGTGATCAGTAGCTCGATCACCAGATCCCACAGCCCAACCGTGTTGCTTACGGTCGCGACATCATAGAGCAGCACCGAGCGTTGCGCCGTATTGATTGCCCAGGCAATCAACCCGCCGACGACAAAGCTGACAATCAGCAACATGCTTGACGCGCCGATGAGCCAGGGCCGCGCCCGCCGCCGCGCCAGATCACCCATCATGCGGCCGGAGGGCATGGGGTAGCGCAGTGCGGTGAGCGAAAGGCCAATGCAGATGAGAATGTAGAGCGGATAGATGAGCAGAATCAACGGTAGCCCGCCAACCTGGAGCTGTGTTGAGAGATTGAGGCGCGCCGCCTGGCTAAAGGTCGGCAAGGGGCTGGTAAAAAAGAGCAGGCTGACCAAGATGATGCTGAGCGCCATCGTGGCAAAGAACCAGCCCCGGTGGCGACTGCGCAGCTCATGCACTTTGACCTCAAGCGGATCGGGCGGCAAATCGAGAAACCCAGTGTACCAGGCAATGATCGCATACCAGACAAAGGGAATCGCCACCAAGGGCACCCAGCCGGCACGCCACCACCATTCCAAGCCGCGGCTGGCAAAGTCTGGCCCCAGACCCAAAATCACCGTATGACTGATAAAGAAGAGTGCGCCTAGCAAAAGCCCCCAGCCAGCCAGCCAAACGCCCCACGCCCGTCGCTCGGCGTTGAGCAAGACCATGAGCCCCAGCCAAGAGATGAGGATCACGTTGATCAGCGAGACGGCCATCAAGGCCCAATCGAGCCAGAAGTTACTGGTCATGGCAAGGGTGTTGCGTGTTGCGTGGCTTGGCGTGAGCTTGGCCGAATGCTGCGTGTTGCGTGGTAAGTCTCATCCTTCTGTGCTCCATTCCACCCATTCCCCCCGTTCATTTTGCACGTTGGCAATGCCGTTCTCATCCCAGTAGAGTAGGCGACCGCTGAGCATGATGATGACGGCGCGAGTACGGGCAACCTTTTCGTCGGTGGTGGTGGCGTCGAGCCCCCACGCCGCGTAGATCTGGCCATTGGTGCGGCTGATGGTGCGCTTATCGCGGAAGCCCATGCGCTCGGCGATCTGTTCATTCGTCATGCCTTGGGCGAGCATACGCGCCACCACTTGCTCATTTGGCTCCAGCAGATCGAGGGGCGAGTGCTCATCGAGGTGGCGCACTTCCTGCACGCGCGCTTCGATCTCGGGGTCGATAAAGCTGCGCCCATCGACGGCGTCGGCGAGCAGAGGCAGGACCATTAGCGGCAACAGGTAGTTGGATTTACGGACATAGGCATAGTGGCTGAGGATGCCGGAACGGCGAAAGTCGCGGTAGTAGGCGTCGTCATCTTGAATCGAATAGAAGACCACCGGCAGGCGCGGAAATTCACGGCGCACTGCGACGGCGGCCTCAATACCATTCATCTCGCCGGCCAATTGCACATCCATCAGGATGACATCGGGGTTTTGTTGCAAACAAAAGGCGAGCGCATCTTCGCCCCGGTCACAATCGTGGACGACCTGCGTCTTGCCGGTCGCCTGGAGCCCACTTTTGAGCGCCGTACGCAGGTTATGGTTATCTTCGACAATTAATAAATTTAACATGTTATTGGCTAGCGTACTCAAGAAAGATCAGAAAGTCAAAATCGGTTGGACGGTAAGACAGTAGGGCGGTAGGGCGGTAAATCGGTAGGGCGGTAGGGCGGTAGGGCGGTAAATCGGTAAATCGGTAGGAAAGTAAACGGTAAGATGGCCACCGTTCTACCGTTCCACCGTCCAACCGTCTCACCGTCTCACCGTCTCATCGCTCCACTGTTTACCCATAGCATACAAGGATGCGCCAAGCACTTACGTGCGCCAACATGATCACTTAGGTTGATCACTCAGATCGATCATCTTGGGCAATCGCGGTCAAGTCAATGAGGGCAACCCTTGTTATAATGGATCGCATGACCAACTCACCGACCGCAGATGCCCTAACCACCGCCGTTGCGCAGAATCTGGCTGATCCGCTGGATGGGGCGACAATGGCAGAGAATGCCAACTATAGCCGTTTTTATTTTCAGCGGCTCTTTCGCGAGCAGAGTGGTGAAACACCCGGCGATTGTCGGCGGCGTCTCTTGTTGGAACGGGCCGGCTATCAACTGTGCCATAGCGGGCTTTCGGTGACGGCGATCGCATTTGACGCGCTCTATGACTCGTTAGAAGGCTTCTCGCGTGCCTTCCGCCGTGCGTATGGCGTTTCGCCCAGCCATTACCGGCGGCTAGAGCCGTTGAGCTGGTTGCTGGCGGCGCCGAATGACATTCACTATGACCCCGTTGTGGGCGCCGCAGTGCGCCTCTCGCAAGCGACTATTCCAGGAGGTACGATGAATCTCACCAACCGCTTACTTGACCACGATCTCTGGCTCACTCGGCAGCTTTTGGAAAAAGCCACGACCCTGTCCGATGTCCAACTCGACGCACCCTTGGCCAAGCCGGAACACCCTGTACCCTTTGACCAGATTGAACAGACGTTGCGCGATGTCCTCCAGCGGCTGGTCTTCACCAAAGAGGTGTGGGTGGCCGCGGTGCTAGGGCGCAAACTGCCCGAGCAACAGGACAATTCGGCTGTAGGACTGCGAAAACGCATGGCTGCGGCCTTTGGGGAATTTCGCGCGTTGGTCGAACGGGTCGAGGCCGAAAATTTATGGGACGCGGACTTTGTCGACCTAATCTGCGAGCCGCCCGAGCGTTTTACCTACGGCGGCATGATCGCCCACGTGATCACCTTCTCAGCCTATCGGCGCACGGTTGCGATCCAAGCCTTGGCACGACTCGGTATTACTGACTTGGGCTATGGCGACCCAATTTTGTGGGAAGAAGCGCTACGGCAACAATCTGCCAATTAACCGGTGGCTGAGCCTATCGAAGCCACTATACTGAAGTCAAGTTTTTAGGGTATGTCACCCCTGCGCAGGCAGGAATCTATGCTGCAAGAGCGATAGACCCTGCCTGTGCAAGGGTGACACATTCCCCAGAAATCAATTTATTCGTACTTAACCAATGGACAAAGGACCAATGACCAATGACGAATCAACCATTACAAGGCAAAGTCGCCGTTGTCGCCGGCGCGACGCGCGGCGCTGGACGAGCGATTGCCGTAGAATTGGGCGCAGCCGGAGCAACGGTTTACTGCACCGGACGCACAACGCGCAGCCAACGTTCGGACATCGATCGCAACGAAACGATTGAAGAGACCGCAGAGATGGTAACCCAACGGGGCGGTGTGGGGATTGCTGTTCAGGTTGATCATACGCAGCCAACACAAGTGGCAGCGTTCTTTGCCCAAGTGGCAGCAGAACAAAAGGGTCAGCTCGATATTCTGGTCAACGATATCTGGGGGGGCGAACAGTTGATGGATTGGGGCAATGCGTTCTGGGAGATGGATTTAGATAAAGCGATTACGATGATCGAACGTGCGATCTTTACCCATATGATCACCAGCCGCTATGGCGTCCCACTGATGGTAACGCGTAACCAGGGGCTGATCATCGAAGTGACCGATGGCGACACGCTCAATTACCGCGGCAACTTGGCCTATGACTTTGTCAAAACTGGTGTCATGCGGCTGGCTTTGGCACAGGCGGAGGATCTCACCGCCAATGGCTTGCACGGCATTACGGCGTTGGCGCTTACTCCAGGCTTTCTGCGCTCGGAGCAGATGCTTGATCACTTTGGTGTCACTGCAGCGACCTGGCGCGATGCGATCAAGCAAGATCCCTACTTTGCCGAGAGCGAGACACCCTACTATCTGGCGCGCGCGATTGTGGCACTGGCCTCTGATCCAAAGGTTCACGCAAAGCATGGCAAGACCTTTGCATCGTGGACCTTGTCCGAGGAGTATGATTTTGTGGACATCGATGGGCGACACCCCCATTGGGGCCGCTTTTTTGCGGAGATGCAGGCCAAACAAGCACAGCAGCAACAGCAGCAACAGCAGTAGTAGGTAAGTTCATGCATGAACGATTTGAACAGAACTCTGGCAATCTGGTGGCGCTTTGGTAAGGAGCATGGCGAGGATGATTTCCGGGGCAATCCGCCGGCCACCATTGCACACCATTTGGAGACCAAGGCCAAACGCGCATCGCAAACGCCTGTTGCGCAATGGCGCTGGTGGACGGACGGCACAGTCATTGTTGAAAGGCCTACACCAAGTGTCCATTATGGTGAAGATACACGGATCTACTACCTCATTGAGCAAGGCTTGACGATCGTGGAGGGGATCCACCTGCCGCCGCCCCGCGACCGTTGGTATTGGTATATTCACCTGGCCGATATTTTTTATGACGAACCGCGCCAATGTTGGATCAGCAAAGACCTCTTCTGCGATATCGTCCTTGACCCGACCGGAGAGCAATATCACCTAATGGACCTCGCCGATCTCGGCCATGCACTAGAAATTGGTCTGGTTACGGCAGCGGAAACAACCCGGCTTCTTCAGCGTACGGATGAGTTATTAACCGTCATCTCCCGAGGTGAATTCCCCTTTTCTGAAGTAGCGCGGGCTCAAGCGCTCTGCCGGCAGCTTGGCTGGTAGCAATTGCGCTGTCGTCTACGCTTCTCTGGATGAAAATGGTATAGAGTGTGAGGCCGAGGAGCTATACTCGACGGCGCTCTGTATCGGAACGCTATATGTTTTGGTCAGCGGCAACACAATAGAAAGAGCTTCACCCCAACAGATCTCTCACCTTTTGCAGCAGACCATCAATGGTAAAGGGTTTCTGTAAAAAAGCCTTCACTCGTTCAGCACCGTGCTGCTGGAAAATGGCTTTTTCTGTGTAACCGGACATATAGAGCACCTTTAATTCGGCGCGGTCCGTCACCAGGAGTTGGGCTAGTTTGCGTCCATCCATTTGCGGCATCATAATATCCGTTAATAAGAGATCGATTCTCGCTTGATAGGTTGCCGACAGGCGCAATGCTGCTTCCGGCTCCTCGGCTTCCAATACTTGATACCCCTCTGCCTGCAGGATGTCACTCACTAACTCGCGCACGCTACTTTCGTCTTCAACAAGAAGTACCGTCTCATTTTTGTGAACCAACACTCCCTCCAGTTGATCTTTGGGTTCCGCCATTGTCAGCGGTGCCTCGACCATTGGCAGGTAAATCGTAAAGGTGGAACTTGAGCCTAAGACACTATTTACTTCAATCTGTCCGCCAGATTGTTTAACAAAGCCGTAGACCATTGCCAACCCCAGTCCTGTTCCCCGGCCGGGTGCCTTGGTGGTAAAGAAGGGCTCAAAGATTCGGGACTTCGTCTCTTCATCCATTCCCAGGCCGCTGTCGCTAACTGCTACACAGACATACCGGCCCGCAGCGACCTCTGGAGGGCGTTCGACATCGTCTATGCCAAGTTCGATATTATACGTTTCAATCGTTAATTCTCCGCCCTCTGGCATGGCATCTCGCGCATTGACGGCGAGATTGATGATTACTTGCTCGAACTGGGATGGATCAATCTTGGTGAAGCCCAATGTCTGATCCGGTACCCAGACAAGTTCAATATTTTCGCCAATGAGTCGGCGCAACATCGTGATCAATTCGGTGAGTAGATCGTTGAGTTTGACAAGCTGGGGTTGAAGAATTTGTTTGCGGCTGAAGGCCAAGAGTTGCCGAGTTAAACTGGCCCCACGCCCCCCGGCTTTGTGGATCTCTGTCAGCAGATGGCGTAGCGGTGGGTTCGAATCAGTCCGTTGCAACAGGATTTCGCTGTAACCGTTAATGACGGTGAGTAGGTTGTTGAAATCATGGGCAACCCCCCCGGCTAACCGCCCCAATGCGTCCATTTTTTGCGCCTGGCGAAACTGCTCTTCCAAGCGCTTTAAATCGGTGACATCGCGCGAGATGCCAATTAGACCAACCACATCACCATGGGCATTGCGATAGGCACTTTTGTGTGAGATATAGGTACGTGTGACCCCGGCCGCGCTTGCTGTGCTTTCAAAGGTCTCTGCTTCTCCAGTGGTTAGAATTAGCTGGTCGCGTCCCTTGATAATCGCGGCGCTATCCGGTGAAAAGAGTTCGCAATCCTTTTGCCCAATGACTTCTGTTACGCTCTTGCCAAGGAGCCGAGCACCAGCCTCATTGATGAGCAGATAGCGACCCTCAATATCCTTCATAAAAATAGCATCGGCGGTACCTTCGATAATTGTGTTGAGAAGCGTATGATTTTCAACCAACGCATCTTCCGTTCGTTTACGTTCACTAATATCTTCACTAACAATGAGCAAAACGAGAGAATCATCTAATTGGTGTACGGCGCGCGCCGTCTCCTCTACCCACAAAAGATTGCCATCTCTATGTATTTTGCGTAAGCTCCATTGAAATATTTCACCAGGATGTTCAATACAGTTGTGAACAAACTGCAAGGCCGCTGCTTTGTCCTCCTCGTAAAAAATGTTAAGCATGGAGTAGCCAGTTAACTCCGCCACTGTGTAGCCAAGCCGTTCGGCCCCAAAGCGATTGACCGATAAGACGATGCCATTGGGGGCAATGGTGAAGTACATGGTGGGATTGTCTTCGTACAAGGTCCGGTAGCGCTCTTCGCTCTCTTGTAAGGCCCTGCTGGCCTGTTTGCGTGTGGTAATGTCGCGCACTACCGCCAATAGATAGTCGCGGTCCAGACGGATATAATTGGTATTGATTTCTACGGGGAAAGTTGAACCATCCTTGCGCAGATGTTCGCTCTCGAAGACGCGAAAACCCGCTTTACGCTCTTCCGCAATCACTTCTACCCAAGACGTTGCCGCTGCCCTGGGGTAGAGATCGGGAACCGTAAGCCCTAAGTACTCTTCACGGGTGTAGCCGTGGGCTAGACAAGCGTGTTCGTTCACATCTAAAAAGCGACCTGTTGCTGGGTCAATCACCTCAATCGCATCATTGGTATGGTCGATGAGGGTACGAAAAAGGATCAGTTTGTCCTGCGCCTCTTTCTGCTCTGTGATATCGCGAACGAGTGCCACGCCAAAGCGTTGGCCATCTTGCCAGAAGGCTCGGATACGAACATCGACTGGTATAAGTGTACCATCCTTGCGGTAATGTTTGGTTTCAAAGGCGACAATCTCGCCACTGTCCAAGTGCGTGGCGAGCTCCTTCAGCTGCTCTTGCGATGTTTCAAAATCGAATTGCGCCGGCGTTTGACCAATCAGTTCCGCCCGACTGTATCCTAAATTATCGCAGGCTCGCTGGTTGACATCAACGATCATGCCCCTCTCATCGTGGAGGAAAAAGGCATCGGTCGCATGGTCGACAAAGGTACGGAAGCGCGCTTCGCTGGCGCGCAGTTCGTCAACAACCCGCTTACGCTCCGTAATATCGCGTCCGATTGTTATCAAGCGATAGACCCTACCGGCAGCATCGTAGACTGGCACAAGCGTATTGAGCATATACCGGGCACCCGTCGCTGTGTGCAACTCCTCTTCGTAGATAACAGAGACCTTGTCTTCAAGACATGCCCGATAGTTCGCCAATGTCACATGGGTTACCACATTGGTGGGAAGCTCGTCTAGGAAGCGGCCAACCCAGGAGGAACGATCGATACCCGTAAGCTGCTCCCACGCTGAGTTGAAATCCAACAGATGAAATCGATTCTCTTCGGTTACTTCGGTAAGGACAAGCAGGTCGGAGACATTCTCAAAGATTTCATGGTAGCGCAATTCGTTCTCTTGCAACCGGCGATAGGCGAGTAAGCTAGTCAGCGCATCACCAAGCCGGCGGCCAATCTCTTGGAAAAGCCGCTCTTCTTGCGCAGTCCATTGTCGTGGATAGGAGCATTGATGCAGCCCAAAGATATATAGGTTCTCGTTTTTAGGATAAACCGCCACAGCCAATGTCGATTGAACACCAAATTGGGTAGCGATATCCTCTGCCAAAGGATGTGGCGCCCCTGGCTTAAATGTCACTGGGCCACCCGCCGCGGCAAGAGTTTGGATGAAGTTTATATGAATGGGATCGGTTGGCGTTGTCAGCCGCTCCGTCAGCGTCCCCGAATATTCCGGGCGTGTACGTTCCGCCACCGAATGCCACTGGGGGGCAACTGGGTCACCAGGATAGATCAGCCATGCGCGATCGCAGTTAAAGATCGTCAAGACTGTATCGACCGTATCACTTACCAGCTGTTCAAGGTCATTCGTTCCTTGCATTGCACGGTTAATCTGATCCATACTCTCTAGAAACCAAAGATAGGCTTTATGTTCTTCTTCAGCTTGCTTGCGGTCGGTAATATCTGTGAGGATGCCACAGAGTTTGGTCACGCACCCTTCTTTTACCTCCACGGTTACTTGGTCGCGCAACCACACAACGCGACTATCAGCGGCAATCATGCGATATTCGAAGCTGTGATTACGACGCTCGTCAGTGGCAACCGTGCAGAAAGCAATTGCCCATTCGCGATCATCTGGATGGATATGATCCACCCAAAAATCTAGATCTGCCCATTGGGATAATGGATAGCCCAGCAGGCGTTCAGCTTGCTCGCTCACATAGGTGAATTGGAGGGTTTCGCTATCAGCTTCCCAAAAGATTCCATCGATACTTGCAACTAATAATCGATAGTCAACGGCGACCTCTTGCTGCGGTATCGCTTCCTGCTGATTGATTGGCATACTTTTTCTCCGCATACCTACTGTGGGACTCGGCTTTGTACTAAACTCAAAGAAGAAAATAGAACCGACTTATCTACATGGCTAGAGGATTTCGTCGTCAACGCTACGCAAGAGGCTCTCAGTCATCTTCGCACCGAGTGTAGTTCGCTATTAAGACAAGTTACGAATTGGAAGGATTATAACAGAATAAGACCACAAAACAAGAGATAAAAGTTCTAAATTAAGCGGATGGAAAGGTGATAGCTATCTATCTATCGACCAGTGCGACGTACACGAACTGCCTCAACCTGGATCGCACTCTACAATAATTGGGGGATTGACAGCGTTGATCTTTTATGCTATGGTATTTGCTCTTCGGCTATTTTATGCGCTCATGGCGAATAAAATGACGCTTAAACTAAAGTTTTTAGATTTTGCTTGACGCTTACTTAGCGCAACTTATACTACTTAAATTATTGTATTAGGAAATCTTACCGATGACAGAGATGAACAGAGGTTTACCCACCCACCAATACGGAGTGTGCCTGTTGTTCAACCAGTAATCTTACTGTTTTCGCATGTAAAGGCCACGGCGCACTTCGCCCGTGGCCTTTTTATTTCCGGCACGAACGAACAGAGAATGCTGTCGTTGCCAACGGTCACGGAGGAGGGTTCCGTGGCCGTTTTTTATTGGCAGACAGGAGACGTATGCTTTTAACGATTGATAACATTTCGAAATTCTATGGCGATCATCAGGTCCTCAATAAGGTTAGCTTGGGGCTGCCGCCGGGACAGAAGCTAGGATTGGTGGGTGCGAACGGTGTGGGTAAAAGTACGCTGCTCAAAATCATCATCGGCGAACTGGAGGCAGATAGCGGTACCGTACAAATTGCACATGATGCAGAGATTGGTTATCTGGCACAGGCGCTGGTCAACGCGGAAACGCTAACGATTAGCGAGTTGGTCGACTCTATGTTGGGCAACCTACACGCCATCGAAGCAAGATTGCATGAATTAGAAGGCCAGATGGCGGTATCTGGGGACGATTTGGAAGCGATTTTAGCTCGGTATAGTGCATTAACCGAACAATTTGAGCGGCGCGGCGGCTATGATCTCGACTATCGACTCGATCAGGTTTTTGCTGGGTTGGGCATTGCACGGCTTGACCGCGACCGGCTCGTTGTCACCCTTTCCGGCGGTGAAAAGTCGCGTGTGGGGCTGGCTGCTTTGCTTTTGCAAGCACCGGATCTGCTTTTGCTCGACGAGCCCACCAATCATCTTGACTTCGCTGCGTTGGCCTGGTTGGAAGAGTATCTGAAAAATTATAGAGGCAGTGTACTGGTGGTGTCGCACGACCGCAATTTTCTCAATGCAACGGTGACGACAATTGTTGAGATCCAGGAGCACAACCGCGAGGCAAAGGTCTACGGCGGTACCTATGACTTCTATGCCGAAGTCAAGGTGCAGGAGCGTGCAAAGTGGATCGAAGCTTTCTGGACACAGCAGGAGGAGATTCGCGAGTTACGCAAGCTGATGAAGAGCAAGGCGCGCACCAATACGTTTGCCCGTGCCCCGCGCGACAATGATAAATTCGCCTACACTTTCAAAGCCGAGAAGATGCAGGTCTCGGTCTCGCGCGATATTCGCTCTGCCGAAGAGAAGTTGCGGCGCATTGAAGAAGATCCAATTCCCAAGCCACCTTCTGAGTTGATTATCAATCCGGATTTCGACCCACAGGCGCTGACGGCGAAGACGCCGATCATGGTAACGAATGTCAGCAAGGGGTATGGCGGGCAACAGGTGCTCGATCGGGTGACCTGCGCAGTGGAACCAACGAGCCGTATCGTGATCATCGGGCCAAATGGCGCAGGCAAAAGCACACTACTCAAGATCATGGCCGGCGAATTAGCACCTGATAGCGGTACCGTAGACATTGCCGCTAGCGTGGTCATGGGTCATCTTGACCAGGAGCAGGAGACGCTAGTCACAGCGGGGACGCTCTTTGATGTCTATCGCGATGGGCGAGTGGGAGATCCGGAAGAGTTTAAGGCAGAGTTATTGAGCTATGGACTCTTCACCTGGCCGGATTTGGGTAAAAGTGCCGACATCCTCAGCGTGGGCCAAAAGCGCAAACTGCAGATCGCTGGCCTGATCGCGCAACAGGCGAATCTATTGCTGCTGGACGAGCCGACCAATCATATCAGTCTCGATGTGGTGGAAGAGTTTGAAAGAGCGTTGCTTGATTTTCCAGGGCCGGTCGTGGCGATTTCGCATGACCGCCGCTTTATCGAGCGCTTTGCCAATGAGATTTGGGAGATGCGCGATGGACAACTGACCCGCTTCATGGGCGATTGGGAGCGTTATCAAGAACTAATCCTGGCCTAACGCTTTTCGCTCATCGGCCGCATGGATAAAACCGCAATAAGCAAAAGCGAGAAAATCTTTGAAAATCAATTTGCAGTAGCGGAGGCTTCGTTTTCTAGCTACTTTACCGCTTTTGCTTAATCTGTTCTGGACAAAGTATCCAATTTTACACGATTCATAGATGAACTAACCTTGTCCGGCAAGGGACAAGGTGCCCTTTCAAAAGGAAGGTACCTCGCATGAGTGAACTTGTTTCGCCTGAGTTGTATGCGACTGAATTGCCCCCTGGCTTTGTCATGCGCGCCCCCACCTTGGCGGATGTGCCAAGTGCTGTCGCCATGTTTAATGCCGTCTCGTTGGATCTGCTGGGCACGCTCCAATTCACTGAAGAGGAGTTCGCCGCTGACTGGCAAGAGCCAGATTTTACATTGGCAACCGATGCGCGCGTCATTGTGACCAACGAAGAAGTGATTGTCGGCGCAATCGATGCGGTCTGCCCATCGCCTTTTGTGCGCAACTTCCTCTGGGGTCGGGTCCATCCCGACTATCGCGGGCGTGGTTTTGGCACGCGCTTGCTTCAGTGGGCCGAACTGCGCGTGCGCGAGCGCTTTCCCGAGGCCCCCGCGGATGCACGAATTATCGCCGGCTGTCAGATCATCGCCGGTCATCAGGCCGCGGTCGATCTGCTGACGGCGCTGGGCTATGGCTATGCACGCACTGTCTATTCGATGAAGATCGAACTGACTGATCAACCACCCGCGCCGCAATGGCCGGCCGGCATAGCGGTCCGCACGATGGTATCAGGTCAGGATGAGGCCATACTTTACCGTACCAAAGAGGAGACATTCCGTGATCATTGGGGCCATGTCGAGAGTCCATTTGACGAAGGCTTTGCTAACTGGATGCATCACCTCCAGCACAACCCCACCCACGATCCAACGCTCTTTTTCCTGGCCACGGTCTTCACTGATACGGGCGAGGAGATTGCCGGCTATGCGATCTGCGAACCCTCAACGACCGACTATCCAGATATGGGGTGGGTGGCGAATTTGGGGGTGCGGCGGCCGTGGCGTCGCCAAGGGCTGGCATTGGCTCTGTTGCACCATCTCTTTGGTGAATTTTATCGCCGCGGCACCAGGAAGGTGGGGTTGGGGGTCGATGCGAGTAGTCTGACCGGAGCTACTCGCTTGTATGAGCGAGCCGGCATGGCACCCTTTCGCCAATATAACTTTTATGAGAAGGAGTTGCGCCCTGGGCGGGATCTGACAACGCAGAGTGCTGGTTGAATAGGGACATCGTATCGCTGGTCTTAACTTAAAGATAGCCAAGTTTACCCAACGCAAAGAGCGCGGCCAATAAGATTGGCTGATGGATCACATAAATCACCAGCGAGTGGCGACCGAGAAAGCGCAGCAGGCGCACCGGTGGTAGCCAACTCCAATCGGGCAGCGGGATCAACCGCCCTTCTGCCCGATAGAGGGTATTGCCGAGAAAGACACCCAGCAGCACAACGCCCAGCCAAGGGATCAAGGGGAAGTAGTCGAGCGGGGCATAGTCCCGCGTGTGCAGCCCCAACCAGAGGAGCCAGTTGTTGCCGACGTAGTAGCCCTCTAATAGGCCACCAACGGCAAAGAAGATTGCCCACAGTAGCAGATTGAGCCAACGGAAGCGTAACAGCGGATAGCTCAGAATGATCGCTACGCCGATGAGATGTAGGATGCCAAATTGGACATAGCCAAAGGCGCTGACCCAGGCGATTAGGGTAAAGCCCATGCCCACGCCAAAGATACGTAGCCCGCGCCAAGCAAACTTACGCCACAGCCCCTCCTTTTCGCCACCCTTGTCCTTGGCCCGTCGATAGCTCACCGTGAGCGAGATGCCCACCAAGAGCAAAAAAGAAATGGCGGTGGTCCGCTGAAAGTATTTCCAGAAGCCGGCATAGAGCACGACATTCGGCAGGATGCGAAAAGCCCAGAGATCCCACATCAGATGAAAGATCACCATCATGATGATGGCCACCCCGCGCCACATGTCAATCTCCCAAAAGCGTTGGCGCGCAGCCTTTTGTTGTTTAATCTTTCCATCAGCCATTGTCAGTAGCTCAGTTCTAGGTTCTGGGTAGTTGCGCTGGTTCTCATCGCAACTCGGGTTATCGATAAAAAAGATGAGAAATCTCTCATCAAAACCGTGAGCAACTATACATTTTCATGATTTTCGTGTATGTTATAAAGCTGACAAACGATGAGTCTATCGCTCCTTTTTGTAGGCTGCTTTTCTATGAGCGACAGAGAGGATGGGTAGAACGGTTCGCAACAAATAAGATTCCAGAAGGAGCTGAAGATGGCGAAAGCAAAGGCAAGTAGCACTGCGGCGGGGCGCAGTAGTTCCCGCAATACGTTGCGGCAAAAGGCGGCGCAACAGCGCCGCAAGCAAAATCTGATCATTGGTGGTGCCGCCGCGGTCTTTGTGCTTTTGATTGGTTTTGTGATCTTCCAACAGATCCGTAGAAGCCAACCGGTGGCCGGTGAAGAAGCATTGGCGTCCTTGGGTAACAACCATATTGATTTTGGTACGGTCTCACCGATTGCCTACAACAGCACGCCTCCTACCTCTGGTCCGCACTATGATAATTTGGTGGCGTGGGGTGTCTATGAGGAGCCGCAGCGCTACGAGCACCTGGTTCACAATTTGGAAGATGGTGGGGTAGTGGTCTATTACCAATGTGCTGATGGGTGCCCAGAGATTGTTGATCAGCTCAAGGAACTGGTCCAGCCTTATGTCGCCGGTGGCCGTCATGTTGTGTTGGCGCCCAACGATCCCACATGGAGTGTTAACGGTGGCCAACCGCTTCAGAAAGACATGGGTGCCACAATTGCGGTGACATCGTGGCAACATATTCTGAAATTGGATGCGATGGATGGGGAGAAGATTCGTACCTTCATTGACCGCTATGAGGGGATCGATCATCACGTTGCGGGGATTGGGTAGAACGGTAGGTTGGTAGAGCGGTAAATCAGTAAATCGGTAGAACGGGAAATCAGTATACGACTTACTGATTTCCCGATTTACCGCTCTACTTCCCCCCTTCACACCCTCGCCTCCAGCCACGCCACCATATCCGCCAGAATCTCCTCTTTTTCCGGTTCATTCAAGATCTCGTGATAGAGCCCCTCGTAGAGTTTTATTGTCTTATCAGTCGACGCCGCTTTTGCGTAGAATTGCTTGCTGGCTTCTGGCGTTACCATGCGATCACTGGTGCCATGCAAAAGCAACAACGGCAGCTGGAAGTCGCGCATGTGCTTCTGGACATAGTCGACTGCCCGTGCCATCGCCAGACCAGTAGCCATCGGGATGCTGCCGTGGTACACTAGGGGATCCTGTTGATTCTCTGCAATCACGGCGGGATCGCGCGAAATGGCCGCAAACTCCAGCTGCCGAACGGGCAGTGCCGGCAAGATAGTGGCCAGCAGCCGGACGATGGCGACCAAGAGTGGTGACACATTGTCTAGCTTAATCGCCGGCGCGCTGAGTATCACACCGTCGACTGTCGGTCTTTGGGTCAACACATAGTAACTCACCACGAGCCCACCCATGCTGTGACCAAACAAAAAGAGCGGCTGGCCTGTCGTTTCTTCTTGTACCCAACCTAGAAATTTACCAACGTCGTTACTGTGTTCGTCCATGTGGCGTAGCAGGATGCGCTTGCCCGGTGAACGGCCGTGGCCCCGTAGATCAAAGGTATAGACGGTGTAGCCATGGCCGGCCAGAAATTCAGCGGCATGGCGGTAACGGCTACTATGTTCGGCAATGCCATGGACCACGGCGACGGTTGCTTTGGGCGTCGCCGCGAGCCAACATTGGGCAAAGAGATCCAGGCCGTCAGCAGTAGTGAGCACGCTTTCGCGATAGGTAAAGGGGGAGGTTGTCATAAATAGTTACCAGCAGTGCATGGAATTTAGAAAAAGTTGACGTAGATCGGCGGCGCTTGCCGGCTTGGGTGAGAGCTTGGTCACCCGATGTTGGGGCAGCGTGCCCTCGACCAGCTGATCGACATCTGCCTCCGTAAAACCGAGTGTCGCCAACCCATTTGGCATCCCCGTCTTTTGCATAATGTCCACAATCGCGCCCGCTAAGATTTCCCCAGCATCTTCTGGCGCGGCACCAGCAATCTCCGCGCCCATGAGGCCAGCTGCATAGAGATGCAACTGCGGGTTCGTCTCTGCCGTCCAACGAAAGACCGCCGGCGCGTGCATAATGACCGACATGCCGTGCGGCACAATCGGGTGATCGGCTGGATAGCCGGGAGGGACATACGCCCGCACCATGCCGGAGACGGGGTAGGACATGCCGTGGGGCAGGTGAACCCCGGCGTTGCCAAAGCCGATCCCCGCATAGGCCGCTGCCAGCAACATCTGCCCGCGCGCTTCGTCATCTTCGGGATCATCAACGGCGCGCACTAGGTTGGCCGCGACGGTGCTGATCGCTTTGGTCGCCCAGATCTCGCTGATCGGGTTGGCTCCTTGGTAGGCAGGGCGCATCTTGGGGCTATCGGGTGCAGGCCGTTGGCTGTAGGGGATGGCGGTCAGCGATTCGAGCGCGTGGCTAAGCACATCGAGCGCACTACAGGCCGCCACCATCTTGGGCAAGGTGCGTGTGTTGTCGGGGTCGATGATGCCCATAATCGGGCGCAGGGCACGGTGGGCAATGCCGGTTTTGGCGTGCATTTCGACCAGATCAAAGATAGCGACCCCGGTTGTTTCGCTGCCGGTGCCTGCTGTGGTCGGCACCGCAATCAAGGGCTTAACCGGCCCTGGTACCGGTCGCCCTTGCCCAATCGGTGGGTTGACATAAGTAAGCAGATCAGCTGGGTACGTCGCATAGAGGTTGGCCGCCTTGGCCGTGTCCATGCTCGATCCGCCACCGACGGCGACATAGCCATCAAAGTTGCCGGCTTTCGCAAAATCAATCGCTTGTTTGAAGGAGTGGTCAGTCGGCTCGACGCGCGTTTGGTCATAGAGCACGGCGTCGATGCCCGCGGCGCGCAACGCGTCCAACACCACCGCCACTGGCTCCAACTTGGCGACGCGTGGGTCAGTCACCACCATCACCCGTTTGCAACCCAGATTGGCCATATCGCTGCCAATTTCGCGGGTGACGCCGGGGCCATATTTGATGCTGGAGGTGTCCATCGTAAAGGCGGTTTCGTGTTGCATGGGGAGTCCTTTCCTTGATGCGGATTGCGTGTTGCGTGAACTGATGGCTGGTATATGACTGCTTATCTGTGATGATGGCCTGACTGTCTCTACGGGATCGAATGAGTTTAGGAGCCAGGTTGAACAATTCTTTCTGCACGCTTGTTACCTAAAGTTACTTGCCCCTAATAGATAAACCCTTTAAAAGGAGCACAATTGCTTTCATGCAAAAACCTTCTGATCGGTGCCACTTTTAAATGGGTCGTCCATAAGGGACAAAGCCGCGCAAACTACCCTTTGTCGGCCAGCAACAGATCTGCTAATTCAGTGAAATTTTGCACGGTAGCATCCGGTTGATAGTGATGATCCTCTGACGGCATAGTATAACGGTTGACATAGATTGCCCGAAAGCCACAGGCGCGCGCGCCAATCGGGTCAAAGGAGTTAGCCGAGACCATCATGCATTCGCCGACTTCCAGCCCCAAATATTGGGCCGCGCCGCGGTAGACCGCTGGATGGGGTTTGAAAGCACCGGCGCTGTTCACCGAGTAGATCTCATCAAAGTTCCAGCGTACACGATTCTTGGCCAGATGGTGCAGAAACTCCGGCTCACCGTTGGAGAGGATCACAAGCTTGAAGCGGGTATGCAACCGTTCTAACGCCGGCAGCACATCGTCAAAGGGGAAAAGCTGTTGCCAGTTCTGCATGAACGCAGCCTCTTCCTCCGGTGTAAACGCAATGCCATTGCGGCGTAACACGTAGTTAAAAGCCCGGCGCGCCACTTCCAAATAACCACTGTGGCCCAGCATCATAAGCGTGTCTTGATACTGTTCCAGCCGTTGACGCTCCCGCCATTGCCCCCAAAACTGTTCGGCCGTAACTGTCGCCTCTTTGGCCTGTAGGAAGGGCTGCAACGGTGGCGTCAGGCTACCACCCAAATCGAGAATGGTGCCAAAGAGATCAAAGGTGAGGGCTTGGACAGTAGAAAAGTCGCGCATAAGGAATCCTAACCGCTTCATCGGTGCTTGTACTGGTGAAGAACTTGCGTAATATCGATAGTTTTCTCTGCTACCGATTAAAAACAATTTATTGTCTACTGTCAAGCCGGCGGAATACCGGGGGTGCGTACCACATTGGGGGGATTACGCCGGACGATCAATTTTGTCCTTCTGTGTAATCCCCCAAAATGGGACGCACCCGAATACCTGAAACTCTTCGCCCTCTGACTCTGATGTGCGTTTCCATACCTGTAAAGGGATACTGAAACGTGGTTTGACACCTTCCAGTGATAGTGCTATGATCAACAGCAGTGGTAGGCGTCACGTTCCCCATCCCCAAAGTTCCTGTAGATAAATTCTCAGAAACATTCATCCTTCTGTGGATCAGACGTTTGCACAATCACTTTCCTATTTTGGTAAATTAGGATCTACGCAAGTTTCTATCTCGAAAGAGCAAAAACTGTCTATTCGACCGGTGAACTGTCTAGATCCTACAAATGTGAAATTCACTTTGTCATGTGCTGCAAAGCTGCGGCACGCGATAGTAGTTGATGGAGGCCATTATACTATGACAGCCATAGGCGAGGCAGCAGCTGTGTACAAGCCGCCCAAACTCATGCTGTGGGCACGACTGTTGGGGATCCGCTCGCCAATGGCTGCGCAGCGCGCAAAATGGGGGTATATCTTTTTGTTGCCGTGGGCCCTCGGGTTGCTGATCTTTATTTTGGGGCCAATCTTAGCCTCAACCTATCTTAGCTTCACCAGCTACGATATCCTCAGTGCACCGCAATTTATTGGCCTGGAAAACTATGTCAAAGCATTTACCGACGATGTTCTCTTCTGGCCTTCGCTAGGGCGCACCTTCACCTATACGTTGGCGGTTGTCCCATTGAGCCTTGCCGGTTCTCTACTGTTGGCAATCTTATTAAACCAGGGGATCAAAGGAACCAATATTTTTCGGACCCTCTTTTTCCTGCCCAGTTTAACACCGGCGGTTGCCTTGGCACTGCTTTGGACATGGCTCTTTCACCCGACGGTTGGGCCAATTAATATCGCTTTGGGATGGGTCGGGATAGCAGGGCCCGGTTGGCTTTCGGATAAGAATTGGGCGCTACCCGCGCTGATCATCATCAGCCTGTGGGCCGCGATTGGTGGCAATTCAATGTTGATCTTTCTGGCGGGTCTGCAGGGGGTTCCGCAAGAGCTTTATGAGGCAGCGGAGATCGATGGTGCCGGTAATTGGGCAAAGTTTCGCTCGGTTACCTTGCCACTGATTTCGCCAACCCTCTTCTTCAATCTTATTTTGGGCATTATCGGGGCGCTCAAGGTCTTTACACTGGCCTTCGTTGCAACGTTAGGCGGACCATCCTACTCGACATGGTTCTATGCCCTGCATATCTACCGCCAGGCGTTTGAATATTTTCGCATGGGCTACGGCTCCGCATTGGCCTGGATCTTTGTGGTCGTGCTCTTGATCTTTACCTTTATCCAACTGCGCTTCTCGCAACGCTGGGTCTATTACGCCGGAGAATAATCGTTATGACGACACAAAACGAAATTCTGAGCAATATTGGCACCCAACCGACGCAGCGTGCTGTAACGGGGGCAAAGTTTCAACTTCGGCCCAATACGATTCTGCTCTATGCGATCTTGGTGCTGCTCTCTGCGCTCTTTATGTTCCCCTTCTTTTGGACGGTATCCAGTTCACTCAAGGCCCCCTTTGAATTGATGACCTTTCCACCAACTTGGCTACCAGCAACACCGCAATGGCAAAATTATGCCCGCGTGATCGAAAAGGTGCCTTTTCTTCTGTGGACCTGGAACACCATCTATGTGGTGACGATTGCTACACTGGGCTCGGTGATCTCGGCCTCGATTGTGGCCTATTCGTTTGCCCGTTTTGAATACCCGGGGCGCGATGTGATCTTTATTATCACCCTCGGTACCATGATGTTGCCGGCGCAAGTCACCTTGATTCCGCAATTTATCCTCTTTAACAAATTGGGCTGGATCAATTCGCTCTACCCTTTGTGGGTACCCTATATCTTTGGCGGTGGGGCGTTTAATATCTTCTTGCTCCGTCAATTTATTCAATCGCTACCACGCGAATTAGATGAGGCAGCACTGATTGATGGTGCTAGTTACGCACGAATCCTTTGGACAATTCTGTTGCCATTGGCCAAACCGGCCCTTGCCACCGTCGCTGTGATTTCGTTTATCGGCCACTGGAATGACTTTGTCAGCCCATTGATCTATCTCAATTCGCCGGAAAAGTTTACGTTGGCCCTGGGCTTGAACTACTTTAAGAGTGTGCCGGAATCGTCGGGATTGCCTTTGCAACATCTGCTCATGGCTGCCTCGGTCATGATCATCATGCCGGTTCTCATCCTTTTCTTTGCTGCCCAACGGTACTTTGTACAAGGGATTGTACTTTCAGGGATCAAGGGATAGTAGAGGAGTAGTACAGAGCAGTATCAGTAGACCGCAACGTTCTCTGGCTTCGCGCCCCAAGGGCTCCCGCTCAGCCGCTGAGCGTTGCGATCTGCTGAGGATACGAATGTTATCAACAAAATCAATGGAGGAATAGTTATGACGAATCGAACAGTATCACGACGTACACTGTTGCAATGGATGGGGGCCGGTTCAGCTGCCCTTGCCGTGGCTGCCTGTGCACCAGCGGCTGCACCAAGTGGCGACGGTGGCAGCGCTGCGCCAAGCACCGCGCAGAAGGAGATGAGTATTGCCACCTATGCCGACCCGCGCAATGAATGGCAGCGTACGGTTGCCAAAGCCTGGGCCGCCGAACATCCCGATGTCACGCTCAATATCGATGAGGTGATCTATGGCGAGATGAACAAGAAGCAACAGGCCGCGATGGCGACGAATACGCTCTGGGATGTCTCCTTTAGCGGTGTGAAGTGGTTCCCCTTTCTGGTCTCCAAAGGAGCATTTGTCGCCCTGGAAGATCTAATTAGCCAGAATGACCCCGGCATGGATGATTTCTTTAGTGCCGGTTTGGCGGGCAGCAGCGTGGACGGTAAGCTCTATGGAATGCCCTACCTGATGCACCCAGGCAATCCAGCGTTGATTATCTTCAATCTCGATCTGCTCGATGCCAAAGGGCTAACCCCACCGGAAACCAATGATTGGACGACGACCGACTATGCTGAGTTGGCCGCGGCGGCAACCGATCCCGCCAATAAAATCTTTGGCACCAACGTAATGGCTGCCAACTATTACGACCAATGTTCTTTTGCGCGTACCTATGGCGGTGATATTCTCGACGCCGAGGCGAACAACTTCACCTTTGCCACCGACCCGGCTTGTGTCGAAGCGGCGCAATGGGTAACCAGTTTGCATACCGACCTAAAAGCGGCCCCCAACCGGGCCGAATCCGAAGGGCTCTCCTTCCCCACCGGGACCATGGCCACTTCACTCTTGGGCACCTATGCTGTACGCAGCTTGGATGAAACGATCGCCGATCGCTTCAAATATGATATTCGCCTCTTCCCCAACGGCCCCGATAGCCCCCGTGGCTACCAAGCCTTTGTCGAGTGCTTTTCGGTCGCTGCGCAATCGAAATACCCCAACGAAGCCTTTGATTTGGTGGTGGCGGAAACGTCAACCCAAACAGGAATCGATTCGGTGCTCAACAGCAGCAACCAACCAACCGCGCGTAAATCAGTCTGGGAAGCCCCAGAGGTCAGCAGCATCCTTCACCCCATCTTCCAAGATGCGCTGGACTGGATGTCAAACGAGCCAGGGCCTTTCCCACACCCGTCGAACCTGCGTTTCCAAGAATTACAGGACACGTGGGCCAATACAAGTTCCGAACTCTTCTACGGCGAAGTTCCCTTTGAAGAAGGTCTACAGGCCGTTCAAGATGCTTGCCAAGAGATTATGCAGTTACCACGTGCGTAGGTGGTAGTGCAGCGAGTATTTAATTTTTAGAAATCACTGTAGCAGCGCAAGCTATCAGAGATTTCTAAAAAATTAAGCGGCCAGACAAGTCGAACAGTTGTGGCTAAATAAAAAGGAGGGAGCGTGCTTTGATCAAAGCACGCTCCCTCCTTTTTATTTAGGGGTAGATGCGCACAAACTTCTGCAAGCGCCCATTCGCCTGCACTTCGCCCACATAGAGATCGCCACGTGAATCTGCCCAGATGCCGTGAGGAAAGGCAACAAATTCGCCGGGTTTATCGCTTTGCACGCGCCCACCCCATTGCGACAATAGCTCACGATCCAGTGTATAGATGCTAATCTGCTGATCCATTTCGGCGATGTAAACCACATCCTCCTTGGGATCAAAGTAGATTGTATCGGGATGATAAAGCCCCGCCCACTCACGCAAGAAGTTGCCGTCGGTATCGAAAATTTGGATGCGATTGTTGGTGCGGTCGCAGACCCAAAGGCGGTCAAATTTGTCGATGCGCACACAGTGGGACAGCTCAAATTGGCTAGGCTCGGTGCCCCAGCTACCCCATGATTTGATCAGCTTCCCCGCTGGCGTATATTTGTGGACGCGCGCATTGCCATAGCCATCGGTGATAAAGAGCGACCCATCGGCACTAATGGCCAGGTCGGTCGGCAGGCGGAACGGGTCGCCGTCGTTGGCACCCTGGACATGGGGTGTGCCGATCGTCAATTCTAACTCACCCTTTTTGTTAAACTTGCGGACGCAGTGGGTCTCGCGCTCGGTACACCAGACGTTGTCGTCGCCGTCAATATAGATGCCGTGCGCGTCTTCCAGCACATCTTCGCCCCACGAATCGAGAAAGTTGCCGTCGCGGTCAAAGATCACCAGCGGATGCTCGCTGCGCGAGTAGACGTAAACATTATCCTTGGAATCACAGGCCACCGCCGGAATCCAGCCCCATTCCCAGCCGCTGGGGAGCTTGCCAAAATTGGGGATCACCTCATAGGTGTATTTGCCACTGCCAAAAGCCATTGGTTTCTCCTTGCTACCTTGGACCTGAACTGTTTCGATTGTTGTTGCGGGAAAACTATCGTTTTATCGAACGTGACATCGCCAAAGTATACTGTTATACTTTGGCGATGTCACGTTCGATAGGCCTAAAATTTATTTCCCTGAACATTTAGAACCTTATGAATAACTTCTTGCTAGAATCAACAGATATTACCATTGAGGAAATCCGCAATCATCCAGAACGGCTTGTCAATTTAATTCTGGCAGACGACGATCGTTCATTGATGCTTGAAAAACGCGCCGGTACTGTTCGGATTACCTATTTGAAGAACTATGATCTGAACACTCAGCGGATCGTTGCGGAAGCTCGTCAAGCTTATTCTGCACAGCAAGCAGATGGTTACAGTCGTGAACAAGCTTTTCAAGATCTTCTACAAGCACAGGAAGAAATTGCCAAACAACTCAATAACACTGACAAATTATGACCCTGGCGTTACGCGTTGTCCCCGACACAAATATCTTCATTGCTGCACAAAAAAGTACGAACCCCAGCAGCCCAAATAAGGAATTCTTCGAGCGGTGGCAACAAGCTGGTTTTGACCTACTGTTTTCGGATGATACATTGCATGAATATGTGGAAAATTACTTGAATTGACGATAGCTGAACAAACTGTCAAAAAACTAGTTCGTGCAATCATCGCACTCGGTATTGAAGTGCAGATTGTTTATTTCCATTTATGTTACTATCCTGAAGACCCTGATGATATTGCGTTTTTGTTATGTGCGATCAATGGTGATGCTACCCATATTGTCAGCCAAGATTGTCATTTGCTCCAACTGAATCATCGCTATCCATTTACGATTTGCCGGACAATGGATTTTTTGTCTGAACTGCGGTAAACGCAAGCTCGCTACATTTCCAAGGAAGAAATTCTATAGGTTTTACGCAAGTATTGGTTTCGATACGGCAAAATGCTGCCTACTCAATTGGCTTCTTGCGTAAAGCCTATCCTATGTCATCTCTTGCGTTTTACACCACAAACTCGCAATATCATCCCACGGCTCAAAACCGAGTACGCGCTTCGCTTTTTCATTGCTGAACTGATCATGGGGCATATCCGTGAAAATATTAAAGAGTTCACAGCGTGACGGCAACGCTTCCAGGGCAATCTTGAGCCCCAATGGGAAGATCTGGGCGGCGTTCTGCCATGAAATGGCGAATGGGCGCACTTGGCGGTCTGGCTCCGCAGAGAGATTCGCCGGATCCCAGAAGTTGTAGAAGAGATAGGTCTGCACATAAATCTCATGCTCGATACTAAAGACGCGGCAGATCTCCTGGCCCAGTGATTTGGTCAAGGCATAGAGATTGACGCCGGGCTGAGCCGGCATATCGGGGTTGAGCCCAAAGTCAAAAGACTCATAGCTGGGGCCGGCTACCGTGAAGTGAGGACCGGTGTTAATGACCCGTCTGATGCCATGTGCGACTGCCGCGCTCATCATGTTGTAGCAGCCGAGCGTGTTGACATCGAAGGCTAACTGCCGATCCTGGCGCAGCACGGAGAGATTAATGATCGCATCCATCCCCGCTGCGGCATCCATCACCTGCTCAAAATTGGCGACATCGACATGGCGAAACTCCCCGCGAAACGCAATGGGCAGTGGCGTAATATCAGTGACAAGCAGATCGTGCTCATGTTGCAGGACCGGCACCACATAGGGCCCCAACATGCCTGCGCCACCAAGAATCAGAACTTTCATGATAGACCTCCGGCACTGTTGTACTGGGGCACAAAGTTAAGTTGCTGCGCCGCCAGGCGAATCGAGAACCGGGCATCCTCCGCTTTGTGTTGAATGTGAAAGACCGACCAGCGACGGGGCAACTCGGCCGTCAGTGCCAGTTCGACGGCCTGTACGGCATCACGCGCATCCAGCCACGTGGCATCTGGCTCAGTTAACCCCTGTTCCTTACGCTGGACAACGCTCCCCAACCGCAGACTCACGACGGCAAGCTTCACTTCGCGGGCAAATTCACGACAGGTAGCTTCCCCTAAATGTTTGCCTAGCAGTGGTGCGGCGGTCGTTGGCCGCGGTCGCCAGGATTCATTGACGAGATAGTTGGGATCATATGCACTCATCACAGCCAAGCTGTTGAGATAGACCAACCGTTTCACCCCTTCCGCGGCCGCCGCCATACAGAGATTGTAGGTGCAGCGGGTGAGATAATCGATCTGTTCTAGAGTGCCGTCGGTCGACAGTGGCTCGGCGACATGGACAATCGCATCCATCCCGCGCACCAGCAGATTGGTAGACAAATCGGGGCCAAGGGGGCTGACTGCCAGATCGGCCAGCCCAGCGACAGCAATACGCTCGGTCAGGCGCACAGTATGATTGGCACGCAGCTCATTGGCAAGCATTTGTGCCAATGGGGCAGCGGCGGATGTCACAAGAAGCTTCACAGCAGCCCTCCGCTCACTAATTCCTCGGCATAGCCAAACAACGCAGGCGCGCCCCCCGTGTGCAAAAAGACCACCGGCTGGTCAGTGGCAAGCTTGCCACTGCGAATATGCGCCACCAACGCCGCCATGCCCTTGCTCGTGTAGACGGGGTCGAGCAAAATGCCTTCGGTACGAGCCACCAGTTGCAGCGCTTCTAGTCCTTCTGCGGTCGGGATGCCGTAGCGCTCACCGACATAGCTATCCTCATTGTCAAAGTCGGTGGCACTCACTTCGATTGGCAGCCCCAGGCGCTCGGCGGCCAGGTTCGTCATCTCCACCATGCGTTGGATGCGCTCGGCCGGCGCGCCCCCAATCGGCGTAAAGCCGCGCACATGGATACCACTCTCCAGATACTTCATGCCCAAGACCAGCCCGGCTTGGGTGGTGTCGTAGGCGGTCGTGTAGAGATAGGCCGGTGCAATGCCCGCTTCCCGGCACTGCTGCACGATCTCCAGCGCCGACTCGGCATAGGCGATCACATCGAGGTCGACGGTATCGGGGCGGCGGGGGATGTAGACGCGGCGACCTTCGGCACGTAATTTGTCGGCATAGTCGGCAATCGCGACCTGTTGGGCCGGTCGATCGTTGCTCTCCAAAACGGTTACTTTGGCCCCAAAGAGCCGTTGCAGCAAATTGTTGCCCTGGATCTCGGTTTTGTCGATCGCCCGTTCGGGGCGCAACACCAGGTGCAACTCAATGCCTAACTTGGCACAGGCCGCTGCCAATTGCCGACAATAGTTCGACTGCACTGCCGCGCCAAAGACAATTACTTCGGCGTTGTTGGCCTGCGCATCGGCGAGGCTGAGCTCTAACATGCGCGTTTTGTTGCCGCCAAAGGCCAGGCCAGTCAGATCATCGCGCTTGACATAGATCGGTGGGCCGCCCAAGGTTGCACTTAAGCGCGGCAGATGCTCCAATGGCGTTGGCCGAATACCGAGTTGCACACGGGGTAATTGACTGATCGCACTTCCCAAGCGCTGTTCATATTGATAACTCATGCGACACTCACTGATGCCTTTCTATCATGATTCATTTATCTTATAGCATTGGCATGTCACGCTAAAAGCGTCGTCAAGGTTGGAAGCCTGGAGACGCTTTTAGCGTGACATGTGTCGGAAACACAATTCTGCTCGACAAGATATCGATAAATCTGTATAGGTACTCTGGGATATTTATATAACAATGCCCGGCATGAGAGCCGGGCATTGTCAGAGGATTCAATTTACAGAAGGACGAGAAACCTTATGCCGCTTTGGCTGCCAAGGCCAAGGCAATCTTGCCAGGGTTCATCGGCATCTCTGTCATGCGCAGGCCAACCGCATCGTAAATTGCGTTGGCCACGGCGGCACCGGGCGGCACGATCGGCACTTCGCCGACACCACGGACACCAAACGGATGACCTGGATTGGCCACTTCGACCAACACACAATCGATCATCGGCAGATCAAGCGCTGTCGGCATGCGATAGTCAAGTAGCGATGAGTTGAGCAGATGGCCATCTTTGTCGTAGAAGTACTCTTCGTTTAATGCCCAGCCAATGCCCTGGACAACGCCACCTTGGATCTGCCCCTCAACATAGCTCGGGTGGATCGCCTTGCCCACATCCTGCACGGCGGTGTAGCGCAGAACAGTGATCTTGCCCGTCTCCACATCGACTTCGACATCGACAATGTGCGTGCCAAAGGCCGGTCCAGCACCCTTGGTATTCTCCGAGTAGCTCGCCATGATCGGGCCATCTTTTGTCACGGTCGCCGCGGCTTCTTTGAAGCCCATGCTATGGCCGTTGGAGGAGAAGGTCGCATTTTCATACTTAATGGTATCGACGCCGGTCTCCCATTGTTCAGCCAGCCGTTCGGTCATAATGTCGAGCAGTTTCAGACCGACTTTATTCGTCGTGATACCAATTTTGTGGGTCACGCTGCTGCCACCAGTACCACCAGTTAAACCAATGGTGTCGGTGTCGACAACTTCCGGATTGATATCCTCAGCGGCAATCCCAAGCGTTTCAGCCAACATCATGGAGGCCGATGCGCGGCTACCACCAATATCCGTAGACCCTTCGACCAACTGCACTTTGCCATCGCTGTTGAGAATGGCGGTGACGCTGGAAGGACCAGCACCATTGAACCAGAAGCCAGAGGCTACCCCACGGCCGCGATGCTTGCCTTCGAGCGGTGTCTTGTAATGAGGATGATTCATCGCCGCTTCGACGGTTTCGACATAGCCGATACGCGAGAAGACCGGACCATCGGGGCGGCGATCGCCTTCAACCGCACCGTTAATGCGGCGGAATTCGAGCGGATCGATGCCCAATTTTTCGGCAACTTCATCGAGCACGGATTCTGACGCGAAGGCGGCGTTGGTGCCACCCGGGGCCCGATAGGCACCCGTCTGTGGGCGATTGACCACCACATCATAGCCATCGATCTGCACATTTTCCAAACGATAGGGGGACAAGATTACACCGGCACCGGCACCAACGGGGGAGCCAGGGAACGCGCCCGCTTCATAGATCAACTCGGCCTGGGCTGCGGTGATCTTGCCATCTTTGGTTGCGCCGATCTTCACCTTGATATAACTACCTGAGGTCGGGCCGGTCGCCTGCAATACTTCGGTGCGCGACATGGCAATCTTGACGGG
The DNA here is from genome assembly GCA_034432375.1 of Caldilineaceae bacterium. Classification (GTDB taxonomy): domain Bacteria; phylum Chloroflexota; class Anaerolineae; order Caldilineales; family Caldilineaceae; genus JAHBVH01. Next base: position 119,657 of record DAOUCA010000101.1, read on the forward strand.
GCGGTGGCCACTCTTTTTAGAGAGGATGGCACCGGGCACGTCGCCATAGGCGGTGAACTTACCGCCGAAGCCGCCGCCGATTTCGGTGGGGGTGACGCGCACCATTGTCTCGGAGATACCTAACAATTCGGAGAGCTGACCACGGATCTGGAATGCACCTTGCGTGCTCGTCCAGCAGAGAATGTGGTTGTCTTCACGCCACATCGTGGTGGAGCAGTGGGGCTCGATATAGCCCTGGTGTACCATCTCCGTTTTGAACTCACGTTCAACCACCACATCGGCGTCAGCAAAGCCTTTCGCCAAATCACCACGGGCATGTTGAAAATGGGCTGCGACATTGGTTGCTTTATCACCCTGCTTGCCCATCTCGTTTGTGCGCAGCGAATCGTGCAAAATCGGCGCGCCATCTTGCATGGCCGCTTTGGCATCGAGCATGGGTGGTAACACCTCATACTCAACCTTGATCAGTGCCAATGCCTCTTCGGCAATATGCGGGCTGGTAGCCGCAACGGCGGCAATCGCATGGCCGTGATAGAGCGCCTTCTCATGGGCGATAATGTTATCGCGCAGATTTTGCAGATTGGAGGATCCTTCCCCCATATCCTGGATCTTGTCCGAGACAGCCCCAAAATCATCACGGGTGCAGACTGCTGTTACACCGGGATAGGCTTCGGCCGCACTGGTGTCGATCGAGATGATGCGGGCGTGGGCATGGGGGCTACGTAGGACTTTGCCATGCAACATGCCAGGTAGGTGGATGTCGTTGCTATATTGGGCGCGGCCGGTCACCTTGTCGATCCCATCGTGACGGATGGGGCGAGTCCCGATAACCTTGTAGCCGTTGGCGCCGTTGGTTGAACCACTCATTCGTTTGGCCTCCTAAAGCAAATGTAACGATTAAACTGAAAATACTATCGGTAATTTGTTATGCGTAATCAGTTGAGAAGCTAGCCAGATTTTTTACGTAAACCATCAAAATTTCTCGCAAAACACTTTGCGGGCTTCGCATCTTTGCGAGAAATAGAAAGCTCATCTGTGAAAAATGTGAAAACCGATGATTTTGCTAGCGAAATTATTGTGTTTTTACACTTTCGGCTGATGAGCGAATAAAAAGAGATAACGTCTAGTAGAAGTAATCCTGCCGGGGGGTTATAACCAGCTTCTCTATTTTACACTGAAAGGGCAGATGTGCGCAATGTTGTAAATCAGGCAACAACAGATCCCACCGCGATCTTAATTACCACCTCATCGCCCAGCTTATACGATCCATTCAACGCATCAAAGCCGGAACGGATCGCTTCTAACGGCAGTACATGGCTGACCATGTCGGCAAAGGGCAGTTCATTATTTTCGAGCAGCGCCATGCCGCGGATAAAGTGATGGTGACGACTGCCCCAGACCCCTTCGAGCCGCAGATTGGGGCGCAGGAAGTGTTGGTGCGGATTCACAACGACGGTGCCAATGTCGACAAAGTGGCCGACCTCAACAAAGACGCCATCTTCTTTGACATAGCTCAGCCCTTCGGGGAAGGCGGGCAGGAAACCGGCACATTCAAAGACGACATCGGCCCCCTTGCCGCGCGTCGTGTGGCTCATCACCAACGCCTTGCGCTCTTCCACATCGGGCACTTCGGCCAGATCAATCACAATATCTGCCCCAAGGCGCTTGGCCAATTCCAGCCGCGGGGCCGGTCCGCCGATAATGATTAACTTGGCTGCACCGCTCAGTTTGGCACAGGCGAGCGTCATCAACCCAATCGCGCCGGAGCCTTGCACAATGACCGTGTCGCCCAACTGCACATTGGCGCGCATGACGCTGTGCACGCCGACAGTAAAGGGCTCAGCCAACACACCAACTTCCGGCGGTACATTTGATTTGATGATACAACTGTTCGGCTCGGAGAGATGGATGTAATCGGCAAAACCACCGGTAAAGGGCTGATCCGGCCCGCGAAAGCCATAGGCGACACCATTGTTGCGCGGGTGAAAAACAATCCGGTCGCCCTCTTTGATCGGGTTGCCAAGCACATCGTGGGTCAGCCCTGCGCCGAGCTTCTCGATAATGCCGACCGCTTCGTGGCCGAGCAGTGTCGGTGTTTTGATGCCATTCTGCCAGTTGTGCAGATCGGTGCCACAGATGCCGGCTAATTCCTGGCGCAGCAACAGCCCTCCAGGGGCGGGATCGGGAACGGGGAAGTCTTCAACGTCAAAGTCTTGGCCGTAGGTGACGACGGCGCGTCCAGTTTTTGCCATGATTGGTTCCTCCTTGAATTGGGATCAACGGTTTACAATAGGTAAGTATACCCGCTCTGGGTAAAATGTAATATCGATATGATTGATAACTTGGCCCGCTTCAACAACAATGACCGGTGAATCTGAGAGAAAATAGGTATTGCCATAGAATCGGGCGTCTCGGACAGGGTAAACAGTTCGCACACTTTCTATGTGATATTCGCCCGGCAACAAACCCTGTAACCGGTAATGGCCATTCGCATCAGTTGTCGCCGTATCAAAAATGAATTCCCACTCGCCATTTGTATAACGGTAAGGAATCACCGCCGCCCCTTTGGTCGCTTCGTCGGATCTGTAAAAAATCGTACCTTGGATAGTACCACCTGCTGTCATGGTCGCGTTAATTGCCCTGTACTTCTCACCGCTATGAATTTCAATCGATTGCGGTGCTTGCCAACGTGGGTAATATGTTGTTGCATAGTGCCCGGTTGGGTCGACAAAACGGACCGTATAGGTGCGATTGGGTAGGCCTGGTACACGATAGCGTCCTTGTTCATCCGTCTGGGTTGAATAGACCCACATGTTTGCGCCGGACTCAAAAAGGTCGACACGAATATTGGGAAGTTGGCCATTCGTATCAGTGACAATTCCACTGATCTCGGCCTCGAACTCACCAGCACCAAAAGTAATATTGATGTTCGAATAAACGTTGCCGACCGAGACACTTATCGCAGTTGCATGCTCTACATCAGCTCCGCCATGACAAGCAAAATAACCACTGTAGGAGTCAAGTTGACCAGATGCACAGATATGATAGAGCCCCGACGCAAGGCCAGTGAGCGTATAGATACCTGTCGGTTGGATATACGCACTCGCGCCGACAAGTGACAAACCGGCATCTGCAACATAAGCAGTCACATTGCCGTCGGCAAGAGGCGCTTGATCAAGAACTAATGCTTTTCCGGTAATGACAGCACCGACTTGCAGACTTGCATTTACTTGAGAAATGAGGTGACCGGCGACCACTGTCAGTGTGGTTGCGTCTTTGGGCAGAATTGCGTTGGCATAATACTGCGGTGCATACCGACCACTGTAGTCACGGAACTCAATACGATAATCACCTGGTGTCAAGTAACCCAGATCATATTCGCCTTCACCATTGGTCTGCACATTTAGACTATATTCACCACCGCGAATGAGATTGGCTTTTACTGCAATGTTTGATAATGGGTCACCGATAAGTGAATGGATGGTACCCGTGATCCGGCCATACTGATTTGGTAAATTGTTCGCCAGGTCACCAAGGACAAAATCGATCACTGTCGTCAATGCGGAGGTTACAGTAATGTCACTACTCTCTTCTGCCCCGATATAACGGATATCCCCTAATGCATCAACCACCTTTAGCGGTTGATTGTCATACAGTGATCGCCGTTTCCCGGTCGATATAGGTTGACTTGACCATACACGGAGGCTGAGTTGGGCAACGCGTTGACTGAACCGACAATGGTCGCCGGTAACACCAACTGTGCATCAACATTTGTCCGTTGGCTCCCGGCAATCGAAATTGCCTCAGCTTCCAGAAGTGAACTTTTCCCAGGATAGAACTGAAAACCATGTTGATAACTCAAATCAATAAACTCAACTTTATAGATGCCGGGGGATAGTACGCTAAATTGGTAGCTACCATCTGCCGCAGTCAACGTTGCGCGGAAAGGGGCTTCATCATACAGTCGATATAAGCCAACACGGATACCTACCAACGGCTGCCCAGAAGAATCAACAACATCACCGCTGATTAACCCCGGCGCATCGGCACTGCGGAGCGGTTCTAGCAATGATTTGGCAGCTACGATATTACCCCCTACTTGCAAACTCAAGAACAGGACAATACAAAGACAAAGCGCGAGAACGACTGTTACAGCACTGCGCCACAGGACACAAACTCGGTTGCACCCCATATCGATCATCCTTTTTATGCTCAGTTCTACGGGAAAACGAAAACCATTTAGGTCAAACTTTGATAATACTGCTCCAGCGCCGCCGTATCCACCGTCTCATCAAAAGGCAACCCCAGCTTCTCATAGTGCTTGCGCCGTGATTGCATATCAGCCAACAGAATCGCTTTGGCGTGCACAGCCACCTCTTTGGCGACTTCCAGCGGCACCACGACAATGCCGTCATCGTCACAGCCGACGATATCACCCGGACGCACTTGCACGCCGCCACAGGCGATCTTGCCCTCCAAATCAACTACTTCAATGCGGCCCGGTATGATGGTTCGACCACGCGCCGAGGCACAGATCGGCGTCTTCTGGATTGCAATCTCCGCCGTGTCGCGACAGTAGCCGCTGGTGATAATCCCCACCGCGCCGGCGACAATCGCGCCCATTGCGTTCGATGAGCCCCAGAAGCCGACCTCTTTGCCACCGCCGGCATCCATCACAAGTACATGGCCGGCTTGGATGCACTCGTTAATGTTCATGTGACCAATTTCCTTGAACCAGATACCGTGGGCGTTGACGATCTCCTCGGTGCTATCGAGCTTCCACATAGGCCGGTTGGCGGGCACACAGCGGATCGTCAGCGCCGGCCCCCAAAACTTTATCCCCAGCCAGAGCGGGCGGATCGCCTTGTCCATCAGGCCGACGTCAAAGTAGCCGATGCCGTCGAGCGCATCACAGACATCGACGACGCGCAAGGGCTGGTAGAGTTTGGCGATGTGGAAGGGGTCGGGTGTGGTGGTCATGGTGGTTCCTCCTTTTGATCGATGCATACCGACTGAACCGGATTGACATACTGGGGATGGCATGAACTATAATCGCTCACGTTGTTCTCAGGTTATGATCATATCGCCTTCCTTTGTTGACGTCAACCACGGTTCACCGCTTCACCGCTTTTACTGAGCATCACTACTGCTCAACATAGTGATGCTCAAATAATGGGTAGACATGCGGAGAGAGCTTTTTGCAAGTGAACCGCATTTCGCTGTAACCAGTCAAATCGACGGAAATTTGTCCCTTTGATCTTCGCATCATCCAGATCATACAGATACCAGAGTGTGGCAAAGTTGATGTAGGCGACGATATCGGCAATATCACGTGACTGCAACGGAAAGCGCTGACAATAAGCCTCAAAAAATTCTTGTAACTTTTCATGATTTAATGTAACTTTCCCAGCTTCAACAAGCTCTGCAGAAGTTAGCGACGAAGCTACAGAACTTTGCTCAGAAACAGCACTGGGATAAAAGCAATCTTCCAACATTTCCGCAGCAATAAAATAGCCGACATCCAACAGTGGATCACCCAATCCGCCATCATCAAAATCGAGCAAGTACAATTTACCTGCCGATGTCATACGCAGGTTTTCGACAAAGAAATCACTATGGATTAATGTCGTGTGTGGACTTCGCAGTGTAGACAACTGTTCAAACATCATCTCAAGCTGCTGTGCATGATCTGCACGGTGTAATTGTCTACAACGGTTGAATCCCGCACGGACATAGGGTATCTCCTCCGTTATTGTAAATTGTTCTTGATAGTGGTATGTTTGGATAGGTAGAGCATGAAGCTGTCCCAACAAGGTCCCAGCCTGCTGAAAAAAGACTGGATTGGGCTGGGGCGTATCACCTTCAATGAAATCGACGAGATAGAGCAATCCATTTTCTGTTTCTACATAAGAGTTGCCATGACGAGTCCGATGTATTCTAGGCAGCGACAAACCTTTGAGTGCTACATATTCAGCAAAGTACAGATCGCGTTTAATGCGAGGGAAAGATGCCGGTTCTGTATTGATTTTGGCAACCACGCTCCCGGAAGTATGGCTTAACTTGACAACGATGCGGGATGCACGACTTTGCAACAGGTCAATATGGAGAGAATGAAGACCATAGTTTGATTGAACGATTGAGGCAATCTCTATATGATTCATGAGCTATCACGTTTGCTTGTTAAGACTATTGACTATCAACACAATTCACACATAATTAATTCATAATTATCTCAGTTGGAGAAGCAGAACCCCATGAACGAAAAAAATACCACAATCTCCTTTGATCTTGATCGAAACCACGTACCCCAAACAGATTGGACTGCCTTTGATGCGATGACAGAAGAGGATCGCCATGCCGCAGCACTATCTGACCCCAACGCCCAGCCGGCAAGCGAGACGCAACTGGCAAAGGCACGACGCTCTCCTCAAGTACGTGCATTGCGTCGTCGGCTCAATTTAACGCAGGAACAATTTGCGCAACGATTTCATCTGGCGCTGGGGACTATCCGTGACTGGGAACAAGGGCGTAATCAGCCTGATCATGCTGCGCAGGTGCTCTTGCAAGTCATCGCTTTTGCCCCCGACGTGGTTGAACAGGCATTGGCGGAAGTAGAACGCTAACCGTTCGCCGCAATCTTTCTATTTAAGCGCCCACAACTGCCGCGTTAACTGCGCATGACCAACGTGCTGACTCATGTGTTCAATCGCATGGACGATATCGTAACGCACATTTAGATAGCCGCCGGGACGCAACGGATGGGGGCGTCCCTGATCGAGATCGCTGGGCGTCAGTTCATCGAGCAGTTGTCGCACAAAATCATGGCTGCGCTCGGCCCGGTGCCGCAGATAGCCGGGGTCGTGGTTAGCGGGGCCAAACTCGTCGCTGCCTTCGTCGCCGTCGACAGCATCCCAGTCGATCCGTTCCCGCGACCATTCGGCGCGGCGCAACAGATAGACGGTCGATGAGATGCTGTGCGCAATGAGCCAGCCGAGTGAGCCGGACGGTCCACGCCAGGAGCTTTGCTCGAAAGGTTTCCAACGCAGCGCTTCCGCCGGCAAGTCAGCCAGCAGGTCATCGATTTCCCGATATTTTTCGGCAAAAAGTCGCTGATAGGTTTGGAGTTCTGGGGATGGATTCATTAGGATATGCCAGTGGTTACCTCGCAGGTTAGTCAACGGAGGCTGAGCTTGTCGAAGCCGAAGCAGATCCGCTTTGGCTTCGACAAGCTCAGCCTCCGCTCAATTGTCAGAAAAAGCGCCGCGCCTTCTTCGCCGTGATGATCTCCGTATTCATGCCCACCCAGTGCAAACTGCCGTTGTAGCGGCCATGTTCCATCTTGACGCAGCGGTCGATGATCACAGTGAGACCCGCTTCTTCGGCCCGCTTGGCCGCGGCGAGATTAACGATCTTCAGCTGCATCCAGACCGACTTCGCCCCCTTCACAATCGCCTGCTCGACAATCTCATCGACTGCCGCGGCTGGGCGGAAGATGTCAACCATGTCAATCGGCTCCTCGATGCTCAGCAGATCAGGATAACTGCGCTCGCCCAGAATCTCATCCGCGGTCGGGTTGACGGGGATGATTTTGTAGCCCTCGTACTTGAGATAGGAGGCGACAAAGTAGCTGGGGCGCTGCGGGTCTTTCGAAAGGCCGACCATCGCAATCGTCTTGGTTTCGGCCAGGATGCGGCGAATCTCCGCTGGATTTTGGTATTGTGACTGTTGCTCGGGCGTGAGCACCGAGTTCATGCGGATATCGCAGACAAGGCTTGGTCCAGATCCCATAAGAGGTCCTCCGTTGTTTCAAGGCCGATGGATAGGCGAATCATTTCGGGGCCGACACCGCCAGCGCGCAGCTCCTCGTCCGAGAGTTGCTGGTGCGTCGTCGAGGCCGGGTGGATAACGAGGCTGCGCGCATCGCCCACGTTGGCCAGGTGTGAAAAGAGATGGAGCGCTTCGATAAATTCTGCCCCGCCGCGGCGGGCGTTCTCCGATTTGACGCCAAAGGTGAAAATAGCCCCCGGTCCCTTGGGCGTGTACTTCTTAGCTAGGTCGTAGTAAGGGCTATCGGGCAGACCGGCATAGTTAACCCACGCCACCTTGGGATGGCCGTGCAGATATTCGGCGATGGCCTGCGCGTTGGCAACGTGGCGGTCCATGCGCACGGAGAGCGTATCAAGCCCTTGCAGCAGCAGGAAAGAATTGAAGGGCGAGAGCGCCGCGCCCGTGTCGCGCAAGGTTTCGGCGCGTGCCTTCATCAGAAAGCCATAGTGGCCAAAGGTCTCATAAAACTTCAGGTCGTGATACGACGGCGACGGGTCGGCAATCGTGTGGAAGTGGCTATAGTCAAAGGTGCCCGCCTCCACAATCACCCCGGCAATCGAGGTGCCGTGGCCGCCGATAAATTTGGTCGCCGAGTGGACCACGATATCTGCGCCGTGGTCGATGGGGCGGCAGAGATAGGGGGTGGCAAAGGTGCTATCCACGATCAAGGGGATGCGCTTGCTGTGGGCTAGCTTGGCCAGCGGTTCGATATCGAGAATGCTGCCTTGCGGGTTGCCGATGGTTTCGCCGTAGAGTGCGCGTGTCTTTGAGGTGATGGCCGCTTCCCAATCTTCCAGCTTGCTCGGATCAACAAAGTGGACTTTGACCGAGAGCTTCTTGAAGGTATGGACAAACTGCGTCATCGTGCCGCCGTAGAGATGGTTCGACGCAACGACTTCGTCACCCGGCTCCAGTAGCGTCATCATCGTGATAAATTGGGCGGCCATGCCGCTGGCGGTGGCGACCGCGCCGGTACCATTTTCGAGCGAGGCAACGCGCTCTTCAAAGACTGCGGTCGTCGGGTTGTTGATGCGGGTATAGATATTGCCGTACTGCTTCAGCTCAAAGAGCTGGGCAGCATAGTCGGGGTCATCAAAAACATAGGAAGTCGTCTGGTAGATCGGCACGGCGCGCGCCCCGGTCACCGCGTCGGGGACGTGGCCGGCGTGGAGCATGCGGGTTTCAAAGCCGAATTGGCGTTTGGTGGGTGGCATTGGGTTGGGTCCTGTAGTCGTTTGGTTGCGTAGTCGTTTGGTCGTTTGGTCTATTCAATTGTGAGTGGGTATTCGTTTTGCTCCACGGCCGCACGAATACGGTTGATTAAATGGTCCTCTTCAGAGGGATCAACGGTAGCCCTCGGCGGAAAATTCTGTAGTAATTGGAGATCGTAGTGCAGCGTATAGAGTTTCAACTGTTGCTGTAACGTTGGTGAGCGAAATAGGTGTGGATATGCCTGTTGGAACCAAAACGGCACCTGCCGATAGTCGCGACGGTGCGTCAGGTGCTCAAACTCTTCAGCCACAAAGAGCGCAGGGAAAGCACAGTAGCGCAGAAAGAGATCAAGTTCCAGCGTCAGTGGCGCGTAACAAGCTTTCTCAAAATCGATCAACGCCACAATCTGTTCACCATCCCACAACAGATTGTCGAAGTGTAAATCGCCGTGGATCAAACCCCACTCATCCCCGGTGAGGTGCAGATCGGCAAGCTGGCCTAGATAGTGAATCACCTCATCCATGAGGCCATGATCAACATGGGCCAATGGTTTAGACTGTTCGGCCAATTGCTGTGCGGCTGCCGGTAGCACAGAAGATAGCCAATCGGTGGGGAGTGATGCCAGTGCTAACGTATCACAAGGCAACTGGTGCAATGTTTGTACAATTTCTGCTAAGTGGATGACAGCAGCACGACGTGTCGCCTCTGTGAGCGTTCCCCATACGTGAGCCAACGGGACGCCGTCGATCTTCTCCTGAATCATCCATTCGCCGTTGTCGTTGCAGCCGTGTGCAATCACCGTTGGCACGGGGATTGTGTCCGCAATGTACTGGAGCAAACTTGCTTCCTGTGCCAACAGACGCGCGTTTGGATCACTGGTCAGGCGTACCACATACGGTTCACAAAGCCAAGTTTCGTTGCGCTGACCGCCGCTTGCCGGTCTGAAACTAACTTGTTCCGTGATCCCAGCATCGTCTAGGATCGCTTGAATATGCCTGCTCATCTTGCTAGGCCCGAATCAATGTGACAGTCCGCCCAGCAGGCGTGACGGTCTCTTCCGCGGTCGTCCGCTCTTCAATCGGCGGCTGACCGCTGCGTTGGTCAAAGATGACAAGCCAACCAGTCTCCAACCCAAGGCCGTTGAGATAGCTGTCGAGTTGAGTCAGGCCATCAGTCAAGGGATCGCGGGCACCATCGTGCCACACTTTTAATTCCAGCGCTACCCGCACATCGCCATAGGTGACCAGCAGATCCATGCGCCGCGAGCCGATGGCATACTCACGGTCGATGGTACCGCCGCCGTTGACCACGCGCTGTAAAAAAGCCATGAGCACAATGTGGGGCGCAATCTCGTGGTAGTGCGCCGTCTTGAGCAACGGCTGGCCATGTTGCCGCCAAAAGGCGAGAAAGGCATCCAATAATTTTTGTGCGTCAAGTTGCCCATTTGGCGTGAGCCAAGTTGGTTGAAATTGGGGCAGAGAGTTTTGGGCTGTGATCGTCAGTTCACGCGGGATCACCTCTTTGTAAATTGGATTGGCAATAATCAGACCGCCGCCCTGACCTCGCCGCACCAATCCAAGGTCAAGCACAAATTCCTGGTCATCGATCGGGAGATCATCTAACAAGGTACCAGCCAGAATCGGCTCGATGATCCGCCGCACGCGTGGCTCACGCAGTCGTTCGGTCAGGCTATCGAGATGGGTGTCGCGACGCAGGATCAAGATCTCTTTCGCTTGGTCAATATGCGCTTCGGTAATCGCCTCTGTTGGATCGGGCACGAGATCTTCGACACAGAGTTTGGCCAGTGCATTGACCAACCACGGCTGCCCTTGGGTGAGGTCAAAGGCGCGTTGGCGGGCTGCGGGCGTGAACTCATGGCCGGTTTCTGCCGTATGTTGTTGGTAAAGCGTGCTCACCTCCGCCGCGGTAAAATTGTCGAGCGTCAACGAAGCGACCTTGATGTTAAAGGGGCTAGAGGTATTGAGCCGGCTTGAGCCGCCGGATGCTACTTTATAATCGCGCACATCACGCAGGCCGATAAGCGCCAGCGACCAGGGGAAGCCACCAGGGCGGTTTCGATAGCCATCACGTAACTGATGCAGAACGGAAATTAGCGTGTCATCTTGAAGAGCATCGATTTCGTCGATGAAGATGACCAGTGGCCGCGATGCAGCTTGCGCCCAAGCACTGAGCGCAGCACCAATTCGACGGCCTTCAGACGTTTCGGGCCAGGTGGGAGGCCAAAACTCTTCCGGCAGATCGTAGCGGATCGATTCCTGCCACGCATCAAGAATTGCATTCTCAGCCTTGCCCGGTTCATCCCGAAAGACAGCCCCCACCTGCATCGATACCATCACCGCAATAAATTTGCCCGATTCGGTCAGCTCCTTGGCCAGCGCCAACATCGTCGTCGTCTTGCCGGTCTGGCGCGGCGCGTGCATGACGAAGTAGCCCTGCTGCGCGATGATGCGGTCGGCTTCGGGGAGGCGGGCCGCGGCGGGGATCATATAGTTGTATTCGGGTCGGCTGGGGCCGGCAGTGTTAAACCAGCGCATGTATGTTATTCATTACAGTGCAATATATCTCCCACTAGCAACATGCGAGACGCAAACATGTTTATTTTACAACAATGTCATTTCCCAAGCCGCTACTTTATCCATCACAGAGGCGACAATCTGCTCATGAATTTTGCTGGTCCGGAGGCTAAAGAACAGTCCATATTTCTGTACACGGCTTTTTTGAAACTGGTCTGCTGCTGCCAAATATGTATCTATTCTACTATCGCTCAACATTCCTAATTCTTGTGCTAAAGAAATTCCCGAATCCAATGAGGGCGAAGACAGATAGCGCGTTACCACCAATCCAAATCTTGCGGACTGAGCTTCCTCTATGCCCAACTCCGCTAAGACAAGGTTGTAGTCACTCAACAATGTCTTCTTGAGTGTTACACTCTGCAGATAAAAAAGTTCAAGGAGAACAGTAATCTGTCTTGAAGATAGCCTGCCTTTGAGGAAGTTGAGTGGGAATCGTCGATAAAATATTGCTTCCAAATCGATCTCATCAGTCAAACAATGAACTAGATACCCTTGCAAAAACGCCTTCAAATTGGGATGTTGAACCATATATTCGCCAATAACCGCCGACGGAACATGAGTTTGCTGCCGAGGCATATCGGCCAAGTATCGAATATCAGGTGCAACTGCTCCCCAGTAGTAAGCCTGGGGATCTTCGGGTCTAAGATAGGTTTCCAACTCGGATGCAACTATAATGTGGGAATAGGTATTCACTGTGATTTGTTCTTCTTATAACCCGATTGCCTATCACTGCCAAACCATGTTTTCTGACAATGTACTAACTTATGAGGAATGAGATTGAACAAATATGATATGCTCGGAGGAATTCACTCCATTTTGCAACACCGCCAACAGCCCCGCAACATCGCCTGCCCAAAACCGTTCCGGTGCGAACCAAAGACCGGGAAAGACTTGGCTTTTCATCACTCCCTCCGCATCCGGCGCGATTTCAACGGTATCGCCCTCCCGCCAACAGTACCATTTGCACGTCTGCTCTTCCGGCAGAAGCACCAGATACTCTTGCACGCCATTGCGCCGATACGCATTCAGTTTGGCGTGCAAGTCAATTGCTGCACTACTGGAGGCGATCTCGACAATCAGTTCCGGTGCACCTTCCAGATAGTCGTCATCGCTGATGAATGCGTTGCCATTATCTAACCAGACGGCAACATCGGGCTGGGGTTCGTTGTTGAGATCAAGACGCTAAAGTTGGATGATTGGCAATGTTCACCTGCGGTGTCATTGCTTGATAACTGCCTAGCAAACCGACAATTTGTGCTTGGGGAATTCCATAAAGACGTACCCCCGCAGGTGGCGCAATATAGACAATGCTGTCGATGAGTTCAGCTTTATAGATCTCCGCTCGAATTCTGATCGAGTTAGACGGTCACCATTTTTCAATTTGGGAATACGTTCAATCAGACACATTGACAATCGCAACAGGTCCATTCAATAATATACGCAGTCGGTTGAGAACATCTCGCCCCAAAACGATTTCATCTGAGCGGTCATCACCAACAACTTCGATTCCAGGTAGATTGATCTCACCGACCCGAATATCGACTAAGTACAGCATCACTCGCCGTCGTTCGCCCCACTGGCTACGCAAGCCCATCTCAACCGTTGGTGGGGCGTGAACTTGGTCCAGATATTTCTGTGGGACAATTGTGCCATCCGCACCGCTATCAACCATCGCCGGCAAAGGGTCAACACGCAACATTTCTGCCATAGAGATGATAGTAATGTCAACAAATGGTGCGGGGGGAAAGTAGCTAGAATCATAGTGAAAGTTCACTTCTCACTCCACTTATTCACGATCAAATCTTGGACTGCGAAATACTAGTTCCCGTTCTGGTTCTGCAGTAACCTTCTTCAGCAAGACAGGTTTGTGTCCCACTTTCGCAAAAACGCGCAAATGCAGTGTCCGTAAATCGAAGTCGTGATCGATGACGTTGCTCTGATACATCGCAACATACTGTTCGGCATATTGAGCCAACAACATCGATTTCTGTGCCTCAAACGCGACCATCTCTGCACGGATTTTTTCATGCTGGTATTGGCGCAAGTAGGTACGCAACGCCTGGTCGACGAGCGTGTCTACATCGCTTTCTACATCCGATGCAATTTGTGTCATCTGTTGCGCAATATCAGGTTCTAACGTAATTGTATCGACAATGGTCATGGAAGCTGTCCTTCATCATTCACCGTTCGCCATAACATCCATGCCTATTATAACATGCCCTGCGCCATCGGCTCCAGCAATGCCATCCCCCGATGCACTGGATCGGCGGCGACGCGACGGGCAATCGCAGTGGCTTGCGCCTGCGCTTCTGCCCGCACGGCATCTTCATCCGCGGTAAGGATCTTGCCGTTGCGCACCAGCACTTTGCCGTCGACCATTACCAGCGTCACCTCGCGCCCACTGGCGGCGTAGACCAAGTTGGGCACGATATTGCGGATCGGCGCTTCGAGCACCGGCATCAAATTCAACTCGCCGAGGTTAACCAAAATCAGATCGGCCCGTTTGCCCGGCTCCAACGAGCCAACTTGATCACCCATCCCAATCGCCTGTGCACCTTCAATGGTCGCCATGCGTAAAACCACCCACGCCGGCATCACCGTCGGATCTTTGTATTTGATCTTATTAAAGAGAGCGGTCAGCTTCATCTCGTTGAAGATATTGTTGCAATTGTTGCCCGACGCCTGATCCGAGCCCAACGCCACCAGCCCACCGGCTTGCCGGAAGACATGAGCGGGCGGCACAATGCCGTCGATGATGCCAATGCTGCCGGAACAGAGCGCCATGCGCGCCCCGCTGCGCGCAATCAGCTCGGTCTCCGCGTCGGTCGCTTCGGTCAGGTGGACGGCGAGCAATTGCTCATCGAGATAGCCGATATCCTGGAGATAGGCCGGCGTGCGCTTGCCGAAACGCTTGAGCATCTGGTCGATCTCGCGGTCCCCCTGCGCAGTATGCAGATGGATCATCAGCCCTTCGCGTTGGGCGATTTCCTTGACCTGCAACAGTTGCTCCTTAGAAATCATATCCGGCCCTTGGGGACCGAGCATAACGGTGATGCGACCATCGGCAGCGCCATGCCATGCCTGAGCAAAGGCGACCCCAGCGTTAATCGCCGTCTGCCCGGCCGCGTCATCGAGCGGATAAATTTCACCGACCTTCCAGCCTGCCATGCCGCCAGGGGGCAGCGCGTTGATCGTCGGCGTCAACCGGGCCCGTACGCCAACCTGTGCAAAGACTTCGGCCCAACCGGGGAGCGGTTTGGTGTAGTCGCCCATCGTCGTCGTACCGGCTTTGAGCGCTTCGAGCACGTTGAGCTTGACGCCGGCGAGCGCGGCTTCCGGCGTAATGTGGCGATTGTAGGGAGCGAGTGCACTCTGCATCCAGTTGCTCACGTCCTGCGCCACGCCGCGCACAATCGCCAGCGGGGTGTGCATGTGGGCGTCGATTAGGCCGGGCAACAGCGCATGTCCAGTGGCGTCGATGGTCTCATCCGCTTGGAATTGCGTGGTGAGTTCGGCGGTGGGGCCAACGGCGACAATCGTTGTCCCGTTAATGGCAACCGCACCATCAGCAATGTAGCCAACGCCGTCGCCTTGCATAGTGAAGAGGTGGGCATGCGTGAGGAGGGTAGAACTGTATTGAGACATTAATGACTCCGCCAGCGTCTGTGGTAATCGGACCGTTGCAACTGAATTCCGTGTTCTTTGCCAGCCGTCTCTAGTTTCTATAACTAGAGACGGCTGGCAAGGAACACGGATAGATTTTGGCACTGTTCAGGAGCAGGTCTATTTTGTCAGCAGCGCCTGTGCAATTGCGTCCCACTCTTCTTGTAGAGAAGCAGTGGAGGCCGGTTTCCCGGCGCGACGATACCAGTACCCCGCGTTGTTCAGGTCCCCTTCTTCGCGGTGCAGATAGGCGTGTACCCAGTCGACGTCGGGATCACCCGGTTCTTGCGTGGTTTCATGTGAGCCTTTCCAATCCCCTTTGCCGGCTTGCCAGAGAGCAAGTTGTGCACGATTGAGGTCGGTCGGTGGTGTCTCTTGTTCCAGGGAGCTTTTAAATTCTTGGAAGGTCATGGTGAATCCTTTCGTATGGTTGAATGGTCGCTGTCCTTGACGGGCAAACATCTCGCAGGGGCCAGAATTCTCACTGTTAGAAATGTCCAAACTGTGACGGGGCTGTGCATTGACAATTATACTGCACGGTAGCACAGAAAGTACCTGTTTACACCTAAAAAAGCATTACTTTATGGCGCTGTTGCGTATAGAGGGCGGCGATTGATGAGTAGATCATGACATGGGATGCCGATTTTGGCAAGCGGATATATCTGAGTGGCTCATTTGTGTAAAGTGGGGGAACCGATGGAGTTATCCAGAACAAACTGCTGATGGTTTCACGCTTCCGGCTGATATGCGTATCTAAATTCAGCACCCGACATTGATGATAATCTTGTTACAACAATTTTGACTTTTTTATTCAATCGCCGTATACTACAGATCAGTCTGTGCCCCTATGGTGGAATTGGCATACACGGCAGGTTGAGGGCCTGTGCTCGTTAGGGCGTCTCCGTTCGAGTCGGAGTAGGGGCACCATTTTAAGATAAACGCAAGCTTATAGGGAAAACTTCCTGTACAGTGAGCGAGTCGTAAGGATAAAAAGGCATATTGCCTGTTATCTTCAAACTTGACAACTCGCGGAAGAGCGCAAGCGCTTCCCGCCCTCAATTGTTCAGGTGCGCGCATACCTCTACCGAGATTACTTTGACGAGTGATCGGTAGGGGTATGTCTATTTTATCTTCAGTCCAGACCAATCCACATGAATCTCATGGCGCTCAGCATATTCCCGCAGCGAAGATTCATAGATCCGAATCCACCCACGCTTGCCGCCCGTCCGCTCCGATGACAACACTCCTTGTTCATACAGCCGGCGCACGGGGTATGGGCTCACCTGCAGCACAGATGCAACATAGCTGACCGACAGCTTTCCCATTCTACCCAACCGCACCACAACCGGTGCACCGGCACGTACCCTCTGCATAGGTCGCCGTAACCGGAACCGACGCTACTGCCAACACCAGTATCACATTCTTTGCCCCTTTATCAGTTCAAATCACTATATCCCTACAAATGAAATCCCTATCCGGACAAGCGCGCAACAGGTAGCGGTCGATGGCTAGCGCGCAACTTTTGTGTCAGGCTGTAGGCAAGAACCGATTTACTGCTGTACGGTGGTCTGCCGATCATAAGCGCCGGCAGCGGGTTAAGGATGTCATTGTAGACATTCTGTAGATCACAATAGGATCATGGTATCAGAATGGTAAGTTGATTTGCTGACTAGCGTCACAACCAACAACATCTATTACGTGTAGGCAATCTGTTTGCCATCGCGTGGGTTCCCGTTGCAAATATGCTCTTGACAAAAGGTAAAGAATGATTACGATAGACCCAATCCACTCATGACTTGCCCCCGATCATACCGTATGGTAGCTTACAGAGGCGCTGTCACCCTTGCATAATAGGCGTTGTCTCCTGCCATTAGGTAAGCCGCCTTTGCCTGCATTGCCCGCTGAACCACGATTGATAATCAGTATGCCCAGACCGATCTTGATCGCAACCGTGGGAGGACAACCACAGGTTGTCACCTTGCCTCTAGTCACTTTACTTGCGCACAGTGAGGAGAATTGCCGATGTTTATCTCCTTTTTCCCTCGGTAACATTGGGGGAGCAGCCACGCATTCAGCGTGCGTTACGGCAACTGCTGCCAGAATTTCCCGGCGACTCCTATGGCGGACACCCCTATCGGTTGCACTGCGCGCCCTTGGGGCGATGTCGACCTCTACACGCCGGAAGCGGTGCAACTGTGCGTGCGTGATGGGGGCGCAGATGCATGTTGAAGCAAACGAAGGCGTCTTGCTGATCCGTGTGTGCTTAGGGTGGGCTGGCGCATACGACGAACGCTCTGGTGGTGGTGACGCACATTAATTTTGATTGGGAACAGAATCTACTTGCCAACAGACTGAGTTAACTGCGCAAGGCAGCTAACCGTAAAAAGAACGAGCGTTACCCATCGATGCCACTGCTTGGGTTGGGCGTAACGGCCGATTGTCAGTTTATCGATCTGCCGGCAGAAGTAGAAGAAAAAGATGGCGATGGCCGTCCACTTCGGATCTCTGGCGAAGTGAGTGCCAAGCTCAGCAAATTCAATGATGCGTGTCAGCGATTGGTGAAGGAAGTTCGGGATGGATTGCCTGGGGATCGTGCATTGCCGGAGAATGTCGAATTTATTTATGATTTTGATGAAATCAGCTCGCCCGGCGAGCCAAGTTTTTGGGCTGTTGTTCATATTGATGGTAATGGGATGGGACAACGCTTTCAAGCCATTGCCAATGCACATCAGACTCCCATACAGAATCGCGAATATTTGAAAGAGATCGGTCGACTTTCCAACCGCGTGCGAGAAATTGCCAAGGCTGCACTTTGCAGCACAGTATTGACATTGCAACGCTCAAGGGAGCAAGACGAAAATGGCAAGGGGACAAATAGCGGCAAAATTCCACTGTGCCATATTAAAGGTCAAATTATTCGTCTCCCGTGATTGTGGCCAACAATGCCGCGGATCTTGAGAAGATCAAGTCTTTGTTGTCCGACGGCATACGGCTGCCATTGGGCGGGTCGCGCAGCGCTGGCTATGGATGGGTCATGGTCCACTATCCAAAGGGCAAAAAGAATCTTTGGGCATTGACATTGCCAGGAGAAGAAGGGCAAATCTACTGTCACAAGTTGGGCATGGGCAGCGTCGCTCTGTCTTTGGTAAATTTCAACGCTTTCCCACTGTGATAAGTAAAAATATGGTAGGCACAACGCTGCGGAGAAAATAGCCTCGATTGATAGTGGATGATTACCCGCCCCTACCATAGATTGGCGGCCGATGACGGCGTCATCAAGTTCATCGCTAAGTTCCCACCACCATCTCTCCCTGTCTCCCTGTCTCCCTATCTCCCTGTCTCCCTATCTCCCTGTCTCCCTATCTCCCTATCTCCCTGTCTTCCTGTCTTCCTGTCTCTCTATAGCCCCTTTAGTACCAACCCCTCTCCCTCGATACATGGTCGGTCGCTTGCGTATCTGCTATCCTGAGACTAACCCTCGATAAATTGAGTAATAGCCGAAAGGATAGATCAATGGCTACCAATAATAATGGTAAAAATCAGCAGCACAGCCTGCACGGCAAGAAGGTGGCGATTCTCGTCAGCGATGGCTTTGAGCAGGTGGAGTTGACCAAGCCCAAGCAGGCCTTGGATGAGGCTGGTGCCCAAACCCAGATCGTTTCGCCGAGCAAGGGCAAGGTCAAAGGCTGGAATCATACGGAGTGGGGCGACAGCTTTACCGTCGATGTGCCGCTTGGCCAGGCCAAGGCCGCGGATTACGATGCGCTGCTCTTGCCCGGTGGCGTCATGAACCCCGATCATCTGCGCACGGATAAACAAGCGATCCAGTTTGTCAAAGCGTTCTTTGGCGATCAAAAACCGGTGGCCGCCATCTGTCACGGCCCGTGGACTTTGATCGAGGCAGGGGTAGTAAAGGGGCGCAAGATGACCTCCTATCACTCCATCCAAACCGACCTCAAAAATGCCGGTGCCGATTGGGTGGATCAGGCAGTGGTTGTCGATAATGGTCTCGTTACCAGCCGTAACCCCGATGATATCCCCGCCTTTAACAACAAAATGGTGGAAGAGTTTGCCGAGGGCAAGCATGAGAAACAGCTGGCCTAGGTCGCTGGGGTAGAGAGATAAGACCAATCTGTGTATTGGCTCTATACCCTACCCCAATGACATCTCTGTTTCTTACTGATATAGTGAACCTGTACGTACAGCCGAGAAAAGGCCAAGAGTTGGTTGCGTGGTGAATGTTGCTGCGTCACTCTCCGTTGTTTTGTTATGAAGCGCGGTGGGACACCAACCCCTGGCGCTTGAAGCTACTTGATAATCGATTCAAGCGGCTTCTCATCGGCTTGTACAGGGGGGCAACAAGGGCGTTGCTCTCCAATTCTTCTCCTCAGGGAAAGAGTTCTTTCTCTCGGTTTTCTAAGATTGGATTTGAGGAGAGTGTAGCAAAAGGAGCAAACAATGAACAAGGATATTCTCACCGGCCGTTGGAACCAGTTGAAGGGCAATATCAAGCAGCAGTGGGGTGACCTCACTGATAATGATGTGGCCCGCATCGAAGGTGACTACGATGAATTCGTGGGGGTCTTGCAAGAACGCTATGGCTATTCGCGCGAACGTGCTGAGCGTGAAGTGAACGGCTATCTTGATCGCCAACCAGCCTAAGGAAATCAGTAACACCATATAGGTTAGCAAAGAAGCCCGCCATCCTGGTCCAGGATGGCGGGCTTCTTTGCTTGTCTCGTACTGCTACCGCTCTACTGCTGAACAACTGGCAAGTTAATGACGGGAGTATCGCTTGTAAAGTAGCGGCTGTTGACCCAGCCGATGGTGCCGTCAGCAAGGCGGACCTGTACCCAAATCCCCGCCGGCGCTCGCCCCAGATAGTCAACCACTTCGCCGTTGGCAATAATGGTCACGCGGCCATATTGAATGGCTGGTCCTTGGCGCACATTGAGATAGCGCGCCCCGCTCATGGTCGCCGTCGGCATATCACCGTCAATGGGAGTCGTTGCCGTGGGCGCAGGGACGGTAATGGGCGTTGGTGTGGTGATGATCGGCTCAAGCTGCCGCCAGGTAAGGGCAATCCGTGCCTCGCCCGTGTTTTCAAAGTACTCCACCCGCACGGGGGTTGGCCCACCGCGTACCGGAACAATCGTCTCCACCGTGTGGGTCGCCTGCACGGTCCACTCATTGATCACCAGCGTTCCATCCACCCAAACACGCACACCATCATCGGCGGTGGCCGTAAATTGATAGCGACCCGGCGTCAAGGCCAAGGTGCGAGTCCAACGCACGGACAAGCGATCGTTGCCGAGGGCATTGCTGTCGGGTGAGCCAACGCCCCAATCAAAGTTGAGGTCGGCGTCATTGCGTTCAAAAGCGATCTGCGTCAAATCGGTATCGGCAAAATATTCCCCGCGCCAGAGGTTAACTGGTGCCCCGACCGCCGAAGTGGTTGTGGGCAGCGCAGCCGGTTCACTCTGGTCAATGCGCTGCCAGTTGAGGCTGATCGACGCCTCGCCTGTATTTTCAAAGTAGTCGAGCCGCAACGCCACCGGACCGCCATTGAGCGTGGTTTGGGCGGTAAAGATTTCGGCGGACTGTACCGTCCAGGCATCGATCAACCTGTTGCCATCGACCCACAGCCGCGCCCCATCATCGGCGCGCACGGTGAATTCATAATGCCCGGCGGGCAAGGTGAGCGTGGTTTGCCAGCGTGCCGAAAA
This sequence comes from Caldilineaceae bacterium, assembly GCA_034432375.1. Lineage (GTDB taxonomy): Bacteria > Chloroflexota > Anaerolineae > Caldilineales > Caldilineaceae > JAHBVH01. The sequence continues at coordinate 140,679 of DAOUCA010000101.1, forward strand.
GCGGTTGCTGGGCAGGCCGGTATCTGCCGGCGCGCCATCGCCCCAATCATCATTGGGGGTTGGCTCGGTGCGGGTCACGACGGGGTCACCCGCCAACGTCGCATTGTCCCAATATTGGGCTTGCCACTGGGCCTCGGCCACACTTTGGGCATGGATCAGTGGGGGGTGGAGCAGTGGTAGGCCAATGGCGACCACAACCAAAATTGCAGTGGCCATTTGGTACCATCTCGTTTGTAAAACAGATTGCATTGTACTTTTCCCTTTCGCAATGGCGACGTGGCCCAACGGCCGCGTCCGCTCTCTTTTCGGTAACACCGCAGGTGCGTCGCGCTGCTCTTAAAGAGGTTTGTCCGGCACTTTTCCTATGAGCAGTGCGACGCACCTGCGGCCTGCTGTATGCTCGAGCAGCGATGACCCTACCTTATGCAATCTCCCGCCTCTATCCTATAGGTTGTTACACAAAGAAGAGCTATAAGCTGTGTCTGCAATTTGTATAGCGATATAGAAAAAGTTTGTAAATCATTTTGTAGAATAAATGGTAGCATCAAAAATGAAGAAGGATTGCGGGAAAGGAGCCGCTTATGACTCAATCCACCGTTACCCATACTATTGCATGGTTGAAGCACCTTCCCTCAGCCTCACAGAGGAATGCATTGCAACCCATATCAATCTATCGAGTTCCCCATCTGAGCTTCTTTAAAGAGGCAAGACGTTCGCCGGCCACTGCCGAGCGTAACAGCGAAGGCTTTCGCCCGCTGCACCCGATCATCATCTTGGGAAACCGCTATCTGATCACTGCGCGCCGGCGCCATGAGCGTCTTTTGAGCCAGAGTGTCAATATTTTTGCATTGCTCCTGCTGCTGTTTTTGTTGATCATCTTCTCGATCGACTCGGCTGCCGCCCAAGCTGTGCCACCCACGGCATCCACCGCGGCTGCCGCAGATGAATTGGGGCGCAATCTGGCGCGCACAGCCCCATCCCGTGCCCCGCGCTACCTGCTGCAAGAGCAAATTTCGGCGGCACAGGTGCATACGGTGGTGGAATTGCCGGCGGTCGCCGATAGTTATATTGCCTCGGCGCGCCCCGACCAGAACTTTGGCAGTGATTCGCTCTATCTGGGGTACAGTCAGTTGGGCGATGGCTTTGGCGCGGAACGCTTTGTCGTGCGCTTTGACATTGCCGCCAATATTCCTGCCAATGCCACCATCAACAGCGCTCGTCTGCGCTTGCGCCTTGCCTTCTCTAGCCCCACCGATGACACGGCCATGCCGGCCATCTTGCGCCGGTTGGCCTCGCACTGGAATGAAGCAACGGTCACCTGGAACCGCGAACCGTCGTGGACGGATATCGATGATCGTACCAGCGTTGGCAGCGCATTGGATTGGTACGCGTGGGAGGTGCGCGACCAAGTCGCCGGCTGGGTTACAGGCACGCCCAATTATGGGTAGAGATCATTGGGGACGAACGGGTACAAGAGCGCGAACGGGCCTTTTATTCGCGTGAGACCAACACCGATTTCTTCCCACGCCTGGTCGTCGACTACACCGTGGTGCAGGATGATGAGCCGCCAAATATTACTGTTGATCCGCTGCCGACCTATGTTGGTCGCAACTTTGTCGTCTCCTGGAGCGGCAACGATCCGGGCGATGCGGGGATTGCCTATTATGATGTGCAATATCGCATTAATGAGGGCGATTGGGTGGATTGGTTAAGTGGGGTGGAGACGACTGTCGAAGAATTTCCCAATGGGCAGAATGGCCGCTACTATCAATTTCGTGCCCGCGGCGTCGATGAAGCCGGCAATGTTGAACCCTTTGGCGACCCGGAAGCGGCTACCACCGTTGACACCCAACCACCAACGGCGACGATGCTGCCGCTGCCGGCGGTGATCGGCGTTAGCGGCTTACCTGTTAGCTGGCAAGGTACGGACAACAACGGCTCTGGGATTCAATATTATGATGTGCGCTATCGCATCAACGAAGGCGAGTGGATTCTCTGGCAGCAACAGACCCCGGAGACAAGTGCCTTCTTTTCGGCCCCGATCGATGGTGTGTATGGCTTTGAGGTACGGGCCGTTGATAACCGCGGGATGGTTGAATCCTTCCAGGGCGAGGAAGCAAGCACAGCTGTCGACACCGAAGCCCCTTTCTTACAGATACAGGCTTGGCTTCCCTTAGTCCGGCACCACGAGCCGGTGCGCTAAGCGTCGGCCTTTGCATACCAGAGTAAGGCTTATCCTGCAAGGCGTAGAAAGAGTACTTTTAAAATAAATAGGGTTCTTCCAGAATTTAGGGGGTTGACACCGCTGCGCCAAATGGGCACCCAAACCAGCGGCTGCTATGTAGATATTCCACCCAGAGGGTACCCGAAATGGGTTTTGCCAATCAGGCACCTGTTTCAGCAGGTGCTCCCAGTGGCAACCCCCTGAGATCCAAATGAGCCGAAACAGGATCGATCGTAGGTCACTCTTATAGAGTGACAAATGCGCATCAAAGCACCGCTGTCACTCTTATAGAGTGACCTACCAATGTCAACCCCCTGAGATCCGACAGAGCCATCAATAGGATGAGACCTTGTCATTCCTGCGCAGGCAGGAATCCACTGTGTACACCTTCGCGTCTGTCAGAAACGCCGGAAGGTGTACACAGTTTTGAAGTTGACTCGAGTATAACCCTCTGAGATCCGGTTGAACGATAATTTTTAAGTGGGTTCGCTGACCCAGTGCAAGGGCTGCGCATGGGGATGGCTGATGTGAATTTCACCAGTAAAGACAACATCGGCATCAAAGCAAATATCGCCTTCGACCGTAAAGCACGCACAGTTCACCAGCGAAGGTGCGCCGTGGGGGAAGCGCGCTTGCAAGTCGGCAAAAAGCCCATAAAAGCGCTTATCCAGTTCCACGGTGGGCGGCTCTTCACTGGGGCGTTCGGGGTTGAGCCGAATCTGGTAATCGGCATCGAGCACATAGGCGTCCGACCAGAGTGCCAACAGGTCGTTGGTGCTCTTGACGGGCAAAAAGCGATTGCGTTCAATCTGCAGCGCCTGTGCATTGGGAAAGAGCGCAATCGCATGGCCCATCGCCGTCTCGAGTTGGTAAACCCCGGGCGACTCGGGATCGGTAGGGTCGACCGGCTTTTTGTTGCGGATTAACGGGAGATCGAGTACGCCCTCTTGTTCTTGCAGCAGCGTCTGAAGCGTTGGCAGATGAACCCACAGATTGTTTGTATTGAAGTAGGCGTAGCGCTTAATATTCTGAAAGTCCTCCATTTCTTCTGGAGGACACTGCGCGACTTCGCGTAGAATCAATCCTTGTTCGGCATTTTGTGCCAAATGGCCTCCCTTGCGATCGGCAGCCGTTCGTTTGGCTACCTCCATGAGAAAAGGCACTTTGTTGGCGGCAAAATAACCGAGAATATCGAGATCAACGGTAGCACCTAAATTGTCGGCGTTGCTGATAAAGGCGTAGGTATAGCCGGCTGTTAAGAGCTGCTGCAACATGCCACTGGTCTGTAAGGCCAGATAGAGATCGCCGTGGCCAGGGGGGCACCACTCAAGTTGGCGATTTTCCGACCACGAGACTGCCCCAAGGTCATCCTGCCAGATTTTGGGGATACGATGTTGCATAAAATCATAGGGAACTGCTTGGGTCAAGTCTGGATAGTGCGCAAGCGCCTCTGCAGATGCTTGCTGCGTATTAAAGCTATTCATGAGGATCAAAGGTAAATCAACCTCATGGCTTTGGCGCAGATACAGAATCTGCCGCACAATGATATCGAGGAAGGATAAACCCTCCTTGACAGTGATCAAGGATTTTGGTCCCTCCATGCCCATTGTGGTGCCAAGACCACCGTTGAGCTTGATCACCGCTGTCTGCGCCAGGGCAGCCTTCCCGGCGTCGGCATAGGAGCTAAGCTCAGCCACCGTGGGCAAACTTTCAACCGGTTGTGCCGCTTGGCAATCAATAAAGCCCGTTTCGCCCCGATATAATTGTGTATAGTAGTGACGAAACATGCGGATCGCGGCTGCCGGTAGCCCCGCTTCGACCATCTTGTTGGCAAAGGGTGCAAAGGCTTGCTCCACCGATTGATTGCTGGTGCGATTTTGCGGTAAGGCTACGTTCTTGTTTGTAAAGGATGACGTTGTTGCGGCTGATGTTGCTTGCGAAGGTGAATTGACGGGCGCGTAGTTTGCGGGGGCGGATGTTGCAAATGCGCTTTGGCTATTCATCTGCTTTTCTGCTTGGGGTGTTGATGTAAACATTTCCATAGGGTTTATCGTTGTGGGGACTTACGTGAAATGCTGGTTAAATAACTTCTTGGGGTATTGAAACTGTTATCTGGCTGCTTAATTTTTAGAAATCCCTGACTGTTCATACTCGTGTGGTGATTTCTAAAAATTAAATGTTCGCAGCACTAGGCGTTACGTAAGTCCTGATGAAACAGAGGTTCGACTGTAAAAAATAGTCGAACCTCTGGAAATTGCTAGCGGCTAATTTGATGCAATATCGGCGGGGATAGTCACAGCATCGGTATGATCATTGGCGGAGGTAAGCGCTTCAGGATCCTGCTCTTCATTTGCTTGGTCAGCACGATGGGTCGAAAGCCATGCTGCTTCTTCGCTGGCTGCGACTTGACGTAGACTCAAGCCCAAGCGTTCTCGGTTACCATCAATAGAGATGATGCGTGCAACGACGGTATCGCCTGGTGCGAGCACGCGAAAGGCATTGCTTTCAGCGCCGTCACTCTGATCCGGGTGAAGCTCGCTGTTGTGGATGAGCCCTTCAATGCCCAGGGGAATGCGCACAAAGACACCAAAATCGGTGATGTTGGTAACCACCCCTTCAATCAGCGATCCTACTTCGTGAATCTCCGGTAACAGCTGCCAGGGATTGGGCATGGCTGCCTGTCGATTCAAGCGAATGCGCCCCCGTTTGCTGTCAATTGCTTCTACCAAGACTTTGACTTCATCCCCAATTGCCAGCAATTCGGAGGGATGGTTCACATGGCGCCAATCGAGCTTAGAGATATGCACTAATCCGGTAATACCACCAAGATCAATAAAGGCCCCAAAGTCGGTGATATTTTCAACATGGCCAGTGACAATTTTGCCAGGCTCCAAGTCACGTAGCCGTTGCTCGCGCTGTTCTTCTTCTGCTTCTTTGGCAGACCAGACCAAACGTCGGCGGTTGTGATCAATTTCAATGATTTTTAGGGGCAGCGTTGTACCCATCATTGCTTGCTTACGCTGCAACATCTCTGTTTCATTGTGAATATATTTTAAAGAAGGTACATGCGAATTGGGAACAAAGCCAGTTAAACGGTGGTAATCAACCAAAAGACCACCACGGTTAAGACCACTCACCGGCAGCTCGACAATCTCACCACTGGTGAGTAATTCTTCGGCTTTTGCCCAATCTTGTTCTTCTAAACCGCGGCGGATCGATACTTCGAGTCGGTCGGTGCCGTTGGGGGTATGGGTAACGACAACTGGAAGCTGGAGACCAACAGCTAGGGTGCTGAGAAATTCTTCACCGAGCATATTGATCTCTTGTTGCGATACGATCGCATCGCGCTTGGCACCGATATCGATAAGGATGCCGTGACGGCCAATCCGCAGGAGTTCGCCTTGCATAACTTTGCCCCGTTGCGGCTCCTCTGGTAGGTACTGTTCTAACATGCTAGCAAACGACTCATCATCTGTATTAGCCGTTTCCAATTTGGGGTGGGATGGTGCCCGTAAGGAGGGATCGCTCTGTGTCGCTACTGTTGGCACAGGATTGGGCAACGTTTCCTCCTTTCTATCTTCTGCTCTATATATACTTTCTGTCATAATTTCTTCCTCCATCGTTTGCGTAATGCAAATATAACTCTATATAAGATAAACTCTTTGCAATGGGTACGCCATCGATCTGGGTAGAGCAACTGTCACATAAAAGATATAGGTTGCTATGCCCTTATCGTTCTCCTATCGCGCTCTGTTGTATCTTTATAAAGTGTTGCCACAGGCAACGCCGCGCTCGTTTCTTTAACTTGACGAAACTAATTGGTTAATAGATCACGCCGAATTGTCAAAGTGACTTTCTGCTTCAATGATAGTGCCAGTGGTAGTGCCAGTCGCAATGTCAATCCTCTTTGGCAAAAGTCCCCATTTTTCTTCCGATGTCAGCTTCTGTTCGCTCTCTGTTGTCAAATAGCGCCTCAGGTGAGCCCGCCTCGCTCTCACCACACCTAGAAACCACCGGTCTATAGGTGTGACTGGTAGGGATTTTATCTATACTAGGAGTTACGCAGCATGCCGGTTGAGTAGGAAGCTTTTCACCGGATAGAAACCAGAGGCTGCGTAACCCCTATATAGTCAAGTACAAGAATCTTCTCTATCACTCTACTGTTGCTTATTTATATATGCAGTGAACTTGCTTGCTATCCTAATAGCAATACCTTCGCCAATTTCAGAAATTAGAGCCGTCATTCCTGCGCAGGCAGGAATCCATCTTCATGTTACACGAGTAGATTCCTGCCTGCGCAGGAATGACATCTGGAAATTTCCGCACGGCCTAAATAGACCAAGAGTTAACTCGGAGATTCTTCCGGGCAAAAAGCCGCCCTTCAGAATGACAGGACTCTAGGCCTATTTACGCCGTTGCATACTAGCGCCTACGGATGATTTACTTTCTTGTAATGGCCTAAGTAAAAATAGATGCTGTAACCATACAAGAATTTCAGCTAAATTTCTATAGACAATGGCACAGTAATGAGGTACGTATCCAACGCTAAGCGACTTCAACTTGTAACTGATCTCTACACTCATTGTATGTAAAGGTCGGTTATCCCTATTTTCCGCCACGCTATAGTAGAGTAGAGTGCTATGAAGAGATGCCGAGGCTTTGGGCTAGCCGAGACTTTGGGCTAGAGCTCTTTTTGTTAATTTTGAGTAGGACGTACGCAGATCTTGGCTTCGATACGCAGAAAAACATGCTACTCAGCCAGCATTCTGCGTATGTCCACTTGATGTCAAACCGTGACCATTTTGACCATTCATCGCAAAGCTTACCGCATTTTGAAGCGTAATTTTGAAGCGTAATTTTGAAGCGTAATAAGAAAGAGAAGGAAATCCCTATGAAAAAAGTTCACCAATTATCAATCTCTCTTGGCGTCTCCCTCCTGGTGCTAATCGGCTTGATCTTACTCACGCCACAGCAGTTGTTTGCGCAAAGTGAGAGCCCCGTCACCACCGAACCAACGCGATCGGTCAGTGTTTCAGGCACAGGCCAAAGCCAGATTCAGCCAGATATGGCAATGATTACCCTAGGTGTGGAGACCCAAGCAGAATCCGCGGGTGGTGCCTTAGAAGAGAACAACCAACAGATGCAGAGTTTGCTGCAAACCTTGATGGATAATGGCGTAGCGGAAGAAGATATCCAAACAGAGGCAGTACGTCTACAGCCCCAATATGCACAGCAAGCACCTGACGCACCACAACCTCCCACTCCCCAAAACGGCGCAACGGCGGCACAGAACCCAATTACCGGTTATCGTGCTGTGAATCTGGTACAAGTTCAAATACGAGATTTAACCACGTTGGGGAATTTGATCGACGCTGCGGTGCAGGCTGGTGGTAACCAGATTTAGGGCATCAACTTTACTGTGAGCGACCCACAGGCGACGTTGAGCCAGGCGCGTGAAGCAGCCTGGACCGATGCGCAGCAAAAGGCCGAAGAATTGGCTGCACTAGCTGGTGCAACGCTGGGGCCAGTATTGACTGTCAGTGAATTCAGCCAAACCCCATTGCCAGCGATTCAGGATACCCTTGCAATGAGTGCCGCCGCTGACAGTGTGCCCATTCAACCGGGAACACAACAACTGCAGATCAATCTCCAAGTGGTCTGGTCGTTAGAAACAGGGGAATAAGAGCAATATTTGTTACTTCCGCGGCGTGGCAGTGAGTAGTGACAGTGAGTAGTGACAGTGAGTAGTGACAGTGGCGCGTGCGCGTCTGATTCAAGGGCTAATGTCCGGCATCGGCTTCATTGGTGGTGACGTGATTTTGAAAGAGGGGACCACCGTCCGTGGCACTGCGACTGCCGCCAGTGTCTGGACAACCGGGGCAGTAGGGCAGCGGTTGCCTTTGGCCACGATGAGATAGCGCTTATTACCGTAGTGATCAACTTTTTTGTCCTGCAATGGTTGTCACCCCTCAAAGATGCAATTAGTGAGGAAGAGTAACATAAATGCGACAATTATTTGTGAAAGTACCACAGGGCAAAGGGGCGCATGTTCTCCAGTTGGCCCACGACTATGAAGGTGAAAATCTGGTGCAATTGACGGCTACCGACCAGGAGCGAGCGTGGGACTTTGTGGTAATGCAAATTGCCAACGCCAAAGTCGGCTCCATTCTGGTCGCGCTGGAAAAGATGCCAGATACCTACACAACGCTGGTACCCCACGATGTTGTGCCCATGCAGCCACCGGCCGAACAATTGGCGGAGTATATCACCGATTTGAGCCCACGCAGTCCGCTTGAAGTGTGGATCAACGGCTTGCAAAGCATGGGCTCTTGGAGCAGCTATCTAAGTTATGCCGTGGCCGCCAGCATCGTGGTCTGGATCGCCATGTTTACCAATACAATTTTTCTGCTGGTTGCTGCAATGTTGATTGCTCCCTTTGCCGGCCCGGCGATGAATGTTGCAATTGCCACGGCTAGCGGCGATTGGTCAATGTTGTGGCGCAATACAATTCGCTATTTTGCTGCGCTTGGTGTCACCATAGCAGTGACGGCACTCTTTAGTCTGCTCTTTCGCCAGGGGACAGCGACTCTGACAATGGTCAATATAAGTGAAGTCTCCTCTATGTCCGTACTTTTGCCATTAGTCACTGGCGCGGCCGGCGCGCTCAATTTGATCCAGCCACAACGCAGTAGCCTGGTCTCCGGTACAGCTGTTGGCCTGTTGGTGGCGGCTGCGTTGGCACCGCCGGCGGGATTGATCGGCATGGCCGCCGCCCTTGGGCGTTGGGATATGACGGTCAACGCTATTTTCAAGCTGCTGCTACAACTGGTTGCGATCAATCTGAGTGGTGCTCTCGTCTTTCGCTTCTATGGGCTCTCCGCTGCTGATGTCCGTTATGAAAAGGGTCGACACCGCGGTGTCTTCTACGGCTCGCTGGCGACAACGGTGTTGGTGCTGGCAGGGTTGCTGATCTGGCAATTCTCCACTGCGCCGAATCTTCAGCGCTCGACCATTGCCCAACGCGCCGTAAATGAAGTTCAAAAGGTGGTGCAGCAGAGCGAGTTTGCGCATCTGGTGGAGACGGATATTCGCTTTACCCGCCCTTCCCTCCAAAATCAGGAGACGCTGTTGGGCGTAATCTATGTCCAACGCGACGATACGACCCTCTCCGATGAATCCATTCGTCAAGCATTGACCGAGCAAATTCAGGAGCAGCTGAAAAGCTTGCCGGGTAATATCGTGCCCCTCATTGCTGTAACGGTGCTCAATGCACCGGCAGATAATTAAATATAGGGGACTTATGCAGGAGGCTGGTTGAGTGGGCAGCTTTTTGCCGTATCGAAACCAGAGGGCTGCGTATAAAGTGGACCCACTTGTCAAGACAGAGAAGGGGTGAGAAATAAAGTCCCAAGGCTCCTTTCGTTAAAGCAGATTTTTGAAGTAAACCTCACTTGGGGTGAGGTAGCCAAGGGACTGGTGAGGCCGTCGTTGATTA